>CAMEBC010000005.1:0-151581 GCA_945912105.1 [Eubacterium] saphenum | reverse complement strand
ATAACGCCCTTCTAGGGCGGGTGCAAACCACTAGTTTAACTAGTGGTTTTGATTTTGGCTTTATGCTTTTGCAGCGGGTCTGGGTCTGTTTGTCAGCAGAACACGTTCCACGCTCCAGTAGAAGTTTTCATCACCGATGATCTCGTGCAGATCGGAACGATCCATCATTTTCATGGCATGGGTAGGCACACCGCAGATGGCAACGTCCACACCTTTTTTCCGCAGGCTTTCCACCAGCTCACGAAGGGTCTGGGCACAGGAAATATCGATGTTGGACACACCTCTCATGGAGAAGAGGACAGTGTCATAGCCTTCCACCTTCAGGGCGATATCCGCAACGGACTGTGTGTTTGCAAAGATCATGGGGCCTGTGATGTAAACAACCTTTGCGTTGCTGTAACGTTCGCAGAGAACGGGGTCTGTTACGTGCATACGGTTCATATCAACATCTTCATAGTTGATCTCGATAAAGGACAGACGGGATACCAAGAATACCAGACCGATGAGAACGCCGATGAGGATAGCCACTGTCAGGTCGAATACGATGGTTGCCAGCATGGTAGCAACAAATTCCAGCATAGCGCCTTTGAATTTATGGGAGAAGATGTAGCGGATGGATTCCCATTCGTTCATTCTCCAGGCTGTTACCATCAGAACGCCGGCCAGAGCCGCCAGAGGGATCTTGGACATAACAGGAGCCAGCAGGAACATGGAGATCAGCAGACCTACCGCATGGAAGATACCGGTCAGTCTTGTTTTTGCGCCGGATTTGATGGCTACACTGGTACGGGCGATGGCTGCTGTAGCAGGGATACCACCGAAGAAGGGCAGCAGGATGTTACCAACGCCCTGGGCGATCAGTTCCTGATTGGCATCCAGACGAACCCCTGTCATACGGCCTGCGGAAGCACCGCAGAGCAAGCTTTCGATCATGCCCAGAATGGCGATGGAGAAAGCAGGTGTTACCAGTGCTGTGATGGTTTTCACATCAAGGGCGCTGAACAGCAGACGGTTTTCAGGAATCAGTGTTTTGGGGATCTCCCCAACGACAGCCACATCCAGACCCATGAAGATGGAGAAGGCTGTGGTGAGGATGATACTCAGCAGGGAAGCAGGAACCACTGCGTTCCACTTCTTAGGGAAGAACACCATGAACAGGATCACGAAGACACCCAGACCTACGGCTGTCATGTTGGGGGAGAAGCCCAGACGGCCATAGCTGAACAGCTTTGCGATGGCAGAGGTGCCTTCGGAATGTGTGCCAAAGAAATTATCTACCTGACCCAATGCGATGATGATGGAGATACCGGAGGTGAAGCCTGTGATAACAGGAGCCGGAATGAAGGAAGTCAGCTTGCCCAGATGCAGGATCCCTGCCAAAAGCAGGATGACACCAGCGATCAGTGTGGCAATGAACACACCATCCATACCGTAGGCAGCGACCAGAGACATCAGGATAGCCGCCATAGCACCGGTTGGACCGGAGATCTGATAATAGCCGCCGGAAAGCAAGCTCATGATGAGACCGGCGATGATAGCGGTAATCAGACCGGCAGCAGCGTCAGCACCACTGCTGACACCGAAGGCCAGGGCCAAGGGCAGGGCAACGGCGGCAACGGTCAGACCGGCCATCAGGTCTTTTGTCAATGCGGCTGCGTTATAGCCGCGGAATTCATTTTTCAAACTGCTGATGAAAGCACGCAGCATATGCAAAATCCCCTTTCATTTTTACATCTTATTACATCTTATTTTTTATAGAAAGTAGCAAATACGACCCGTATTTGCCGCGGCTTTTTTTAACGAGACAAAGCACGCCTGCTTATCATAGCAAAGCAGATGGCAGTTCTCAACCGTGAAAATGTAGATTTTTTGGAGTGTTTTTTGTGCAAATTTTGGAATAAAACGGAAAGAATGAAAAAATGGATAAAAAAACCCCGCCGATTTCGGCGGGGGGGGAGTATTTTTTATGGAAGATCAATCCTTGAATGTGATATGACCGTTTTCGATCTTTGTGATGACAGCCAGAGAATCCACATGGTAGCCGGCTTCTCTCAGCTTCGCACTGCCGCCCTGGAATTCTTTTTCGATGACGGCTGCGATGCCGCAGACCTGACCGCCGGCCTGTTCTACCAGAGAACAAAGCCCCATGGCAGCTTCGCCATGTGCCAGGAAGTCATCGATGATGAGGACTCTGTCGGTTTCCTTCAGGTACTGCTTTGCCACCCGGGCGATGGAAACTGTGCCTTTGGTGAAGGATTTTACAGCTGCACCGTAAAATTCATCGGACATGGTATTGGGCTGTGTTTTTTTTGCAAACACAACGGGAACCAGATCGAAATACATGGCTGTGATGGCTGCGATGCCGATGCCGGAGGATTCGATGGTCAGGATTTTATTGATGCCCAAATGACCAAAGCGGCGATGGATTTCTTTGCCGATGGCCATAAAAAGACCGATATCAAGCTGATGATTCAAAAAAGAATCTACTTTTACG
The DNA here is from genome assembly GCA_945912105.1 of [Eubacterium] saphenum. Classification (GTDB taxonomy): domain Bacteria; phylum Bacillota; class Clostridia; order Lachnospirales; family Anaerotignaceae; genus Anaerotignum_A. Next base: position 149,087 of record CAMEBC010000005.1, on the reverse strand, counting down.
ACTTCTGTACCCAATTCTGTTCCGTCTTCGATAATTCTTCTCTTTAACAAATCCATGGTGCCGGCTTCCTCTCTATTTCTTCACTGCTTTCCTTTTTCAACCATTCAATAGGCATTTCATTTATTATACGGCTTGTATTTGCCAATGTAAATACTAAGGTATTTTTTCGGGAGAATGAATAGAAAGTTTTGTTTTTTGGAAGAAGTTTTGGGGATTTTGCGTGCTTACAGATGATAGGTAAAATGATTTTTAAGCAGCGGAAGGGTTCGGGGAACGAAGGGTTCTCTGACTGGAATCCGCAGGAGGAATTTATTTCCGACGAGGAAAACTGCGGGTTTCAAGGCATTTATGCCAATGGAACCCGCCTGTTTATTCCTCTGTTTCAGCTCGTCGAAATCCTGATTTCGACGAAGGGTGTCGACTTTGTCGACACCCTTACATGCCTATTTCCGCTTTGCTGTGCTTTCTAATTCGCCGGGGGTATTCGCCATGCGGATACGATCCAGCACATCCTGCCTTTCTTCTGTGGAAAGCGTATAGAAGCGGCCCATATCTCTGCCGTTGTGCAGGATCAGCTGCCGCACCTCTTCCGGCAGAGTGTCCCATTTGCGAAGCCAGTCCATGTCCATCACCTCTCTATTCATTATGAAGAGATTTTGTTTTTTTATGCGGAAAAAAGGCGGGCAGAAAAAGGAATTTCAGGGAAAAAAGCGAAAATATATAATATGGATAAATATGGAGCAAAGAGGAGGAATTTTGATGGCTTTTTTTGATAAATTGGGTGAAATGGCAAAAACGGTTTCGGAAAAGGCAAATGACAGCCTGGAAACCAATAAACTCATCAGTGACATCAATCTGACAAAGGGAAATATCCAGGCGTACCAGAGAGAGCTGGGCGAATTTTACTGGGCAAAATTTGCCGTTGGCGAACAGCTGGAGGAAGAAGCCATGCTGATCTGCGATAAGATCGTGGCAGCCCAGGATAAGATCCGTAATCTGGAAGCCCAGATCGACCAGATCAAAGCGGAAAGCGAAGCAAGAAAAGCAGAGCGGGAAGCAGAAAAAGCGGAACGCAAAGCAGCGGAAAAGGCGGCAGAAGCAGAGCAGGCAGCGGAAAAAGCAGGCATCGAAAAAGACCCTGTTCCTGTGTGCGCGGAATGCGGCGCAGTGCTGGCGGAAGGCCAGAAATTCTGTGGTTTCTGCGGCAAGCCTGTTGGGAAATAAATGAAATAACGTAAGGCAAAGCCTCAAGTCTGAAAAGAGATTTGGGGCTTCTCTTTCAGGTATAGCGGGAAAGGAGGAACGGCATGGCTGAACAAAAACAAAATATTCTGGGGACAGAGCCCATTGGTCGGCTTTTGCTGAAATTTTCCATCCCCACCACCCTGACCCTGATGGTGAATTGCCTGTATAATATCGTAGACCAGATCTTCATCGGCCATGCAGTGGGCATCACCGGCGTGGCAGCCACCAATGTGACCTTCCCCATTTCTACCATTGCGGCGGCCCTGGCCCTTTTGATCGGCGATGGCTGTGCGGCAAATATCAGCCTGCACCTGGGCAGAAAGGAACAGGAGGAAGCAGACCGCACCTTTGCCAATGCAGTTGTCCTGCTGTTCAGCGTGGGGATACTGCTGGCTTTCTTTGGGCGGCTGTTCGCGGAAAAGCTGGTGGTGTTCTTTGGTGCATCCCCCACAGTGGTGGCGGCATCGGTGCAGTATATGAGCATCGTCCTGCTGGGGCAGCCCTTTGGCATGTGCAATATGGCATTCACTGCCATCATCCGTGCCGACGGCAACCCCCAATATATGATGCGGAGCATGATGATCGGTGCAGCCTTGAACCTCATCCTTGACCCCATTTTTATTTTTGTATGCCGTTGGGGCATTACTGGGGCGGCCTTGGCGACCATCATCGGGCAGATCGTTTCCGGCTGCATCGCTCTGGCATATCTGCCCAGATTTCAGCATTTTCACCTGAAAAAAGAAAATCTGCGGTTAAAGGGCAAAACCGTGGGGAATATCGTGCAGCTTGGTTTCCCCAGCCTTTGCACCCAGACGGCAACGGCAGCCACCCAGATCGTGATGAACAATCTGATGCGGAATTACGGTGCTATGACCATTTACGGCAGCGATATCGCCCTTTCCTGCTATGGGCTGATGATGAAGATTTATCAGATCGCCCATGCCATGTTCGTGGGGCTGGCTTCCGGCACACAGCCCATCAATGGATATAATTTCGGCGCGAAGCAGTTTGAACGGGTGAAACAGACCATTAAAATAGGGGCGAAGGTCTCCATTCTTATTTCTATGGTGTGGTTTGCCGTATTCCAGTTTGGCGGAGGCCTCCTGGCGGCGTTGTTTGTGGAAGAAGAACCTCTTTATCAGGAATTTGCGGTCCATTGTTTCCGCCTGTATATGCTGGGCTTTTTTGTCTATGGTCTGCCAAATGTGACATCGTCCTTCTTCCAGGCCATCGGCAGTCCTGCAAAGGCCTTGACCGTATCCCTGTCCCGCCAGGTCTTTTTCCTGATCCCTCTGGCGTTGCTGTTGTCCTCTCGTTTCGGGCTGGATGGGGCATTGGGGGCGGCTCCCATTGCCGATGGGCTGACCTTCCTGCTGGCAGTTTTTCTGCTGCTGAAAGAAAGGAAGGGCTGGAAAGAAAAAGGCATGGTATCTTAATATAACTTAGAAATTTTTTTGGAGCATCGGTGGATTCCGATGCTCTTTTTGTGATACAGCGGAGAGAAATGGAGGGATACTGTAATTTAGCATGAGTCAGGCGAAGCCATACGAATAGTTTTTCACATAGGGGACAAGGAAAGCCGATAGGTATAGAGTAACGGAAAAAGAGGGGCGATTTGGATGAAACTGAACTGGAAAAAGGGTATCGGCTATCTGATGCTGTTCAGCCTGTGTTTTCTGAGCGGCAGAACGGCAGCGGCAATGCAGGCGGGGAAAGCGGTGACCGCCAGTGGGGAAAAAAGGGGAGAACTGGCAATTTTGATCGATGATTTTGGCTATTGCGGCGAAGGGACAGAAGAAATGCTGGCACTGCCCATCCCCTTCACGGTAGCCATCATGCCCTTTTCCGCCTGCACAGAAAGCGATGCGACGGCAGTACGGCAGGCAGGAAAGGAAATTTTCATACATATGCCCATGGAATCCCTGACGGGGAAGAAGGAATGGGTGGGGAAAAAGGGCGTGTTCCGCACCATGACCGATGAGGAGATCCAGCTGCGGGTGGAAGAAGCCTTCTCTATCCTGCCCGATGCCGTGGGGATGAATAACCACATGGGTTCTGCCATTATGGAGGACAGAAGGAGCCTTTCTGTGGTGATGGATCTGTTAAAGGAACGGAATATGCTTTTTGTGGACAGTATGACCACGGCGAAAAGCCTTGGCAAGACCCTTGCAGAGGAAAAGAGCGTTTCTTTTCTGGGGCGGGATGTGTTTCTGGACAGCACCGATTCTCTGGAACAGGTGAAATCCAATCTCCGCAAGGCGGCGGAGGTGGCTCTGGAAAAAGGGGAAGCCCTTGCCATCGGTCATGTGGGGCCGGAAGGCGGAAAAGTCACTGCCCAAGCCATACAGGAGCTGATCCCCGAACTGGAACAGGCAGGCATCACCTTTGTGACCGTATCCCAATTGGCAAAATAGGACAGAGTGTGCTATACTTATCTTTTCAGTAAGTATTTATGGAGGAAGCAGGATGTCCCATTGGAATTCCAGAGGGCTGCGGGGCAGTACCTTTGAAGAGATCATCAATTTCACAAACGAACGCTACAGACAGGAGGGGCTGGCACTGTTCCAGAAGATCCCTACCCCTATCACCCCGGTGCGGATGGATGCAGAGACAAAGACCATCACCCTGGCTTATTTTGAAAAGCAGTCTACTATCGATTATATCGGCGTGGCCCAAGGGGTTCCTGTGGCTTTTGATGCCAAGGAAACGGCGGGGAAAAGCCTGCCCCTGCAGAATATCCATGCCCATCAGATGGCGTTTATGGAGGAATTTCGGAAACAACGGGGACTCTCCTTTCTTTTGGTACATTTTTCCGCAGTGGATGAATATTATCTGCTGCCTTTTGAAACACTGAAACTATACTGGGAAAATGCGGAAAAGGGCGGACGGAAATCCATCCCCTACGACGCATTCGAGAAAAAATATCTCATCCGACAGAACGGTAGTCTCCTCCATTATCTGGAGGCAGTCAGCCTCTATCTGGAGGAAACGGAACAAGAAACAAGGAAGTGAGAAAACATGCTGAAAAAAGCAGCAGTGGAAAATATACTGACGGCGGCACTGGAAAGCGGTGCGGATTTTGCGGAGATTTACGCAGAAGAGACCAAACGCAGTAATATTGCCATGGTCAATGGCAGGGTGGAAACGGCCTTGGGGGGCATGGATTACGGCGCAGGGGTGCGCCTGTTTTTCGGCAACCAGGCCATTTACGGCTTTACCAATGACCTTTCCGAGGAAAACCTTATCCGCATTGCCAGAGAGGGCGCGGCGGCACTGAAAGGCGACCGCATCTACAACGTGAAGGGCTGGAAGGAGATGGCGGCAAGATGTATCAACCCCATCCGCATCCTGCCGGACAGCATTGCCAAAACCGCCAAAGCGGAGCAGCTCCGTCTGGCTTCTCAGGCGGCGAAGGAATTTGATGCTCTGATTACCCAGACCCGTGCCGGCTATCTGGAAGTGATGAAGCACGTTTTGGTTGCCAACAGTGAGGGCGTCTGGGGGGAAGAAGACCGTACCCGCAGCCGCTTCACCGTGGAAGCGGTGGCTTCTTCTGCCACAGAAAAGCAGAGCGGACATCTGGGGCCCGGCGGCTCCGAAGGGTATGAACTCTTCGACCGCATCAATGTGGAGGATACGGCAAGGGAGGCGGCACGCATCGCCGTCACCATGCTGGGGGCAAAGCCCTGCCCTGCGGGGAAGATGCCCGTAGTCATTGATAATGGCTTCGGTGGGGTCATCTTCCACGAAGCCTGTGGCCATGGCTTGGAGGCAACGGCGGTGGCAAGAAATGCTTCCGTTTTTGCAGGGAAAATGGGACAGCAGATCGCATCCCCTCTGGTCACAGCTATTGACGATGGTACGATTCAAAATGGCTGGGGTTCCGCGGAAATGGATGACGAAGGCACACCCACCGCCAGAAATATCCTCATCAAAGATGGTATTCTCCAGTCTTATCTGGTAGACCGTATGAACGGCAGACGCATGGGGGCAGCCATCACCGGCTCTGCCCGCCGACAGGATTACCGCTTTGCCCCCACCAGCCGTATGACCAATACCTTCATCGATAACGGTAAAAGTACCCCTGGGGAAATCATCGCCAATACGGAATTTGGCCTTTACGCAAAGCAGATGGGCGGCGGCAGTGTAGACCCTGCTACGGGCTCCTTCAATTTTGCCGTTTTGGAAGGATATATGATACGAAATGGGAAAATCGCCGAGCCCGTCAGAGGGGCGACTCTCATCGGTAAAGGGGCGGAAGTCCTGCGGGATATTGATATGGTAGGCAATAATCTGAAACGGGCCCAGGGCATGTGCGGCAGCAAGAGCGGCTCTATCCCTACTGATGTGGGGCAGCCCATGATCCGTGTCAGCAGCATGACCGTAGGCGGAAGGGGGTAAGTGCTTTGGATAGAAATGAATTTTTGGAAAAAGTCCTTGCCTATGGCAAAAAGGAGGGCTTCGCCGAATGTGAAGTATTCTATCGGGGTGGCAAAAGCTTCGAGGTGCTGGTTTTGGAAGGCGAGGTCGCCAATTATGAAAACAGCCGTCAGGAGGGGCTTTCCTTCCGGGGCAATCTTAACGGACGGACAGGCTATGCCTATACGGAACAGCTGACGGAGGCGGCCATTCCTTATCTGGTGGAAACGGCCAAGGAAAATGCCGCACTCCTTTCTCCCGAAGATAGGGAAGACCTTTATGAAGGGGAGGAAAGCTATCCCCATTTGGAAGGGGTCAATGAAGCACTGGAGCAGCTGCAGGTAGAAGAAAAAATTGCCGCAGCCATGCGGATGGAGCAGGCGGCTCTGGCAGGGGCAGAGGAAGTGGCTTCCTTGGATTACTGCGCCTTGGGGACAGGTCTGGCGGAGCTCGCCATCAAAAATACAAAGGGACTGGATGTTTCCTTTGCAAAAAACTTTGCCACCGCTTACGTTTCCGCCATTGCCAAAAAGGGTGAGGAAACAAAAACAGGCTCCTATTTCTGGAAGGATCAGGATTGGAAGGGCTTCGACCCGGAAGCAACGGGCAGAGAAGCAGCCATCCGTGCGGCGGCCCATCTGGGGGCATCCTCTGTGCCCAGTGGGGAATATGATGTGGTGCTGGACGGCAGAGCTATGGTTGCTTTGCTGGGGGCATTTGCGGGAATATTTTTTGCGGAAAACGTGCAGAAGGGCTTTTCTTTATTAAAGGATAAAACAGGTGCGAAGATCGCATCGGAAAAGGTGACCTTGCGGGATGATGCTCTCCTTCCCGGCGGCTATGCCTCTATCCCCTTTGACAGCGACGGCGTTTCCGGGAAAAATAAGGCTGTCATCGAAAAAGGCGTGCTGAAAACCCTTCTCTATAATCGAAAGACCGCCAAGAAAGACGGCGTGAAATCCACAGGCAATGGCTTTAAGGCGGGGCTGACAGGCTCCGTGAAAACGGGCTGTACCAATTTTTATCTGGAAAAGGGCGAAATCAGCAGAGAGGATTTGTTCCGCCAAATGGGGAATGGTCTTTTTATCACCAGCCTGATGGGGCTCCACGCAGGCACCAATGCCGTTTCCGGTGATTTTTCCCTTTCGGCGGAGGGCTTCCGGATCGAGAACGGACAGATTGGGCAGCCTGTGGAGCAGATTACCGTTGCGGGGAATTTCTATCATCTGTTAGAAGGGATAGAAGAACTTGCCGATGATTTGTATTTCGGTTCCGGCGGGATTGGCTCTCCTTCTGTTTTACTTAGAAGTCTCGATATCGCCGGCAACTAAAATAGAGTTTAAATCTAAAAACAGACTGTACAATGGTACAGTCTGTTTTTTGTATCGGGTCAAGGGTCTGAGACCCTTGCGGGAGTTTGAGGGCAGAGCCCTCAAGGTCTTTAACTTTCTAATTTATCACACAGCTCGTTGATCTGTTTCAGCAGTTTTTCCATATCTCGGTTTGCGCCGCCCTTGTTCTGGCTGATGATGCGCTGCAGCCGTTTGCCGGCTTCGTCCAGCTGATCCGCCAGATACATGGCCCGCTTGCCTCCTTCGGACTGGGCCCTTGCCTTGGGATATTCCTTGGGCGCAACGGGGATCTTGACCCCTTCGGAAATCATCTGGTTCGTCAGCAGGTCAAAGCAGGCACCACTGTAAGGGGCAAAGGCGTTGTAGCCGTATTCCTCCCGCAGGCATTTGGTGAAATCCTCGCAAACCATATCTTCCCCGTGGACAACAAAAACCCGTTCCGGCTTCTGCTCGAAATGGTTCACCCAGCTCAGCAGACCTTTTTTGTCCCCATGACCGCTGACCCCTGCCAGCTGTTCGATATGGGCATTGACGGAAATGGTCTCGCCAAAGAGCCGTACTTCGTGGGCACCGTCGATGATATTTCTGCCCAGTGTGCCCACTGCCTGATACCCAACGAAGAGGATGGTACACTCGGGCCGCCAGAGGTTATGCTTCAAATGATGGCGGATGCGCCCAGCTTCACACATGCCGGAAGCGGAAATGATGACCTTCGGGCTTTTGTCGAAGTTGATGGCCATGGAATCATCAGGAGTGACTGCCACTTCCAAACCGTTGAATTCCAGAGGATTGATGCCCTGTTTTACCAGTGCCATGGCGGCTGTGTCATAGCAGTCTAAGTAATTTTCCACGAAAACCTTTGTTGCTTCGATGGCAAGGGGGCTGTCTACATAGACCTTGAAGCCGTCATGCCCCTGCACCAGCTTCCGTTCCTTGATCTCACGGATGAAATAGAGCATTTCCTGGGTACGCCCAACCGCAAAGGAAGGAATGACCAGATTGCCGCCCCGGTCGAAGGTCTCCTGAATATGCTGTGCCAGTTCCGCTACATAATCGGGGGGTGCCGTATGGTAGCGGTCGCCGTATGTACTTTCCATGATAACATAATCGGCTTCGGCGGTATAACGGGGGTCGTGGATGATGGGCTGGTTGATATTACCGATATCCCCGGAGAAAACGATTTTTTTTGTCACGCCGTCCTCCGTCAGCCAGATCTCGATACTGGAGGAGCCCAAAAGATGCCCCACATCGGTGAAGCGTATTTGGATCCCGTCGCAGACAGGTACCTTTTTCATATAATCACATTCCACAAAATGATCCAGTACTGCGATGGCATCTTCCGTGGTGTAAAGAGGCTCGAAGGGCTCCTTGCCGGCACGTTTGTTTTTTCGGTTGCGCCACTGGGCTTCAAATTCCTGGATATGGGCACTGTCCAGCAGCATGATGCGGCAAAGGTCTGTGGTGGCTTCGGTGGCATAGATCTCTCCCTTGAAGCCATTCTTGTATAACAAGGGGATGAGCCCCGAATGGTCGATATGGGCATGGGAAAGGAAAACGTAGTCGATATCCGCAGCGGAAACGGGGATTTCCTGGTTTTCATAGGTATCCCGCCCCTGTTCCATGCCGCAGTCCAACAGGATGCTCTTGCCGCAGGCTTCGATATAATGGCAGCTTCCCGTTACTTCATGGGCAGCCCCTAAAAACATCAGTTTCATAGAGATTCCCTCCTTCGATGTGTCTTTTTGGCAATATGGACAAATGTCTTTATGTAAACAGTATATCTGTTTTCGTTTCGCCTGACAAGACCTATGATGCATTGTTTCCTTTTGGTAAAAATAAGGCCTTTTTTGGCAAAATCTGGTTGGGTTTTTGGTCTGGAAATATAGGGTAAGTATGATATAATATTCGTAAAGAAGCGGAGATAAGCTAAAAAAACAAGTCGCTTTGTTGCTTGCAGATAAAGAGACTTGTTTTTTTAGCTTGAAGGAGCAAAGCGACTGAGAAAAACGAAGTTTTTCGAGGTTTTCCGCTTCAAATTATGATATAATATTATAAAAAAGCATCGAACCCAATGGTTTGAAATATAAGAAAAAATTGCAAAGGAGATGAGAATATGCTTACAACTACAAAACTTTATGATATTTTTCACATTGTAAACGGGGAACATGGTGACCCCCATACGGTGCTGGGGATGCATGAGATCGAACAGGACGGCAAAAAAATGGTGACTGTCCGTGCGTTCCTGCCCGGTGCCAAAGCCATCACCGTCATCGACCAAAATAACAAGCGTAAAAAGTATCCCATGGAATTGCTCCATCAGGATGGCTTCTTCGAAGTGACCATTGAGGATAGGGAAGAATGGTTCCGTTATCAGCTGGAATATACCGATTACAGCGACCATAGCTGGAAGGCATACGACCCCTATTCCTTTGCGCCTACCCTGTCCGAATTTGACAGACACCTTTTCGGTGCCGGCACCCATTATGAAATTTATGAAAAAATGGGCGGCAGACTGATGACCCACGGCGGTGCCAAGGGGGCAGCCTTTTCTGTATGGGCGCCCAATGCCAAGGCAGTTAGCGTGGTGGGCGATTTCAATAACTGGGATCACCGCAGACACCTGATGCGAAAGCTGGGCAATTCCGGCATCTGGGAAATTTTCATTCCCGGTCTGAAGGAAGGGGATAAATATAAATTCCATGTGGTACAGTGCAATGGCAGACACGTGGATAAGGCAGACCCCTACGGCCTTTTTTCCGAATTACGCCCCCAGACAGCTTCTGTGCTGTATCCTTTGAAGCGGTATAAATGGAAAGACCGCCGCTGGATGACTGCCAGAAAGAAATATGATTTCAAAACCTCTCCCATGAATATCTATGAAGTCCATCTGGGCAGCTGGAAACGGGGAGAAGAGAATCGTTTCCTGACTTATGTGGAACTGGCGGAACAGCTGGTGCCCTATGCAAAGGAAATGGGCTATACCCATATCGAGATCCTGCCTGTGGAAGAACATCCCTTCGACGGCAGCTGGGGCTATCAGGTAACGGGCTATTATGCCCCCACCAGCCGCTACGGCAGCCCCGATGAGTTCAAGTATTTCATCGATACCTGCCACCAGAACGGCATCGGCGTCATTCTGGACTGGGTGCCTGCCCATTTCCCCAAGGATGATTTTGGTCTGGCCCGCTTCGATGGCACAGCCCTCTATGAACATGAAGACCCCCGTATGGGCGAACATCTGCAGTGGGGCACCTATATCTTCAACTACGGCAGAAAAGAGGTCATCAACTTCCTGCTGGCCAATGCCCTGTTCTGGGTAGATGCCTACCATATCGATGGTCTCCGTGTGGATGCGGTAGCGTCTATGCTGTATCTGGATTTCTGCAAAAATGACGGGGAATGGCTGCCCAATAAATACGGCGGCAGAGAAAATCTGGAAGCAGTTGAATTTTTGAAACATATGAATTCCATCATGGCGAAGAGAGAACCCGGCGCAGTCATCATCGCTGAGGAATCCACCTCTTGGGAAGGTGTGACCAGAGATGCCGAAGAAGGCGGTCTGGGCTTCAGCCTGAAATGGAACATGGGCTGGATGAACGACTTCCTGTTCTACATCAAAAAAGACCCTATCTACAGAAAGTATCATCATAATAAGCTGACCTTCGGCATGGCTTATCACTATTCCGAAAACTTTATTCTGGTTTTGTCCCACGATGAAGTGGTGCATATGAAATCCTCCATGATCGGCAAGATGCCCGGGGATACCTGGCAGAGCTTTGCCAACCTGCGTCTGTCCTATGGCTTTATGATGGGTCATCCCGGCAAGAAGCTGCTGTTTATGGGCGGTGAATTTGGTCAGTATCAGGAATGGAGCGAAGCCCGTTCTCTGGATTGGCATCTGCTGCAGTATGCCGACCATCAGCATATGCAGGCCTACGTAAAGGAACTGAACCACCTGTATGCCAAGGAAAGCGCTTTCTGGGAAAAAGATTTCGACCCCAATGGCTTTATGTGGATCGAATGTGACGATGCGGACAGCTCCGTAGTATCCTTTATCCGCAGAAGCAAGGAAAAGGAACTGCTCTTTGTCTGCAACTTCACCCCCGTGGTGCATAAGGGGTTCCGCCTGGGCGTGCCCAAGGAAGGGGTATATACAGAGATCTTCAATAGTGACGCAGAACGCTTCGGCGGCAGCAATGTGGTGAATGAAGCACCTATGGAAAGCACCACAGCGCCCTGCAGCCGCTGTCAGTTCAGCGTGAATGTGGACGTTCCTCCTCTGGGGATGATCATTCTGGAACGGAAAGCTTCCGCAAAAATTCCCGTAAAAAAGGAAAGTACTGTAAAAAACACAAAAAAACCTGCGGCTGAAACAGATTTGGCATGATTTTTCTTAAGAATTTCTCTTTGTTCTTATTGACGTTGCGGGAGTTTTTGTGTATAATTCTTAAATGTATGGTAAAAAAAGGCGCAAAAGCACCTTTCTTGCCATCAACGAATCTCGCACTGGGAGGGAGGGAAATTCAATGTCAGAGGTAAAAGTTAAAGAAAATGAATCCTTGGACAGCGCACTGCGTCGTTTTAAAAGAACATGTGCCAGAGATGGTATCATGGGCGAAGTACGCAAAAGAGAGCATTATGACAAACCCAGCGTAAAACGCAAAAAGAAATCCGAAGCCGCTAGAAAACGTAAATTCAGATGATAAATGTTTTACTTAGGCGAAAAGGGATGATGATATGTCATTAAAAGAGCAGCTTTTTGCAGATTTGAAAACTGCTATGAAAGAAAAGGATACATTGAAAAAGGATACAGTACAGCTGATCCGTTCCGGTATCCTGCAGATCGAAAAAGATAACAAGGTGGAACTGGATGATGAAGGTGTCATCGATGTTATCTCCAAACAGCTCAAGAGCAGAAGGGATTCCTTGCCCGACTATATCAAGAGCGGCAGAGAAGATCTGATCGAAAAACTCAATAAAGAGATCGAAATTTTGTTAAGTTACCTTCCAGAGCAGTTAAGCGAGGATGAAATTCAGAAGATCGTAGAAGAAGCGATTGCACAGACCGGTGCGACGACCATCAAGGAAATGGGCAAAGTCATGGGTATCGTGACAGCTAAGGTAAAAGGTCGCGCGGATATGAAAGTCGTTGGCGGTCTTGTGAAGAAAATGCTCCAAGGCAAGTAATGATCAAAAACAATAGAGCCACAGGCAAAAGCCTGTGGCTCTTTTAATTTGATATTGACTTTCCCTTTTAGGGTGCTATAATCACCTTACAAAGTAGGATCGTAAAATGGGATTAGTCTGAAACAAAACAGCAGGAAGATTGTAAAAAAAGGAGGAGGACACCGTATGAAAATGAAAAAATACATGGGCTTGGCAGCTGCTTTGATGGCGGCAGTTATGGCGATGACAGGCTGCGGCGGCACAGGCGAAACGGCGGAAAACACCTATCGGATCGGCATTGTGCAGCAGAGTGAGCATGGCTCTTTGGATGCGGCAACTGAGGGCTTTATGGATAAGCTGATAGAGCTTTTGGGGGAAGAAAATGTAACCTTTGATCTGAAAAATGCCCAAGGGGAACAGACCAACAGCACTACCATCGCAACAAAATTCGTTTCCGACGGGGTAGACCTGATCATGGCAAACGGTACAACAGCACTGCAGTCTGCGGCAGTTGCGACGGGAGATATCCCCATCATCGGTGCTTCTGTATCAGATTATATCACCGCTGGTGTTGTGGATTCCAATGAAGCCCCCGGCAGAAACGTGACCGGCGTTTCCGACTTGGCGGAGATCAGCGCACAGATAGATGTTCTGCTGCAGTTCTGCCAGGAAGATACAAAAGTAGCAGTGGTATACTGCTCTGCAGAACCCAATTCTGCATATCAGGCAAAGCTGGCAGAAGAGCATCTGAAGGAACTGAACAGAGACTATGCTGTATACACAGCAGCAGACTCCAATGATATTCAGGCAGTCATGACAAAGGTAGTCAGCGATTGCGGCGCAGTTTATATCCCTACCGACAATACCTTTGCAAGTAATATGGAGATTGTGAAAAATATTACCCTTCCTGCCGGTGTGCCTTCTTTTGCAGGGGCAGAACCCATGTGCCGGATCGGTGCCCTTGCCACATTGTCCATCAGCTACTATGATCTGGGCGTAAAAGCCGCGGAAATGGCATATGAAATTTTGGTAAATGGTGCGAACCCTGCGGAAATGCCCATCGAATTTGTATCCGAAGGCATCACACCCAAATATAATGGGGATATGGCGGCAGCGCTGCATGTTGAGATCCCCGAAGGCATGGAAGCCTTGGAAACAGTTGAATGATCGAGAAAATTTTTTCAAAAGCGGAGCAAAATGCTCCGCTTTTTTAATGCTTTTACACTTTTGCGCGTTTATGCATTTAGGCGTTAAATCGAATCAGTCATTTTTTCGATGTGGTTCATCGAAATATTCGATTCGATGTTGACAACCAAAATGCCAGTGCTATAATTCATTTTGCAATGTATTTTTATAGGAACTTTTGCCGGTAAAAGGCAAATACAAAAGAAAAAAGGAGAAGATACAAAAGAAAAAAATAAATAGCTCCGTTTGTTCCTGTGAAAATCAATCCATTTAGGAAAGAGGTTTTTTCAATGAACATTATGGCATTATTCAATGCCCTTCCCGGCTCTGTGGCCCAGGGGCTGATCTGGGGCGTCATGGCGATCGGCGTTTACATCACCTTTAAGGTGCTGGATTTTGCGGATCTGACAGTAGATGGCAGCATTGCCACCGGCGGTGCTGTAGCCGTTATGATGATGCTTTCCGGGCAGAACGTTGGAGTTGCTCTGGTGGCTGCCACCATCGCAGGCATGCTGTCCGGTCTGGCAACAGGTATATTCCACGTTGCTTTCGGTATTCCCGGTATCCTGGCAGGTATCCTGACTCAGTTGGGGCTGTATTCCATCAATATGCGGATCATGGGCAAATCCAATCAGGCCATCAGCGTAGATAATTACCAGCTAATCCTTAGCCTGAGAGATATCCCCCATGCCATCATCGTTTCTGTTATTTTCTGTGTGGCTGTCATTGTGCTGCTGTACTGGTTTTTCGGCACAGAAATGGGACGAGGCTTCCGTGCCACAGGGAATAACGAAAAAATGGCCCGTGCCCAGGGGATCAATACCAACAATATGAAGATCATCGGCTTGATGCTGTCCAACGGCCTGGTTGGCCTGGCAGGGGGCTTATATGCCCAGTATCAGGGCAACGCCGACGTAAATATGGGCCGTGGTGCCATCGTTATCGGTCTGGCTGCCGTTATCATCGGCGGTGTTGTTTTTGATAAGGTATTTCATAATTTTGCCCTGCGCCTGGTGGGCGTTGTGGGCGGTGCCATTTTGTATTTCGTGGTTATCGCACTGGTGCTGTGGCTGGGGCTGGAAACAACAGATATGAAGCTGATCAGTGCCCTGATCGTAGCCCTGTTTATGGCAGTGCCTTATCTGAAAGGCAAATATTCTGCCACCCATGTAAAGAGAGGAGGCGGGGAAAATGCTTGAGCTGAAAAATATCTATAAGACATTCAATCCCGGCTCTGTCAATGAAAAAAGAGCCCTGAACGGTGTCAATCTGACCCTGGAAGAAGGGGATTTTGTTACCATCATCGGCGGGAACGGTGCCGGAAAATCCACCATGCTGAATGCCATTGCCGGCACATGGCCTCTGGATTCTGGTTCTGTTGTGATCGATGGGGTGGATATCACAAAGCTGCCCGAACACAAGAGAGCCGTTTATCTGGGGCGTGTCTTTCAGGACCCTATGAATGGCACAGCGGCAGATCTGGAGATCGAGGAAAATCTGGCGGTAGCCAAACGCCGGGGGCAGAAGCGCACCCTGAGATGGGGCATCACAAAAAAGGAAAGAGAAGAATATGTGGAGCTGCTGAAGACACTGGATCTGGGTTTGGAGAGCCGTATGCGGACCAAAGTCGGTCTGCTTTCCGGCGGTCAGCGGCAGGCGCTGACGCTGCTGATGGCGACCCTGAAAAAGCCAAAGCTGCTCCTGCTGGATGAACATACGGCAGCCTTGGACCCCAAAACAGCGGCAAAGGTTTTGGAGCTTTCCGATAAAGTCATTGCGGAAAACAACCTGACCGCCCTGATGGTGACCCATAACATGAAGGATGCCATTGCCCACGGCAATCGCCTGATCATGATGTGGGACGGCAAGATCATTCTGGATATCAAAGGGGAAGAAAAGAAGAACCTGACGGTAGATGACCTGCTGCATCAGTTCACCGTTGCCAGCGGCAAGGAATTTGCCAACGACAGGGCGCTTTTGGGCTGATGCCTATGGAAAACGCCATAAAAAATCGGCAAAAAAATGTATACAAAGAACTTGTGATTTTTTGGAAATAATTTCTTGACATTGTTAAGTGGAGTGCTATAATGACTTTAACGATGTGACGCATACTCGCGTGTATGCGAGAAAGTGAAAGCGTCGGAAAACGCAAGAAAAAGAAAGGGAGAGATTCTTATGAAAAAATGGATGAAAATGACAGCCACTATGATGGTTGCAGCAATGGCATTGACAGCCTGCGGCGGCAGCACAGAAGCACCCGCAGATGAAGCTGCAAGCGGCGACGCATATACAATCGGTATCGTGCAGCAGCTGGAACACCCCGCACTGGACGCAGCAACACAGGGCTTCGAAGATAAGCTGACAGAACTGCTGGGCGAAGGAAATGTAACCTTCGACTACCAGAATGCTCAGGGCGAACAGACAAACTGCACAACCATCGCAACAAAATTCGTTTCCAACAATGTTGACCTGATCATGGCCAACGCTACAACAGCACTGCAGTCCGCAGCGGCAGCAACTGCTGATATCCCCATCGTTGGTACATCCGTAACAGACTATGTAACAGCAGGTGTGGCTGATTCCAACGACGCACCCGGCAAAAACGTAACAGGCGCATCCGACCTGGCTCCCGTAGATCAGCAGATCGCTCTGCTGCTGGAACTGGTTCCCGATGCAACTAAGGTTGGTATCGTTTACTGCTCCGCAGAACCCAACTCCGTATTCCAGTCCCAGCTGGCACAGGCTGAACTGGACAAAGCAGGCGTTGCTTGGGCTGAATATACAGCAGCCGATTCCAATGAAGTACAGTCCGTAGTAACAAAAGCTATCAGCGAATGTGACGTTCTGTATGTTCCCACAGATAACACAATGGCAAACAACACAGAAATTATCAAAAACATCGCAGTTCCCGCAGGTATCCCTGTTATCGCCGGTGAAGAAGGCATCTGTGCCGGCTGCGGTCTGGCTACACTGTCCATCAGCTACTATGACCTGGGTGTAAAAGCAGCGGAAATGGCTTACGAAATCCTGGTTAACGGTGCAAACCCTGCTGAAATGCCTATCGAATACGTTTCCGATGGTATCACAGCAAAATATAATCCTGAGATCGCAGAAGCTCTGGGTATCACAGTTCCCGAAGATATGGTAGCCATTGGCGAATAAGATAATCATTTTACAAAAGAAAAAGTGCAGACAACAAACAGAATAGCGGAGCATTTTGCTCCGCTATTTTTATCAATTTTTTGAGCACGGAAAGAAACTTGCGTATCTCTGTAGAATGAGATATAATTTTTTTTGGCTTATTTTTGTAGGACATAAGACAAAGATAAGCAGATCACATAAAAAGAGTTGGAGGGATCTCTTATGAACATTATGGCATTATTCAACGCCCTTCCCGGTTCGGTTGCCCAAGGGCTGATCTGGGGTGTCATGGCCATTGGCGTTTACATCACTTTTAAGATACTGGATTTTGCGGATCTGACCGTAGACGGCAGCATTGCCACAGGCGGCGCTGTAGCCGTTATGATGATGCTTTCCGGGCAGAATGTATATGTTGCGTTGATCGCAGCCACCATCGCAGGCATGCTGGCAGGCATGGTGACAGGCTTGTTCCACGTTGCCCTGGGTATCCCCGGTATCCTGGCAGGTATCCTGACCCAGTTGGGGCTCTATTCCGTGAATATGCGGGTCATGGGCAAATCCAATCAGGCCATCAGCGTAGATAAATATGACCTGATCCTCAGCCTGAGAAATATTCCCCATGCCATTCTTGTGGGGGCTATTTTCTGTATCGTTCTGATCGCATTTCTGTATTGGTTCTTTGGTACAGAAATCGGCCGTGGCTTCCGTGCTACAGGCAACAATGAAAAAATGGCCCGCGCTCAGGGCATCAACACCAATAATATGAAGATCATCGGCCTGATGCTTTCCAACGGTCTGGTTGGCCTGGCAGGGGGCTTATATGCCCAGTATCAGGGCAATGCCGATGTAAATATGGGCCGTGGTGCCATCGTTATTGGTCTGGCTGCCGTTATCATCGGCGGTGTTGTATTCGATAAGGTATTTCATAATTTCGCTCTGCGTCTGGTAGGCGTTGTGGGCGGTGCAATTTTGTATTTCGTTGTCATCGCCGTGGTTTTGTGGCTGGGTCTGGAAACAACAGACATGAAGCTGATCACTTCCCTGATCGTAGCCCTGTTCCTGGCGGTACCCCATTTGAAAGGAAAATATGCTGCCAGCCATGTAAAGAGAGGAGGCGGGAAGAATGCTTGAACTGAAAAATATCTATAAAACTTTCAATCCCGGCTCTGTCAATGAAAAAAGAGCCTTGAACGGCGTCAACCTGACTTTGGAGGATGGCGATTTCGTTACCATTATCGGCGGTAACGGTGCCGGCAAATCCACCATGCTGAACGCCATTGCAGGCACATGGCCCATCGACAGCGGTTCTGTCATCATCGATGGGGTGGATATCACAAAGCTGCCCGAGCATAAAAGAGCTACATATCTGGGGCGTGTCTTCCAGGACCCTATGAACGGCACGGCGGCGGATATGGAAATTGAAGAAAATCTGGCGGTAGCCAAACGCCGCGGACAGGCCCGTACCCTGAGATGGGGCATCACGAAAAAGGAAAGAGAAGAATATGTGGAGCTGCTGAAAATGCTGGATCTGGGTTTGGAGACCCGTCTGCGGGCGAAGGTTGGCCTCCTTTCCGGCGGTCAGCGGCAGGCGCTGACCCTTTTGATGGCTACATTGAAAAAGCCCAAGCTGCTCCTGCTGGATGAACATACGGCGGCCCTGGACCCTAAAACAGCGGCAAAGGTTCTGGAAATTTCCGATAAGATCATTGCGGAAAACAACCTGACTGCCCTGATGGTCACCCACAATATGAAGGATGCCATTGCCCATGGCAACCGTCTGATCATGATGTGGGACGGCAAGATTATTCTGGATATCAAAGGGGAAGAAAAGAAGAACCTGACCGTAGACGATCTGCTGCATCAGTTCACCATTGCCAGCGGCAAGGAATTTGCCAACGATAGAGCGTTGCTGGGCTAACGCCTAAGAAAAAAGCTCAGCAGCTTCGCAAAAGACCTTGGGGCACTGCCCCAATACCCCGCTGGGGTGTGACACCCCAGACCCCCATTGGCACAAAAATTTCATTTTTGTGCAGTAGAATAGACTGAGATGAAGACACTTACATTTATTTGTGAGTGTCTTTTTGTATTGGGGGACAAAGTCTAGTTTTTCCCTAAAAGGCATAGATTGAATAAATGGTTTTGAGGTGATCGCATGGGATTTCGGAAAAACATGACGGAAGCGTTGGAGCTGCCCAAAGAGATCATGCTGAACCTGCCCCTGATCTCCTTCATTGGGCGGGAAGAGGTTTCCATAGAAAATTACAAGGGCATTTTGGAATATGGGGAAGAAACGGTACGGGTGGGCACTGCTGCCGGTGTCCTGCGGCTGACAGGACGAGGTCTTTGCATAAAGCAGCTTTCGGCGGAGTGTCTGGTGGTGACGGGCAGGGTGGAAAAGCTGGAGTTTTTACAATAAAGCGTTGTCCATATACACAGGGAGCTGACTGCTCGCAGGCAGAACGCAGTGTATATGAGACAACCTAATGAATGAGTAAGGCGAAGCCTTACGAATATCAGTAGGAGCGTTGCGCAGCTTTTACAAAGAGGATCGTTGGGGTGAGGATTTTGTTCTTGGCGTTATGGTATTATTTACGTGGATATGTTAGAATAAGGGCGAAGGGCTTTTCTGCCGAACGCTTTATGAATATGGCGGCTTACCGTGGGGTCTATCTTTGGGATGTAGCCCAGGAGGGGGCTGGCATGACGATGAAAGCGGCGGGCAGCAGTTTGGATATTTTGGAGGCCTGTGCGGAAAAAACAGGCTGTACCATCGAAGTCCTCGGCTGGGGCGGCCTGCCGTATTTTCTGGGGCGGTTTCGCAAGAGACAAGTCTGGGCGGCGGGGCTGTTGTTTTTTGCCGCAGGGCTCTATCTGCTTTCCTCCTTTATCTGGACGGTGGAGGTGGAAGGGAATGAACGCCTGGGAGAAGAGGATATCCTTTCCTTTTGCGGAGAGATGGGGCTGAAGCCCGGCGCATGGAAGCGAAACGTGGACACGGAAGATATCACCAACAGGCTTCTGGAAAATTTCTCCGATATCTCCTGGGTCAGCGTGGGCATCCGTGGGACAGATGCCACGGTCAAACTGGCGGAGACCATCGAAAAGGTGGAGCTGGTGGATCAGGAGACCCCCTGTGATATGGTTGCTTCTGCCGATGGCGTGATTTTGCAGATTACTGCGGAGCGGGGAACGCCTTTGGTCATGGCAGGGGATGTGGTGCAAAAGGGCGATGTCCTGATCTCTTCCGAACTCACCATTGGTCTGGAGGGGGAGGCACAACACACAGAATACACCGGGGCGGAAGGGGCGGTCACAGCCCGTATCTGGCAGCGGCTGACGGAAGAAATGCCCCTGCAGTATGAAGAAGTTCTTTACAGCGGCGTGGAAAAGGAAAACCATAGCCTTATTTTTTCTGAAAAAGAACTGGATATCATCCATCCCAACGGGGATGGGGAATGGGAAAAAACGGTGCTGGAAGAAACGCCTTTGGCTTTGGGGGATTTTACATTGCCCCTAAAATGGAAAAAAGAAATTTGGAAGGCCTGTGAAACGGTGGAAAAAGAACGCACTGTGGAGGAGGCAAAATCCCTTTTGGAAGAAAATTTAAGAAAAAAAGCAGAGAATTTATTGTCTGCATACGGTAAAATAGAAAATATAGAGATCAAATTTGAAGAGTACGCCGATTGTGTCCGCGCCGAAGCGGAGATCACCATGGCGGAGCGAATAGAAGAAAAACGATTGAGAACACAAGAAAAGGAGCGTGAAAATGCCGATGACATTTGAAAGAACCATGCAGATGGATACCCGTATCATCCTGCCCGTTTTCGGACAGTTTGATGCCAATATCAAAAAAATTGAAAAGGCCTGTGAGGTCAGCATTGTCAATCGGGGCGATGATGTGAAAATTTCCGGGGAGGAAAAAAACGTCCATAAGGCCTGGAACGTGATGCATTCTCTGGCGGCACTGGCCAGAAAGGGCGAGGAGATCACAGAGCAGAATCTGGAATACTTCATTTCCTCTGCGGAGGAAGCAGACCTGAAGGAGCTGGAAAAGGTATACGACGACCTGATCTGCATTACCGTCAACGGCAGACCCCTGAAGCCCAAAACCCTGGGGCAGAAGAAATATGTTGATTTGATCAAAAATAATACCGTTGTTTTCGGCATCGGCCCTGCCGGCACGGGGAAAACCTACCTTGCCATGGCAATGGCCATCACTGCTTTTAAAAACAACGAAGTGAACCGCATCATCCTGACCCGTCCTGCCATCGAAGCAGGGGAAAAGCTGGGCTTCCTGCCCGGGGACCTGCAGCAGAAGGTAGACCCCTATCTGCGCCCCCTGTATGATGCCCTGTACGAGATCATGGGTGCGGAAAATTTTATGAAAAATATGGAGAAGGGGCTCATTGAAGTGGCTCCTCTGGCTTATATGCGTGGGCGTACGCTGGATAATGCCTTTATCGTGCTGGATGAAGCCCAGAACACCACTCCCGAACAGATGAAGATGTTCCTGACCCGTATCGGCTATGGCTCCAAGGCGGTCATCACCGGGGATGTGACCCAGATCGACTTAGCAGAAGGCAAGCGGAGTGGCCTGATGGAAGCAACGAAGATTTTGTCCGGGATCGAAGGCATTGGTCAGATCACATTGACCAATAAGGATGTTGTGCGCCATCCTCTGGTGCAGAAGATCATCCTTGCGTATGAAAAGTTTGAAAACAAGAAACGAGGCGATCAGGATGGCAAGAAGGAAAGACGCTTCCCCAAATAATCCAAAGAAACGATCCTATCAGGGGATCATGTATGCCATTGCCATCCTCCTGACCCTTTTCTGCATCGGCACAGGCTCCTATGTGCAGGAAATGGATACGGTGCAGGTGGGCTCTGTGGCGGAAAAACGCTATGTGGCCGAAGCCGATGCCGTGGATGAAGTGGCTACGAAAAAATTGAAGGATGCAGCGGCAGACAGCGTTGCGCCTATTTATAAACAGGATGCCGCAGTGGAAGAGGAAAGCCGTACAAAGGTCGATGAATTGTTTCAGGACTTGAATGGTATCCTTTCCTCTTTGGAAGAAGGGGAAAGCTTTTATGAAAAGGCAAAAGAAGCCCCCTGGAAGCTGCCTGTGGTGCTGACGGAAAAACAGCTGAATGCCTATGCCGGGCTGGATGCCGCCAACCGCATTTTGTTTGCGGAGGATTGCGTGGCAGTCATGAATCAGGTCTATGGGGAAGGCATCACTGCAGATGCTCTGGAAAACGGCAGGACAAAGGCCAATGAAGCCTTTGGGGCTACGGCATGGAATCGTGCCCTGAAGGAAATGGCAAGTGAGATTTTCGCGGCGGCACTGGAACCGAATCTCCTGCCCGATGAAGCAGCCATGGAGGCTGCCCGGGAAGAAAAGCGGGCAGAAGTGGAAGATGTGATGATCCGCAAAAATCAGAAGATCGTGGACGAAGGGGAGATCATCACCCAGGATATCTACGACAGACTGGTGAGTCTGCATCTGGTAGGCGGTGCCGATTATACCGACAGTGCCCTGCCCCTTCTGGGCAGTATGCTGATGGTGGCACTGCTGTTCGTTGCCCTGTATCTCTTTTTTGCATGGGGAAAAGGGGTTGTGGTGCTGAAGCAGAATGAAATGAAGATGCTGTTCAGCGTCTATGTCATCATGGTGATTTTGCTGCGGCTGATGTCGGGCATCTCTAATTTCACGCTGATCCCTCTGGGGCTTTTTGCCATGCTCTCCAGCCTTTTGGTGGGCAGAAGAGTGGCATTGGTCATGAATTCCTTGTTCTGTATCATCGGCTGTTTTATTTTCAACGGCGATGTACAGTTTTTGATGTATTCCCTGCTAGTGGGCACCTTGGGTGCTTTGCTGATCCAAAAAACGGACAAGCGACAGATGATCGTTCCCATCGCCGTAGCCATGGGTGCAGTCAGCTTCTTTGCTATGCTGGGGGTTGGTCTGTTTTTCGAGGACGGCTATACGGCGGGCTTGCTGCTGAAATCTATCTTTGGGGCAGCCATGGGGCTCCTTTCCGTCACCATCGCTGTGGGCAGTCTGCCCTTCTGGGAGGCCACCTTTGAAGCCAATACGCCCCTGCGCCTGCTGGAACTGACAAATCCCAATAATGAACTTTTGCGCCGCCTGATGCTGGAAGCACCGGGCACCTATCATCATAGCCTCATTGTTGCTAATCTGGCGGAAACGGCGGCCTATGCCATTGGTGCCAATACGGCCTTGGCAAGGGCTGGTGCCTATTATCACGATATTGGCAAGCTGAAAAATCCCCAGTTTTTTGCGGAAAACCAGACAGGCTATAACCCCCACGATGACCTTGCGCCGGAAAGCAGTGCCAAGATCATCACCCAGCACCCGAAAAACGGCGTAGAAATGGGGCTGGAATATAACCTGCCCCGCATCATTTTGGACGTCATTCGGGAGCATCATGGGACAAGCCTTGTGAAGTTTTTCTATTTCAAGGCATTGAAGGCATACGGTGCGGAGAATGTAAAAGAATCCGATTATCGCTATCAGGGCACCGTTCCCACCTCCCGGGAATCTGCCGTGGTCATGCTGGCGGATACGGTGGAAGCAGCGGTACGTTCTATGCTGGGCAGCGGCAAGACTTTGGAAGAAGCGGAAGCTGTCATCAAAACCCTGATTAAGGATAAACTGGACGATGGACAGTTAGATCACAGCGGTCTTGCGATTCATGAATTGGAGATCATCCGCAAGGCATTTATCGAAGTGTTCCACGGCATGTATCATGAACGGGTGGCATACCCCAAGCAGGAAGAAATCGAAGCGGCGGCGAAAAAAGAACAGCCTACCGAAGAAAAAAGAGAGGAAGAAAACAGTGAATCTACTGATCGATAACAGAACAGATGTCGCCCTTGCGCCGGAGCTGGAAGAAGCCATCGGCAAAGCGGCGGCAGAAGCATTGAAATACGAGGAATTTGATGAAAACTGCGAGATCAGCGTTTCCATCGTGGATAACGAGGAAATCCGCCAGATCAATAAGCAGTTCCGCAATATTGACAGAGCAACAGATGTCCTCAGCTTTCCCATGCTGACTTTTGAAGAAGGGGAAGAAGCCGAGGTCAATGAAAATGACGAAATCATTCTGGGGGATATCATCATTTCCCTGGAACGGGCCAAGGAACAGGCAGAGGAATACGGTCATTCCCTGAAACGGGAGATTGCCTTTCTGACTGCCCATAGTATGCTCCACCTGCTGGGCTACGACCACATGGAGCCGGAGGAGGAAGCGGAGATGTTCCGCCGCCAGAAGGAAATTTTGCTGCAGGCGGGCTTCCCCAGAGAATAATAGTGCCCACAGCAGAAAAAACTTCCCCTGCACAGAGACGCAGGCTAGACAGTGCCGGTGAAGCATTTTCTGCTGCGGGAATATCGTTTTTACCAGGAAACGAAGAGGAGTGATCCCTTATGACAGACAGAGAATTGGTAATTCTTGCAAAAGAAGCCATGGAGAACGCCTATGCGCCCTATTCCCATTTCAAGGTGGGGGCGGCCCTTTTGGCGAAGGATGGCAGGGTATTCCAGGGCTGCAACATCGAAAACGCATCCTATGGTGCCACGAACTGTGCCGAGCGCACAGCCATTTTTAAGGCTGTTTCCGAAGGAGTGCGGGAGTTTGAAGCCATCGCCATCGTTGCCAGCAGCGGGGAGTATGCTTCTCCCTGCGGCATCTGCCGACAGGTTTTGTTTGAATTCCTGCCCGAGGGCAAAGTCATTCTGGACAGCGACGAAAAGGGTATGGTAACATTTACAGTTAGAGAGTTGCTTCCCTTGGGGTTTCGGGGCGAGGATATCAAATAAGGGGGAACAAGAATGGAAAAAATCGATCTGTATGTGAGACTTTCTCCTATGGAGGCGGCAGAAAAGGTAAAGAATGCCGTAACGGGAACTTTTTCCGGCGAGATCTTAGATGAATATAAGCGGACGCTGCCCAATGGGAAAGAAATTGTGATGGTATTATTCGAGAAATATTATATGCGTTCCGGTAATAGAGCGACACTGACGTTTTTGGCGGATAATCTGGAAGAAACGACCAAGGTGCATTTATCTGCCGGCGGCGGGAGCGAAGGAATGCTTTTTCGTTTCGATTGGGGCGCAGGCGCAAGCTTTGCGCAGCTGGCGCAGGATGCGCTGCAGGAATATCGTTGTAAGTAGTTTCGAGGTGGAAGAAGTATGGCGGAAAAAAGCTGGGAAATTTTAGAGGGGGCTTGTTATTCCTGCAAAAAATGCAGGCTTTGGGAAATGCGTACCAATGTGGTCATCGGCAAAGGCAACCCCAATGCGGATATTTTGTTCATCGGGGAGGGACCCGGTCAGCAGGAGGATCTGCAGGGCATACCTTTCGTAGGCCCTGCGGGACAATTACTGGATAAAATGCTGGCAAGCGTGGGCTTGTCCTTGGAGGATGCCTATATTGCCAATGTGGTCAAATGCCGCCCGCCCGGCAACCGTGACCCCCACGATGATGAAAAGGAAGCCTGCCTGAATTACCTCAGGTATCAGCTGATGCTCATCAAACCGAAGATCATCGTCTGCCTGGGGCGCATCGCCGCTACCACCATCATCGACCCTGAATTCAAGATCACCCGCCAGAGAGGGCAGTGGTTTGAACGAAAGGGCTATCATATCATGGCAACCTACCATCCCTCCGCATTGCTCAGGGATGAAACGAAAAAACGCCCCGCATGGGAGGATATGCAGGCCATCCGTGCCAAATGGGACGAATTAAAGAAAAAATCGGATACAGAATAGTTTTTAGGAGGAAAGAAACATGAACGGCATCGAAGCATTGAAAGCAAAATTTGCAGACATCGAAATGAAACCCAATGCAAAAACCATGGAGGAAGTGGAACAGTACATCATTGACAAATGGGGTGCATTCCGTGTAAAGATCACAGAAACAGAATTGATGGCCCATTATAAAGCAGCTTGTGAATTTGCAAAAATGATGGGCCGTGACGCAACCAATATGCAGGATGATATCAGAAGATACCGCCTGCCCAATACCAACAAGATCCACGTGGTTCTGGGCATGAATTCTGAATATATGACAGCGGAAAACGGCATGAAATATTATCAGGCACTGTGCCTCATCAAAGGTCTGACCCAGGAAGATATCGATACAAAGAACGAAAGATGGCTGCAGTATATGCTGCTGCTGGATATGGCGAAGGATTGGGAAGAAAAAGACCAGATTTTCTTAGCAGAACAGGAAGCCATGCTGAAAGAAAGAGGGGTTGAGATGGAATGAAAAAATTTCACTCCGGTTTTGTTTCCCTTGTAGGCAGACCCAACGTGGGCAAATCCACGCTGATGAACTGCCTGATCGGGGAAAAGATCGCCATTACTTCCCATAAACCCCAGACCACAAGAAATAAGATCACATCCATCCTGACGAAGGAGGATTTCCAGTGTGTATTCTTGGATACCCCCGGCATCCATAAGCCCAAATCCAAACTGGGCGAATATATGGTGCGCTCTGCGGAAACAACTTTTAATGAAGTGGACTTGGTCCTGATGCTGATCGAACCTACCACAGAGGTTCAGGCTATGGACCAGTATGTGCTGGAACGGCTGAAAAACGTAAAAACACCCGTTGTTCTGGTCATCAATAAGATCGACACCGTGGAACGGGATACTCTGTTGGAGGTCATTTCTGTATACAATAAGCTGTATGATTTTGCGGATGTGGTGCCCATTTCTGCCATGAGAGACAGAAACACAGGGGAACTGTTGGAGGTCATCAAGAAATACCTGCCGGAGGGTCCTCAGTATTTCCCCGGGGATATGGTGACAGATCAGCCGGAACGGCAGATTGCGGCGGAAATCATTCGGGAAAAGGCGTTGTATCTCTTGCAGGATGAAGTGCCCCATGGCATTGCTGTGGAGATCATGTCCATGAAGAAGCGGCCCGATCAGGATATGGTGGACGTACAGGCGACGATTTACTGTGAACGGGATTCCCACAAGGGTATTATTATCGGCAAGCAGGGCAGCATGCTGAAGCGGATCGGCTCTACAGCCAGATATGATATGCAGCGGCTGCTGGGTTCGCCCATTTATCTGCAGCTTTGGGTGAAGGTGAAGAAGGACTGGCGGGACAGCGATTTCCTGCTGAAGAACTTCGGCTACGACAAAAAGAATATTTAAAGACCTTGGGGGCGCTGCCCCCAATACCCCTGCAAGGGCATCATGTCCTTGACCTGATTTTTCCACAAAACTAGCGTTTTGTGGATGCTAAAACATTTTATTTCTCGCAAAATGGTAGTTTTGCGAAGGTATAAGGGTTCTAGGGAAATTATTTCCCTGGCGGGGTTTGGGGTGGAACCCCAAAAGGGTTTTGGAAGGATTTTTACAGTATGACTGGGACGGTTTCTTCACATCCTATCCCCATGAAAGGGGATGGATTTACATGAGCGAACAGGAACGGGCATACTGGCAGCAATTTTTGCAGACAGGACAGGTGGAGGACTATCTGCGCTATCGCAAATATTTGGCGGAGCAGGCGGAAAATCCCCGCCGTCGTATAGAAGAAACATCCAGATATAAGAAATTTTATTAAGATTGATACGAGGTCGGCTATGGGAACAGAAAAGCTGCGGGGCATTGTCATAGGGGAACAGGTAAAAGGCGAAAGCAACAAGCAGATCGTCCTTCTGGCGAAGGGCTTGGGGCGTGTCATCCTTTCCGCCCGTGGGGCGCGCAATGCCAAAAGCAGGCTTTTGGCGGCGACGCAGCTGTTCTGCTATGCCGATTTTGTTGTTTATGAGGGCAAGGGCTTTTATTCCATCACCCAGGCAGAGCTGCTGAACAGCTTTTACGGCCTGCGGACGGATATTGATAAATTTTCCGAAGCCATGTATCTGGCAGAGCTGGCAGACCGCAGCTGCCCCGCAGGTATGGAGCAGGATGAGGTGCTGGAACTGCTGTATTATGCCTTTCTCGTCATGGATAAGGGCACGTTGCCGCCGAAGCTGGTCTCTCGCATTTTTGAATTGAAATTATTGCAGATTTCCGGGCTTTTCGCCCCGGAGGAGTGCAATATCTGCGGGAAAAACGAAGGAGATTTATACTTTGATGGCAGAACAGGGGCGTTTTACTGTCCGGAGCATCGCACACCAAACAGCATTTTTGTGTATGAAGCCGTGCGGAAAGCTTTTGCCTACGTTTTGGAAAAGGAAGGACGGGCGGTTTTCGGCTTCAACCTATCTGATGAAGCCTTGGATCAGATGACGGTCATCCTGCGAAACTACATGGATGTACATATGGACCTTCGGCTGAAAACTCGCGATTTTTTTGCATAGGGGCTGAAATTTTGTTTATGTTTTGTGGAAATCTGTGCGCCGTAGAAAGAAAATGTGCGGAAAATAGTGCAAGATTTCCCCTTGACTTTGGTATCAGAAAGCGTTATCATAGGTCTCAACTTCATAATAACTGCGTTGAAGAAGAGGAGTATCTGCGGAAGATTTTCAGAGAGCCATCGGTCGGTGCAAGGTGGCAGTCGGAACCAGAGAAAGGCACTTTGGAGCAGTATTCACAAGAGAGGGCCGGTGCAACCAGTATCGGTCAACGAGGGTGGAACCGCGGAAGAATTTTAGAGCTTTCGTCCCTTGCTTACTGGCGAGGGATGGAAGCTTTTTTGCGTAAAACAACGAGTCATGCAGATGCTGACATTGTTCTTGCACATAAGTCAGCATCTATTTGACGAGTGAATCGACATGAGTAACGGAGCATATGTGCGGAGTTACGAATGGGGCGGATGCGAGAGCTTTATGGAAGCGGAGCAGCCGGTTTTACAGTATATATCTTTCGTCCTTCGAAACTATCACTTATCACTTTCTTAGTTAGGAGGAATTTCAAATGGCAGTAGAATCTATGGAAAAAATCGTAGCATTGGCAAAAAACAGAGGTTTTGTATACCCCGGCTCCGAAATTTACGGCGGTCTGGCAAATACATGGGATTACGGCCCTCTGGGTGTGGAACTGAAAAACAATATGAAAAAAGCATGGTGGAAAAAATTCATCCAGGAAAACCCCATGAACGTTGGTGTTGACTGTGCCATCCTGATGAACCCCCAGACATGGGTAGCATCCGGTCACGTTGGCGGCTTCAGCGACCCTCTGATGGACTGTAAGGAATGTAAGGAACGTTTCCGTGCTGATAAGCTGATTGAGGACCACATGAAGGCCCATGATATGCCCGAAGTGGTTGTAGACGGCTGGAGCAACGAAGAAATGAAGAAATTTGTGGATGACAATCAGGTTGCATGTCCTTCCTGCGGCGCTCATAACTTCACAGATATCCGCCAGTTCAACCTGATGTTCAAAACATTTCAGGGTGTTACAGAAGATGCGAAAAACCAGATTTACCTGCGTCCCGAAACAGCACAGGGTATCTTCGTAAACTTCAAAAACGTACAGAGAACATCCAGAAAGAAACTGCCCTTCGGTATCGGCCAGATCGGTAAATCTTTCCGTAATGAAATCACACCCGGTAACTTTACTTTCCGTACCAGAGAATTTGAACAGATGGAGCTGGAATTCTTCTGCGAACCCGGCACTGATCTGGAATGGCTGGATTACTGGAGAAACTACTGCAAAGACTTCCTGCTGCACCTGAACATGACAGAAGAACATATCAGACTGAGAGACCACTCTCCCGAAGAACTGTCTCACTACAGCAAAGGTACAACAGATATCGAATACAAATTCCCCTTCGGCTGGGGCGAACTGTGGGGCATCGCAGACAGAACAGATTATGACCTGACCTGCCACCAGAACACCAGCGGTCAGGATATGACATACTACGATCAGGAAAAGAACGAAAAATATGTGCCTTACTGCATCGAGCCTTCCGTTGGTGCTGACCGTGTGACACTGGCATTCCTGTGTGATGCTTATGACGAAGAAGAAGTGGGCGAAGGCGATGTCAGAACAGTTCTGCATTTCCATCCCGCACTGGCACCTGTGAAAGCAGCGATTCTGCCTCTGAGCAAAAAGCTGGCTGCACAGGCACAGGAAGTATATGCAATGATCGCGAAAGAATTCAACTGTGATTACGATGACGCTGGTTCCATCGGTAAACGTTACAGAAGACAGGACGAAGTTGGTACTCCTTTCTGCATCACATACGACTTCGATTCCGTAGAAGACCAGTGCGTAACAGTACGTGACAGAGACACAATGGAACAGGTAAGAATGCCCATCGCTGATCTGGTATCCTACCTGAAAGAAAAAATGGAATTCTAAGAAAACCGCAGGACTCCGTCCCGCACCCTGCTAAGGGGATAATCCCCTTAGAACCCTATACTTCCGCCCAAACTGCGTTTGTGCGGGGAATACAAAACTATGATGACATGAAAAAGGCTTGGGATTGCTCCCAAGTCTTTTTTTGCGCCGCAGGCAAATAAGGGTGCAGGGAAATTATTTCCCTGCCAGGGTTTGGGACAGAGTCCCAAAGATATGGTATAATGGGAAACGAGGTGAATGATATGAAAAGATTTGAAGGCTTTTTGCCGGAAACCATAGATTTCCTTTGGGAACTGAGGATGAACAACAGCAAGGAATGGATGGACCAAAACCGGGACCGATACAAAGCTGTGCTGAAAGACCCCTTTGATAAATTCGCGGCAGATTTGGCGGAGCTGAGCCCCCTGTTCTGCGGGAAAAAGATGAACTACTCCGTTTCCCGCATCAACCGGGATATCCGCTATAGCAAG
The DNA here is from genome assembly GCA_945912105.1 of [Eubacterium] saphenum. Classification (GTDB taxonomy): domain Bacteria; phylum Bacillota; class Clostridia; order Lachnospirales; family Anaerotignaceae; genus Anaerotignum_A. The sequence goes on along the minus strand of CAMEBC010000005.1, from coordinate 118,817 downwards.
GATAAAAGTCCTTATCGCTCCTGCCGCTGGGCGGTGCTGTATGATGAAAAGCTCCGGGGGACGGAATGGAAGCTGCGCCCCACCTTCTATTTCGAATTGCAGCCGGAAGGCTTCATCCACGGGCTAGGTATGTGGTGCGCCAAACCTGCGTTCCTGACAGCATACCGCAAAAAGATCGACAGCAACCCTGCGGCTTTCCTGCGGATCGCCAAAAAGGTGGAGAAAGACCCCTTGTTCCGACTGGAAGGGGAGGACTATAAAAAAATCAAAAACGACACCCTTGACCCGCTGGCACAAAGCTGGTATCGGAAAAAGGATATCGTCATCTGCACCAGAAGCGGCATGGAGGATATCCTCTTTACCCCCGAACTGCCCCAATATCTGGCAGAGGAATGGAGCAGGCTGAAAGGGCTGTACGCATTTCTGGAAGAGATCGAAGCGGAATAAAAAAAGAACCCCCTGTACTCGAAAAGAGCAGGGGATTTTTTTAGTTGAGCTTTAATTCAGTTTTTTTGAAAGATAGACGAAGGGCGTATCCGCCAGACTGGTTACAATAAAAATGATGTAACTGGAAAGGCAGATGCTGAAGAGTGTTTCCAGTTCATAGGTGCCCAGGAAAGCCCCGAAGGTATAAAGGACTGTATTCAAAAGTTGGGATACCAGCGTGGAGCCGTTGTTTCGCAGCCATAAAAAGCTGTCTCTGTCGCCAAATTTCTTTTGGGTGAAGGCCCACCATTTATGGTATGCCCATACGTCGAATTTCTGACAGATGGCATAGACCAGAAAGCTTGCCAGCATCAGCCTAGGGGTGTTGGAAAAGATGGCATAGATGCTTTCCGATGCCCAGTCATTGGCTGCAGGGGTATACAGGAACCAGGACTGGGAGATGAAAATAAAGGCGATGGAAGCGGCAATGCCGATGTTTACGGCTTTGTTGGCTTCTTCTTTGCCGTGCAGTTCGCTCAGGATATCGGTGACAAGGAAATTGGAGGCAAAGAGGACATTGCCCAAGGTCTGTTCCATGCCGAAGGCTTCCACAAGGATCAGCACCTCGATATTTGCGGTGATAGTGGCTATGGCAGTCCAGACATGCAGACCCGTTTTCCCGAAGATTTTATAAAATACCAGAACGCCGCTGAAGGTCAGCAGCAGGGTCAGGATCAGGAGCAGTTCGTTAGGCATTTTCTTCACCGCCTACCCCGAAATCTGTATTGTTCAGCAGGATATCCACTCTGGGATTATCTATGTATTGGTCGTAAAGATTTTCCTTGAACAGGCGGATGACAGCTGCATCAGGAACGACGCTGGTGGTATTTGGCACCATGATATTGACGCAGACCCGCTCGAAGTGGGCAAGACCTGTTTCGATATCCCGTCCCATGGAATCCACCGTTTGCCCGGTGATGCCGAAAAGCAGACAGACTTCATCACAATAGGCTGCGATATCCTCTGCGGTGGCGTGGGGCATGCCTTTTTGAAAGACCGTTTCCCGAAAGGCTTCGTCGAAGGTCTCCACGCCGATTTTTACTTTTACCGTTGTGCCGATCTCGCCGAAAAAGTCCCGCAGCTCCTGAATTTTTCTGCGATACATCCAGTGGGTCTCAAAATGGATGGTGTGGATGGCTTTTTCTTTGCATTTTCTGCGGATGGCATCCCTGGTATTGGCATCCAGTTCGCAAAAGCTGCCGGAATTGATGACCTCCAGATGATGATATTTGCCGGTCACTTTTTCAATTTCCGCCAGATTGATCTTGAAATTTTCTGCTCCGTCTAAAGAAGCATCCAAATGATAATCGCAGAAGGTGCAGCGTTTCCAGGCGCAGCCTCTCCCACGGAGCATGAGGATCTCTCTTGGATTTTTTTCTTCAATGATACTGTAGCGGATGGGGTTTTCTGCCATGGTAAAGTCTCCTTTCATAGAAAGGGAGCCAAACAAAAAAGGCACACCAAAATAGGGTGCCAAAAATACAGAAAAGTTGTGTTGTTGGGTCCCTAGTTTTGTTTATAGACAGGATGGTTTCGAACTGTCTGGTTGAAAAGCCCAAAGGGCGATTTTAAAACCAGAAGTATTATAGCAGAAGTTAGGAGGGGGCGCAAGGGGGAGAAAAGAACAGCACTCTGCCATATCGGGGGTGTTTCGAACTGCGCCCTTCCCTCGGTGGGTGTCGGCGGGAAAGAGATACAAGTATACATTCCCACCGACAGACCACCTGCGCGGGGACAGGGGGAAAAGCGGCGATGGTGCGCCTGCAATCAGCGCAAACAAAAAAGAGTCCAAACGGACTCTTTTCTCTTACCCAAAAGTTTTTGCCAGCGCCTTCACGGCCTTATCCCCGATGATGGTTTCCCCATGCTCCAGGAGATAATATTTCGCCAGGGGCGTAGACACGTGCTTCTGACCGTATTCCTTTAATACCAGTTCCAGTTCTTCAGAGGATTCCTCCGCAGTGTATGTATCCCCCTGCAGGACAAGGAAATACTTATTTTCGTTTTTGTAAACAGCGCTTTCCCCTTTGAATGTGCCGTCCAGACGTAGGCTTACGCTGATAACGTCATCCAGTGCGGGGAAGGAATAGATGAGGATGTCGGAATTCTGTTCTTCTGCATGTTCCATGGTATCCATGGGTTTCTTCTTCCAGCGACGCATTTCCTGTGCCTGACTAAGCAGATCCGCCCCCGTTTTTGCGCTTTTGTCTTTGTTGGTTACTTTTGTTACGATAATCATGATGCCGTCTGCCCCGGAGGGAACAGCTTCCACCATCAGCGGTGTGTTTTCGGAAATGAAATCCGATTCATCCAAGGCCTGCTCCATGATATCCCGGAACAGCTTCTGGGTCTTTTCGGATGGTGTGATGAGATCCTCCAGCTGGATATCTCTTTCTTTCAGGTCATCTTTTGTCAGCGTCAGCTTCAGCTGATTTTCACTGATTCTTTCTATTTTCATGGTATCACTCCCTTATGCTTTCACAAGGAAACGGTCAGTTTTATCACTATACAATCTTCTGGATTTATAGTATAGTATATGCAATTGGCGAGGAGATGTAAAGAGGAGAAACCCGCCAAAGTTTTTAATATTTTGTGAACAAATCAAGGAAACGGAGGAGGATAAAGTGAAAAAATCACGTTCGATTCTCATTATTTTGACCCTGCTCATCTGGGCGGGGATGTTCTATTATTATCTACCTGCTTTGAATATCCATTCGCAGGAAAGCTGGATGTTTTTCGTTGTGGCCATCGCCGTTGGGCTGGTGCTGAATTTCTGGCCCATCTTCAAGGTACTGTTTCTGGTGCGAAACGGCGACCCTGTGGAGCGGGGCGAAAGATGGAAAACGGCAAAGCGCCTGCTGGCGGTCCCTGTTGCCCTCTGCATCGTTTATGGTGTAGGCACACTGCTGTCTTCTCCCATTTTGCGGGCATCGGCCTATCATCAGCTGCTGGATGTGCAGACAGGGGATTTTGCCAACGATATCCATGAGGTCGATTACGACCAGATCCCCATTCTGGACAGGGATTCTGCGGCAAAGCTGGCGGAACGGGAAATGGGCAGCATGGTAGACATGGTCTCCCAGTATGAAGTCAGCCCCTATTTCAATCAGATCAATTATCAGAATAAGCCTGTCCGTGTGACCCCCCTGCAGTATGGCGATATCATCAAATGGTTCACCAACCGCAGCACAGGCATCCCTGCCTATATCAGCATCGATATGACCACCCAGGATGTAGACCTGATCAAGCTGGAAGAGGGCATCAAGATCTCCCCTTTTGAGCATTTCGGCAGAAACCTGAACCGCTATATCCGTTTCCGTTACCCTACAGCCATGATCCATTCTTATAATTTTGAGATCAATGACGACGGCGTGCCCTACTGGGTATGCGCTGTGGAAGATAAGACCATCGGTCTCTTCGGCGGCACGGATATCAAGGGGGCTATCATCATCAATGCTGCCACCGGCGACCATCAGTATTATGACGTAGCAGACGTACCCACATGGGTTGATAAGGTATATGATTCTGCCCTGCTGGTAGAGCAGTACGACTATTATGGCACTTTGAAGAACGGCTTTATCAACAGCATCTTCGGGCAGAGAGGCTGTCTGAAGTCCACAGAGGGCTATAATTATATCGCCTTGGACGATGACGTTTGGGTATACACCGGCGTTACTTCCATCGGCGGTGACGAATCCAACGTTGGTTTTGTCCTGATGAATTCCCGTACGAAAGAAACGAAATATTATCAGATCTCCGGTGCCAAGGAGATTTCCGCTATGTCCTCGGCGGAAGGGCAGGTGCAGCATCTGAATTATGTGGCAACCTTCCCCATCCTGCTGAATATCGCCGATGAGCCTACCTATTTCCTTTCCCTGAAGGATAATGCGGGTCTGGTTAAGAAATACGCTATGGTCAATATCCAGAAATATCAGATCGTTGCCATTGGGGATACCGTTGCGGAATGTGAAAAGGTTTACCGCAATCTGATGGCAGGCAGCGGCATTGAAACGGTGGATACCTCCAAAGCCCAGACCATCACCGGTACCATTTCCATGATGAAGGATATCGTTTCCGAAGGGAACACCTACTGGTATCTGATGCTGGAAGGCAATGATGCCCTGTTTGAGGCAAAAGCCAAGGATAACCTGAAAATCCTGAAAAAACAGGTTGGCAGCAGCGTGACACTGGAATATGTGCCCCAGTCCGCCGATGTGAATACAGTTCTTTCTGTGAAATAAAAATATAGATCATAAATCAAAGGAGCAGGCCTGCACAAAATCATCCGCAAAGGCTTGTTCCTTTTTCCTTTCCATAAAAAAGAAGCTTACAAAAGTTTTAATTTCCGTCCCTTTGGTTGACACTTTCGCGATAAAAATGTAGAATATATAAGATAGAATGCAGAAATTGTGTAGGTTTGAAACGAAAGAGAAATCTTTAAGATATATTTTGGAGGTAAGAACATGAGCGACGATAGATTCGATAACACAAACGGCTCCAGAGGTTTGAGTGATACAGACAAAGGCTATTATGAAGATCTGTATAACGACCTGCCCAAAGAAGTCGTAGATATCCTGATGCAGACCCATCCCCTGATGGGCAAGAACGACGACACAGAAGCAACAGCATACCGTGCCCGCCGTCCCCAGAGAAGAGAAGATGTGGAAGAAGTCAGAGAAGCAAGAATGCAGCAGGTCAGCAACGAGATCAACGAAGTAAGCAGAGCGCCTCAGCAGGAAGGGGAACCCACTCGCTATGTTTCCCGCCGTGCAAGAAATTCAGGCATCGTATCCGAAGATCTGGATGGGATGCATACTTCCGCACCTGCTGGGGATACAATGAATCAGGACGACTATGACGACGGCATCCAGTATGTCAGCGTGATCCCTGCCCGCAAAAAATCCAAGATCGTGGAAGAAGTGACCCTGCAGACAACGGCAGCCCCTGCAAAGCGCGGCAGAAAAGCCAGAAAAGAAAAAGAACCCATGCCCTTTGAAGATATGGGCAGAGACGGCAGAGATAACCGTCCCCGCTATGAAGACCTGGATTTTGAAGAAAGAGCAAAGCAGGAACATCTGGACAGCCTCTACGATGATGATTACGATGATGACGATTTTGGCGGCGGCAGAAGCAAGCTTGCCATCATCCTGGGCGTTGTTGCACTGATTTTGATCATTTTCCTGATCTTCCGTACCGTAAGCCTGAACAGCAAACTGGAAGAAGCTCAGAATCAGCTGACACAGACACAGGAATATAAAGAAAAATATGAAAATATTCAGCTGGAAAAAATGCAGCTGGAAGAAGAACTGAATGGTCTGAAAGACCCTAACAGCACCACAGAAAAGGCTGACGGAGAGGGCGATGATGCAAAGAAAAATGACGAAAACAGCACCACTGCATCTTCCACAACCAGCGGCTCCACCACAGAATACACCGTTCAGGAAGGCGATACCATGTGGACCATCGCCCAGAAAACATTGGGCAATGGCGCAGAATATCAGAAGATCCTGGATGCCAACGGCATGAAGGAAAGCGATCCTCTGAAACCCGGCAGCAAGATCAAGATACCCAAATAAGAACAGGAGAATAGCATGAGTGAACTGGAAAAGAAAACTCTTGCGGAATTGAGAAGGATGGCAAAGGAAATGGAGATTCCCTCCATTTCCGGCCTGAAAAAAAGTGAATTGATAGAGAAGATCAAAGAAAAGCAGTCCTCTGCTGTGCAAGAAGAATTCCATGTGCAGCAGGCGACTGCTTGTGGTTTTTCTCCGAAAAGATTCGACGAAAAAACTGAAATTCCGCAGGAACAAACGGAAAAAGAAAAATTGATGGAGCATGGAGAAATGGGCGAAGGCATCTTAGAAGTGCTGCCCGATGGCTATGGCTTCCTGCGGGCAGAAAACTGCCTGCCCGGTGCCAATGACGTTTATGTTTCTCCTGCCCAAATCAGAAGATTCAACCTGAAAACCGGGGACAGGGTAAAGGGCAATGTGCGCCCTGCCCGGGAAGGGGAAAAGGTCGGCGGGCTGATTTATGTGCAGACCGTCAACGGGGATGCGCCATATCTTGCCATCCGCCGCCCCAATTTCGAAGATTTAACCCCCATCTATCCCGAGGAAAAGCTGCGGCTGGAAACGGAGAAAGACGAGCTTTCCGGGCGCATCATCGACCTGATTGCCCCCATCGGCAAAGGGCAAAGGGGCATGATCGTTGCACCGCCTAAGGTGGGCAAGACCATCCTTTTGACAAAAATGGCAAATGCCATCACCCGTAACCATAAGGAAGTCCACCTGATCGTTCTGCTGATCGATGAACGTCCCGAAGAGGTGACGGATATCCAGCGTTCCATCGAAGGGGAAAATGTCCAGATCGTCTATTCCACCTTCGACGAAGAACCAGAGCATCATAAAAAGGTGACGGAAATGGTTCTGGAGCGGGCGAAGCGCATGGTGGAGCAGGGAAAGGACCTTGTCATCCTGCTGGACAGCATCACCCGATTGGCCCGTGCCTATAACCTGACCATTCCCCCCAGCGGACGTACCCTTTCCGGCGGTCTGGACCCTGCGGCTCTTTATATGCCTAAGCGGTTTTTCGGCGCTGCCAGAAATATTGAAAACGGCGGCAGCCTGACCATCCTTGCCACGGCTCTGGTGGATACGGGCAGCAAAATGGACGAGGTGGTCTTTGAGGAATTCAAAGGCACCGGCAATATGGAGCTGGTGTTGGATAAGCGCATGGCGGAGCGTCGTATCTTCCCTGCGGTGGATATCATCAAATCCGGTACGAGAAGAGAGGAAAAGCTTTTCACGGCGGAAGAACTGGAATGTAACTATACCCTGCGCCGCATGGCGACTTCCTTGAGCCATACCGACATGACGGAAGGCTTTTTCGACCTGATGCGAAAGACAAAAAACAATCAGGAATTCATGGAACGGCTGCCTGTTTGGGAAAAAATGTTGGGCTTCCATGAGAAATAAAGGTTTGGCCTGTACAAAATACACATAAATTTCCTTGCTGCCGATTTGTAGGACATTTTTTATTGCAAAAACGGCGCGATTATGCTAAAATACCCTTGTTGTCTTTAAATAACGTAGATTATTGATCAACGAATATGGAAAATGAGGTGAAAAAAATGCGCGAAGGTATCCATCCCGAATACAAACAGGTAACAGTAAGATGCAACTGCGGTAACGAATTCGTAACAGGTTCCACAAAGGACGAAATCAGAGTCGAAGTTTGCTCCAAATGCCACCCCTTCTACACAGGCAGCCAGAAACTGCTTCTGGAAGCTGGCGGTAGAGTTGAAAAATTCAACAAAAAATACGGCAGAAAGTAATCTAAAAAACAAAAGGGCGGAGCGTATGCTTTCGCCCTTTTTTTCGCAAAAGAATACTTTTTTTCAATTATTTTTTTGCGAGGAAAAGGGATATCCCTTTCTCCAGAAAGGAGGAATTTTGATATGAGTGAAAAAAGAACCAATATCGGCGGTCAGGCGGTCATCGAGGGCGTTATGATGCGCGGGAAAAAAATATACGCTATGGCAGTGAGAAACCCTGATGGGGAAATTGTCATCGAAAAGAAGGACTGGGGCGGTCTTGGAAAAAAAGGCATTTTCAAATACCCCATTTTCCGCGGCATGGCGGCCTTTGTGGATTCTCTGGTGAGCGGCACAAAAATCCTGATGCGCTCTGCGGAGATTGCCGGCGAAGGCTGGGAAGAGGAAGAACTTTCCCCCTTTGAGCAATGGCTGACAGACAAGCTGGGGGATAAGATCAATGATATCCTTATCTACTTCAGCGTGTTCCTGTCTCTGGTTTTGGGTATGGGGCTGTTTTTTGTCCTGCCTGTAGCCATTGGGAATCTTTTTAAGTCCGTTGTCCCTACATGGGGGTTGGGCATCATCGAAGGCTTGATTCGTATTGGTATTTTCCTGGCATATCTGTGGCTGATTTCCCGTATGAAGGAAATCCGCCGGGTGTTCCAATACCACGGTGCAGAGCATAAGACCATTGCCTGCTTTGAAAGCGGCAAGGAACTGACGGTGGAAAACGTGCGCCCCTGCACAAGACTCCATAAACGCTGCGGTACCAGCTTTTTGCTGTTCGTTATGCTGATCTCCATGGTGGTGTTCTTCTTTGTCCGCACAGATGTATTTCTTCTCCGTTTGGTGACAAGGATCTGTCTGGTGCCTTTTATCGCCGGCATTTCCTATGAAGTCATCCGCTGGGCGGGCAAATCCGAAAGCGGTTTTGTAAAAGTTGTCAGCGCACCGGGGCTGTGCCTGCAGAAGCTGACCACAGCAGAGCCCGATGACGGTCAGATCGAATGTGCCATTGCGGCTATGAAAGGGGTTCTGGAAGATGAGCCTGAAGAATAAAACAATTGGAGAAGCATTAAGAGAAGGAAAACTGCGTCTGAAGGCGGCAGGCAAGGAAGCCTACGCCTTCGAGGCGGAGCTGCTGCTGGAAAAAGCCGCCGGTCTGAACCGTACGGCTTTATTTTTGCGTGAGGGGGAAGCCCTTTCCCATGAAGCGGCAGAGAGTTATGAACACTTCCTTTCCCAGCGGGAGGCAGGCAGACCCACCCAGTATATCCTGGGGACATGGGAATTTATGGGCTTGCCTTTCCATGTGGGAGAGGGTGTGCTGATTCCCAGAGGGGACACAGAAGTTCTGGTGGAAACCATTCTGGAGACCCAACAGAAAGAGCCCCTCAAATCCATTTTGGATATCGGCACAGGCAGCGGCTGTATTCCCATCAGCTTGGGAAGGTATGGCAGCTTTGAGAAGATCATGGCGGTGGATATCAGCCCCAAAGCACTGGGCTATGCCATAAAAAACGCTGCGGAAAACAAAATCAGCATTGACTTTTATGAAAGCGACCTGCTTGCTAATGTGCCTATGGAATGGAAGGGCAGACTGGATGCCATCGTTTCCAATCCGCCTTATATCCCCAAAAAGGATATCGAAGGGCTGATGACGGAGGTCAGGGATTTTGAGCCCCTCAACGCTCTGGACGGTGGAGAGGATGGCTTGGATTTCTACCGTGCCATCATAGCAGAAGGGAAAGAATGGCTACGGGAAGGCGGCTGGCTCTTTTTTGAAATTGGATATGACCAGGGGGAGGCATTGCTGTCTCTCTTGCGGGAATTTGGATATACTGAAATTGGATTGAAACAGGATTTGGCAGGGCTGGACAGAGTGGCCTTTGGCAAAAAAAGCGGAAAGGGGGCGTGAGCATGTTTGACCGTTTGGCGGAAATCGAAAATAAGTATGAGGATTTGGCGGAGCAGATCAATGACCCCGATATCATCGCCAATCAGACCCAATGGCGGAAGCTGATGAAGGAATACAGCGATATGTCGCCCATCGTGGAAAAATATCGGGAGTATAAAGGGGCAAAAGAGGCCATCGAGGAAAGCCTGCTGATGCTGGAAGAAAAACTGGATGAAGATTTTCGGGAATTAGTCAAGGAAGAATTGGCAGAAAATAAAGAAAAGCTGGAAAAACTGAAAAAAGAGATCACCCTTTTGCTCATCCCCAAAGACCCCAACGATGAAAAAAACGTCATCGTGGAGATCCGCGGTGGCGCAGGGGGTGATGAAGCGGCATTATTCGCCGGGGATCTCTTCCGTATGTATGCCCGCTATGCGGAGCGGCGCAAATGGAAGATCGAGATCATGAACACCAGTGAAAGCGACTTGGGGGGCTTCAAGGAAATTGCCTTTATGATAAAAGGGCAGGGAGCCTATTCCCGCCTGAAATACGAAAGCGGCGTCCATCGGGTGCAGCGCATCCCCACCACGGAAAGCGGCGGGCGTATCCATACCTCCACAGTAACAGTGGCGGTTCTGCCCGAAGCGGAAGAGGTGGACGTACACATTGATATGAACGATGTCCGGGTGGATGTATTCCGTGCCTCCGGCAACGGTGGACAGTGTGTCAATACTACGGATTCTGCTGTCAGAATGACCCATATCCCCACGGGGATCGTGGTATCCTGCCAGAATGAGAAATCCCAGCTGAAAAATAAGGAGCAGGCCTTGAAGGTGCTCTATGCCCGGGTCTATGAACGGGAGCGGCGGGCCCATGACGAGGCCATTTCTGCCGACAGACGTTCCCAGGTGGGGACGGGGGACAGAAGCGAGCGTATCCGTACCTATAACTTCCCCCAGGGCAGGGTAACAGACCATCGGATCGGCTTGACGCTGCACAAGATAGACGCGATCATCGATGGCGATTTGGACGAGATCATGGACAGTCTTGCCACCACGGATCAAATGTCAAAAATGCAGGAGTCTTGAGGGTTTTACCCTCAACCACCCACCAAGGGGGTCACCCCCTTGGAACCCGATACCGCAACACCATGTACATGGTGTTGCAAATGGGGGTTCTAGGGGAATCATTCCCCTAGCGGAGTGTGAGGCAGAGCCTCATGGTTTTAGGGTGCTCGAGGGTGGAGTCCTCGAAAAAAGGAGTTGTTATGATATGAAAGATTTGTGGAATTTGTTTATTACATTTTGCAGAATCGGCGGCTTCACCTTCGGCGGCGGCTACGCCATGCTGCCTATGCTGCAGAAGGAAGTCGTAGAAAAGCACCAATGGGCAACAGAGGACGAAGTATTGGACTACTTTGCCATTGGTCAGTGTACCCCCGGCATCATCTTCGTCAATACGGCCACCTTCATTGGCTATAAGCAAAAGGGCATCCCCGGTGCCATCGCCGCAACGGTGGGCAGTATCTTCCCTTCCCTCTGCATTGTCATGTTCATCGCAGCAGTGTTGAACAACTTCGCCGAGCTGCCTGTGGTACAGCATGCCTTTGCCGGCATCCGTGTGGTGGTCAGCGTGCTGATCATCAACGCAGTAAAAGGTCTGTGGAAAAAATCCGTCGTAGATAAATTGTGTATCGTGATCGCGGCAGCATCCTTCCTCGTTTCCGTTTGGGTGGATATTTCCCCCGTCTGGATCGTCATTGTGGCGGCGATCTTGGGCATCGCCGTTTCCAGCGGAAGGGAGGCGAAGAAATCATGATGGATCTTCTGATTCTGATTTTTGAATTCTTTAAGATTGGGCTTTTTTCCGTAGGCGGCGGCTTGGCGACTTTGCCCTTCCTCTATCGTCTGGCGGATAAATACCCTTGGTTCTCTACCAGCCAGATCCCCGACATGATCGCCATTTCAGAATCCACCCCCGGCCCTCTGGGGGTCAATATGGCCACCTATACAGGCTTTCAGCACAGCGGCGTCATCGGCAGCATCTGTGCAACGGCAGGGTTGGTGCTGCCCTCTGTCATCATCATTATCATGGTGTCTAAGGTATTGGAAAAATTCCGCAGCAATCAATACGTGGAATATGCCTTCTATGGTCTGCGCCCTGCGGTCATGGGGCTCATCGGCGCGGCGGGCTTCGGTGTCCTCATCGGCGCATTGTTCCACTCCGCAAAGCTGGAGGAGTTGAACCTGGGGAATATCGGCAGCATGGTCGGCATCGAGGAATGTATCCTTTTTGCGGTGCTGCTTTTCGCTACGAATAAATGGAAGAAGCATCCCATCTTCTATATCGTGCTGAGCGCCATTGTCGGCATTGTTTTCGCGCTTTAAAAACGCATGAACATTTCGTCCCTCCCATATCTTTTTATAAAAAGGAAGAACGGGGGAAGGAATATGACATATCTGATCTGGCTCCTCCTTTGCGGAGGATATCTGATTTCTGCATGGGCAGCAAAAAAGCGGGATCCCGCCGAAGCTGCCCTTTGTTTTTTCGATGGGGTCTATCTGGCCATGCTCTGCTTTGCGGTGCTGCCTATGGCAATGGAGACTGCCTTTTTCTATGGTGCTGCGCTGCTTTCCACCGCCGGGGTGGCTTTGGGGCTTTTGGCGGAAAAGAGATTTCCCTGGGAAAAAGCCCTGGGGGCAGTGCTTTTCATTGGACTGACAACAGTCCTTTTCCTGTTGGAAGGAAAAGAACTGACCTTGCAGGAGATCGCCCCTTTGGCGCTTTTTGCCGGCATGGGGCTGTATTATGCTTCGGCGGGCATTTTGCCGGAGCCTATCCGCATCAGCAAAGCCCTTTTGAGCGCAGGGGGATTCCTTTTGGGAACCATCATTTTTTCCCCTTTTCTGTGAAAAAGAGCGGAAATTCAATATTTTCTCCCATTAAAATTTGCCAAGAAGTCATTTTTTTGGTATGATAAATGAGCCTGTATCCCATAATAAAGGGTGGGCCGGGAATGCCGATCCCGTAAATTTGAAAAATAAAAAGAGAAGAGCACCTTTGGAATTAGGGGGTTATTATGAATCTGATCGGAAAAGAAGAACTGAAGAATATGATCCGGGAAAACGTGAAAACGCTGTACCGTAAAACACTGGAACACGCAACAGCAGAAGAACTGTATCAGGCTGCCGTGTTCGCTGTTCGGGATGTCATCACAGATAAATGGATGAAGACCCATGATGAATACTATGAAAAAGACGTAAAGGTCGTTTATTACCTGTCCATGGAATTTTTGATGGGCCGTTTCTTTGGCAATGCCCTCATCAATCTGGAAATGTTCGACGAAGTGAAGGAAGTATTCGACGAACTGGGTATCGATTATAATGTTGTGGAAGATGCAGAGCCCGACCCCGGCCTGGGCAATGGCGGCCTGGGCAGACTGGCGGCATGCTTCCTGGAATCTCTGTCCACACTGGCTCTGCCTGCCTATGGCTGTGGCATCCGCTACCATTACGGTATTTTCGAACAGCGCATCGAAAAGGGCTATCAGGTGGAAGTGCCCGATAACTGGCTGGAAAACGGCGACCCTTGGGGCATCAGAAGAAATGAATATGCCGTTGAGGTCAAATTTGGCGGCAACGTCCGTGCAGTGCCCAAGGAAAACGGCGAGTATAAATTTGTGCAGGAAAATTATCAGTCTGTTACAGCCATTCCCTATGACTATCCCGTTGTGGGCTACGGAAACAACACTGTGAATACCCTGCGTCTGTGGGAAGCAAAGCCCAAAAACAGACTGGACCTGAAATCTTTCAACGAGGGCAATTATCAGAAAGCGGCGGAGGAAGAACTTCTGGCAAGCACACTGACGGATGTATTGTATCCTGCCGATGAACATATTCAGGGCAAGGAGCTGCGCCTGCGTCAGCAGTATTTCTTCATTTCCGCAACGGTGCAGAGGGTCATCGCCCGCTTTAAAAAGATGCACACAGATTTCAACGAACTGCCCAATAAGGTGGCGTTCCAGCTGAATGATACCCACCCCAGCATGGCTGTGGCGGAATTGATGCGTATATTGGTGGATGAAAACGATCTGCCTTGGGATCAGGCTTGGGATATCACCAAAAAGGTTTGCGCCTATACCAACCACACCATCATGGCAGAAGCACTGGAAAAATGGCCCATGGAGCTGTTCAGCCGTCTGCTGCCCCGTATCTACCAGATCGTAGAAGAGATCAACCGCCGGTTCGTTTTGGAACTGACAGAAAAATACGGCAACGACCCTGCAAAGATCAGAAAAATGGCCATCATCGCCGATGGTCAGATCCGTATGGCTTATCTGGCTATCGTTGGCAGCCATTCTGTCAACGGCGTAGCGGCGCTGCATACGGAAATTCTGAAAAATCAGGAGCTGAAGGATTTCTATGAGCTGTATCCTGAAAAATTCAACAATAAAACTAATGGTATCACCCAGAGAAGATGGCTGGTACATTCCAATAAAAAACTGGCAGATCTGATTACGGAAAAAATCGGTAAGGATTGGATTACCCATCTGGATCAGCTGGAAAAACTGGTTCCCTATGCGGAGGATGTGGAATTCCGTTCCCGTTTTATGGAGATCAAGAAAGAAAATAAGATCGCTCTGGCGAAATATATCAAGGAAACAAAGGGCATCGATGTGAACCCCGATTCCATTTTCGATATTCAGGTAAAACGTCTCCATGAATATAAGAGACAGCTTCTGAATATCCTCCATGTCATCGGTCTGTATAACCAGCTGAAGATGAACCCCGGTCTGGATATGGTTCCCCGCACCTTTATTTTCGGTGCCAAAGCGGCGGCAGGCTATCGCAGAGCGAAGCTCATCATCAAGCTCATCAATGCCGTTGCGGATGTAGTCAACAACGACCCTACCATCCACGGTAAGATCAAAGTGGTATTCATGGAAAACTATCGGGTATCTCTGGCAGAAAAACTGATTCCTGCGGCAGATATCAGCGAACAGATCTCCACCGCCGGCAAGGAAGCTTCCGGTACGGGGAATATGAAGTTTATGCTGAATGGTGCTTTGACCATCGGTACTATGGACGGTGCCAATGTGGAAATCTGCGAAGAGGTGGGCAGAGAAAATATCTTCATCTTCGGTATGAGTGCCGATGAAGTACAGCAGAAATATCAGGGCGGCTATGACCCCTGGATGGTTTACAACATGAATCAGGAAGTGCGTATGGCATTGACCAGCCTCATCGACGGCACCTTTGACCCTGATACAAACCTGTTTAGGGAGCTGTATGATGCCCTGCTGAACGGCTGCGGCGGCAGAGCCGATGAATATTTCGTTCTGGAGGACTATGCGGATTATGCCCGTGCCCACTGGGATATCGATAAAGCGTACCGTGATGAGGAAAGATGGGCAAAAATGGCCATCATGAATACTGCAAAGAGCGGCAAGTTCTCTTCCGACAGAACCATCCGTCAGTATGCTGATGAGATCTGGAACCTGCCCACAGTTGATATCAAGATGTAACATTTTGCGGAAGAGAAACATTTGACATCTCTTCCAATTCCATGTAGAATAGACAATGCAATGAAATTATGAAGGTCGCCCGGCGGCCTTCTATGCACCCGTAGCTCAGGGGATAGAGCGTTCGGCTCCGGACCGAAAGGCCGCAGGTTCGAATCCTGTCGGGTGCAGAAAATAAAAAAACCTTCGACGATTTTATCGTCGAAGGTTTTTTGCTTTCATGGGAATCAGATCAGACCCAGTTCCTTTGCACATTCTTCCAGTGCATCCACAACCTTATCCAGATCCTCTTTGGTATGGTCTGCGGAAATGATGGTACGCAGGCGGGCTGTGCCTCTGGGCACCATAGGGAACTGCAGTGCCTGAGCATAAACGCCTCTTTCATACATCATCTGGCTCAGTTTCTGGGCTTTTTCCGCATCGCCAACGATGACGGGGATAACGGGGGTCACGGATGTGCCGATATTCAGCCCCAGTTTGCTGAGACGGTCTGCGAAATAGTTGCGGTTTTCCCACAGCTTATCTACCAGTGCTGTGTTTTCCATCACCAGATCCACTGCCTTTGCCGCTGCTGCTGTCAGGCAGGGAGCCATGGGGGAAGCGGTAAAGATGAAGCTTCTTGCTTTGGGGCGCAGGCTTTCGATAAATTCCTTGGGGCCTGCTACAAAGCCGCCGGCGGAACCGAATGCCTTGGACAGGGAGCCTGTTTCGATAGTGATGCGGTCTCTCAGGCCGAAGTGGTCAACGGTACCTCTGCCGGCAGGACCCATTACACCGTCGCCATGGGCATCGTCTACTACCAGCATTGCGCCGTATTGATCTGCCAGATCTGCCATTTCGGGCAGAGGAGCCAGATCGCCGTCCATGCTGAATACACCGTCAGTGATGATGAGCTTTTTGCCTTCTACGGGTTCTTTCAGCAGTTCTTCCAGATGGACCATATCCATATGGCGGAAAACCTTGATCTTCGCACCGGACAGGCGGCAGCCATCGATGATGGAGCCGTGGTTCAGTTCATCGCTGTAAATGAAATCGCCTTTGCCCACCAGCTGGGGGATCAGACCGGAGTTGGCGGAAACGCCGCAGTTGAATACCAGTGTAGCTTCCACGCCTTTGAATTTTGCCAGCTTTTCTTCCAGTTCATCGTGGACAGGATAGTTGCCGCAGATGTTTCTGCTGGCAGTTGTGGCAACGCCGTATTTTTCCAGTGCGTCTTTTGCGGCAGCCACTACTGCGGGATGGTTTGCCAGACCCAGGTAGTTATTGGATGCCATATTGATGACTTCGCGGCCATCCAGAATGATGCGGCCGCCCTGGGGACTATATAATGTTCTGTACATGGGGATACCTTCTTTCTTGCTATTATAAAGACAATTGCTTATGGATATATCATACTACAAGGACAGAAAGAGGGGAAGGTTAATTTCGTACAGTAAAAATTGTGTTTAGATGAAATTTATTTTAGCAAATTTGGGGTAAAAAGGGGAACGGCGCCTTCTTGGGGGAGAAGACGCCGTGTAAGGGTTGTCATTGCCACGCAGAAAAACAGTTAGGGGGCGTTTTTTTGCGCTTGGGAAGCAACGACAAGAAGAGATGAAAAGTTTGATTCAAAATAGCTTGAAGTTAGGAGAAAAACCTCAAACTACAGAAGCAAGCATAGTTAAAAATACAATTTTCTAAAAAAGACACCAAAACAACAACGTGTTTGATGCCTCTGTTATCGTTTTTTCTTAAGTACATCATACATGATTTTGAGCGAAATATCAATAAAAAATTTTGCCGATATCCATGGAAATTTTCAAAAAGCCATGTAAAAGGGAACGGGAACCAGAAAAATATTGTCAAATGCCACCTTTTTTGCTAACATTATGAATGAAAAGAAAGGCGGGAGACGCGTATGAAAACACAGGAATCCATGGAAAATTATCTGGAAACCATTTATGTATTAGATCAGAAAACAGGCTATGTACGTTCTGTGGACGTGGCAACGGAATTGGGCTTCAGCAAACCCAGCATTTCCAATGCCATGAAAAAACTGAAAGCGGAAGGCTATGTGCAGATAGAAGAAAAAGGCCGTATCGTGCTGACAGAAAAGGGCAGAGCCTTGGCAGAAGGAACCTATGAAAAACATTGTGTGATCTCTCATTTGCTGATGGATATCGGCGTCAGCGAGGAAACCGCCTTGAAAGATGCCTGCCGGATGGAGCATATCCTCAGCGAAGAAACTTTCGCCTGTATGAAAGCCCATCATCAGAAATGGCATGAACTGAACCCCGACGTGAAAGAATAAAAAAACAGACCCAAAGTCCTCTGGGAAGGAACAAGGGTCTGTTCTTTTTTTGTTTTTACTGGAAATAGGAGTATCCGTAAATTTTGCCATTTGCAGGAGTTTCCCCATGCTTTGCCTGGATCAGTTCGGAAACGGTCACCAGTTCATAGCCCTGCCCCTGCAGATAAGGCACTAAGATGGCGGTGGCTTCTGCGGTAGAGGTATAAATGCCATGCATCAGGATGACTTTCCCGTCCAGCTCGCCGGAGGATTTTATCACATCCAAAACAGCCTTGGCATCCCGGCTCTTCCAGTCCAGGGTATCGATAGACCAAAGATAGATGGGCATGGGGATCTGTTTTTTCACGTTTTCATCACAGGCCCCATAGGGAGGACGGAACACAGCAGGGTCTTTCCCCAGTGCCTTTTGGAAGGCGGCAGATGTTTTCTTTATGTCCGCAGAGATTTCTGCGGCAGTCATCTTGCTGAAATTTTTATGGTCGTAGGAATGGCTGCCCACTTCACAGCCCAGAGCGGCTTCCCGCTTCACCACATCAGGATATTTTTCCACCAGATGGCCCAGATCAAAGAAAGTAGCCTTGGCACCGTATTGTTCCAGGGTATCCAGAATGGCATTGGTGGCAATGGGGTTGGGACCGTCATCATAGGTCAGAGCCACCATTTTTTTATTGGATTTTTCCGGGGGAACCAGGGTTTCTGCCTTGGGTGCCTGGATCTTTGTCCGCATATCCTCGTAAGGGATCGTCAGGCTGACGATGCCATAGCTGCCGGGGAAAAGATCGTAACGGTCGAAATAGAACAGCACGCCTTCGGTGGTGAAGGCAAAGCGGTCGAAGCGACCTCCATCCGGGGCAAGGAGTGTGGCATAGTTGCCGAAGATGCCTTTGTTATAGGGTTCTGTGGTGGTGAAATATTTCTGGGTATAGGCGGAAGCATTCTTTGCAAAATCCGTCCACATCAGTTCTTCCGCAGGAATTTCCACATCTTCGCTCAGGTCGAAATGGAAGATCTGGATACGGGTATGGGGAGAAAGCACGCCGTTTGCTTCATGGGTCTGGAAAAACACAAGGCTCATGTGGTCGTTATCTGTCAGATAGGCTTCATACCCCAAATACAATGTGGCTTCCGTTTCTTTGCTGCTTTTTGTTTCATTTTCCGATGTTTTTGCCGGCAAAAATTCCTGATCGAACGCATTGCGGATCTCTATCACGATGCCCTCAATGCGTGCATCCACAGCGGCACACCCTGTTTTTGGATATTGCAGCACATAGGAAAGGGGCTTCTGGTATTCCACTACGTTGGTGGCTTCCCCCACTTCCTGATGTTCCTGATAGGCCGCCCAGTAGGTCTCCCCTTTTTGGGTCAGCTCTGTGATTTTTTTACGATTGAGCATGGAAAGCCCGCTGCTGGTGGCACTGCAGCCGCAGCAGGAAAGGAGCAGTATGCTGATCAAAAGGAATGCAAATATGCGTTTTGGTTTCATTGTTCCGTCTCTCCTGTCTGATAGATAGGGTGTACATAGCGTCCCCGACTTGCTGTTTTTTTGCCGTATTGAATAGCCTTGGCAGGGCAGCGGTTGATGCAGGCCAGACAAAGATCGCATCTGTCCTCTGTCCATACGGGCTTGCCGACAGTCATGCTGATGCAGCCGCTGCTGCAGATACGTTCACACTGACCGCAGCTGATGCAGTCGTTGGTGACATAGAAGGGTTTTGTTTTCATGCCCTTGCAGAAAGCGGGATTCACTGCCGTACTCAGGAAGCTGCCGAATTTTCCCCGTTTTACCCGGAAAAAATCGCTCCAGTTCAGCTTGATGGCACGGAGGATATTGTCCAGTGTTTTTTCTGCCTTTGACAGCTTTTCGGCGGAGAGTTCTTCTTTTTCCGTGTCAAACAGGATGACGCAGTTATCGGGCATCACCACGGAAAAGCCGCTGTCCAGCACAAGGCCGTTTTCTTCCAGAGCATCTTCGAAAATATCCATGGTTTTGCCGGCGGAACTGCCGCAGGTGCAGACTGCGAAAATATAGGGATCACCGGAATAATACAATTCCAGGTTTTTTACAAAATCGGTCACCACTTTGGGAGGTGCCCATGCGTAGACGGGGAATACGAAGCCTAGCCGTTCGCCTGCCTCCAAAGTATGGGTATAATTGCCTTCTCGGACAGCCAGAGCGATATCCATCAGGTCTTCGCCCAGACCATCGGCCAGTTTTTTTGCTGCTGCGTAGGAATTGCCGGTACCGCTGAAATAATAGATCATAAAAGTCCCCTCCTAATATGATGCGTCCTTTTGTCGAAAGTTGTAGATAAGCATATCATAGCATATTTTCTATGGAAAAACTCTGAAGAAAATATTAAATTTTTAATACAATTCTGATTGGGAGCAGCTTCAAAATGTATTATATTAAAAATTTGCTTTTTTCAGACGCTGCTCACTTCATAGACGTAAAAAGAAGGAAAAAAGTTTGCATTTTTTTGCCTTTACACAAATTTTTTGACAAGATATACTGAAGATAAGGAATCTGAGGAAAAAGGGGTGGGAAAAATGCTGGAAAAAGCCATCATTTTAGCGGCAAAAGGACACACGGGGCAGGTGGATAAAGGCGGTCAGCCCTATATTCTGCATCCGCTGCGGGTGATGCTGCGATGCGAAACCTTGGAAGAAAAGACCGTCGCCATCCTCCATGACCTTTTGGAGGATACGCCCTATACAGCCGAAGATTTGAAAATGGAAGGATTTTCGGCAAAGGTCATCGAAGCTGTTTCCTGCCTGACTCGTAGGGAAGGGGAGGATTATATGGCATATATCCGCCGTGTCTGCGAAAACCCTTTGGCGGCGAAGGTGAAGCGGGCCGATCTGATGGATAATATGGACATTAGCCGCATCTCAAACCCCACGGAAAAAGACGTGATGAGATTGAAAAAATATGAAGCTGCTTTGCAGCGGATGGAAGAGAGAGGGAAGGGGTGATTCCCATGGAAAGCTGGACGAAAGAGAGCTATGAAGCCTTTCGGGAAGGGTTGTTTTCTCAGGGAGAAGAGGAGTATAAGAAATTCCACGAAAAGCTCCTTTGCTCGAAACTGCCTGTCATCGGGCTGCGGGTGCCCTTTTTAAGAAAAACGGCGGAGAAGATTGCCAAAGAGGACGGCGAGGGGTTCCTGGGCTTTTGCGGAAAGGATACCTATGAGGAGCGGCTCCTCTATGGGCTGGTGGCAGCGGCACTGCCCGTTTCCTATGAGGCCTTCCTGCTCTATTGCGACTATTATACAGAGCATCTGGTGGAAAACTGGGCCCATTGTGATGTATTCTGTTCCTCTGTGAAGAAAAAGCTGAAAGGCCATGAAAGGGAGTTTTTTCAGTATATCGAAAAATATCTGCAGTCGGAAAACCCTTGGGCTGTCCGTGTGGGCATCATTCTGATGCTGAGCCATTACCTGACACCGGAATATATGGGAGAGGTTTTAGAGCGGACAGATGCCATCCATTCCCAGCATTACTATGTTCGCATGGGGCAGGCATGGCTTTTGGCAACGGCTTGGGCGAAGGAGAGAGAGGCTTCTCTGGAATATCTCT
Organism: [Eubacterium] saphenum; assembly: GCA_945912105.1. Lineage (GTDB taxonomy): Bacteria > Bacillota > Clostridia > Lachnospirales > Anaerotignaceae > Anaerotignum_A. The sequence goes on along the minus strand of CAMEBC010000005.1, from coordinate 97,729 downwards.
CCCATTCTCATTTGGATGACTGGACGTTCAATAAATTTATTCAAAAAGCCTGTGAGTCCTACCGTGTTTCCCCGGAGGACAAAAAGTACCTGAGAAGCCTTAAAAAATGAGAAATTCTTATAGATTATCAGGGATGGAAAAAGGAATGAACTTTCGTCCTGTCATTGGTCTGCGGACATTGTGAAAAAATCGTCAATCAATAATAAAAAATTATTGATACATAAAGAATAATAATTTGATTTTATCGAAAAACAGGTGTAAGCTATAGTACAGAGGAAATAAGAACTTATTTAATAGGAAAGCGGAAAGAAAGTAGTTAAGAGGTTTTGGAGGGATTGGTATGAGTGTAACAGTAAGCAAGGAAGATATCAAAAGAGTAAAAGGCATGGGCTGCCTGCATCAGAAAGGCACAGATTTGTTCAATATCCGTGTCATCACAAAAAACGGTAAGATTACAGCGGCAGAGGCGCACTGCATTGCAGAAGGTGCTGAAAAATTCGGCGGCAGCGAAATTGCTATGACTACACGACAGACCATCGAAGTACAGGGCGTTCCCTACGATAAAATCGACGATTTTATCGCCCACATGGCAAAAGGCGGCCTGATGGTAGGCGGCACAGGCGCAAAGGTTAGACCCATCGTAAGCTGTAAGGGTACAACCTGCCAGTATGGTCTGTATGATACCTACGAACTGAGCGAAGAAATCCACGATCGTTTCTTCATCGGCTACAAAGATGTAAAACTGCCCCATAAATTCAAAATTGCAACCGGCGGCTGCCCCAACAACTGCGTAAAACCCGACCTGAATGACGTAGGTATCATCGGTCAGAGAAAGCCCAAGTTTGATGCAGAAAAATGCAAGAGCTGCAGAATCTGCGTAGTAGCAAAGGTTTGTCCCATGAAAGCAGCAACAAAGGCAGAGGGCGAAAAGCTGAACTTTGATACAGAAAAATGTATCAAATGCGGCAGATGTGTCACACTGGCAAAATGTCCTTTCAGCGCTATGACAGAAGAAGTGACAGGCTACAAGGTAACACTGGGCGGCAGATGGGGCAAAAAAGTCGGTCAGGGTACAGAAATGAGCAAGCTGTTCACATCTAAGGAAGAAGTACTGGATGTTGTAGAAAAAACAATGCTGTTCTTCAAGGATCAGGGCAATGCCGGCGAACGTCTGTCTGAAACCATCGACAGAGTTGGCTTCGACAAAGCGGAAGCAATGATCCTGTCCAACGAACTGCTGGAAAGAAAAGAAGAAATTCTGGCAAAATAAAATCATCTAAACTTTGAAATGAAAAATGCCGTTTGGCGCAAGCCCGACGGCATTTTTTCGAGAAAAGCAACTTTACCAAAACAGAGAGAACGGAGGAAAGACGATGAGCTATTTCCCTTTTTTCATAGAGATCGGGCAAAAGCCCTGCCTTGTGGTGGGCGGCGGCATGGTAGCCCTCAGAAAAATTGAAAAATTACTGCCCTTTGGGGGAGATATCACCGTCGTTTCTCCTGCGTTTTGTCGGGAAGTGGAGGAAATGGTGGGCATCCGCCGTATCCAGCGTAAATTTCAGCCCCAAGATATCGATGGGATGCTTTTTGTCATCGGCGCAACGGATGATGAAGCAGTCAACGCAGAAATTTCCTCTCTCTGCAAAGAAAGAAACATCCCCGTGAATATCGTGGACGACAGGGAAAAATGCAGCTTTTTCTTCCCTGCCTTGGTGAAGAAGGGGGAATTTGTAGCAGGCTTTTCCAGCGGCGGCGGCAGCCCCTTGGCGGCTCAGTTTATTCGCAAAAGGGTGGAGGATGCTGTCCCCGAAGGCTTCGATAAAGTGGTGGAAACCTTGGCAAATGTGCGGGAAAGAGTGAAAGCGGAAATCCCCGATATCAAAAAGCGAGAACAGATATTCAAAAGGATTTTCGCTTTGGCTTTGGAACAAGAGGGGGATGTATCGGAAGAAGAGCTCGATGCAATACTAAGAAAGGAGGGGGAACGAAATGGATAAGATCAGAGTGGGCACCAGAAAAAGTCAGCTTTCCCGCAAACAGACGGATATGGCGCTGCAGGCATTGCAAAGTGCTCATCCCGCCTTGGAAACGGAAATCGTCCCCTTCCACACCAGAGGGGATAAGATTTTGGACAAGCCCCTTTGGGAAATCGGGGCAAAGGGGCTCTTTGCTTCCGAATTTGAAGAAATGATTTTAAACGATGAAATTGATATCGCCATCCATAGTGGCAAGGATCTGCCCCTGTTTCTGGCGGAAGGGCTGGAGATCATCGGCGTATTGCAGCGGGACGACCCCAGAGATGTGCTGGTGATGCCCAAAGGCAGAACCCCGGAGGAATGCAAGACCATCGGCACAGGCAGTCTGCGGCGGCAACAATGTGCGGCGAAGGTCTTCCCCTGGGCGGAATGTAAGCTGATCCGTGGGAATATCCATACCCGGCTGCAAAAGCTGATGAACGGCTGTTTTGATGCCATCATCCTTGCCAAAGCGGGGCTGGACCGCATGGGCATTACGGAGGAGGACGGATATACCTTCCGTGTCCTTTCTGCGGAGGAATTTCTGCCTGCCGCCTGTCAGGGCATCATTGTGGCGGAAGGCCGGCCTGAATTAGCGGAATTGATCGGAAAAATGACCCACGAAGAAACAAGATGGGTGTTTGAAACAGAGCGGGAAGTGCTGATGCTTTTGAATGCCGACTGCAGCGAACCTGCGGCGGCCTTTGCGGAGCTTTCAGGGGATACCATCCGCCTGCGGGCCATGTATGGCACAGCCTATGCCGAAGGCACAGCCCCCGTGGAGGAAAGATTGGAATTGGCGGCGGCGGTCGTTGGGAGGTTAAGAGGATGAGCGAAACAGGAAAGGTATATCTGGTGGGGGCCGGCTGCGGCGACCCGGAACTCATCACATGGAAAGGGCTGAAGCTGCTGAAAAAATGCGATGTGGTGCTGTATGATGATCTGGCGGCATCCAAACTGTTAGAGGAAACAAAGCAGGATTGTGAGCAGATTTTCGTGGGCAAGCGCTACGGCAGGCATTCCCTGCCCCAAGAGGAAACCAACGCCCTTTTGGTGGAAAAGGCCAAGGAAGGAAAAACAGTGGTGCGGCTGAAAGGCGGCGACCCCTTTGTATTTGGCAGAGGGGGCGAGGAAATTCTGGCGTTGCAGGCGGCGGAAATTCCCTATGAAGTGGTTTCCGGCGTGACCTCCTCCATCGCCGTCCCTGCGGCAGCAGGCATCCCTGTGACCCATCGGAAAACCGCCCGCAGCTTCCATGTCATTACAGGACACACGGCGGCTGGCGGCGAAACCACCCTGACGGAAAATCTGGATACCTTGGCAAAGCTGGAGGGAACACTAGTATTCCTCATGGGTTTGCACCATCTGGAAGAAATCACCCAAGGACTGATGGAGGGGGGCAAAGATGCCCATACCCCTGCGGCGGTCATTTCCAAGGGAACGACGCCCCAACAAAAGATCGTCCGTGCAAACTTAGGCGACTTGGCGGCAGAAGTTCGCAAGGCAGAACTGGAAGCCCCTGCGGTCATTGTTATTGGCGAAACGGCGGAGCTTGATTTTACAGGAACCATCCCCCATCCCCTCCGTGGGGTGAAAATCGGGGTGACGGGTACAAAATCCATCACCAGAAAGCTGCGGGACAGATTGGAAGAACTGGGGGCAGAGGTGACGGAAATGGATTATTCCACCCTTGTGCCTTATCAGGAAAATAAAATATTGGAGGAAACGTTGCAGAAGGTGTCCGAATACCCTTGGGCGGTATTCACCAGCCCTAACGGGGTGGATATTTTCTTCGACTATCTGAAAAAGCTGAAACTGGATATCCGCGCATTGGCGGATCTGAAATTTGCCGTCATCGGCACAGGTACGGCGGCGGCTTTGGAAAAGAGGGGCATCTATCCTGCCTATCTGCCGGAAAAATACGATGTGGAAAGCCTTGCCAAGGGGCTTTGTCAGATGGTCAGAAAAGAAGAAAAGCTGTTGATCCTGCGGGCGGAACAGGGCTCCGAAATTTTGACGGAAGTGCTGGATGCCGCAGGCATGACCTATACAGATGTGAAGATTTACGATATTCTGGTGGACGAGGAAAAACGCCGTACTGCCAATGAAAAGGTGCAGGAGATGGATTTCATCACCTTTGCCAGCGGCTCCGGTGTCCGTGGGTTCATGGAAAACGGCGGCACCATTCCCGATGGCACAAAGGCCGTCTGCATTGGTACCTCCACCAGGAAGATGCTGAAAAAATACGGCGATTATGAGAAGATCACAGCGGAGACCTTCAACGTGGACGGCGTGGTCGAAGCAATATTGAAGGAGGTAGAAAAATGAGAAGATTCAGAAGACTGCGCAGCTCCGAAGCCATGCGCCGCATGGTGCGGGAAACAAGAGTGGCTGCGGAAGAAATGATCTATCCCATTTTTATCATCGAAGGAGAAAATATCAAAAACCCCATTCCATCTATGCCGGGGGTCTATCAATATTCCATCGACCGGATGGATGAAATGCTGCAAGAAGTAAAGGCGGCAGGCGTGGCAGGGGTGCTGATTTTCGGTATTCCCGCAGAAAAAGACGAGGTGGGTTCTCAGGCTTATGCCTCCGACGGCATCACCCAGAGGGCCATTCGCCATATCAAGGAAAGATATCCCGAATTGCTGGTCATTGCCGACGTTTGCCTGTGCGAATATACCTCCCATGGCCATTGCGGCTTGGTGGACGGCTGTCATATTTTGAACGATGAAACCCTGCCCCTGTTGGCGAAGATGAGCGTTACTTTGGCCCAGGCAGGGGCGGATATCATTGCTCCTTCCGATATGATGGACGGGCGTGTGGCGGCCATCCGTCAGGCGTTGGATGAAAATGGCTTCATCCATATCCCCATCATGGCCTATAGTGCTAAATTTGCCTCCGGCTATTACGGCCCTTTTCGGGATGCGGCTCATTCTGCCCCTCAGTTTGGCGACAGACGCTCCTATCAGATGGATGTGTGCAACAAAAGAGAAGCTATGCGGGAAATCGCCGATGATATCGAAGAAGGGGCAGATATGTATATTGTGAAGCCTGCTTTGGCCTATCTGGATGTGGTGGAAGCGGCGGCCCAGCGGTTTGACCTGCCCTTGGCGGTTTATAACGTCAGCGGCGAATATGCCATGGTGAAGGCGGCGGCCCAGATGGGCTGGATCGACGAAAAGCGTATTGTCATGGAGAACCTCATCGCCATGAAGCGGGCAGGTGCAACCATTCTTATCACCTATCATGCCTTGGATGCGGCAAAGTGGCTGAAAGAAGGCTGATGCGATGAACAAGGAAGAAGGAAAATGGGAACGGGTGACCCAGGAATTTGCCCCTGTCTGCGATGGGGATTGCAGGGTGCTGATTTTGGGTACAGCCCCCTCCCGCAAATCCCGTGAGGTGGGGTTCTATTATGGGCATCCTCAGAATCGTTTCTGGAAGATGCTGGTGGCGGTGACGGGGGAGAAAGTCCCTCAGACCATTGAGGAAAAGAAAGCCCTGCTGCTGCGAAACCATATCGCCCTGCATGATGTGATCCATAGCTGTGATATCATCGGCAGCAGCGACAGCAGCATCCGAAACGTGGAGCCTGCCGACTTGGAACGGATTTTGGCGGTGACGGGAAAGGTTCCCATCCTTTGCAACGGCGGCACGGCTTATAAATTATACAAAAAATTTCAGGAAAAGCGGCTGGGCATCGAAGCATTGCAAATGCCCTCCACTAGCCCTGCCAATGCAGCATGGAAGCTGGAAAAGCTCGTAGAAACATGGGGCGAAGCCCTTTTGCCCCTGATCGGAAAAGAAGGTGACAGCCAGTGAAAGTCAGTGCGGAATGTATGCATTGCCTGGTAAAAAGACAGGCAGAAGGCATCAAAAAAGAACCAAACGAAGAGAAAAAGGCGGAATATCTGGGGAAGGTGCTGGGCATTATTGCAGAAAAGGCGGCCGAGGAACCTGCCCCTGTTCTTCTTTCCTATATCGGCAGACTACATGAGACATATTTCGGTAAGCCCTTCAGCTTCGACGAGTTGAAAAGGGGCTACAATGCCATGCTGCTGGAAAAAGAAGCAGAGATTCGCAGTAAAATCAATGCTTCCTCCGACCCTCTGGCGCTGGCTTTGCGCTATGCACAGATCGGGAACTATATCGATTTTGGTGCTTTGGGCAGTGTGGATGATGAAAAGCTGGAAGCCTTTCTGGAACAGGCGGAAAGCTTGCTTTTGTCCCAGGAAACCTATGCCAAATTTACAAAAGACCTGCAAACAGCGAAAAAGCTGGTCTATCTGACAGATAACTGCGGCGAAATCCTGCTGGATAAGCTCCTTTTGGAGACCATTGCCGCCGCTGCGCCTCAGGCAGAGCGGACGATAATTGTTCGGGGAGAACCTGTTTTGAACGATGCCACCATGGAAGATGCTCTGCAGGTGGGCATAGATACTTTGGGCAGAGTCCTCCCCAATGGTACGAATATCGCCGGTACATATCTCCCTTGGGTCTCCGCCGAAGCAAAAAAGGCCATCGACGAAGCAGATATCCTTGTTTCCAAGGGACAGGGCAATTTCGAAAGCCTTCATGGCTGCGGTCTGAACATCTATTATCTGTTCCTCTGCAAATGCCAGTGGTTCATGGAACGGTTCGGTTTGCCTCAGTTCAGCGGGGTATTCATCAATGAAAGAGACTTGACATAGGAAGCCATTTATGGTTTCCTATTTTTATATTTGTTGAAATTGCGATGGAAAGGAATGATTTTTATGGCATATATCCCTGTGGAATATCCTGTGGAAAAAAAGGCGTTTTACGCTCTTCTGCTGGAACAGCTGAAATTGTATACAGAAAACGAAACAGACCGGACGGCTATCCTTGCCAATGCATCCTCCGTTCTGGGCGTGGCTTTGGCGCACATCAACTGGGTGGGCTTTTATCTGGTGCAGGGGGAAGAATTGGTGCTGGGGCCTTTTCAGGGCAAGCCTGCTGTCAGCCGTATCGCCTATGGCAAAGGGGTCTGCGGTGCCGGCTGGGCGCAAAAGAAAACACAGCTGGTGGCAGATGTCCATTGCTTCCCCGGGCATATCGCCTGCGACTGCAATTCCAATGCGGAGATCGTGGTGCCTTTGCTGGATGGGAAAGGCGAAGTCCTGGGTGTGCTGGATATCGACAGCCCTGTGACAGGTCGCTTCGATGGGGACGATTTGGACGGCCTGGAGGCGGCAGCGGCTTTTCTGGCGGCAAAGATTAGCGGCTGATGTTGTGAAAATGTCGTGTTTTTCCGTCGTTTTCCTGCATTCCCCTATGCAATCTGTGGGAATTGTTGAAAACGGCGGAATTTTTATTGACAGACATGGTCTCTCCCTTGTAAAATACTACAGGAAGTAAATAAAGGACTTATCAAGAGTGGTTGAGGGACAGGGCCCTGTGACACCCGGCAACCGGCGGAAACGCATCGGTGCCAATTCCCCCGCAAGTTTGCGGAAGATGAGATTGACGTAGAAGCCCCTGAGAGGGCTTTTTTTGTTGGAAAGCGGAGAAAACCACAGACCGCGTTCGGGTTTGCTGCGTCTGCTTGCAGAACGCAGGAGAGAGGAACGTGGGATGGGACTTGCGGAGCAAGGGCATGAGTAAGGCAAAGCCTTACGAATGGTTTTTCCGTAGAAAGCGGAGAAAACCACAGCCTGTGTTTCGATTTGCTGCGTCTGCTTGCAGAACGCAGGAGAGAGGAACGTGGGATGGGACTTGCGGAGCAAGGGCATGAGTAAGGCAAAGCCTTACAAATGGTTTTCCTGTAAAAACAATTCAGACAAATCTCTCCTTAATTTAAAAAATACCTTTATTTACAGTTGTTAAAATTTTTGTGTTAAAAAAGGAGAACAGAAAATGAGCAGAAGATTATTCACATCCGAATCTGTTACAGAGGGGCATCCCGATAAGATCTGTGACCAGATTTCCGACGGCGTGCTGGACGCACTGCTGGCAAAAGACCCTAATGCACGTGTAGCCTGTGAAACATGCACAACAACAGGCGTGGTTTTCGTTATGGGCGAAATCACAACAGACGCTTATGTAGACGTAGAAAAAATCGTTAGAGAAACACTGGAAGAAATCGGCTACACCAGAGCAAAATTCGGCTTCGACAGCGAAACATGTTCCGTGCTGACAGCTATCCACGGTCAGTCCCCCGATATCGCTATGGGCGTTGACCATTCTCTGGAAAACAAGAACGGCGAAGATGACAGCGAATTTGATACAGGTGCCGGCGACCAGGGCATGATGTTCGGTTTCGCTTGTGACGAAACAGAAGAACTGATGCCTCTGCCTATCTCCCTGTCCCATAAGCTGACAAGAAGACTGACAGAAGTGCGTAAAAACGGCACACTGGCATACCTGCGCCCCGATGGCAAGGCACAGGTAACTGTAGAATATATCGATGATAAGCCCGCAAGAGTGGACACTGTTGTTGTATCCTCTCAGCATGACCCCGATGTGGAACACAGCCAGATCGAAAAGGACATCATCGAAAACGTAGTGAAGAAAGTGATCCCTGCAGAACTGCTGGATGACAAAACAAAATACTACATCAACCCTACAGGCAGATTCGTAATCGGCGGCCCTATGGGCGACTCCGGTCTGACTGGCAGAAAAATCATCGTTGATACCTACGGCGGCTATGCAGCCCACGGCGGCGGTGCATTCTCCGGCAAAGACCCTACAAAGGTTGACCGTTCCGCTTGCTACGCAGCAAGACACGTTGCGAAAAATATCGTTGCCAGCGGCATCGCAACCAAATGTGAAGTGCAGCTTGCCTATGCTATTGGCGTAGCGAAGCCCGTTTCCATTCTGGTAAACACATATGGCACAGGCAAAATTTCCGACGAGGAAATTACAGAAATTGTAAACAAAAACTTCGACCTGCGTCCTGCTGCTATCATCAAAAACTTCGACCTGCGCAGACCTATCTACAAACAGGTAGCTGCTTATGGTCACTTCGGCAGAACAGACCTGGATCTGCCTTGGGAAAAACTGGATATGGTAGACGTATTCAAGGAAAGACTGTAAGTTCCTTTGCAATCCCAGAGCCCTAGACCTTTTTGGTCCGGGGCTTTCTTTTTTTGTCCATGCACCGGAACCTGCTTCTGGGGATATATTGAAAATAACAAATTCCCGAGGAGGGAAGGACATGGACAGATGGAAAAATATTACGGAGATCCCCGTGGAGCAGCCCTGCTTTGTGCAGGAAGTGCAGGGGGAGTGTCGTTTGCGTTTCTTTGATCTGGGATTTTTCCGAGGCAGCCGGGTCTTGCCGATGTATGAATGTGCGGGCGGCGGTACGCGGGTGTATCGGGTGAAGGATACCCTCATCGCTCTTAGAAATACCGATGCGGAGCGGATCGCTGTGGAGGAGGCGAGGCGGGATGGCTGAGCAGAAACGCCTGTGTATCGCCCTGGCGGGAAACCCCAATACGGGAAAAAGCACCGTTTTTAATGCCCTGACAGGCTTGAAGCAGCATACAGGCAACTGGTCGGGGAAGACCGTAGGCAATGCCGTGGGGGAATTTTCTCTGGGGGAATGGGGGGTGGAGCTGTACGACCTGCCGGGCATCTATTCTCTTTTTTCCGATTGCGCTGAGGAATGTGCCGCCAAGGATTTTATCTGTTACAAAAACCCCGATATCGTCATTGTCATTCTGGATGCCACTTCCTTGGAACGCAATCTGCCCCTTGGCCTGCAGATCATGGAATTGACCGACAACGTCATCTTTTGTTTGAACCTGACCGATGAAGCTAAGAAAAAGGGGATTTCCGTCGATAAAAATCTTTTGGAGAAATTGACGGGCGTCCCTATCGTTGAAATGGCGGCAAGGCAGGGGATTGGCTTGACAGAGCTGAAGGAGCTGCTGCTGGATGTGACAGATGGGCGGCGGCAGATCCGCCCTAAAGGCCTGGATTGGGATGCCTTTGCCCCGGAAACGGAAGAAGGCTACCAAATGGCAGAGTTTAAGACCAATCGTTCTCTGGCTTTTCTGGAACGTTCCAAGGAGATCTGCGCAGAAGTGGTGCGAAAAAAAGAGGAACGGGATAGCTATACGGAGCGCATCGATAAAATCATCCTTTCCCCGAAAACAGGCATTCCCATCATGCTGCTGCTGTTGGGCGGGGTGTTTTGGATCACGGTGGCGGGGGCCAATGTCCCTTCCGATTTTCTGATGCAGTGGTTCAGCCAATGCGGGGAAGTGATGCGAAGGGGGCTGGTTTCTCTGGAGGCGCCCCTTTGGCTGGAAAGCCTGCTGATGGATGGGGTCTGGCTGACGGTCAGCTGGGTGGTGGCTGTCATGCTGCCGCCTATGGCAATTTTCTTTCCCTTGTTTACGCTCTTGGAGGATTTTGGTCTGCTGCCTCGTATCGCCTTTAATCTGGATGGATTGTTCCAGAAGGCAGGGGCCCATGGAAAGCAGGCACTGACCATGTGCATGGGTTTTGGTTGCAATGCTGCGGGGGTCACAGCCTGCCGTATCATCGAATCCCCAAGGGAACGGCTCATTGCCATTCTGACGAATAACTTTGTTCCCTGCAATGGTCGATTTCCCACGCTGATTTTGCTGGCCAGCTTCTTTTTTGCCGCTGGCAACCCCCTTGCCGCCGGGGGCTTTATATTCCTGCTGATCGCATTAGCGGTAGCGGTGACCCTGGGCGTATCCTTTTTGCTGAGCCGAACTTTGCTGAAAGGCGTTCCCTCGGCTTTTGTTTTGGAGTTGCCCCCTTATCGCCGCCCGAAAATAGGGGATGTTATTGTGCGGAGTATGTTGGACAGAACCATTTTCGTACTGGGGCGGGCGGTCACTGTAGCCATGCCGGCGGGGGCCATCATCTGGATTTGCCAGAACGTGGAAGTGGGCGGTTTTACACTTCTATACGGCTTAACAACCATATTGGAGCCCCTTGGTTCTTTGATGGGGCTTTCGGGGGTCATCCTGGCGGCATTTCTGCTGGGCATCCCTGCCAACGAGATTGTTTTGCCTATTTTACTGATGGTCTATAGCCAGAGCGGCATGCTGGTAGAAGCGGAGGGCATCTCTCAGGCAGGGGCGATCCTGCAGGCCAACGGTTGGACCTTTGTCACGGCCACCTGCGCCATTTTGTTTTCCTTGAACCATTTTCCCTGCACTACCACGCTGCTGACCATTCGCAAGGAAACAGGAAGCTGGCTCTGGACAGGTGCGAGCTTCCTTCTGCCCACATTGGTGGGTATTTCCCTCTGCATCCTGGTAAATCTACTTGCCCATATGGGTGGATGGATTTTTTGAAAAAAAGATTTTCATGTACCAAGATTAGTGCTATACTTTCTAGTAAAGGCGAGGAGATCAGCAAAAATGCACTGGTTTTCCTGATTTGAGGACTAAGCTGCTCGGAAAAACAAAGTTTTTCGGCGTGCTTTCCTGGATGCCGACCAAAACAAAAGAAGAAATGGGGGAATCATTATGAATGAACAATTATATAAGCTGTTGCAGAAAGCCAGAAAAGATTTTGAACTGCGTGCCCGTATCTGGGCTGTAAAGGATGCCAAAGACCCTGCCCTGGCATTGTGCGAGCTTTGCACAGAGGAAGGCTTTCCTCTGACCGTAGGGGGCTTGTTTTCCGAACAGGAAGAATTTTTCTGCAACCTCTTCCGCAGCTGCAATGGCAGTGCCGTACAGCCTCTGGAAGGCTGGGATGACCCTTTTGATATGTTTTTTGCGGCTATGGAAGCCTTGGAAAAAGAATAAGAGAGAGAAAAAGACACAGTCAGGATGGACTGTGTCTTTTTTGTAAAGAGGGTGTACTTTGTATAGGCGAAATCTCAGCTTGCTTTCATTTCCAGCCGCAGTCTGTCTGCGATGAGGGCGATAAATTCGCTGTTGGTGGGTTTGCCCTTATGGTTGTTTACGGTGTAGCCGAAGAGGGCATCGATGGCATCCACCTTGCCCCGATTCCAAGCTACTTCGATAGCATGGCGGATGGCCCGTTCCACCCGGCTGGGAGTAGTGTTGCATTTTTTTGCGATAGAAGGATACAGCTCCTTGGTGATATGCCTGCGGCGGCAGGGGAGGGATTTTATTTTCAGTTATAGACCTTGTTTGTAGGTGCGATATTAAAGTGTTTATAGGTGTAAAAGATAGCATTTATTGCTACTGGAATTGTACCATGTTTGGGGTTAAAACAGAAGCATTTGGAATCTAGTTTTTAAGAACTTTTAAACAACTTTCGACATTTTAGAAACAAGAATGATGTATGTTTAAAACAACTTTATAACATCTTTGGAAAGCAGCCCTTATAGGTTGTTTTTTTATTTAAAAAAAGATGGTTAAAAATTTGAAGGCATGATATAACGCCCCTAAATTCTATAGAACATACTATAATATAGACATAAACAAGAGGAAAACAAAAACAGAAACCTCACTCACAACTAAACTAAAAGGACTTAATGAAAAGGAGAATGAATTATGAGAGCAAACATTGAAAACAGAACAATCGAAATGACAAAAGCAGAAGCAAAAGCAGCAGGTAAAATCACATCCGAAAAATTCAAAGAACTGAAAGCTTACAAAGAAGCATACCCCGGTTTTGAAGTAGTAATCGTAGCCGCTTCCAGAAGAAAATCCGCATACAGCGGTTTGACTTACGAATACATGGAAGCTTACATCGAAAAACATGATGATAAAAACAAAACAATCATGATTGAGTTCAACAAGCTGCGTGCCATCGTATCTGACGAAGATAAAAAGAATCTGGGTGGTATGAGTGAAACTCTGAAAGCTGCTTCTTATGGTGAAATCAGAGAATGGTTCCTGAACACATATGTAGAAATCAAAGAATTCCATGAAAAACATAATAAAGAAGTAGAAGAAATTCTGAAAAGCAAAAAGAAAAAAGCGGCATAATAAAAACCAAGAGAATAAAACAATAACGGATATTTAAAGGAGGATATAATTATGAAACCTATTATCAGAGTAAATCACGAAGAAAGAAAAATCGAACTGAACAAAGAATATTTCAGACGCATTCAGAACCCCAGAAACGAAGAATACGAAACATTACAGATGGTTCGCAAGGATTATCCTCGCTATGAAGTATGCTTATACACAATCAAAAGAAATCCCAACAAGAAAACATACAAAGGTCTGAACTACGAATATATGGAAACTTATATTCTGACACATGAACCAAAAGAAACAAAAGCAGTTGTGCTGGATGAATTTTATAATATGCGTCATATTGCCGAATGCCACAAAGCAAGTTATGGCTATGCGGTTATCAAAAAATGGTTCCTGGCAAAATATCCCGAAATCGCTGAATTTGGTATGGAGAAAAAAGAAGATCCAAAAGAAGAAAAAGTTGATGAAACAAAAGAAGCGACTGTTGAAGGAAAAGAAGCAGAAACACCTATGCTTGCCGAAACGGGTATCGCTGCGTAATTAAGTTGAACATTTAACATTCCCAAGACGAAAGGAGAAAAAATTATGAGAAGAATCGCAGAAATGGAAGAAGTATCCATTAAAATCAAAAAATTATATAAACAGGCAACGAAAGAAGAAAATTGGAGAGATGCTGATTATTGGGAAGGAGTTCTTGACGCATTAAGATGGGTTAGGGATAAAAAAGGCGAAGAAACTATTATCTATGGTCATAATTGCGACCCTGTTAAAAAAACAAAGTAAAAATGGATGCCGCTACATATATCAAATTAAGTTGAACACTTAACATTTATAAAATAATTATATAGTGTTAATAGTCTGACTTAAATTCGAAAGGAGGAATTGGAATGTTGGAAGAAAGAAAATATACGATTGCGGAAATGGCTCAAATTACTGGAACGCAGAGCCGCCAAGGAATCAGGAGGAAATTAGAAAACTATGAAATTGTATTCGAAGAATCGGGACGAGGAAGTTCAGTAGTATTTGATGTAAAAAATATTAAGGACAAATTCAGAGTATTTTGTATCATCGATTTGAACTTCCCTTCACAGACAGACTTTATAAAACTGAAATATTTTATGTATTACTTCTTCTGTGATGAAACATTCGCACAAATCCCTGATGAAGCAAAAGAAGAACGATTAAGGGGTGATGGAAATGATATTTCCAGACAGACAGTATCAAAATATATCGAACGATTGAATACGCTGAACCTGATTTCCAAAAATACAGGAAACTATGTATATTACTTCGCAAGTGGAAATTATCGTGAAACCACCACAAAAGAAACATATTCAAAAGCGTGGAAAGAGTATTGGCAAAATAAAAATAATGGATACACTACCACAGATGCCATAAATGAAATGCGTTATAATTATGGCGGTGTAGCAAGAAAATATCCTATCCCTGAATGGAACGGAATCTATTTGGATGAAATAAACTATATTATCGATTTGGTGTGTGAGAGCATTGAAAATGAACTTCCCCAATAATTTAAGTTGAACTATTAACAGTAATAAAATATAAATATGCTGTTAATAGTTCAACTTAAAAACGGACAGAACAGAAAATGTTAAATGTCCGACTTAATTGGGTAGTATTCATTTATCTGCTCTCTTTATTTTTTATATACTTATAGAATGACATACGCTGTAAAACTTCCCTGCCAAAAGCTATTGCGGCATTCTGCCGCATTGGCTTTTGGCGGAAGTTTTAGCAGCGTTTTTTAGTTAGGAGAGAGAATAATGAACGATTATATAAAATATGCGAGAAAGAACGGCTGGGTGCCTGATTGGGCTTGGTATCAGATAAACGGCAAATCAGCCACAGAAAATTATATGGAACAGCGTGAAAAAATGTATGAGAAATTACAGGAAGCGGAAGAATAGCCCCTTCCCTACATCATATTTACGAAAGAAGTGAAAATCAGATGAGTAGTGATAAAAAGAAAAAGAAGAAAAAAGAGAAAGAGGAAAAATCAGTTTGGGCAGCGGAAATCATGCGGTTTATGGAGAACAGTATAAAAGCGGCTATGGATGCGGCACTTGATGATATTTTTAAAGATTGGAAATAACGAAGCGATTTTAAGTTGAACATTTAACAGTATATAAATAATATATTGTTGGTAATAGTTCAACTTAAAATCGCTTTTTTTGTTTTTATGCTGTTGGTTGTGTCGAAAGTGGTTGAGAAAACCGTAATCCAGAATAAAAAAGCCATTTCAAAATTGTGATGCCCACCACATTTCCAAAAAGGTGAAAGTATTTTTTATTTTCCCGAAATGGGTGCCGTATGGTGTTCAGGAAAGCAGTTGTTTTCGACTACACTTCTGGAACGGCAAAAATGGGGTTAAAATGGGCTGAAAATCATTGAAATCTGTTCAAGAAATTCATTCGCCCGTTTCCTGAACAGGGGCTTCTTTTACATACTCAATCAGATCGCCGGGCTGACAATCCAGAAGGTCGCAGATAGTTTCCAGAATAGCCCAAGATACCATCTGACCGCTTCTTATCTTTTGGAGCATAGCTTCACCCATAATCTTTTCTTTTCTAATTCTGCTTGTGTTATACCCTGCTTCTTTCAGGGCTGCGATAATGTCGATTTTGTATTTCATAGCCATAGTTATACCTCCTCCATCTTAATTATATTATACCAGAAAATACACTTAATTCAAGTGTCGAATTTACACATAAAATGAGTGTAATTTTTGTATATTCTGCGAATTGAAATACACTTAGAATAAGTGTAATATATAATCAAGAAAAGCGAACAACACTAAACAACGAAAAGGAGAATGACTTATGACTAAAAAAGAAATTATCGCTCAGATCGAACTGATGAACGAATGGGAAAGAGTTATCGAAGAAGCAAAAGCCGAAGTCGAAGCAATCAAAGACAGCATCAAAGCCGAAATGGCTGACAGGGACTTGGATGAACTGGAAGCAGGTTCTTACATTGTGAGATATAAAACAGTAGCAACCAGCCGCTTCGACAGCACAGCCTTCAAAAAGACTTACGAAGATTTGTATAAAGCATTTCTGAAACAGTCCACAAGCCGCAGATTCAGCATTTCTTATTAAACAACACAATCCCGCTGCCGCCAAACAAAAACGGCGGTAGCGGCTCAGAAAGGGGGAACAGCCATGATTTATGGGTATGCCAGATGCAGCACAAACGAAACAAAACAGGACATCGACAGACAGGTTAGGGAATTAAAGGCAGCAGGTGCCGAAAAAGTATATTTAGAATATGAACATGGTGATTCCGCAGTCAAACAACAACTTTCTGACCTACTGGAAACCGCAGCGGCAGGGGATGAAATACTTACTTTGGAAGTATCCAGATTAGCCAGAAGTACAAAGCAGTTATGTGAAATCATAGAATTGGTAAAAGATAAAAGGCTGAAATTGTCGATTGTGGGTAGCATTACAGTTGATTGCCGAAATGGTCAGATTGACCCTATGACCAATGCCTTTATCCAGATGTCGGGCGTGTTTGCGGAATTGGAACTTCGTATTATCCGTGAGAGAGTCAGATCTGGGATGGCTAATGCCAAAGCCAAAGGGGTAAAGATAGGTAGACCACAGGCAACTAAGGACGGTATTCCGGCAATCTTTTATAAGCATTATCCGGCTTTCGTTCAGGGCAATTTGAATATTAGTGAGCTCGCGAGGGTATGTGATCTAAGCAGAACTACGATTTATAAATATATTTCTCTTTTGGAAGAATAAAAAACAGGGAGCCGGTGGCTTCCTGTTTTTGTTTAATGGTATTAAATTATTTGCTATATGTAATGTAGTAAATTTTTCCGTCTTCCACTACCAAGGGATAATCGTTATCTTCATATGTCAGTGTCAATAAGGAGTCTTCATATTTATATGTACCCTCATATGTATAAAGAGGTTCAGAATCAAGCATATAACCACCGTAAGTGCTGTTATAACGCCATAAAGTTCTGGTAATAGAGAATGTTCCGTTATCATTAAGACTTAATTTAAGTGTGGTATCCTGTGCCGCAGGGTCAAAGTCTTTTAAGTCATAGTTTTCATCGCCCTCACCGTCAATACCAAATTGCTGATTAGTCCATCCGTTTTCATCGGGAGTGAAAGGACGACCATAATCTAAATCTTTCTCAGCATATATGGATGTACGATAAAGATAGCCGTCGGAATATTTATAATCAATTTCTTCTTGTACACCAAAACGACGAAGAAGACTTACAGTATTACCGGAAAGGGTATAGGTACCTTTTTCTTCACCGTAATCATAAGTTGAGTCGTCGTTGATTACTAACTCTGTGGGCAAAAACCAAAGGGATTGAGACCATGTACCAGCCAGATCTTCGGCTTTTACTTTGCCTCCACCGCAAGCAACCAAAGGAATACACATTGTAATAGTTAATAAAATAGCAAGAATTTTTTTCATTAATTTTTCCTCCTTCTGAAACTTTCAGGTGCGATAGCATCTTTGGGGATATGCCAAGGACTTCCGGGAGCATCTTGATTTGCGTTTGGAATTTTTCCTTCTCTACACCATTTGGATACCGTTGCTGCTGTACAACCCCATTTTTCAGCAGCTTCTTTTGTTCCCATTGAATCGCTCATATAAAACCCCCTTTTTAAAAATATTGATGTCGATAATTTATGATAATTGTAGCAAATAACATCAACTAATACAAGATGTTTTTAATACAATGATACTTGATGTTCAAATGGTGAAACTATCACTCATACTATCAATAGAGGTGATGGTTTTGTACGCACGAATTAGAAAAGCAAGAGAGGATTTAGGCTACACAAGAGAACAAATTGCTGAAAAATTGGAAGTCAGTGTTTCCTATATGGCAGAGGTTGAAAGAGGAAGAACTGGCATTTCCGTAAAAATGCTTGTGAAAATCTGTGAAGTTTTAGGTCTTTCCGCGGATTATGTTCTTTTTGGTGAAGAAAGAGAAACAGATGAAATGCTTCTTGATAAAATTCATAGAATAGATAAAAAGTACTTACCATTACTGGAAAGTATGATTACGGAATTATTAGCGATTAAAGAGTAAATTAGGGTGGAGAAGTCCGCCCTTTTCTTTATATAAAGAGGTTAGCATGAAGAAAAAAGATAAATTTGAAAATGGAATAAAAAAAGAAACTGTTTCAGAAGTAGAAGCCAAACATGGCAGAAAACCAAATCAGAGAATGAAACCGTATTTGATTTATCAATTTTTATTGAGAAATTCAAACGAAAACAAAACAATTACTGCGGATAATATTGCTGCATATCTATCTGAGGACTGCGGTGTTGATGCGGAGCGGCATTCGGTTTATAAAGATATTGATGCTATGAATAAAGCAATTTGGATGTTGGAAAATAATGCAACGATTGAAGAAGCGGAAGAAGCCATTGATAATGATTTTGATAATGAAGAAAAAGCGATAATTTATAAACATAGACACGGTTTTTATGCTAAAAATTTACAATTTGAGCCAACAGATCTTCAACTTCTGGCAGAGTGTATCAATTCGGCAAAATTTATTTCACGGAATCAGGCGAAAGAATTAAAGAAAAAATTGGGGAAACTGACAAACAAATACGAAGCCAAAGAATTACGAAGTGATGTATATTTGGTTGGAAGAAACGCAACATCGAATGATTATGTAAGATATTATATTCCTACGATCAATGAAGCAATCAAAAACAATCATAAAATAAGGTTCTATTATATGAAACACACAATCCAGAACCGAGCTCAGCAAGTAGCTCGTCATAAAGGTGAAAAATATATTCTTAGCCCCTTTAAAATGCTTATCAGCGACGGCAATTATTATCTTCTTGCCTATAACAGTAATTATAAAAAAATACTTACATTCAGGATTGACAGGATGAAAGGTGTTGAAGAACTGCAAGAAAAGAGAGAAGGGGAAGAAGAATACAAAAAGATAGATATTGATTCTTACAATCAGCGAGTGTTTTCAATGTTTGGCGGCGAGCAGAAGCGAGTGACAATGCGTTTTACAAATCGCCTACTGGATGCTGTTGTTGAAAAGTTGGGAAATGGTGCGAACACATATTACAGACCTTCTGATGATTGGCATTTCGTTGTGACTGCGGATATAGAAATCAGCGACCAGTTTTATGGATGGATTTGTGGGCTTCATAAGAATGTCACGATTACAGATCCCCCGGAAGTAGTTGAAGGGTTTAAGAATTTTTTGGCAGATATTTCATCCAGATATGAACCAAAAGATGATAAAAAGATAAAGAAAAGATGTAAAAAAGATGTCTGAAAGATGTCTGAAAGATGCTGAAAAGGTGTATAAAAGGGATAGGTTTTTGATAGCCTATCCCTTGTTTTTGTTTATTTCATTCTTGCTAATGGACTGTAATTTTGATAGTTCTCGCAAATATCTTCGGTTGTCAGGTCGAGATATGCCTGTTCAGTAACTTCTACGCTGCTATGCCCCAAGATCTGAGAGAGGATATAAATGTTACCGCCGTTCATCAAAAAGCGTTTGGCAAAATTGTTCCTCAGAGTATGAGGAGAAACATTTTCGATACCTGCTTTGGCACAAGCGTTTCTGAAATTTTTTTCATAAACGCTATTGATAATGGGTTTTCCTTTTTGTGTGGAAAAAAGGTATTGTGTGTTTGTGTAGATGTCTCTGTATTTAAGCCAGCGTTTCAGCATCAGAGCCATTTTGGATGAATAGAAAACCGTCCTGTCCCGTTTCCCTTTCGTGTTCTCCGATGGAAGAAAAATTATTCTTTTTGTAAAATCAATATCTTCGATTTTTATAAGCAGACATTCGGTGATTCTCATGCCTGTATCCATCAGAAGAAGGGTAATGATGTAATCTCTGTATTCGCTATAAGATGCGAGATTGAATTGTTGAAGCAGAAGCTGGAACTGTGAATCTGTTATGAAATCTTTTGCTTTTCTTTTGTTGGGAATCTGACGAATCTTTTCCATCGGGTTTTTTTGGATAATATCAAATGTCACACAGAAATTGAAAAAGACTTTCAGATTACGAATATAATTATTGATGGTTGTTGTTGATACTCTTTTCCCTAGGTCGGTTCTGTTTTCTGGATGATTGAAGGCTTTTGATTTATCATCCGCTGCCACCGTATATTTCCCTCTTTCTTGTATGAAACTAATATAATTTAGTATCGTTCTTGCTGTAACCTTTTTAAAAGATGTTATGTTCAGATCAACAAGATACCGTTCAAATAATTTTAGCGTTTGTTCGTAGCTTTTGATTGTCTTAATGGATAAGCCTTTGGTCTGGCAGTAAATAAGGAAATCCTCAATCTGAATAAAAGTTTCTCTCATAAAAAAACCTCCTGATTCGTTGGTATTTTCCGCACCCAACAAATCAAAAGGTTTATAGGTCTGAAAATAAAATGTTTATAGGTCTGGAATGGTATTTATTGTCCCTGAAAAGCCTATGAACATTTTTGTTTATAGGTTTGCCAAAATCGTGAAAACCCTGATTTTAAGCCAGTTAGCTAGCCTTCATTTCCAGCCGCAATCTATCAGCGATGAGGGCGATAAATTCGCTGTTGGTGGGTTTGCCCTTATGGTTGTTTACGGTGTAGCCGAAGAGGGCATCGATGGCATCCACCTTGCCCCGATTCCAAGCTACTTCGATAGCATGGCGGATGGCCCGTTCCACCCGGCTGGGAGTAGTGTTGCATTTTTTTGCGATAGAAGGATACAGCTCCTTGGTGATATAATTCAGCACATCCATGTCGTTGACGCTCATGATGATGGCTTCTCGCATATAGTGATATCCGCGGATATGGGCGGGAACGCCGATCTCGTGCAGAATATTGGTGACCTTTGTTTCCAGGTCGTATGCGGCGGAATTGGCAGCGGCAGGAATAGCAGTGCCCGTTTTCAGCAGGGGCTTCTGTTCCTGCATCAGCTGACGGATGCGCTGGGTGAGGGCATCCATATCAAAGGGCTTCACCATGTAATAGCCTGCCCCCAGATCCAGTGCCTTCTGTACCACCTTATCCTGGCTGAGGGCGGAGAGGATGATGGTCACAGGGCGGTCGGCTTCGTCCGCCTTTTGCAGCCGTTCCAAAACACCCAGCCCGTCCAGCCGGGGCATGATGCCGTCGATGATGGCAACGTCGGGGTGGGTATCCCGAATTTTGTTCATGGCATCGATGCCGTCCATAGCCACAGCTACCACAGTGATATCTTCCTGTTTATTCAAATGATCGACGATGATGTCGCAAAAATCCTTATTGTCGTCTGCCAGCAAAACTTTTATTGTATTTTGATTCAAATTGATCCCTCCAGTTGTTGTTTCGTGAATGTTTATGCAGAACTTCCTTGCTTTTGGGTTGATTATAGTATAGAAATTTTTCGGCGGCAAGAACCATTCGTGAGACAAAAAAAGCGCGGAAATTCAAGGAAAACTGACGTTTCCACAATCTTTTTGAAACCGCGCGAAAACGCTGGAAAACGCCGTCGAATGGTGTCTGTCGAAACTGCATATTTTGGAGGAAAAACGAAAAAAAGGCGGACGAAATATTGACGAAAAGCGGTGTTGTTTTTCCCAGTAAAAAAGCCTATCGGCTCTTCCGATAGGCTCATTTTTATGATTTCTTTGCTTTTCGTTCGGCAATGCAGTCTGTCAATGCCGCAAATTCTTCCAGATCCAAGGCTTCGCCGCGGATGCGTTCATCCCAGCCAAGGCTCTGCAAAATTTCTGTCAGCTCTTCTTTGCTAAAGCCCAGATTGCCCAGATTGAACAGGCAGTTCATCAGGGTCTTTCTGCGCTGACCGAAGGCGCATTTCACGATATGGAAGAACAGCTTTTCATCGGCTGTTTTTACCTTTCGTTCGGGCAGTACCTTCAGGGTGATGACAGCGGATGCCACTTTAGGCCGGGGCATGAAGCAGGAGGGCTGCACGATCATATCCAGATTGGCGTCGCAGTAATACTGCACGGCGACGGACAAGGCACCATATTCCTTATCCTTGGGGCCTGCCTGCATCCGTTCTGCCACTTCCTTCTGCACCATAACGGTGATGCTGTCCACATGGCGTTCGTTTTCCAGCAAATCCATGATGATGGGGGTGGTGATGTAATAGGGCAGGTTGGCAACCACTTTGATGGGTCTGCCGCCGTTCTTTTCCTGAATGATGGCATCGATATCTGTTTTCAGGATATCCTGATTCAAAATCTCAATGTTGTCATAGTCTGCCAAAGTCTGCCGCAGGATGGGGATGAGGGTGCTGTCGATCTCCACAGCCACCACCTGTCTGGCGTTTTCTGCCAATACCTGGGTCAGGGAACCGATACCGGGGCCGATCTCCAGCACGCAGTCGTCCTTGGTAACGCCGGCGCAGGAAGCGATGTTATCCAAAATGTTGGAATCGATCAGAAAGTTCTGACCGAAGTTTTTCTTGAAAGCGAAGCTGTTGGCTTCGATGATCTCTTTTGTTCTGCTGGGGGTTGAAATTCTTTCTGCCATGAATGGTTTTCCTCCTGTTAAAAAATGCTGCCAAGTACGCCGAAGCTCAGTATGGAAACGATGATGCCTGCCGTCAGGACACCGACCATAATGATAGGAAATGTCTTTTTGGGATCCATGTTCAGCATGGCGCTGATGAGGGCACCCATCCATGCGCCGGTACCGGGCAGGGGGATGGCTACAAAAAGGAACACGCCCCAATAGGCATATTTTCTGATCTTGTCGCTTTTGGCATCGGCTTTTCTTTCGCACCATTCCACGAACCCCCGGAAGGGCGTTTGCTTCATTACCCGGAAGATGAACCGGATGAACAGCAGGATGAAGGGGATGGGCAAAAGATTGCCGATATATGCGATGATAAATGTGGGCAGCCATTCCATACCCATGGCGAAGCCGGCGATGATGCCGCCTCTCAGCTCCAAAATGGGCATCAGGGATACGATGAATACGATGAGTTCCCTGGAAAGGGTGCCGGACAGGTTTTCTACAAACCAGGTTGCTAAGGTCTCAGCCAAATTGTTCTCCTCCTAAATCAGTTTTCGTCGAAATCAGGATTTCCACCAGTGAGACAAAATGTCTACCGTCTGTTATATTTTTATAACTTTATTATTATACCTTAAGAGCTGGGAAGGAACAATAAAGAATTTATTAAATTGTGGGGGTTTCTTCCGCAAAAAATGGCGGAGAATGTACTTTTTTCTGTAATTTGGAACATTTTGGAAAGGTTCTATTGAAAAAAGCGTCCCAATGTGTTTCAATGAAGAATAGAAGGGGACATTTGAACGTCCCTCGCATACAAAATCAGAGGATACAGTATTTTTATATAGAGTAGGTGAAAAGGCATGACAGAGGAATTGAGAGCCCAG
The DNA here is from genome assembly GCA_945912105.1 of [Eubacterium] saphenum. Taxonomy (GTDB): domain Bacteria; phylum Bacillota; class Clostridia; order Lachnospirales; family Anaerotignaceae; genus Anaerotignum_A. The sequence goes on along the minus strand of CAMEBC010000005.1, from coordinate 74,416 downwards.
CTTATGGGCGTAAAGCTAACAAAAAAGGAAAAATTGATCGCGGAATTTGTGTTGGATAACTTTGCGGAAGCCTGCTTCATTACCTCTACGGAGATTGCAAAACGGCTCCATGTCAGCGATTCTTCTGTGATTCGCTTTACTAGGACTTTGGGCTACAGCGGTTTTATGGATTTCCAGAAGGCTATTCGTAAGACCTATACGGAACGGATCAACAGCGTTTCCGAAAATATCACCATCCCTTCGGAACGATTGAAGCTGAGTATTTCCAAGCTGGATCAAAGTGATATCATGGAAAGCTATTTTTCCAATGTGATGCAGAATCTGAAATCCTGCATCAACAATAATGATACCATTGCCTTTGAACGTGCGGCGGGGCTTATCGCCGGCAGCAAGCGGAAATTCATCGTCACTTCCCGTGCCAACAGTTGCGTGGGTGATATGCTGCTGCTGTTGTTGAAGCATCTGCTGCCCGATGTGTATGAAACTTCCCATCCGGCGCTGAACGTCATCGACCACCTTTGCGACATCACGGAAAACGATTGTATCATTGCAGTCAGCTTCCCCAGATATTCTGAAATGGACCTGCTGGCAGCTCAGATGGCCTACGATGCAGGGGCGAAGATCGTCCTCATCACCGATAAGGCCAGCTCCCCTCTGGCCCAGTATGCGACCCAGCTGCTGACGGTCAGCGTGGATAGCAATACCTTTTTCAATTCCTATGTGGGCGTACTGTTCACCATGGAGCTGCTCTGCTCCTTCATCAGTAAGCGGATGGGTTATTCCACAGAAGCGAAACTGGAACTGATCGACAGATACCTTTCCAAGGTGGGTCTGTTCTAAAATGTTACATAAAAAAAGCCTGCCCTAGAGGAGTCCCTATAAGAAAACAAAAAATCGAAAGAAATGCTTGAAGCCAAGCTTTCTTTCGATTTTTCTTTTTTGCAAAGTGTTTTCTTATTACGGGACATCCTCGTAGTGGGGCTTAAGAAATCAATAAAAAATTGAAATAATGCTTTCTTAAGCCGCCACTACATTCGCAGGCTTTTTCTTTTTACAGAAAAATAAAAAGCGGAGACTTTCTCCGCTTAGTATCTGTGATTTACGTATTCTGATACTTTCCCGTTTTCTGTTTTTGTGCGTTTTTAGAAATGGCGGAAAATCAAGGTTTTTTCGATGTTGCGATTTGTCTATTGTGGGCTATTATGGTCTGTTTTTGAGAAAATAATGGACAGATAATGGACAAGAAATAGCAGAAAATAAGCAGCATACTTTACCAGGAAAAAAACTTAATTACAGGATGATTTATGACGGTTTTTGCCTTCAAAAGTGCTTCTTTGCGTATTCGTCTACATCAACGGTCACCATATTAACAAACGCCTCACACGGTTCCATTTCCAGCCATTCCATGGCATCCTGTGGGTTTATTCTCAGAACATCCGAAGCGGCAGGAATGACAACATTGTCTTTTATGGCTTCATACAGGTAACCGGCAAGACAATCAACTGCCATTGCTTCGGCTTCTTTCAGATTTTCGCCACAAGTGGCTAAATAGTTTAAATCTGGAAAGATAACGGAGTATCCCAATTCCTCTTTTATGAATACTGCTGGGTATACGTATAACATATTTTTGTCCTCCTTATTTCGTATTATTGAAAGGGCCAGCCTGTAAAAGACGAGCCACCCCCCGCTGTGTCTGTCAACCGGAGCGGGTAGATGTTGATACATTTCATTCTACAGGCTGTTTCTGAGAAATACAAGTACCTGCGAATTATGAAATTGATTTCGTTTTTTCTATGTTTTTTTATAAAAAATGTAAAGTTTTGATAGGTTTTTATAAAAACATCAGGTTTTATCAGGTTTTTGCAACTGAGCCTATAAAAGAAAAACATCATGTTTTCAATGACTTCCAACGGAACCCGACGGTTTTCTAGTTTCATTTCTAAAAAATTTTTTACGTTTGCCCCCGACAGTTCCGTGTGGAGAAGTTGGCCAGCATTTCAGATTTTGCCCCCGGGGGAATGACGGACAGAAATGACATCGGCCAGACCGTGGAACAAAAGTGTCCCATTGGTTTATATATCCCGTTGCAGGATTTTGCAACGCCGCAAATTGTGTAGCTGCGAATCGGGAAATTCAAGATTTGCGGAATAAGGAGTAAAGTCGGAAATCACGACATTAACCAAAATCAAATTGATTTAGGTTCCCAGCTTCTTGGGAACCATCGTCAAATTGTCCGAAGTCTGGCAGCTCATAGACAAAATGTCGTTGAGTTGAGTTTTTCCTAATTTTCGAAAAAAGTGGAGTACCGAAATGGTACCCGAGATTCTAACAAAAATGTTAAAAACCGAAATTGTCTGCGGTTTTCGCAACTTCTGGCGAATCGTCAAATTGTCCATTCCCCACTCATGGGGGAAAATCAAAATGAGTTTTTGCCACTTCCGCAGCGGCTTCTTTCCTTATAGGCATAGCCTGTAAAATGGAATGCTACGCAAAAAGGAGCGGAATCCGTGTCCGCCCCTCTGATTGTCCATCTGCCTAAAATGTTCCTTTCTCTGGCATCTGTCCAAAATATTCCTTTTCAACATGGGATTTTTCTCTTAAAGGCTAATGCGTGGTGATTGCGAAGATGCAACAACTACATAGACCATTTTCTTGAGGTCAGGAAAATGATACGGTAGAGATGCGATAGAGCATTAAAAAGTGGCTGTTGCAAATAATACAACAACCACAATGCCTGATTTATTCAAATTCTGTTAGTATTGCAATTCTCTTTTCCAGCTCTGCCGCTTCATAATCTGCAATCAGCTTTATCATGCTTTCAGCATTCCCCATCCTGTGGTATTCATCGAAGCAATCATAATATTTGCGGCGATCTGTGAATTTGATGTTGATAGGAAGCAGGCCCGCCTTTATCAGTTCCAGATTGAGGATCAACCGTCCTGTCCTGCCGTTGCCGTCAATGAATGGATGTATCCCCTCAAAGAGCAGATGGAACAGGCCAACCGCTTCCAGAATATGCTTGTCTTGCTTCATGGCTTCATACTCTGCAATCAGCTTTTCCATTTCCACAGGTACAAGATAGGGCTGTGGGGGTGTGTGCGCCGCTCCAAGGATCTGAACGGGAACACGGCGATAGATTCCCCGGTTGGATGCATCATTCATCAGCACAAGGGCATGTATATCCTTGATTGTACGCTCTGTGAGGGGCTCTCTGCGGTCTGCAAGCTCCACAACATAGGTAAATGCGTCTTTATGCCCAATCGCCTCCAGATGGTCTTTTATGGGCTTCTCCGCTATGGTAATGCCCTCTTGCAGAATCAGGGCTGTTTCCCGTAGGGTCAAAGTATTCCCTTCAATGGCATTTGAATTGTATGTGTTCTCGATTATAAATTCATCCCGCAGCCGTTTTAGCTCCGTTTCATTCAGTGGGCGCATGGAGCGCAGCTTTGCGGATAGCTGGTCTATTTTTGTGAAGTCCATTGCTCAGTCCTCCTTATTTGTCATTATCCCGCTACATCTTCCAGCAATGGCTCTTTCATCAATTCAGGAATATTTTTTTCCAGTGCTGCGCATTGCTTGTAAAACAGTTCTTCATTAGGCATATTGCATATTGTGTAATGGAGCATACTCATTCCTTTCTTCTCGGCTAGTGGTTTAAATTCCTCTAAATGTTTCGCTGATGCAGCCTTTTGGGCATCTAACTTCATAAAAACTATTCTGTTTTCCCATCTCCATCTTTTCTCCACAGTATAAGCAAGTTTTATCAGTAGAGTTGTTTTTCTGATAATCCGTGATAACTGCATCTACCAAATCTAATTCCTTTTTTAATTTAGTATCCATACACAACCCTCCTCATAAAGTCGTTGTATTCAATCGATACACCAGCTTCTTTTGCTCGCTCAACTGCATCTAAAATAAGATAACGCCTATCTGTATCACTCAGGGCCATCTTTGAACGTCACCTTGACCTGATGCCCAAGTGCTTTCGATAGCTTCATTCTATCACCTCTGTGGATATGATTGCGTAGTTTACACTTCACTATCCTGCTGCATCATTTCATCAGGTACATATTCCAGAATATCCCCGGGCTGGCAGTCCAAAGCCGCACACAGGGACGCAATCGCATCTGTCGTTATTCTTCCATCATTTCTGATGTTCTGCAAAGTTCCTTCGGAAATAATCTTTTCTTTTCTGATCCTGTAAGTGGTCAGTCCCTTTTCTTTCATTTTTTCACGCAATTTATCATAAATAATCTTTCCCGCCACGCTATCAACTCCTTTTTGTGGGTTTCCAGATAACAAGTATAATTTTCTGATTATATAATACCACATATATACACACTTTACAATGTATAATGCAACCAAAAACATACACTATAAACGGCGTATAATTGGATGGTCTGTCAATAGACTATACACTCTTTATGATGTATAATAAGGGTGTAAATCAAATACGGCAATCGAGTGAAGGTAGACGATAGCATCAAGACTACAACAGAAAAGCGGGAACGGATAAGAACTGACAGCAACGGCAGAGGCCTAGGAGATGACTTAACGCCACCCGCTACCGATTGCAAAGTACATCAAAAGGAGGTCAACCCTATGACAGAAAGAAGAATTGAAAGACGGCTTGCCAGACTGGAAGAATTAGAAGCCCAGATCAGAGAACTGGAAAAGAAAGCGGATGCCATCAAAGACGAGCTGAAAGCAGATATGGAAGCCAAAGGAGTTGAAGAAATGGCAACCAGCAACCATGTTATCAGATGGAAGGAGGTCGCAACAAACAGACTGGATGGGAAAGCCTTGAAGCAGGCACATCCCAGAATCTACGCACAGTTTTTGAAGCCCAGCATTAGCCGCCGCTTCACGATCGCATAAAAAAAGCCCTTGCAGCAGCCGACCAAAGCAAAAGCAAGGGATACCCAACCGGAAGGGGTATGGTTATAGTATAGCCTGCCCCTCCGTACAAAGTCAAGAATATGGAGGAAATACATAAATGAAAATCAATGAAGTCATTCGCCAACTTGAAGAAATCTACATTGAATGTGATAAGGTTGCGTCTTTGGCGTTTGTCACATGGGATTCTTTTGAAAATGGCGGATTTAAGCCGGATATTGAAAGCTACGCGCCTGCACTTAAACTGATGTGCGAACGGGCGGCGGAACTTAGACACAGCTTCAGGGACGCCCTTGACAGCCTGTATAAAGTGGAAAAGGCGGGTGCGGCGGAGTGAAGCGGGGATATATGAACTTAATCGAAATCGAAGGCATGAGATACCCGAATTTATTTGATGCTGTAAACTGGCATATCTGCGGTAAGCCGGCCATTGCGAGCCACGCAGGAATAACGTCAGAACTGTTAGAAGCTGCCCTCAATGGAGACGAGAAATTAACACATGATGAAATGGTAGGCATATCTCGCCTTGTGAAGATTCCTGTAAGTGTGTTAGAACTTCCAAAGTTGGCACTTATGAGTTGTAACAAATTCCAGCACATAATGAAGGTTATGGAATTAAGGGACGATTTCAATTACATCAAGGAGAAGCGGACAGAAGCAGGAAAAGGCGAAGATATCGATATTAAGTCTGCGGAAAGAGAATTGGATACATACGCCAGGTATTTCAAAAAGGGAAATGGTACCTACGTTGGATATATGGCAGTCAGACAGAAAATAGATTGGAATTTCTGGCTTTATCTGAATATAGACCAGAAGAAGCCCAGAGGACTAAAAAGATAAACGAGAATCGGCACAAACCAATAGAAGAAAAGAAAGGAGCTTGCACAATGAGCGAAAATAAGAACATTATCCATTACCCTTCCGATATTGAGGAAGAATACTACATCCAGATCGAGCGCACAGATGAGTTTCTGGAAGCTGCCAAGAAGCTGAGTGAATATATCAGCAGTTTACCATTGAGCCATATCCAGAACGACACTCTGGTACAACTTGCAGTAGAACAGACACAGGCGGCTGAAAGAAGCGCTTTCCGCTTCGGGCTGGATATGGGCGTTAAGATTGGGAAAGAACTTGGTACACATACCGAATAAACCACAGAGGGGGCAGGCATAACAGCCTGCTTTTTCTTTTGTTATACCCCCGTACCCTCAGAGTTTGAAAAGGCGTATGGTCTACTGCGGGGGTGAAGCCTTTTCCCACTCTGAACGAGAAAATAAAAAGGGGGACACCCCCGGTCAAAAAAAATCGACTTTCTGAAAAGCCGATCGGTCGTGTTGTGTAGTGGACAAAAAATATTTTTGGGTTTCTTTCGATACCCCCCCTATTTTTACAGGCCGTATCCGCATTTGGAGACCGATGCCAGGACTACAATTTTAACGGGTGTATGCGTGCGTGAGGGGTGTAGTATTGCACCGTTTACAGCAGAAAAACGGCTAAAATCGGGGCGGAAATGGGGCGGAAGCAGTGCAGAAACATAGCAGAATATATGCTGAAATAATATGGTTTTCCCCTGATTGCCCCATTTTGGGAATATTTTTTAAACGATGGGGCCATCGTGGTCTAGGATAGGTCTCTATTCTTGGAGCAATACACCCCGGGGGGGATACTGTTCTTCTCTGGCCTGCTCCAGCTTCAAAACGGTGTACTCTGTGGAACTCATGCCCTTATTGCGCCATGATGTAAAGCCGCCGTGGTAGGCGTGTCTGGAAATGATATCCTCTCTGAAAGGCTCAAGCTGCTTTCGGTTCTTTCCTGTGCGTAATGACCGCAGCCCTTCATACTCCCTGTTCCTGCTCTGCGTTGGACTTAGACCGATTTTTTCACCAGTTTGTGCAATCGTCAGCCCTTCATAGAAACGGCATCTGATAGCCGCTTCCTGAATCTCAGGAAGGGTTGCAAGACATTCCTCCAAAGCATTATGAAGCTGTTTTCGATAGATAGCCGCTTCCGCCTGCTGAAAATCCTCTGCTGCACTTTCATCCTCCAGAGTATCCGCAAGGGTGATATCTTCTTCCCCAATGGGGGTATACAGGCTCTTGCTGTGGTTAAGAGGTGCCTGTTTGCTCTTTTGCGTCCGCCTGCCGCATAGGGCATTAAAAGCGTTTTGCAGCGGGTATCTCATGTATGTAAGGAAGGTATGACCCGCTTCCGGCTCAAAGTACTTGACGGCATCCAGAAGGGCAAAATAGGCTTCCTGCTGTAAGTCCTCCAAGGTAACACCCGCAGCGGCACAGGTCAGGGGATGCAGGCTGAAATAGTCTCTTGCTTTGGCAGCGGCGAACCGCTCCACCTGTTCCCACAATGAGGGGAGAAGGGCAGTATTGCCCTCTTGGATCAGTGCCGCCAGTTCTTCATTTGTCATGCCGCTCCCCCTTTTTATCGTGTCAAAAAACTATCTCCGTGTATCGTGTCATTAAATTGTGTTGTCCCGCTTCTTTTGCTCATGTTCCTCCACCCGATACAACAGCTTCAGTAGCCAGCAATACCAATTGAATGTGTCTGCATCCCCGGCGGATAAGGCATTGTTTAAATTCTGGAATAGATCAATGGCTTTTGATTTTTTGATGGTTTCCGCAAGGATAGGCTCGGACAGCCGATTTTTTCCACTAGAAACATAATACACAAGGTACGGACGGAAGTTTTCTTTCAGATGTGTGGTAATGCCGTCATAGGCTTTCTTGTATTTTGCAAGCTGTTCCGGCGGCAGGGCGTTGGCTTTGCCCCTCCGAGCTATCTGTGTAACATAATAGGCCGCTTCCTCATCGGTCATAAGTTTAATTCTTTCTGCCATGGCTGTCACTTTCTATGGTATAAGTCCTCGATTTCTTCCGGGTTCTCCTGGTAGTTGGCTGAATCATCGTAATAGATGGTTGCGAAGCCGCCAGCGTTGCATCCTACACCCGGTACATACTGTACATCAACACTTCGCACACGCATCCCGGTTCTCTCCAGTTCCTCAATTTTTGCATTTACCTTATCTTCAAAGTAGATTGTCCCTGATCCTACTTGGATAGGAACGTTTACAATTTTAACCTGTATCATGTTTGACCTCCTTTCTATTTTTTATTGGAGGGGGCTTCCTATATCCATAGACAAGCCCAACGAGTAAGGAGAAAACCCTTGATTTTATCGGGTTTCATTTACTCGTTGCCCCCATCCAGTAAATATCTCTTACTCGTTGCTTATTGTCTTTACTCGTTGCCCCCATCCAGTAAACAGAACCATTGATTTTACTGTATTTTTTATTTACTCGTTGGGTTTAAAAAAGGATGTAAGGGAAGTCATCCAGTAAGAGAAATGAAAAATACCTTGTTTTTTCCATAACCCTCAGAACGATCTTCGATTTTTTGATTTTTTCGCAAAAAGGCTTTTGCATTTTTCAAAGCGTTTTTGCTGATATTCATTGCATTTGCCGTTGCGTCCAATTCAGCGACTTCCTTTTCTCCATCTTTAAGGAAATCGAGGATAAACTCTATCGCTTCTTCCCGTTGTGGTGCCTGGCGTACGGTATAATCAAATTCTGTTACGAAATCCTTATCCTTTCTGTCGGTATACTCCCGAAAGGTAACTTTTTCATTGTCCAGAGAGAAAAGGACGGTATCACCTAAAGCACCATAGTTGCATTTTTCATGGGAGATGTATCGGATACCTTTTTCTTTGGTTTCTCCCACCATCAAAACGCTGCGGGAAATGTCCCAGATATCCGCACTGTCAGCAATACGCTTTCTGCCCCAAAGTCCAGATTGCTTATTGCTGTGAACGACAATAAGGGAAGAACAATCGTATTTTTCACCCAGCCCGATCAAGGGGCGCATACAGGTACGCATGGCGTTTCTGTCCCCCATTTTGATATTGGGAGGGACAAAAGCCTGCAGCGGGTCAAAGATCAGCAGGGCAGGACGGTATTTTTCAACCAATTTCTCTAAAAAGTCGCTGTCGAAGCGGATATGCTGGAAGCGGTCATCTGAAATATCAATAGAAAAGATATTTGCCAGATTTGCACCGTTTTTTCTGAGCCTGCGCCGCAATGTATATTCAAAGGAATCCTCTGCGGAAAAGAACAAAACCCGCTGCCCTTCGCCGCTCTGGAAAGATTCAGGTATCAGATTCTTTACCAGAAAGCTGGGGTTTCCGCTGCTGATGCTTGCCGCAATTTCACACCATACGGTGGTTTTGCCGCTCCCGCCGTCCCCAGCTATGGCGGTAATGCTCCTTTTTGGTATGTAGTCCGTGATAAGCCATTCTGGGGATTTTTCCTCTGCAGTCTCCATTGTTGTCATTTCCAAAGAACAACCATTTTTGTCTTGGTCTTTGCTACTGACTGCCGCTTCTGTTTCGTCAATGAGCCGCAGCAGATCCTCTTTTGTATGGCCTTCTTCTATGTAGTCCGTCACATCTCCTTTTGGTGCAGAGGAGGTTTTGACGATTAGAATCTTTGCCGCTGTCCCTTCCAGGTCTTTATATACCTTTCTTGCAAGGGTCAATCCCGGTTCATCGTTATCGGGAAGGATCACAACATCTGCTCCTTTGAAATATGGAGCATACTCTGGTTTCCAGTCGTTGACACTGCCTGCTGTTGTTGCGGCAAAGCCAAGCTTCTCTAAGGTCAGAACGTCTTTTTCTCCCTCCACATAAAAAACTCTGCTTCCTTTGGATATCGCATCAATCAGGTTTGTAAGATGAAATAAGGTTCTACTTCTGCCCTGTAGACCGAAAGAAAATGCTTCCTTCTGCTGGTCATATACACCAATCGTCATATCTTTGTCATGGAAGCGGATTTTTTCATAAAGATAGTGCCCATTTTCGTCTGTATATTTGTAAACGGCAGATACCGTTTTCCTTTTTTGGGCTTCCAATTTTTCTAAGTATCCTTTTTGTTGATCTGTGCTGTTGGATGTATCTGCAAAAGTAAGCCCGACTTTCGCAAGGATATCCTCTGTTTCACAACCGGCAAAGCAGTGAAAGAGGATTTTATCTCCGCTTTTGTCAATGGAAAGGCTTGCTTTTCTGTCATCATGGCAGGGGCATTTGCAGACAGCCTTGTCGTTGCCGCTCATTTTCACGCCTTGGAAGCGGGATAATACATCAGTGTATTCCATGCTGTCACCGCCTTAAATCGCAATGGGGCGGATTTTACCCGTTTCCTTTGCCGCTTCCTGCTTGGTATCTCCGTATTGGAAGAAGTGTTCTACATCCTCCATGGATACCAGTCTTTTGTTGCCGATCATAATGCTTGGGATGCGCTCATCCAGTACCAGCCGCCGAAAGCCTGTCATGGTGATAGCAGTGTTTGGGTCGGCTTCTTTGATTTCTGCAAATGCTTCTGAAATCAGTCTCATTCTTCTCATATATTCACCCCTTTTCCGGTTTATCTCTCAATAATTTCAGTGACATCTACACCCAATGCTTCCGCAAGTCTGCCTGCTGTTCGTGGTGTTGTTTTGTAACCGCCTTTACATATTAAATAAATAGTATTTTTTCCAATACATGATTTGTTACTTAGCTCTCCTGCTCCTAATTTTGCTCTTGCCATTGCTAAAATAAAATTTTTCGCGTTAATTATCATTGAATCACTCCTTTCGAAAATACACAAAACCGTGTATCTTTTCTAAATAATATAATAGCACACATATTTGTGTATTTCAAATGAAAATTGGGAAAAATATTGAAAAAGTTTACAATACCGTGTATTATTAGGTGGGAGGTGCTAAAATGGGTGTAAATGATTTTATAAAAATTGGGGATAGAATAAAACAATTAAGAAAAGAAAAAGGAATTTCTCAAAGAGATATGGCTAAAAGTTTGGGAATCAATGTATCAACATATTCTAATTACGAAAACAACCATCGTGAACCGAGTTCAGAAATAATAGAAAAAGTCTCAAAGATATTAGGCGTTTCTGTTCAAGATTTGTTGGTACCAAAAGATATATATATAAATATTGGTAGGCTATCTGAGGCGATCATCAGAGGGGATAAACAATGCATCGACATATTGACGGATGAAGAAAAGAGTGAGATGGATAGAATATCGACTTTACATGGAGAAAATGCCGCAGCTTTTTATGAGAAATCTGTTTATAGACATAAAAGGGATGAGTTGGTTCATTTTGCAAACAATCGTATTGCGGAATATCAGGGAAAGCCGATATCTGAATTTCAAAAAGAAGTAAGCAAAAGAGAAAGCCAAGAAAAAGAGTTGTTAGAATTGTTTGCAAGACTAAATGATTGCGGGAAACATGAAGCGATTAAAAGAATTACTGAAATGCTCTGCATAATTGAGTACACGAAATGATTTTTTACAGAAAGGAGGGGCTTACATGGCATCCATCCGAAAACGTGGAGACACTTACCAGATCAGAGTATCCGCCGGCTATGACATTCACGGCAAGCAGATCATCAAAACAAAAACATGGAAGCCGGAAGCGGGTTGGACAGCGAAGCGCATCGAAAAAGAATTGAATAAAGCGGCTGTGCAGTTTGAGAACGATGTTACCACAGGGCATTATGTGGACGGCTCTATCCGCTTCGGGGAATTTGCTGAAAAGTGGATGAAGGAATATGCTGAAAAGAACCTCCGGCAAAAATCCATTGCCCGGTATCGGTCATTACTGACAAGGATACTGCCCGGCATTGGGCATATCAAGCTGGAACAGCTTCAGCCGCTGCATTTGATGGAGTTCTATAACAACCTGAGTGAAGCGGGCATCAAAAAGGCCAGCGTAAGCCAACCCATTGTGGATATTGATGCAGAGCGTAAGAAACAGAAGCTTTCTAAAATAGAGCTTTCTCGGCGGTCTGGGGCCTCCTATGATGCCGTAGTCAATGCCTGCAAGGGTCGGAATATCAAAAAGCAGAGTGCAGAGCTGATTGCGGATACCCTTGGTATGACCTATAAAAAAGCCTTTGAGGATATCAAGACGGAGGAGAAGCTTTCCAGTGGCACGATTGCACAACACCACAGGCTGATTTCTTCCATGATGGAAACGGCGGTCAAGTGGGGGCTTGTGCTGGATAACCCCTGCCGCAGGGTGCAGGCTCCAAAGGTAACAACGAAGAAGGGCGTAACCCTGAGCAGTGAAGAAACCATCAGGATGTTTGAATGTCTGGCCGATGCGCCGGAGAAATACAGAACCGCTATCACAGTGCTGGTTTATAGCGGCTTACGCAAAGGGGAGCTGTGCGGCCTGAAATGGGCTGATGTAGACCTTGAAAGGGGCATACTGACTGTAAACGGCGGCCTAGAATATCTACCCTCTGTGGGCTTATATGAGGAAGCACCAAAGACGGAGAACGGGAAGCGGTCTATCAAGCTGCCCACAACGGCGGTGACAGTCTTGAAGGAACACAAGAAGCGGCAGGCAGAGGACAGGCTTGCCTTGGGTGACAGATGGAAGAATACGGGCTATATTTTCACGGGCTGGGACGGTGCGCCCATGCACCCGGATAGCCTTTACCAGTGGTTTGCAAGCTTTGTGAAGCGGAATAATCTGCCGAATATTACCCTCCATTCTCTGCGCCACACAAACGCCAGCCTGATGATTGCCAACGGCATAGACTTAGCCACGGTATCGAAGCGGCTAGGCCATGCGGATACCTCTATCACAGCAAGGGTCTATACTCATGCTATCAAGGAAGCGGATGCAGTAGCAGCGGAGGCCTTGGAAAATCTTTTCCTGAGAAGTCCACAGGTGGTAAAAGAAGCGTAATGGTGGTGATATAGCGTGTGGTGGTATATTTCAAAACTGTATGATACGGATACTGAGATTGTCTATGCTTACGGACTGGAAACGAAGGAAGCAACTGGCGAGATTCGATATCTGAAAGAAACAAAAGAATTTGAATGTGTTAGGCTGGCAGATGGTGATAGCGAAAGAGGGTATGATTTTTTTCTGCCCCATTTGTACAGAGCGATCACGAAAGAACATGCACCGGATGAAAGACAAATAGCGATTGGGTAAGGCTGCTTAAACTATGTTGTTTCTGTGGTTTTTCATATTCAGAAAGGTATATCAGTATATAAAAATCAATAGAAAAATACTGAACAATGGACAAATAATGGACAAAAACGAAAAATTGAATATTTTTTGCAAAAATAAAAACCTCAGAAATGTTGATTTTCTGGGGTTTTCTTATACTTAGTATCATTTAGTATCGCCGATTTACGTATTCATCAATGACAGATTTCTTGCTTTCCTCCTGAAACACGCCTTCCTCCCGCAGGCATTTCAAAATGAGGGGGCTGGTGGAGTGGAGGATGATATTTTCCTCTTCAATGACGATCTCAAAAAGCTTTCCTTTTAAAAATTTGCTTCGCACCTTTACGAAATAGGCTTCTACGCCCTTAAAATCCAGCATCCGCAGGGCGGTCAGGGTGGCTTTATCCTTTTTGCTGTAGTAATAATTGCTTTTTTCCAGGTAGTCCCGTTTCAGTTCATAGTCCATATCCCGGGTGGTGCTGATGGTCTTGTTTTCCTTTGCCAGCGCGTTGTAATACTGGTAATTGAACAAGGCCTTCTCCACCGTATCCATATTGCGGAAAGGACCAATATCCCCGTAGACCACCGCTTCATAATTTTTCTGGAGATATTCCCGCTTGGTCATATCACCCTTGGCGTATTGGTCGATCAGGCTTTGTCTGTATTTGAAATATTTCTGAATGGCATTCATATCGGGCCTCTTTCCATCCTTTCCCGCTAGGCATGGTCGCTTTTGTCCTGTTACAATGGGGAAAAAGCCCACGAAGGGGGAGATTTTTATGGGGACTTTTTTGGACTACTATCAGCGGAAAATACAACCACAGATAGAAACGATAGATATTTTTTTGAAAACGGAAGACCCGCCCTACAGCATAGATGCAGTGGCGGAGGTGTTGGAGCTTTCTTCTCAGAGGGCAGAACAGATTCTGGCGGAGGAGAAAGTCTCCTTCATCACCAAAGGTGTTTTTTTCCGCCTGATGCAAAAGGGCACATCGCCCTTGTGCGGTATGTTTCGCAGAGCCATTGCCTGCAATCTGCCGGAAAGCTACACCCTGGAAGAAGTGGCGTATATTTTTGATCTTCCCCTGCCTGCCGTGCAGCAGGCAGCAGAAGAGGTAGGCGAAGCATCCTATTCCGAAGAGATGCTGCCTCTGTTATTTCAGCGCATCTTTATTTGCGAAAAACGATATCAGTAGTAAGGTCTTCCGCTGTTTTTTCATCGGTCAGCAGCTCTGCCAGCTTCAGGGCGAAGGGAATGGCTGTGCCGGGGGCACGGGATGTGACCACATTGCCGTTGACACAAACTTCATCTGTCACAGGCTCTGCGCCGATGAGGTGTTCTTCCATACCGGGGTAGATGGTGGCTTTTCTGCCCATCACGATACCCAGAGCGCCCAATACCATAGGCGCGGCACAGATGGCGCAGACCCATTTCCGGGCTTCATACTGGGCCAGCAGCAGCTCTGCCAGACCCTGATGGGCCTGCAGATTCAGTGTGCCGGGCATACCGCCGGGCAGCACCAGTGCATCAGCGTCTGTATCGATTTCTTCAAACAGCAGGTCAGCCTGATAGGTGATGCCGTGGGCACCTGTGACAGCCTTGTTGCCTGTGATAGATACGAATTTTGCATCTACGCCCACCCGGCGTAGCAGGTCAACGGGGGTTACGGCTTCCATTTCTTCAAAGCCCTCTGCAAGGAATACATATACTTTTTTCATGGGTAGATCCCTCCTGATTTTCTTAGTTTGTCCGAATATTTTTATTTTACAGGAAAATGAATGTTTTTTCAACCGAGGAAGAAAGACTGTGGTATACTATACCAAAGGACAGAGAAAAAGAAAATTTTAGAAAGAGAACCAGAACATGATCAGAACGTTTGAAAAAGGAGACCTTTCCCCAGTGATGCAGCTTTGGCTGGAAACGAATCAGCAGGCCCATGGGTTTATTCCCGCAGCTTATTGGGAAGAAAATTTCCCTTTTGTGCAGGAGGCATTGCCCCAGGCAGAAGTCTATGTCTATGAAGCGGAGGGGAAAATCAAGGGATTTCTTGGTATCACGGGGGAATATATCGCTGGCATTTTTGTGGACAAAACAGCCCAGTCTGGGGGCATCGGGAAGCAATTATTGGATCATGCAAAGCAGTGTAAGACCCATTTGACTTTGCAGGTATATCAGAAAAATAAGCGGGCGGTAGCGTTTTATCGGAGAGAAGGCTTCTGGATACAGCAGGAAGCTGTGGAGGAAAACACAGGGGAAAAAGAATTTTTGATGGCATGGAAGAGACCATAAAAAGAGGCGAGGAAGATGTATCGGAAAAGTATGGAAAAGGATTGCAGAGCCATCTATGATCTGATCTGCCATATGGAACAGAAAGAACTGCCCTATGGGGCCTTTGAAAAAATCTATTTTCGTCAGCTGCAGCGGCAGGATATGTACTGCCTGATCGACGAGGCGGACGGAAAGGTCAGAGCCATGCTGAATCTCCGCTTTGAAGAACAGCTCCACCATTGCGAGAAGATCGCAGAGATCATGGAATTTGTGGTGGATTGTGATTGCAGGAATCAGAACGTAGGAAAAAGGATGCTTGCGGAAGCGGAAAGAGTTGCGCTGGCCCATGGCTGCAGCCAGATAGAAGTGGCCTGCAATCAGCTTCGGAAGGATACCCACCGATTCTATATCAGAGAGGGAATGCATAATTTCCATTATAAATTCTCCAAGAGATTGATTGGTGAAAATAGTGACACGAATGTTTTGGGCAGATAATTTACGAGGAGGAATAATATGGAAATTGAACGGAAATTTTTGACGAAACACATTCCCTTTGATATCACGGCATACCCCTGCCTTGCCATTTCCCAGGCATATATTTCCTTTTCCCCCACCATCCGTATCCGCCAGAGCAACGAAGATTATATCCTGACGGTGAAGGGAAAAGGCCACTTGGCAAGGGAAGAATTTGAACTGCCTCTGAGCAAGGAGGATTACGACAGGCTCTTGCAGAAAACAGAAGGCACACCTGTCATCAAAAAACGCTATCTTGTCCCCTTGGCAGAGGGCCTGACGGCGGAAGTGGATATTTATGAGGGAGAACTGGAAGGACTGATGACTACGGAGGTAGAATTTCCTTCCCTGGAGGCGGCAGAAAGCTTTTCTGCACCCCAATGGTTTGGGAAAGACGTCAGCAAGGAAAAAGCATATAAAAACACATCCCTTTCCTTATATGGAAAACCTAAGGAACCTCTGGATTGAGGTTCTTTTTTTTCTTCTTCCCTCATACCCTGTAACAGTGATGTCTATGGAAAAAAGACAAGCAGAGCGGAGGAGGAAGGGTATGTATAACAGACGATATGATAAGGTATTCCTGATGCTGCGGCAGGAGGTGGCAGGCTATGCCCTTGGCAAGCGTCCCCCTTGGGGCAGCTGTGTCATGGAATTGAAGAATGGCAAGGGCAAGCTGCACCTGACGGTACAGGGGCTGAAGCCTTTGGGCCGCGGCTATGCCGTTTATGTTATGGCGGGAGAGGAAAGTATTTTCTGCGGGGAACTGCGCCCCGACAGTAAGGAAGGACACGGGGAACTGAAATGGGAATTTCAGCCCGATGCCCTTGGCAATGGGAAAAAAGCCGAGGATTTCCATACTGTCCTTATCCTGGCGGAGGATGGAAAGGGCGGCGTTTCTGCCCCCTTGACGGCTTATTTTGGAGAAAAGAAGAATTGGAAGAAGGAGTTTAAGCCAAGAGAAAAGACGCTGCAGCCCATAGAAGAAATGAAACTGCAGGCAGTGGAAGAAGAGATCAAGCTTCAGGCGGCGGAGGCAGCGGTTTTGACGCCCCCTGTGGTGCAGATAACACCTTCTGTTTCTGAAAAGAGGAAAGAACCACAGGAACCGCCCAAGAACACTAACGTCAAGGGCACCAATGCCAAGGTGGCAGAGGAACAAAAAGCCAGCTATCACGGCAGCTTTCAGGGGCTTTTGGCAAAATTCCGACAGGAACTGGAAAATCTGGAGGAAACGGGCATTTTGACCCCACAGGAAACGGAAAATATCCGCAATATGGGGGCGAACCCTGCCCCTAAGCCCATCGAAAAGCAGGAGCAGGAAAAAGTAGAGGAACGGGAAAGGGAGACGGAAAAACCTTTGGTAGAGCCTTCGGCGGAACCCGTAGAACAGCAGGAAAGCATCTTCGCCCAAAATCGGGAGCTGGAGCCCTTCGGGGATGGGGAGCAGTGGAAATGCCTTTCCTTGGAAGAACTGTTGTTGTTATCTCAGATTCCCCTAAAATGGCAGCGGGAGTTTTTCTTCCTCCTGCCCTATCGCCGCTATCATCATCTGATCCTGCAGGAGCAGGAGGATGGCATTTGGCTGGGGCTGCCCGCATTTTATGATGAAAAGGATGCAGCCGATGCCAAGTCCTTTGGCTTTCGTGAATTCCGCCGGGTGGATGATGAATGGGGCTACTGGATGACTTTTTTGGAGCGGGAAGGTTGAAAAAATAGGGATTTCCATGTATACTCTATTGAGATATTTTTGAAATTTCAAACATTAAAGGAGTATATATATGAGAGTCAGAAAGAAACCCTGGGCAGCTCAGGAATTATTGGAGAACAGCCTCGTCATCAACGATGCCCCTGAAAAAAAGGGCAAATGGAAGGAATATTTCGGCAACGATAATCCCATTTATGTGGAGATCGGCTGCGGCAAAGGGGGCTTCCTGCGGAAAAATGCAGAGACCTATCCCGATGTGAACTTTATCGGCATCGAACGGCAGGAAACGGTGGTAGCCATGGCTGCCAGAAGAGCCGACGAAGAACTGCCCAATCTGGCTTTTGTCTGGGATAATGCCAGCAACCTGTCCGATCTGTTCGAGGTGGGGGAATTCCAGAGATTGTATCTGAATTTCAGTGACCCTTGGCCCAAAAAACGTACGTATAAACGCCGTCTGACCTATCGGGGCTTCTTGCAGGAATACCGCCGCATCATGGGGGAAAATGCGGAAATCTTCTTCAAAACAGACAATAGAGGGCTCTTTGAATTTTCCCTGAATGAATTCTGTGCCGATGACTGGAAGCTTTCTAACATCAGCCTGGACCTGCACAACAGCGATTATGAAGGCAACATCATGACAGAATATGAAGAAAAATTCTCTTCCCAGGGCGCACCCATCTACCGTTTGGAAGCGAGAAGTAGAAACTGATTGGAAGAATGGACGGGAAAAGCGTCTGTGGAAAGAGGGGAAAAGAAATGAGAAAGAAAAAATGGGCGGTGCCCGATAAAGCTGTTTGTGTTTCCTGCGGTGCCTGCAGAAAGGTATGTCCCAGAGAAGCCATTTCCATCTGGAAGGGCTGCTATGCGGTGGTGGATGGGGAAAAATGTGTGGGCTGCGGCATTTGCGCCAAAACCTGCCCCGCCGGCTGTATCGAAATCAAGGAGGAAGAGGCATGAAAAAGAAACACTGGTATGACTATCTCTGGATTTGGGAGATCATCTATTTTACCCTGGGCTTTTTCAATATCCTCTTTGCATGGCTGGGGATGATCGAATTCCTGCTGCCTCTGCTCATTGCCATCATCGGCGGGAATAAAGCCTTCTGCAATAATTTCTGCGGCAGAAGCCAACTCTTCACAAAGCTGGGCACCACCTGCAAATGCTCCAGAAATCGGCCCACGCCGAAATTTTTCTATTCCAAGGCATTCCGATATGGCTTTCTGGTGTTCTTTATGACCATGTTTGCCAATATGGTTTTCCAGACCTATCTGGTGGCATCGGGAGCAGGGACGCTGAAAGAAACCATAAAGCTTTTCTGGACCTTCCGTGTGCCTTGGGGCTGGGCCTATACGGCAGGCACAGTCAGCGATTGGGTAGCCCAGTTCAGCTTTGGACTCTACAGCATGATGCTGACAGCTACGCTCATTGGGCTCATTGTAATGGTGCTGTTCAAACCCAGAACATGGTGTACCTTCTGCCCCATGGGCAGCATGACTCAGGGCATCTGCAAACTGAAAGCAAGATAAATCAAAAAAGCGACTTTGGGAGTTTCGTCTCAAGTCGCTTTTGTTATTTTTATGTAATTATTCCACGGGATTTTCTTTTTCTCCCTGGGGGAATTCTTTATCCTCCGCCGCCAGAGAAGCCAGAAAATTGCGGTAATACTGATTCACATGCTTGCGCCAGTTGCGGCAGATCTGCTGTGCCTGGGTCTTGGAAACCACAGAAACGCTGATCTCCATAAGGGTGGCACCGCTGTCGTCGCAAAGACCGCATTTTACCAGATAATCCCCGTTCAGCTCGGGGAAATAATTTGCCGTCACAGCATATTCCGCCCGAATACGTCTGCTGTTTTCGTGGACATAGGTATTGATCTCGTTTTTCACCTCGTCGGAAATGCGGTTGATGAAGTAATTGATGACTTCCTCCCCATCGTCCGTCAGGGTATAGCGGGTGTTGTTCTGTTCCCGGGTCTTTTCCAGCCAGCCTGCGCTTTCCAGTTCCGCCAGATATTGCTGCACAGAAAAATAATCCATATAATTTTTTTCCAACAGGAACTGACAGATTTCGCTGTTGGAAAGGGAAATACCCATTTTCTGCAAGAGATGCAAGATGATGAGCTTATGCTCCGCCAGCTTTTTGGTGGAATACTGCATGGACATGGAAAGACCTCCTTTCTTGGGTGTAGACAAAGCTGCGCTTTCGTCAGAATCAACTGTCTATTGCGTTTTTATTTTAGCATACTTTATATCAAATCGCATTAAAAACTTTTATATTTTATTCCCTGCCGTATCTGATTGTCTTTCAGATATTTATGGAGAGTATTCAGAACATCCCGCTTCCGCAGACTCCACAGGGGCGCCAGAAGGGTATTTTTATCCCCATCCCCCGTCAGGCGGTGGATGACGATATCCTCCCGCAGATGGGCGATGCAGTCCCCCACAAGGGTGATATATTCCTCTTTGGTGAGGGGGGTATAGGTTCCTGCTTTGTAATTCTCCGCCAGATCGCTGTCGGAAAGAACATGCAGAAGCTGCAGCTTGATGCCTTGGATGGGCAGGCGGTTCACACAGTCGATGGTGCGAAGAACGGTTTCCCTTGTTTCCCCGGGCAGGCCAAGAATGACATGGACAACAATGGAAATGTTTCGTTCCGCCAGAGCATAAACAGCCTGTTCGAATACGGAAAGGGGATAGCCCCGGCGGATGCGCCGGGCGGATTCCTCATCGGCAGTCTGCAAGCCCAGTTCCACCCAAAGCTTCGTTTTTCCGTTCAGCTTTGCCAGCAGGTCCAGCACATCCTCCGGCAGGCAATCGGCTCTGGTGGCGATGGAAATGCCCTCTACACCGGGGCAGGCAAGGGCTTCCTCATATTTCCGCCGTAGTTCCGCCACGGGGGCATAGGTGTTGGTAAAGGCCTGAAAATACGCCACATAGGCAGGGTCTTTCCATTTTTCGGCGGTCTGGGCCTTGCCCCGTTCGATCTGCTGGGTGATAGAAAGAGCAGCGTTTTCCGCAAAATCGCCGCTGCCGCCGCTGCTGCAGAAAAGGCAGCCCCTTGTGCCCCGGGTGCCATCCCGATTGGGGCAGGTGAAGCCCCCATCCAGAGAGATTTTCGCCGTTTTCCGTCCAAAAATCTCCCGATAGTATTCATTTAAGCTGCGGTAGGGTTTATTTTCCACAGAGGTACTTCCTTTCAATGCTGAATATTTCTTTGCCGCAATTTTTCGCAGAGGGCAGTCAGGGCGTCCCATTGCTGTTCATTTTCCGCTGTCTGGTGGATGAGCAGGAGAAAATCCGCTTTGCTGCTTTCCAGAAAATTGCGGGTGCGCTCGGCCTTCGGTTCTTGGCAGGCGGAAAGAAAGAGGGAAAAGCTTTCTTCCGTCACCGCCAGGGGGATGCAGGTCTCTATCTTTTTTAGGATTTCTCCCACTGTCGCTTCACCGCAGGTCTGCTTTGCCAGATGGTGATATAACGCACGGCTGTTGAGAAAAATTACATTGGGGGCAGGAAACAGCTCTTGCCCGCCGATTTGATCTCGCAATAGAGATAAATAGCCGCAAAGATCTTTGCGGCTGATGGTCTGATTCAATGAAATCACCTCAAAACGATTTTGAAATGGTCGTTCGGAGATAATATGTGCAGTTCCTATGGTGTTTACGATAGCAATTTTTTACGCTTCCACCCACTGCTTCAATTCCTGCAGCAGGGCTGCATTGTGTTCGGGAGAAAGGATGCAGAAGCGCAGGAAGGTTTCATCCAAAAAGGTGAAGGAAGATGCATCACGGATGAGCATTTTTTTCACGATACATTTTTCAAATAAATCGTGGGCGGTCACCTTGTCCGTTTTCAGCTTCAGCAGGATGAAATTTGCTTCAGAGGGGTAAGCCTTGATGTTTTTCCATGTGGAAAGCTCTGTAAAGGCTTTTCTTCTTTCCTCGGAAACCAGCTTCTGGGTAGCTTTGTGGAATTCCACATCGCTGAAGATATGCTGACCGATAAAATCTGCCAGACTGTTTACGCTCCAAGGGTTCTGGTTTGTTTTCAGCCGATCCAAAAATGCCTGATTGGAGGACATCCCATAGCCCAGACGGATGCCGGGGGCGGCAAAGAATTTGGAAGTGCCGCGGATGACGAACAGGTTATCAAATTCCTTTACCAGAGGGATGGAGCAGATTTCCGGCAGGATATCGGAAAATTCGATATAGGTTTCATCCACCATCGCGGAAATGCCCTTTTCCTTGCAATGGGTCAGGATTTTCCGCATTTCGTCGGTGTGGATGGCTGTGCCGGTGGGGTTATTGGGGTTGCAGGCGATGAACATGCCGATTTCTGGGGTCAACGCCGCCAGCAGGGCTTCCAGATCCAGGCGGAAGTTATCTTCCTCTTTCAGGGGGAAGTAAGTAAATGTGCCGCCGGTCAGGGAAACTTCTCTTTCATATTCGGAATAGGCAGGCCCCATGATGATGGATTTTTTGGCATTGACTGTCTGGATGAAAGTGGAGATCAGCTCTGTAGAGCCATTGCCCACCACGATATGGGCAGGGTCTGCACCGGTATATGCGCCGATGGCCTGCTTCAGTGCCAGATAGTTTTTATCGGGGTAGGTTTTGATGAGGTGCAGATTTTCTTTCAGGGCATCTTCCGCCTTTTTGGGGAAGCCCAAGGGGTTGATGTTGCCGCTGAAATCGATGATCTCCTCTCTGGGGATGCCGTAGGTTCTCTGGATGGCGTCCAGATCGCCGCCGTGGGCGTGGGTCAGTGCTGCCATGATAATAGTACCTTCTTTCAAAATTTTTTCGTCAAAATCAGGGTTTTGTTTTATATATTTTTAGAAGATTTCGTCAATCTTCTCCTGTTCGATGATTTTGGGACTTTGCTTGATGACACGGGGATACATCAGGTAAGGGTTGCCCTTGCCTTTTTCCACGATCTCCAAGGAAAGCGCCATGGTTCTGTTCTGGGTGGGGTAGAGCATCAGCCTGCTGCCTGCTTCGATGGGAAGATCCTGCAGGTCTTTGCCGTTAGCCTTATTGATGGAACGCTTAGAGCCCCTTGCGGAATATTCCACGGGGAAGCCGTTCCGGTCGGGCACAGAAAGCAGATAATCCGCCATTTCTTCCATGCAGAAGGCGGCGCAAAGGTCGCGGCAGAGCAGATTCACATCCATATCCTGTCCAACTTCGATGACCTTCCAAAGGGCATCGTCACTGGTATGGGAAACCTTGATGGAAAGGACATCGGGGACGACCTCCATCAGGAACATTCTTTCCCTGGTCCGCATTTCCGATTCCTGCAGCACTGCTTCCAACAGCTGTTCATAGGGCAGGGTACGGGGCATTTTCTGCTTGTCGATCTCCTTGGATGCGGGGTCGGCGAAAAGCTCCTTGCCTAGTGCTGTCAGGCTGTAGTAGGTGGGGGGAGTGAATAATTCCGCCCCCAGGTTATGCTCCATCAGCACCAATGCCGCCAGATTATTCACCAAAGAAAAGAAGCGAATGGGCGTAAAGGCAATGGGGCGGATAAAGTGGAAGAACAGGCACATGGGGGTCAGGAACCATTTATCAAGCATGATGCCGGTAAATAAGAAGGAAGAAACGATGGATTTTTCCTCCGCGTTCAGGTTTTCGGGAGGGGTTTTCCAGATATCTTCGATATTGACGTCTACTTTATGATAAAAATCTACGAAGATGCGGTCTACTTCCTGATGGTTTTCCAATAAGTGATAGAAAAAATCGGGGGTAGCGATGCCTTCTTCCAAGTCCATAGACCAGGTGAAGCGTTCGGAAGCCAGCGTACAGGCTGTTTCCCCCAGCTGGAAGAGGATATCTTTTGTTTCCTGAGAAAAGAAGAAATCACATTCCGCCGCAGGCTGTACCCTTTGGGTATGGATAGAGGGCATGGGGACCAGAAGACCATGGAGCCATGCCAGTCTGGTCAGATATTCCAGATAGAAATCTGCCTTCAGGCTCAGCTGTTTCAAAATGCCGTCTTTTTCTTCGGGCAGAAGCAGCCCGTTTTCATCTGTGGCACGGTCGGGCGTGCAATAGCCGATAAGGGCCTGCAGATCGTCCACCAGGGGATGGCTTTTTGTGGAGTAGCCCACCAGAGCAAAGCTGTATTCAGAGATAAATTCTGCATCGGGCTGTTCTTCCGCGGGCTTTGTCCGCATCACATAGGCATATTCTGTTGGATCGTCCCCATCCTTTTCCAGATCCAAAGCCAAAATATTGGCAGGGGAAAGGATGGTTTCGGAGGCCAGTGCCGTGTAGTGCCATTTGCCGAAGGCCAGAGGGGCGATATCCAGCAGAGGGCGGCGGCAGGGGGCATCCATTTTTTGACGCATATTTTCATATCCGTTCAGGAACAGCCCCAAAAGAGGAGCATGCTTCGGCTGCACGGGTCTTGCCTGTTTCATAGTATCAAAACTCCTTTTGTCTGCGGCTTTTTCACCGCAAGCCTAATTCATTTATTGTAACAGAAAAAGAGGGATTTTGAAACCGAAAAGCAGAAAAAAACATGCTTTTGCGGAAAAACCAACAAAAACAGGGGGAAAAAATCAAAATTTCTTTATACAATGACAAAAATTCATGGGTCGAGGACATTTTTGTTTTTTTGTACTTGCCAAGGAAAGATTTTTATGATATAGTCCTTTTGTCAAAAACAAATGTTTTTAAAAGAGAAACAGGAGGAAAGATTTCGTGAAAGAAGATAAGAATTTTTATATCGTTGATAAAAGCGTACTGCCTGAGATCTTTTTGAAAGTCATGGATGTAAAAAATCTGCTGGAGAGCAAGAAGGAAAAAACGGTTCAGGATGCCGTAAATCGTGTGGGCATCAGCCGCAGTGCTTTCTATAAATATCGTGATGCGGTACATCCTCTTTACGAAAACACCAGAGGCAAGACCGTGACCATCTCCATGAATCTGGACCATACCAGAGGTCTGCTGTCCTCTGTTTTGAACAGCATTGCCACAGAAGGTGCAAATATCCTGACCATCAACCAGACCATCCCCATCAATGGCATCGCCAACGTGACCGTTACCATCGAAACCAATGAGATGCAGGGCGAACTGGGCAGATTGATGGCACGCATCGAAGGGCTGCAGGGCGTACAGTCCCTGAAGATTATCGCAAGAGAATAATATGCATAAAAGGCGGCTGCCAGCCCCTTGAAAATACTTTCATCATTAAACTAGGAGGGAACAAAACATGATTCATATTCAGATCCCGGCGACATCCGCCAATATGGGTCCCGGCTTTGACAGCATCGGCATCGCAGTTCAGTTATACAACCACATTTGGGTGGAAGAGCAGACAACCGGCTTGACCATTGAAGTGAAGCAGAAACAGGCGATTCCGGTTCCCACCGATGAAACCAATCTCATTTATCAGACCATGAAATATTTTTATGACCAGAAGGGATTGAAAATGCCCGGTGTGCATATCATCCAGGAAGATCATATCCCCATGGTAAGAGGCTTGGGCAGCAGTGCAGCCTGCATCGTAGGCGGTCTTTTTGCAGCCAATGAACTGGCAGGCAGACCCTGCGATAAGGAAGAGCTGGCACAGATGGCGGCAAAACTGGAAGGCCACCCCGATAATTCCAATCCTGCCATCTTCGGTAGTATGGTGGTGGGCGCTCTGGATGAAAATGGGATGAAACATGTGCGTTTGGAGTTGCCTGAGGATTTGATTTTTGCTATAATGGTTCCGGATTTTCCAGTTTCTACCGAAAAGGCCAGAAGCGTGCTCCCGGATGCCTATTCCCGCGGAGATATGGTGTTCAATGCATCCCGCGCGGCTCTTTTGGTGGCATCTATGCTGACAGGGAAATATGAGAATTTCCATATGGCTATGGAGGACAGAGTGCATCAGCCCTACCGCAGTGTACTGATCCCCGGCATGAATGAAATTTTTGCCCATGCCAAGGAGCTTGGTGCTGTTGCCAGCTATCTGAGCGGTGCAGGTTCTACCCTGATGGCCATTGTAACAAAGGATAAAGCGGAAGAATTCGAAAGAGGAATGTCTGAATATTTACACCAATTGGAGCATCATTGGGAATTGACTTTATTAGAGCCCGATATGGAAGGCGTAAAAATCGAACGGGAATGAGTTCCCCTTCGCAGATGGGAGGATCTCATCTGAATAAGACAGAATAACAGGAGGAAATAACGATGTTGATTGTGCAGAAATACGGCGGTAGTTCCGTCGCAGATGCAGAAAAAGTGTTCAATGTTGCAAAGCGCATCATGCGAACAAGAATGGAAGGCAATGACGTAGTGGTTGTGTTGTCTGCACAGGGCAAAACAACAGACGGATTGATCGCAAAAGCCAAAGAGATCAACCCGAAACCCAGCCGCAGAGAAATGGACATGCTCTTGTCCACGGGGGAACAGCAGTCTGTAGCTCTGATGGCTATGGCCATCAGCGCCATCGGCGGCAGAGCAGTTTCTTTGAATGCTTCTCAGGTTGGGATCGAAACAACGAATACATACAGCAATGCCCGTATCCGTACTATCAATACAGAACGTATTGAAAATGAACTGGATGAAGGCAGTATCGTTCTGGTAACAGGCTTCCAGGGCGTGAACCAGATCGGCGATACTACAACATTGGGCCGCGGCGGTTCCGACACTTCTGCCGTTGCGCTGGCAGCAGCCCTGCATGCGGATATTTGCGAGATCTATACAGACGTAGAAGGCGTTTACACAGCGGACCCCCGCGTGGTGCCTGATGCAGTCAAACTGGATGAAATCAGCTACGATGAAATGCTGGAGCTGGCATCTTTGGGTGCAAAGGTACTGCACAGCCGTTCTGTAGAAGTAGCGAAAAAATACAATGTGAAACTGGTTGTACGTTCCAGTATGTCTGAAGCGGAAGGTACAGAAGTTAAGGAGGACGTAAAGATGGAAAGAATGCTGGTTAGCGGCGTTGCAGCGGATAAAAAAGTTTCCCGTATCTCTATTATGGGTATCAATGACGAACCTGGTAAAGCCTTTGAAGTTTTCTCTCTGATGGCAAAGGAAAAAGTAAGTGTAGATATCATCCTGCAGTCTACAGGTCAGGATGGCAAGCAGAATATCTCCTTCACCATCGGCGAAGATGACCTGGATATCGCCCTGAAGGCTCTGGAAAAGAATAAAGAACGCCTGACGGCGAAAGAAATCCTTCACGATGAAAATACAGCAAAGCTGTCCATCGTTGGCGCAGGTATGGCTACAAACCCCGGCGTTGCGGCAATGTTCTTTGAAGCAATGTATGATGCCGGCGTAAATATCCAGATGATCTCCACTTCCGAAATCAAGATCACAGTCCTGATTGCAAAGGATGACGTGGATGCAGCTATGGTAGCGGTACATGATAAATTCAAAATGGCTTCCGTGAATATGAGAAAGAACGGCATCGGTGAAGAAGAATAAGAAGCAGAAAGACACTATCGAAAGATAGTGTCTTTTTTTATCTCTTGTATTCTTGTTGTAAAACCTTTTCATACAGGTCATAATGGGCTGTTAAATCCACATCGCCATAATAATAGGTCAGCTCCAATATCTTTTGTCCGGAAACCAGATACAGTTCTGTGGCATCTCCTCTTTCTGCCAGAACAGCATAGTCGAAGGGGGTATCCGTCAGGGTAGTATATTTCTCGCCGGAATTCCAAGGCAGTTGGAAATATTCTTCCAAATACTCCCTAGGAGAAACGAAGGAGGCCAATTCTTTATAGTCAATCCAGAGGACAGATTCATAGGGTGCTCCGCTGGCATCCAGCTTTCCGTCAATGCGTCCCGCCTGATTGAAGGAAATATCCATGGGTGCGCCGACGGTAGGCTCCGAATAGGCCCGACCGGATTCCCGTTCCCACCATTCCTCTTTTAGTCCATCGTCTCTTTGGAAGTAGGTATCCACAGAATAGAAATCAGGGTCGTTTTCCAGCTCTGCCAACGATACCATGGGCAAAGGATGCTTCAGCTCTTCGATGGGTTTATCTGAAAAGGTGAATGCCCAAGGCAGCAGAGGAAAGAAAAAGGATGCAAAAAGGCCGATACAGCCAATATAATGCAGCCTGTGTTTCCACCGCAGGCCACCATCCATCCAATCGCCGCCTTGAGGGTGGGGATTGCCTTCTGCCAGAGATTTTTGCAGTCGCTGCATCCCTGCCAGTCGCTGGCTTGGAAACAGGGAAAACAAGATCATTGGAAGGCTATCAAAAGGCAGTTCCATATCACGCACCCAATCATAGGCGGTTTTATGGCGGAGGGATAGGATTTCCCCAATGACAAAGGCGGCAATCAGTACCCCATAAAAACAACAGAGAAAGCGTGGGCTGTTCCAGAAACGCTCTTTCTTTGCATAGGTCTGATAGCACTTGCTTTCCTCCGTCGGGTCATCAAAATAATCCGCTGTACCTTCTTCGGCAGAGTAGATAAAAAAATATTTCCCCAGTTCCGTAACAAATTCCCAGCCTTTTCCCTTGTGGGAGTCCTTTTCCTTGTCAGCTGGTCTGTCGGGCAGCCCGTCCAACTTTGCCTCCATGCGGTAGATCATCCGTTTTTCTTCTTTTTCCTCAAAGGTGGCAAAAAAGGTGTTGGCAGTATAAAGATGCAGCCCTTCTGCAGAAAGGTCGGAAAACCAGCTTTCCAGTGCATCGATCTCATAAGGTTCTACGGGTATCAGTTTTCGTACATATTTCATAGGATTGCCCCCTTTATCCTGTGTCATGCCTTTTTTTCAGTATAGCAAGGGGGAAAAGAGCGTGTCAACGGAGGGGTGGCATTTGTAAGAAAGTCTTAAGGACTTTCTCGGGGGTTTTTCCGAAGAAAAAAGGACAACGACGTATCGTGTCCTTTTCGATTGCTTATTTTCTGCGGCATTCCCTGCAGGTACCATAGAGGATCAGCTGTTCACATTCAATGTCGAAATCCAGATCCGGCACCAGTTTTTTTGTTACTTCTGTTAGTGCTTCTATACGCAGGTCTTCCACCTGACCGCATACCTTGCAAACGGTGTGTGGATGACACTGAACCACAGCGTCATAACGGGAACTGGGCTCACCAACGTTTAATTCCTTCACCAGTCCCAGCTGCTTGAAGAAATCCAGTGTTTTATACACGGTAGCAAGGCTCATGGTGGGGTTGGTGGGTTCCAGCGTTTTGTAGATCATTTCCGCATTGGGATGCTCGTGGCTGTTGCAGAGCATATTATAAACGGCAATGCGCTGTGGGGTGACTTTCAATCCTTTTTCTCTCAGGGTCTGAGCAATTTCCTTCATTTATTACACCCCTTTCCAACCAATAACTATTGTTATTTAATAATAATATAGATTCTCATTTGCGTCAATGGGAAATTATACTAAAATACAAGGAATTTCAAAATTTCAGCAAAAAAACGGTCATAAAGGGTTTGGTCATTTTGCCCGTCAGGCTTTTGCCCCATAGTTGTTTTTTGGAAATGCCTGTGCTACAATATTTTTCAGAAATTTTCCAGAGAAAGGAAGGATAACGATGCATATCGTCTTGCTGGAACCGGAGATTCCCCAGAATGCAGGGAATATCGCCCGCACCTGTGCGGTGACCAATTCTGTGCTGCATCTGATCAAGCCCTTGGGATTTTCCGTAGAAGATAAATACTTGAAGCGGGCAGGGCTGGATTATTGGAAGCTGCTGGATATCCGCTATTATGAAAATTTTCAGGATTTTTGTGAGAAGAATCCGGAGGCAAAAATATGGATGGCATCTACAAAAGCCCGCCATGTCTATGCTGATGTGACTTATGGGGAAAATGATTATATCATGTTTGGCAAAGAAAGTGCCGGCATCCCCGAAGAGATTTTGATGGACAACGAAGCCAATACCATTCGCATCCCTATGCTGGAAGCGGCACGGAGCCTGAACCTCTCCAATTCTGTTGCCATCATCATTTACGAGGCCATGCGCCAGCAGGGCTTCCCCGGCATGCTGATGGAAGGACAGCTGCACCATCATAAGTGGTGATTTTTCTTGAGGGCACCGCCCTCAAACTCCCGCCAAGGGAAATCATTTCCCTTGGAACCCTGATATGCAAAATGCGTTGCATTTTGCGGAAGAAGAGCTTAATAAGAAAACGGCTAGGACGATGAAGTTCTAGCCGTTTTTATATGGGTTTGGTTTATTCTTCCTGCATTTCTTCGGGCGCATCGTCAAGGGGTTCTTCCCCAGTCGGTTCCTCCGCAGGGGGAGCAGGGGGTTCCGTTGCAGGGAATTTTACATAAGCTTTGAACAGATCGCCTTCAATTTCCAGAGAGAATTTCCCTTTTTGCAAGCCTACCAGGGACTGGGCGATATTCAGCCCCAAACCGCTGCCCTCCGTATGACGGGAGCTGTCACCCCGGACAAAGCGTTCCATCAGTTCTTCCACGGGGATATTCAGGGCGTCCTTGGAAATATTTTTCATGGAAACTGTCACAAGGTCAGCTTCCTTCTTGATATCGATATAGAGCCGTGTATTTGCCTGGGAATATTTGCAGGCATTGCTCAAAAGATTGCTCAGCACCCGCCAGGTCAGGTTGCCGTCTACCATGGCAAAGGTGGGGGATTCCAAACCATTGATGACCACTTCCAAATGGGCTTTTTCCAGACGTTCTTCATATTCCGCCACAGCCTGGGCCACCAATTCGCCCATATCCGTAGGGGCCAGGTTCACTTTCAGGTTGCCGGTAGACGCTTTCGATGCTTCCACCAAATCTTCCGTCAGCTTTTTCAATCGTCTGGACTGTCGATCCAGCACCTCGATATATTCTGCTGCCTGTCCTTCCAGACCTTCCTTTTTCAGCAGGTCAACATAGTTGATGATAGAGGTCAGAGGGGTTTTGATATCGTGGGAAACGTTGGTGATCAGTTCTGTTTTCAGATGTTCGCTCTTCATCTTCTGTTCCAGGGCAATGGAGAAACCCTTGGAAATGCTGTTCAGGTTTTCTCCGTGTTTGCGGAACATGGAAAACATTCCTTTGGTGTCGATCTTGTGGTTCAATTTGCCCTTTGCCAGAGCTTCTCCGCCTTTTTGCAGTTTCTGGGCTTGGGATGCCATCAGACAGAAAACAAACATCAGTGCAATATTTAAGAGAACCGCACCAAAGCCGCCGCCCACATAGACGGAAGAGATCACCAGCCATGCCACAGCCACCTTCCACATAGCAGGAAGGGCTTTGAGGGCATCCACCCCTGTGCTGAAGACTGCCGCGAAAAGTTTCCAGCCCCAAAACAGTACTTTATAAGTAATGGTATGTTGATAAAAATATTTGCCCAGCTTCAGACGGGTGGCGCAGGTCATAAGGGTGGCCAGCAGCAGTATGCCGAGGAATAAGATATATGCCAGCCCAAACAGGATATCATACACACTGAAGATCATGCTTCTGTTGTATCCCATGGAAAGTATGAGCATGAAAGGAAAAGAAATGATGCCCAGGTACAGATCCAGCGGGATCTTATCCTGCAGGTTGAGGACGATTTCGTCAGTCCCATTCCGATGCCCGGCGGCACAGAACAGATAAATCAGCGCCGCTGCCAGAATGAGGATGCTGCCTGCCAAAATGAGGATGAGCCAGTTATGCATATCGAAGGTCAGCTGATACAGCCGATAGCTGATCCAGTAATGGTCGGAAACCGTCAGGGGCTCGGCCACATAGCAGCGCATGGTGACCAGCACCGGTTCGCTGTAGACAACAGCTTCTGTTGCTGCCTCCCCATCAAAGGTGATGGATACGCTGCTGTCGTCCTCCTGTACCAGGATACCGTTGCCGTAATCATAGTACAGAGAAAAACGATATTCTCCTACATAGGTTGCAGGTGATTCCTTTTTGTCAAAATTGGAGAGGAGCGGTTTGTTTTCGGGAGAAAACAGCTCAAAACGGAAATTTGTTCTGTCTGCCCCAAATCGTTCTGCGATCTCCTCCAGTGCCGTATTGGAATTGAGCCAATCCATCACCTGCTCCGCATAGGAATAGGTGGTGTTTTCACAATAGGGGGTTTCTGCATAGGAAAGGGGCTGATTGCCGTAAAAGCCGCTTGCTCCTGCAATAAAGACCCCCAGCCCGCTGGCAAGGGCCACAAAGCCCATGATGATGACCAGAAAACAGGCAAACACCTTCATTCCCAGGTTATGGGAGAGTTTTGTCATTCCTTCGCCTCCTTCTCGATCTTATACCCCAGACCCCAGACTACTTTCAGATAGCGGGGTTCGGAAGGGTTGATCTCGATTTTTTCTCGCAGATGACGGATATGGACTGCTACCACGCTGCCGGAGCCATAGGCATCCTCGTTCCAGATCTTTTCATAGATCTGTGTGGAAGAAAACACCCTGCCGGGGTTTTCCATCAGCAGCTTCAGGATGTTGTATTCACTGGGGGTCAGGTTTACCACTTCCCCGTCCACTGTCACGATCTTCGCATCATCATCCAGATCGATGCCGCCGATGACCAGGTGGGAGGCTTTCTTCGCCATGCCGCCCAGGGATGTATAGCGGCGCAGCTGAGAACGCACCCGTGCCAATACTTCGATGGGGTTGAAGGGCTTGGTGATATAATCATCAGCTCCGATATTCAGCCCCAGGATCTTGTCGCTGTCCTCGCTTTTTGCCGTCAGCAGGATGATGGGGATGTTGGAAGTTTCCCGCAGCTTGGCTGTGGCAGAGATGCCATCCATCTGAGGCATCATGATATCCATTAAGATCAGGTGGATATCGTTTTGCGCCACTACGTCCAGGGCTTCCTGCCCGGTGTATGCTGTGAAGATTTTGTAATTTTCTGTGGATAAATAGATGGACAATGCGGATACGATATCCTTTTCGTCGTCGCAGATCAAAATGTTATACATGGTGTTGCACCTCCGTCATGCTGTGATTTTATTGTACCTGATTGGTTTTAAGAAACGAGCAGGGAAATGTTTAAGATTGCTTTAATTTATCGGAACGATGGGGGATTTCCCTTGATTTGTAACTAGTGTACCATATCCGAAAGAAAATGTGTGAAAATCAGAAAAAATCGTTTCTTACAGATTTCTTAAGGGGAGAAAAACAAAAAAGCTGAACTACATAATGAGTTCAGCTTTTCATGTTCAGAAATAGTGCGGTTCTTCCCACAGGATGATCTCTTCCGCTTCCAGAGATTTTTTTACGTCTATGAGGCGTTGGTTGCGGCTGCCGCAAAAACGCAGCTCCAGGGAACGTTCCGCCAGCAGGAAAGGCCCGTCCACCAAAACATCGGTTTCTTTCAACAGAGCGATTTTTTCGGGGTCGTTTTCTTCCCAGAGGGCTTCCCATGTGTAGCCGGTATAGGTCCATACATTCAGCCCCAATTTGTGGGCACCCTTTGCCAGTTCCAGACAGGGGACAGGCTGCATGAAAGGGTCGCCGCCGGAAAGGGTGATGCCGTCCAGCAGGGGATTTTCCGCTGCCGCCGCCAGGATATCCTCTGTATCTCCCCAGGAACCGCCGTTGGGGTCGTGGGTCTGAGGGTTATGGCAGCCGGGGCAATGATGGGGGCAGCCCTGTGTGAATATGGTCAGGCGCAGGCCGGGGCCATCTACAATGGAATCCCCGGTGACGCCGCTGAGACTGATACGCATATTACTGTTCCTTTGCTTCTAATTTGACTTCTGTTACCACGGAGTGCTTCACTCTGTCCCGCACCTCTGCCCGTTTTGCGTTATTGAAACGGTCCAGTGTACCTACCAGATAGCCTGTGATACGGCGGATGCGCTGGAATCCGTATTCACCATCGGTTTCTTTTCTGCCGCATTTGGGACAGGTGTCGCCGATGATACCGTTGTAGCCGCAGACAGGGTCCCGGTCAACGGGGTGGTTGATAGAACCATAGCCAATGCCCTGAGATTTCATGTAGCGGATGACTTTTTCGAAAGCGTCCAGATTTGTGCTGGGGTCGCCGTCCAGTTCGATGTAGGTGATATGACCTGCATTGGTCAGTTCATGGTAAGGTGCTTCCAGCTGGATTTTCTTATAAGCACTGATGGGGTAGTATACAGGGATATGGAAGCTGTTTGTATAATATTCTCTGTCGGTCACCCCTTCGATGGAACCGAAACGTTCTCTGTCCATACGGACGAAACGGCCGGAAAGACCTTCGGCGGGAGTTGCCAGCAGGGTAAAGTTCATGTGTGTTTTCTGGGACAGATCGTCCATGCGTTTGCGCATATGTCCAATGATATCCAGACCCAGGTTCTGTGCCACTTCGCTTTCGCCGTGGTGTACCCCCAGCAGGGCCTTCAGGGCTTCTGCCAGACCGATGAAGCCCACGGATAGGGTGCCGTGTTTCAGCACTTCTCGCACTTCGTCATCGTAATTCAGCTTTTCGCTGTCGATCCAAACGCCTTCGCCCATCAGGAAAGGATAGTTGTGTACTTTTTTCTTCGCCTGAATTTCAAAACGTTCCAGAAGCTGGTCGACCACCAGATCGATCTTTCTGTCCAGCTCTGTAAAGAACCAGTCGATGTTTTTATTTGCCAGAATAGCGATACGGGGCAGGTTGATGCTGGTGAAGCTCAGGTTGCCTCTGCCCAGGGTGACTTCTCTTTCGGGGTCGTTTACATTGCCGATGACACGGGTACGGCAGCCCATGTAAGCGATCTCTGTTTCGGGATGGCCTTCTTTGTAGTATTTCAGGTTGTAAGGGGCATCCTGGAAGGAGAAGTTGGGGAACAATCTCTTGGCACTGACACGGCAGGCCAGCTTGAAGAGGTCATAGTTGGGTTCGCCGGGGTTGAAGTTGATGCCTTCTTTCACACGGAAGATCTGGATGGGGAAGATGGCTGTTTCCCCATTGCCCAGGCCGGCTTCTGTCACCAGCAGCATATTCTTCATAATCATGCGGCCCTCTGTGGAAGTATCCATACCATAGTTGATGGAGGAGAAGGGCGTCTGGGCGCCGGCACGGCTGTGCATGGTGTTCAGGTTATGCAGCAGGGCTTCCATGGCCTGATACGTTGCTTTATCTGTTTCTTCAGTTGCTTTCTTTGCGGAGAATGCCTGAATTTTTTCCAGAGTATCAGCGGGCACGCCTGCTTCCAGCAGCAGTGCTTTTTCCGCTTCGATATAAGCCTCATTCTTGTCCAGAGTAGGAACCAGACCCTGTTCTCCCAAAGCTTTGAAAACTTCTTTTGCTTTTTTGGCGTGTTCCAGGCTGTCCATGACTTCGATGAGGGAAGTCAGGTTGGAACGATACCGTTTTTTATAGGTTTTTGCTACACCGGGAGCCAGACCGTAGTCAAAATTGGCAATGGACTGACCGCCGTGCTGGTCGTTCTGGTTGGACTGGATGGCGATACAAGCCAAGGATGCGTAGCTGGCGATATCATTGGGTTCCCGCAGGACGCCATGGCCTGTGGAAAAGCCCCCATTGAACAGCTTCAGCAGGTCGATCTGACAGCAGGTGGTGGTCAGGGTATAGAAATCCAGATCGTGGATATGGATGTCGCCGTTTCTGTGGGCTTCGGAATGGGCAGGGTTCAGCACATAGCTTTCATAGAAGTGCTTTGCCCCTTCGGAGCCGTATTTCAGCATGGAGCCCATGGCTGTGTTGCCGTCGATGTTGGCATTTTCCCGTTTGATGTCGCTGTCTGTAGCATCTTTGTAGGTGATGTCCTCGAAGGTTTTCATCAGACGGTCATTCATGTTGCGGACTCTGGTACGTTCTGCACGATACAGGATGTAGGCTTTCGCTGTGCGTACATAGCCGTGGTCGATGAGGACACGTTCCACGCTGTCCTGGATCTGTTCGACAGTGGGAGAAGTGATGCCTTCTGCTTCAAATTTGTTGGAGACTTCCTGTGCCAGGTTCAGGCAGATGGCATAGTCCTTTTTGCCGACTGTCGCTTCGAAGGCTTTTTCGATGGCGCTGGCGATCTTGTTGATGTCAAAATGGACGGTACGTCCGTCTCTTTTTTTGATGGTCGTAATCATTTCTCTTCCCTCTTTCTCTATTTTCCCTTGCTGTATCCCAATATTCTGTATATTCTTGTTTTAAACAAAAAACACAATATCTAGTTTTTTCTGAAAAGTGTAAGCATATATATTGTATGGCATATTGAGGGGAGCGTCAAGGGGAACAGAGATAAAAAGATGAATTTTATCAGAATGACGAAAGTGAGCCTGTGGACGGACGTTTTTCGCATAAAATAGAAAAAGAATTACCAAAAAAGGAGGGGAAGAAATGAAATGGGAGAGATTTTCCAGCCTGCAGGAAAAAGAGGTCATCAATATCTGTGATGGGAAACGGTTGGGGTGTGTCTGCGATCTAGAACTAGATATAGTGACGGGAAAGATCTGCACCCTTGTGATCCCGGAGGATGGAGGTAAGTGGAATTTTTTTGGAAAGGAACGGGCGTTTTTTGTGCCCTGGCGGTGTATCCGCCGCATCGGGGATGATATCATACTGGTGGAAGTGGACGGGGATGATATCCTCCGTACAGACGATGATTAAATACTAGATATAGTGTCTGAGGTGTTGACCTGAAGTCGTTTCTCCTTTATACTGAAAACAGTAAATCTATGTAAACTTAAGGGAGGAATCCGCTTTGAAATGTCCTTTTTGCAATAATAACGATACAAAAGTCATCGATTCCCGTGGACAGGATGATAATTCCGTCATCCGCCGCCGCCGCGTCTGCGAAAGCTGCGGCAAACGCTTCACTACTTATGAACGGATCGATATGATCCCCATTACTGTCATCAAAAGCGACGGTACCAGAGAGATCTTCGATAAGAGCAAGGTCATGAACGGCATCATGAAATCCTGCAACAAGCGCCCCGTCACAGCCCAGCAAATTCAAGATTTGGTAGATGATATCGAAAACACACTGATGGGCACCGGGGAAAGAGAAGTGGAAAGCAAGCAGATCGGCAATATGGTCATGGACAGACTGAAAGAAGTGGACGAGGTAGCCTATGTGCGCTTTGCTTCTGTGTATCGCCAGTTTAAGGATATCAATACCTTCATCGATGAGCTGGAAAAACTCCTCATCGAAAAGAAACAGGGGTGATTTCATGGCAGAGCAGAAAACAAAAGCATTATTTACCTGTACGGAAGCGGGCTATGATGCAGCCATCGGTATTATGGATCTCTATCGCAAAAGCGGGATGCAGGCCTTTTTCTATGGCATTGCCGATGAAAAAGATCTGATCTCTCTGGGGGAGACCAATGGGATGACCCATGTGCTGCATTTTGTGGACGGGGAAAACCTGAAGCTGGTGAGCATCAGCGATGAAATGGGCGGCTTTACGGTGGATATCACAGTAAACGATTTGATTTTGCCCCAATAAAAAGATTTTTTGAGACAGGCAAGAAACACCAAAATACCTCATAGGATAGGATTGTAACAAAAAACTCTCTTATCTTAAGGAGGTATTTTATTATGTGTGGATTTGGCTGTGGTAACGAAAGTAGCATCATTTGGATCATCATCCTGCTGTGCCTGTGCGGCAACCATGACGGCTGCGACAACAACTGGGGCGATGGCAACTTCTCTTGGATCTGGATTTTGATCCTGCTGTTCTGCTGCTGCGGCAACAACAATCGGATTGGCAACAACTGCGGTTCTTGCTAAAAAAGATTCGTCTTTAGACAGAAAAGGTTTTGTGCCGCGGAAGGGTTTGGGAAACAAACCCGTTTCCCAACTGAAATCCGCAGGGCTGGCTTTGCCCGTTCGAGGAAAACAGTAAGTTTCAAGGTGCTTGCACCGCCGGAACTTATCTGTTTATTCTTCTGTCTCACTCGTCAAAATCCTGATTTTGACGAAGGGCGTCGACTCCGTCGACGCCCCCAGTGGCTCCCGTATTTTGCGGGAGCCTGTCTCATTTTGCGGAAAGAAAATCGGAATCGGGGCGCCTCTCCTTCTAAAATGAAGGAGAGGTGATTTTTTATGTTGGAAAGAAGAAAAAAAGAAAATCAAGTGCGCTGTTGGATCGAAGCGGAGCGGGAACGGCTTTCCGAGCAGGCCTATGCCTATGAGGACGCCTTTCTGGCCTCCTTTTATGCCCAATGTGTGGAAAGCACTGCCGCCGATGCCCACGAAATATTCCTGGAAACGCCCCTGAGCTTTAATTATTTCCGGGAAAACCTGGACAGGCTGGACGAGGAAGGTATCCGCCGCTTTTTTAAGCTGGCTGCTATTCATCATACCATCCGCATCGTCCGCCGCAGGAAAAAGGAACTGGATTGGGTGCAGATGAAAACAGCCATGGCGGAAATTTATGAACTGGAACAAAAGGAAATGGAACTGGCAGAGCTGCTGCACCAATGTGCCAACCTGTATCAGAGCGGTTTTCAGGAGCTGTTCCATAAGACTACGGCAAGGTATCTCTTCGGTGACAGGGTGCTGTCTGGTTTTTCCTTCGCATTTATCGGGAATTTCTGGTATAATTCCTATAGTAGTTTTATGGGCTCTTTTACGGGCTATGTGCCCTTTCATATTCGGCTGAAGCGGGCCCAGTAAAGCAGTAGAAAGCGGCTGCGAGGAGGAACAGGCATGGCAAACAAATGGACAGACCAACAGATACAGGCAATCGAGGCAAGGGACAGCGATCTGCTCATCGCCGCGGCGGCGGGCAGCGGCAAAACGGCGGTTTTGGTGGAACGGATCATCACCCGCATCATCAAAGAAGAACAGGAGATCGACCGGCTGCTGGTGGTGACCTTCACCAAGGCGGCTGCATCGGAAATGAGCCAGCGCATCGGCGCAGCCATCGCTAAGGAACTGGAAACCGCCCCCAACAACCTCCATCTGCAAAATCAGATGGCTTTTTTGCCGCGGGCGGATATCAAAACGATCCATGCCTTCTGCCTGCAGGTCATCAGGGAATATTATCATATTCTGGAGATCGACCCTGCCGTTCGTACTGCAGACCCGGCGGAAATCAAGCTGCTGCAGAAGGAAGTGATGGAAGAACTGTTTGAAAATCTGTATGCCGAGGAAACCAATCAGTGGTTCTTTGACCTGCTGGAAACCTTCTCCGCTTCCACCAAGGATACCCCTTTGCGGGAACTGGTTTTGGATACCTATACCTTTGCCCAAGGCAGTCCCCATCCCGAAGTCCTTCTGGATGAAATGGCGGAAAGCTTTTATTTAGAAGAAGGAAAGACTGTGGATGATTGCCTTTGGTTCCCTATGATTCGGCAGGGGGCAGAAACTGCTTTGGAGTATGCCGTTTATCAGCTACAAAAGGCGTATTTTATGGCGGATGAAGGGGAATTTGGCGGATACAATAAGCTGCTGAAAAACGAAGTGGCTATGCTGAAAAATTTACAGGAGGCTTTGCAAAGGCCCTATGCCGATTGGCGGCTGGCATATATTGCCATTGATTTTGCCCGCCTGCCTGCCTATCGGGGGCAGGAAAAGGAACGGGCGGAACGCATCAAAGCTCTGCGAAATGAGGCTAAGGATGCCGTCAAAAAGCTG
This sequence comes from [Eubacterium] saphenum, assembly GCA_945912105.1. GTDB lineage: Bacteria > Bacillota > Clostridia > Lachnospirales > Anaerotignaceae > Anaerotignum_A. Next base: position 35,556 of record CAMEBC010000005.1, on the reverse strand, counting down.
GGGGAGGTTTATTTTGCCTATAGCCCAGAGCATCAGGCGGAGCTGGTGCGGAAGCTGTACCCCATTGCAAAAAGCCTGTTCCGCCTGACAAAGCTATTTATGGATGCCTTTGCCGCAGCAAAACGGGAAAAGAATGTCATCGACTTCAACGATTATGAGCATTTTGCATTGAAAGTCCTGCTGAACGAGGATGGCACGCCCACAGAGGCGGCGGCAGAGCTGCGTGGGCGGTATGATGAAATCATGATTGACGAATATCAGGACAGTAATATTGTGCAGGAACTGGTGCTTTCGGCGGTTTCCGGAGAATCCATCGGGCAGAACAACCGATTCATGGTCGGGGATGTGAAGCAGAGCATCTATCGCTTCCGTCAGGCCATGCCGGAGCTGTTCAATGCAAAATATCAGCGATACCCCGCCACAGAAGGTTGGAAGGAGCGGAAAATCATTCTTTCCAAAAACTTCCGAAGCAGAAAAAATATACTGGATGGGGTAAATTTCATCTTCCGCCAGATCATGCAGCGGGATTTTGGGGATATCGCATACGATGCGGAAGCGGCGCTCTACGAAGGTGCGCCTTTTCCGCCCTGTAAAGGCCCCCATGGCGGTGCCAATGAAATTCTGCTGATTGAAACGGCGGAGCAGGAGGATTCCGAATTGTCGGAAGAATTACAGGAACTGGACAGACGCCAGGTGGAAGCCACAGCCATTGCCGCCCGCATTCGGGAATTGATGGACAGCGGCTATCAGGTTTTGGATAAGAAAACGGGGGAATACCGTCTCCTGCGCTATGGGGATATCGCCATTCTGCTCAGAACCATGAAAAACTGGGGCAGTGTACTGGATGATGTGTTCGGCAGGGAAGGGATGCCCTATTATGCAGAAACCGCCGAGGGCTATTTCGATGTTCCCGAAGTGGAGACCATGCTCCATATCCTTCGTCTGATTGATAATCCACGACAGGATATCCCTCTCCTTTCTATCCTCCATTCCCCTATTTATGGCCTCAGTGCCGATGAACTGATGCAGGTGCGTCTGGGGGGCGGCAAGGGTGCCTATTATGATTGTATGCACCTCTATCTGCAGGAGGGGGAAAAGGAAGAACTGCGGGGCAAGCTGTCTGCCTTCTTCGGAGACTTGGAAAGCTGGAGAAGTCAGATACGAGATTTGTCACTCCATGAGCTTTTGCGCCTGCTCTACAGAGAAACGGGCTATTATGATTACTTAGGCATGACGGCAGGGGGCACTTTGCGGCAGGCAAACCTGCAGCTTCTCCTGGAGAAGGCGGAGCAGTATGAAAAGGGCAGCCATAAGGGTCTGTTCTATTTCATCCGTTATGTGGAGGATATGAAAACGGCAGAGGCGGAAACGGCTTCTGCAAAGCTGCCCACGGAACAGGAGGATCGGATCCATGTGATGACCATCCATAAGAGCAAGGGGCTGGAATTTCCTGTGGTATTCCTTTCCGATATGGGCAAAAATTTCAATGAAATGGATTCCCGCAATGCTGTCATTTTCCATCAGAAATGGGGCTGCGGCATGGATTATACGGATATCGAAAAACGGGTGGTCTACCGTACCTTGGCGAAGCGGGCGTTGGCAGAAGCCATCAAGGAGGAAAACCTGGCGGAGGAAATCCGTGTGCTGTATGTGGCATTGACCCGTGCCAAGGAAAAGCTTATCCTGACGGGAACGGTGAAGGATTTTGGAAAGGCCTTCTGGAAATGGAATGCTACTGCCGATTGCGATACAGAAAATCTTCCTGTTTCCCGCCTGCGGAGAGCCCGCAGCTATCTGGATTGGGTGATGCCTGCTTATTTGCGGCATCCCGCTGGCTTTGAACTGCCATGGGAGTGGGAATGGGAATTGGAGTTTGATGAAAGAGAAGCATTTTCCTTTTCTGGAGAGTGTTCTCGTTGGGAGTTGTTTCTCTTCAACAAGGAAGATGTCCTGAAAGAAACGGCAAAAGAGCAGAAGCAGGCAGAGGAGCAGAAAAATTATTTCGAAGGCTGGGAAAGCCCCAAGGAAATGACGGAGCAGCGGGAAACTGTATTCCGCATCCTCAGCTGGCAGTATCCCTATGGAAAGGAAACAAAGCTGCCTGCAAAGCTTTCTATTTCAGAGATCAAACGAAAATATCAGGAAGAAATGACGGGGGAAGTGGTGGCAGCCGCGCCCAAGGAGATCAAACTGCCCAATTGGGAGGAAAAAGCAGCAGTCCATGGGGCGCAGCTGGGTACTGCCATGCATACCTTTTTGGAAGAAGCCGACCTGCGGCAGGAATATGACCCGGAAAAAATCGAGACCTTGGCGGCGGAATTGGTGCAGAAGGGCAGACTGACGGCGGAGGAAGCCAAGGCCCTGCGTAGAAAGGAACTGCTGCAATTTTTCCGTTCTGGGCTGGCACAGCGGATGCGAAAAGCCGATCACATTGAAACGGAGCGTACCTTTTCTCTGTTGATGCAGCCGAAAGAGCTGTTTTTTGGAGAAGCCTATCAGGATGTGACAGACCAGATATTGGTGAATGGGATCATAGACTGTTATTTCATCGAAAACAACGAAGTTATCCTCCTTGACTACAAAAGTGACAGAGTATATGATGAGGAGGAATTAAAGGGGCGTTACCATATCCAGCTGAAATTGTATCGTATCGCACTGGAGCGCGCCCTAGGACTGCCTGTGAAGGAAACCTATCTCTATTCCTTTGCCATGGGCAGGGCGATTCCCCTGGACTAAGCATTGGAAAGCCCTAGATTCTGGTGCTTTCCCTCCGTGGTTTGGATAAATTGAAAAATTGAAGCATTGAAAAAAGCCCTGTATCCAAAGGATACGGGGCTTGGTTTTTTGCATAAAAAAAGTGAGCCGGATGACTCACCTTTTTTTAAGTAAGAATTATTCAGCTTTGATAGCGCCTGTAGGGCAGTTACCTGCACAAGTACCACAGTCGATACATTCAGCAGCATTGATAACGTATACGCCGCCGTCTTCTTTGATGCAGCCTGTAGGGCAGCCGCCTGCGCAAGCGCCACAACCGATGCATTCGGGACCGATTTTATGAGCCATTGGAAACACCTCCTTCTTCTTTCTACAAGCCTATTTTATATCAGAACTATGTAATTTGCAAGGTGTATTTCTTATTTTTATGAGAAAAATACATCAAAAAAGGGGAAATCCTGTTTTTATATGTAAAAGATGTATTTTCTGCAACTCACATCAATTTGTCGTTTTCTCGCTCCTGTCTCTGATATTCTTCCTTATATGCCTGATATTCTGCAGTGGAAACGCGGATCTCGTCATATTCTGCCTGGGTGATGGGGCGGACTACCCGGGCGGGAATGCCGTAGGCCATGTGGCCCTTGGGAATCCGCATCCCTCTTTTTACCACTGCCCCTGCGCCGATGAAGCAGTCCTCTTCGATGACAGCCCCTTCCTGAATGATGGCACCCATGCCGATGAGGACATTATCCTGGATGGTGCAGCCGTGGATGATGGCGTTATGACCGATGGTGACCCCTGCGCCAACGGAAATATCGAAGCCTACTTCCACATGGAAGGTGACGTTTTCCTGCAGGTTGGTCTGATCGCCGATGGAAATTTTGCCATAGCCTGCCCGTACCACTGTACCGGGGTAGATGATGACATCTTCCCCCAGGTCTACGCTGCCGATGACTTCCGCTGTGGGAAAAATGAAGCAGCTTTCAGGTACTTTGGGGATGAGGTTTTTATATTTGCGGATCATGGGGAATACTCCTTTCTGAAAAAGCATCTCATTGATATGGTATTTTCTCCTGTTTCCATCATACAGGGAAAACAAAATCTTGACAAGAGGGGTAGGATTGCATACAATTCTATTTGCAAATGAATTGCAATTTGGAGAACATCCTTTGTCCCAAAGGATTGTTTTTATCATAGTAAGAAGCATTTGGAGGAACTATGAAAAAGAAATTGATTTCTCTGCTGCTGATGCTGTCCCTGCTTTTGACGGCGTGCGGCGCAGAACCCAATACAACGGAAAACAGAGAAAAGCTGACCGTAGTTACCAGCTTTTACCCCATTTACCTGCTGGCCCGGGAAGTGGTGGAAGGTGCCGAAGGGGTGGAGCTGAAAAATATGGCACAGCCCCAGACCGGCTGTCTCCATGATTACGAACTGACTGTCTCCGATATGAAGCTTTTGGAGGGGGCAGATGTCCTCATCATCAACGGCGGCGGTATGGAAAGCTTTCTGGAGCAGGCGATGGAACGGTATCCCCATTTGCAGGTGGTGGATACCTCCATTGGTATCGAATTGCTGGAGGAAGAGGAACACCATCACCACGAGGGTGAAACGGAAGAGGAACACGCAGAACACGCAGGTCACGACCATGACCGCGAAGGCAATCCCCACATCTGGCTTTCCCCTGCAAGGGCGGCAGAGCAGGTGGAGCATATCTCTGCAGCCTTGTGCGAACTGGATGCAGCAGAAGCAGAGGTTTTTGAAAAAAATGCGGCAGATTTCCGTGGAGAGGCAGAAGCACTGCTGGAACAGGCGGCGGCTATCGGTATCCCCGAAGGGGAGCATTCCGCCGTGTTCCACGAAGGCTTTGCCTACTTTGCGGAATTGTTCTGCATGGAAAATGTATTCAGTGTTTTTGCCGATGAATATGAAATGCCTTCTGCCAAGGAACTGGCAGAAGCAGCGGAGGAAGCCAAGGGACATGGTATCCGTTTCTTCCTGACTGCCGATGATTCCGGCAGGATCTATGGGGAAACCTTGGCGGCGGAAGTGGATGAGCAGATCGTTCTGCTGGACCCTTTGACAACGGCGGAGGAAGAAAACCTTTCTTATCTGGAAAGAATGGAGAAAAACATTGAAGCGGTAGAAAAACATTGGAAGGAGGTAGCAAAATGAGCAAAGGCATCCATAACAGCTGCGGGCTTTGCAGCATCGAAATGAAAAATATCACTGTCATCAGCGGCGAGGATACCCTGCTGGAAAATGTCAACCTGACCTTCCACTGCGGCGAATTGACAGCCCTCATCGGCAAAAACGGCGCAGGCAAGACTACCCTGCTCCGCACCCTTTTGGGGGAACGCAATTATAAAGGAAGCATTTCTTTTACAGATCACCATGGCACGGTGCTTCCTGTGCCTCGTATCGGCTATGTGCCCCAGCACTTGGATTTCGATAAGAGCATGCCTGTTTCCGTTTCGGATTTTATTGCGGCGGCAAAGGGCTGCAGAGCCGTTTGGTTTGGCAAAGATAAAAAAATGAAGGAAAATATCAAAAAAATGCTGGAGGAAATGGACTGCGGCTATCTGGCAGACCGCAGACTGGGGGCCCTCAGCGGCGGCGAGCTGCAAAGAGTGCTGCTGGCTTTGGCAACGGACCCTGTGCCCGACCTGTTGGTTTTGGACGAGCCTGTTTCTGGTGTGGATATGGCGGGTCTGGATTTGTTTTATAAGAGGGTGACTGAATTAAGAGATAAACAGCACATGGCGGTGCTTTTGGTTTCCCATGACCTGGGGCTGATCCGTCAGTATGCGGATAAGGTGGTTCTCTTGGATAAGACCGTAGTAGCGGAAGGGGAAGCCGATGCCGTTTTCGCAACGGAAGCCTTCAAGGAAGCCTTTGGCTTCAACAGCGGGGAGGTGACAGCATGGAAATGATCTATGGTTTTTTGGAACTGCTGCCTTTTTCCGTGTTTCAATATGATTTTATGAAGAATGCCTTATTGGCGTCCATCCTGATTGCGCCGTTGTTTGCCCTGCTGGGCACCATGGCGGTCAATAATAAAATGGCCTTTTTCTCCGATGCTCTTGGGCATAGTGCCTTTACGGGCATTGGCTTGGGGGTATTGCTGGGTCTGGATGACCCTCTGCTGGCCATGCTGGCCTTTGGTATCTTCCTTGGCTTGGTCATCACAAAGGTGAAATCTGCCAATATGGTTTCTTCCGATACAGTCATCAGTGTATTTTCCTCTGCTGCTCTGGCTTTGGGTATCGTCATCCTTTCTGCCAGCGGCGGCTTTGCAAAATACTCTTCCTATTTAATAGGGGACATCCTGACCGTGGGGCAGGGCGACCTGCGGGTGATCGCTGTTGTCCTCATCTTTGCCTATATCCTGTGGGCACTGCTGTATAATCAGCTGCTGCTTTTGAGCGTGAATCGTTCCTTGGCAGCCAGTCGTGGCGTAAAGGTCATGCTGGTGGAAAATATTTTTGTGATGATGGTGGCAGTGGCTGTTATGGTCTCCATCCGCTGGGTGGGTATCCTGATGATCAATTCTCTGCTGATCTTACCTGCGGCGGCGGCAAGAAATATCACCGGTACCACAAGAAGCTACCACTGGACGGCAACGGTATTCGGTTTGGTATCTTCCGTAGTGGGCTTGGGTATTTCCTATACCTTTGGCACCTCTGCCGGGGCGACCATGGTATTGACGGCGGCGGTGCTGTTCTTCCTGACCTATTTGATCGGAAAAGGTCGTAAATAAAGTTGAGTTTTGTCGAAAATTATGCTATCTTATTTCTAATGCAGAGAGAAAGGGGATAGAATCATGCACGTAACATATAATACAAAAGGCATCTGCGCGGTTCGTCTGGAATTTGACGTAGAAGACGGCGTAGTGAAAAACATCAGCTTCCTGGGTGGCTGCGACGGCAACCACAAGGGCATTGCCGCCCTGGCAGAAGGGATGACTCCCGAAGAAGCGGCAAAAAGACTGAAAGGCATCACCTGCGGCAGAAGAAACACCAGCTGCCCCGACCAGTTGGCCATTGCTTTGGAAGAATTTTTGAAGAATCAGTGAAAAAATTACCTGTTTTGGACGAAAAAACTGGGAAAAAGCCTGAAAACTGTGGGTTCCCAAAGATTTTTTGTTGACAGCAGGGGGGACTTGTGTTATTCTTTATGGGAAGACGCAGGTCTTTTTTTTGTGTGCGAAAAGGCTTTTCCCACAAAAAAATTAATCAGAAAACACACATCATCAGAGACGGAGGTGAAAATCTTGAGAACAAGAATTACCTTGGCTTGCACAGAGTGCAAACAGAGAAACTACAGCACGACCAAAGACAAAAAAGTTATGCCTGACAGAATGGAAATCAAAAAGTATTGTAAGTTCTGCAAAGCTCACACACTGCATAAAGAAACAAAATAATCATGTGTGCGAGACATTCCGTAGTTAAGGAGTGAACGTATTGGAAGAAAAGAACATCACAAACCAAACGAACGAAGTGAAGCAAACGAAGCCAGCGCAGGCAGCAGCAAAAACAGCAAAAAAGAAAAACAATGACAAAGATACTTTTGCCGATTATAAGGCAGAGTTCAAAAAAATCGTATGGCCTACACGCCCTGAAGTCGTGAAGCGCACAGCGACAGTTATTGTTACATCCTTCATCATTGGCGCAATTATTTTCTGTATGGATACGGTGTTTACTGCCGGTTACAGCGCGATCATCGGTCTTTTAGGTTAATAAGCGGAAACGAATAGAAAAAGGATGGTTTAGAATGTCTGAAGAAATCAATAAAGCTGAGGAAACAAAAGCAGTATCTTCTGAAGCCAGATGGTACGTTGTTCATACCTATAGCGGCTATGAAAACAAAGTAAAAGCCAACATTGAAAAAACAGTGGAAAACAGAGGGATGCAGGATCAGATCTTTGAAGTGAGCGTTCCCCTGCAGGACGTTGTTGAAATGAAGGACGGCCAGAAGAAAACAGTACAGCGCAAAGTGTTTCCCGGTTATGTACTGCTGAATATGATCATGAATGACGAGACATGGTATGTCGTTCGAAACACAAGAGGCGTAACAAGCTTCGTTGGTCCGGGCTCCAAACCCGTTCCCCTGACAGACGCAGAAGTGCGTGCGATGGGTATCGGCGGCGAGGTGGAAAATCTGGATGTAGAAGTTGGCGACAGTGTTCGCGTTGCTACAGGTCCTTTTGCGGATTCCGTTGGACAGATCAAAGAGATCAACGCCAACAAGAAGACGCTGGTCGTAAGTCTTTCCATCTTTGGCAGAGAGACACCGGTAGAGCTTGATTTCGCTCAGATCGATAAGCTTTGATAAAAGCTTCAAAATTTAGTCAATTGTTTGTTAAACGGCAGGAAACTCTGCCGAGTGGGAGGGAAAATCCCCGCTAATTACCACATTTATAGGAGGTGCCATCATGGCAAAGAAAGTAACAGGTTATATTAAATTACAGATCCCCGCAGCGAAGGCAACACCCGCTCCTCCTGTTGGTCCCGCACTGGGTCAGCATGGTGTGAACATCATGGGCTTCTGCAAAGAATTCAATGAAAAAACAGCATCTCAGGCTGGTCTGATCATCCCTGTAGTAATTACAGTTTACCAGGATAGAAGCTATTCTTTCGTTACAAAAACACCCCCCGCAGCAGTTCTGCTGAAAAAAGCAGCCGGCATCGAATCCGCTTCCGGTACACCTAACAAAACAAAGGTTGCAAAACTGCCTAAGGCTGAAGTAATGAAAATTGCTGAAATGAAAATGCCCGACCTGAACGCAGCAAGCGTTGAAGCAGCTTACAGCATGATCTGTGGCACAGCAAGAAGCATGGGTATCGTTGTTGAAGAATAAGCCGAATTTTTATTCAGAAAAGAATTTCAAATAATTACGGCGAATAGAGTGGGAGGGAATTCTCCCGATACTACCACATAAGGAGGTCACGAAAGTGAAAAGAGGTAAAAAATATAGCGAGGCAGCTAAACTCGTAGATAGCGCAATGCTGTATGATACAGCAGAAGCAATCGATCTGGTACAGAAAACATCTACTACAAAATTTGACGCTACAGTAGAAGCACATATTCGTTTGGGCGTTGACAGCAGACATGCTGATCAGCAGGTTCGTGGTGCCGTTGTTCTTCCTCACGGTACAGGTAAAACAGTTCGTGTATTGGTATTCGCAAAAGGCGACAAGGCTGAAGAAGCACTTGCAGCTGGCGCGGATTTCGTAGGCGCAGAAGATCTGATTCCTAAGATTCAGAATGAAAACTGGTTCGGTTTCGACGTTGCAGTAGCAACACCCGATATGATGGGCGTTGTTGGTAGACTGGGTCGTGTGCTGGGTCCTAAAGGCCTGATGCCCAACCCCAAAGCTGGTACAGTAACAATGGACGTTACAAAAGCAATCAACGACATCAAAGCTGGTAAGATCGAATACCGTCTGGATAAAACAAACATCATTCATGTGCCTGTAGGCAAGGTATCTTTCGGTTCCGAAAAACTGGCAGAAAACTTCCAGACTCTGATGAGTGCAGTAATAAAAGCAAAACCCCAGGCTACAAAAGGTCAGTACCTGAAGAGCGTTGTACTGACAACAACAATGGGCCCTGGCGTAAAAGTAAACCCTGCAAAAATTTCCGAATAATCTTTGGAAAAATCCTTGACAGGAGCTTGTTTATGGGTTAAAATAAACGAGTTAAATGAAAAAATCGTATATTGCCGTAGACAGCAGGTGTGGTTCGCCGCGTAAATCCTGCCGAGGAAAAATTGCTGATGAGCTTTTGAGCCTCTTTGTCTATGTGCAAAGAGGCTTTTTCAATGACATGAAACAAAGTAGGATTCCAAGGAGGTGTAAGGAAACAATGGCAAAGATCGAACAGAAACAGGTAGTCGTAAACGAAATCAAAGAAAAGCTGGAAAGAGCAACATCCGTAGTAATGGTTGATGCAAGAGGCTTGACTGTAGAACAGGACACTGCACTGAGAAAACAGCTCAGAGAAGCAGGTGTTGACTATAAAGTTTACAAAAATACAATGGTACACTTCGCAATCCAGGGCACACAGTTTGAAGGTCTGGATGAATATCTGGCAGGCCCCAGCGCATTCGCATTCTCTTATGAAGATGCAACAGCTGGCGCAAGCATCCTGAACAAAGTAGCAAAGGATGTTAAAGAACTGGAATTCAAAGCAGGTGTAGTAGAAGGTATCGTATACGATGCAGCTGGTATGAAGCTGATCGCAGATATCCCTTCCAGAGAAGTACTGCTGTCCAAACTGCTGGGCAGCTTCAAGAGCCCCCTGTCCTCTTTCGCACGCGTTATCGATCAGATCGCAAAGAAAGACGGCGAAGCAGCAGCAGAATAATTTGTTTAAAAGCCCCGGCGTGCGGTCATGCACGATGCGAGCTTGCTCGCAGGAGCGCATGAGCATAGGACGGGCAAGCCGACATGAGCAAAGAAGCTGTGCGTAGCAGAGCGATTTGCGAATGCGGATGGCGATTGTGAGAGTGCGCAGCACGGAACAATCGATTTTTATGAACGAAATATTAAATTATTGAGACTAAACCAAATATTATCGGAGGTGCTTTACAATGGCAAAACTGACAATCGAAGAAATCATCGCAGCAGTAAAAGAACTGACAGTACTGGAACTGAATGATCTGGTAAAAGCAGCAGAAGAAGAATTCGGCGTATCCGCAGCAGCAGGCGTAGCAGTAGTAGCTGGTCCCGCAGCAGGCGCAGCAGCTGAAGAAAAAACAGAATTCGACGTTGAACTGACAGAAGTTGGTTCCGAAAAAATCAAAGTAATCAAAGTTGTTCGTGAAGTAACAGGTCTGGGCCTGAAAGAAGCGAAAGAAGCTGTAGACGGCGCTCCCAAAGTACTGAAAGAACAGGCTTCCAAAGAAGATGCTGAAGCAATCAAAGCTAAACTGGAAGAAGTTGGCGCTAAAGTAACACTGAAGTAATTCAGCCCTTCTGAAATCCTAAGAATCCTTGAAATCCGCAGGAATTTTCCTGCGGATTTTTTTGTAGAAAAATTTTTAAAAAAATGAAAAACTAGTTGACAGATAGGGATTGGTATATTATAATAAATCCATAAGTTAGTCAAGGCTAACGGTAAGAATCATTCATTTCTACAAAATCCGAAAGAGCCAATCGGAAAACCAACAAAAAACACTTTCTACATAAAAAAGCAACGAGCATGCTCGTTGCTTTTTTATGTAGAAAACCCTTCTGCGTTGACTGCTAGCTTTCGATGCAAAAGACAGAATGGAAGGCATAGAAGGAAAGCACACTACAAAAAAAGAAGATATAGTGGATTTTTCTGCCTTTGGGGGGTATAATCAGGATAGTATGTTCTGATAAAACTGGAAAATGGAGAGATTTGATTTATGGAACTATTGATTGAACTTGTAACATTAGTGATCGGCTTTGTGATGCTGGTGAAAGGGGCAGATTGGTTCGTGGAAGGCGCTGCCAATATTGCTGACCGGTTTGGCATCCCCCAGTTGGTCATTGGTTTAACGATCGTTGCTATGGGCACCAGTGCCCCGGAAGCGGCGGTCAGCATTTCTGCTGCATTGAAAGGCAGTGCGGAGATCACCATCGGGAATGTATTGGGCAGCAATATCCTAAACGTTCTGCTGATTTTGGGGCTGACGGCGGTGATCCGTGCCATTGGCGTACAGCGTTCCACCGTTCGTTATGAGATCCCCTTTGTGATCCTTGTATCCATCGTTCTGGCGGTGTTGGGTCTGAGAGACAATGTCATCAGCCGATGGGAAGGCGTGATTTTGTGGGGATTTATGATCCTATATCTGCTGTATCTGCTGCGGATGGCGAGAAATGGTGTGGTGCCAGAGGCGGAAGAAGCGGAAGAGCCAAAATCTATGCCCAGATTGCTGTTTTTGGTTTTGATTGGTGTGGCGCTGATCGTTTGGGGCAGTGATGTGGCGGTGGATGCGGCAACGGAAATTGCCCGTATCTTCAACCTGAGCGAACGAATTATTGGCTTGACCATCGTGGCACTGGGAACCTCCCTGCCGGAACTGGTGACCAGCGTGACAGCGGCAGTCAAAGGCAAATCTGAGATCGCCGTGGGAAATATCGTCGGCAGCAATTTGTTCAACATCCTGTTTGTTGTGGGCACGACAGCCCTCATTACTCCTGTAGTATATAGTGCCTCCTTCCTGTTCGATAGTATCGCTACGGTGGCAGCAGTGGTGCTTTTGCTCCTTTGCGTCGTAAGAAAACATGAATTGAACCGCTTGGGCGGGGCTATCCTGTTGGTGGGATATGGGGCGTATTTTGTAAATTTAATAGCGGCATAAGCATCAGGCAGCTTTGTGTATACAGGGCTGCCTGTTCTTTTGATATAACTGGGACAAATTCTATCATCTGGCAACTTTTTTGTCCAAAAGAGCTTGATTTCGTTGCATCTTTGTATCAATTCTGATACAATCGTACCATGATTTACAAGAGAGAAGGCGATTTTATGAATTTTGTATTTTTATCACCGAATTTTCCCAAAACCTATTATCATTTTACCCAAGGGCTGCGGAACAATGGCGTGACCACACTGGGCATCGGCGATGAACCCTACGACCAGCTGAGCCAGGAATGTCGGGATTCTTTGGTGGAATATTATAAAGTCAGCAGTTTGGAAAATTACGATGAAGTATATAGAGCCGTTGCGTTTTTTGCATTCAAGTATGGACGCATCGACTGGCTGGAAAGCAACAACGAATATTGGCTGCTGCGGGATGCTCAGCTGCGGACGGATTTCAATATCAATACCGGTCTGAAAAATGACAATATTGATGGGATCAAATATAAGAGTAAAATGAAGGAATACTATGCGAAAGCCGGTGTTCCCACGGCAAGATATCATCTGGTATCAACCTTGGAGAAGGGCTTGGCTTTCGTGAAAGAAGCAGGCTATCCTGTCATCGTAAAGCCGGATAACGGTGTTGGTGCCGCCGCTACATATAAGCTGAAAAATGAGCATGAGCTGCGAAACTTCTATGCTGATCTGCCGAAGGTGCAGTATATCATGGAGGAATTTATCAACGGCGCCATTGTTTCCTATGATGGCATCTGCGATTCCAACAGGGACATCATTTTTGAAACCTGCCATTTCTTTACGGAATCTGTCATGGATGTGGTCAATAAAGGGCTGGAACTGTGCTATTATTCCGGAAAGCAGATCCCTGCAGATCTGAAGGATGCCGGCAGAAGAACCATCAAAGCCTTTGAAAGCAATTCCCGCTTCTTCCACTGCGAATTTTTTGTGCTGAAGGAAGACAAGGAAGGCTTGGGCAAGAAGGGTGATATTTTTGGACTGGAAGTCAATATGAGACCCCCCGGGGGCTACACACCGGATATGATGAATTATGCCAACGATATTGATGTTTACCAGATCTGGGCAGATATGGTATGCTATGATAAAGGCAATTTCGACCCCGAAAAGAGACCTTACAGCTGTGCGTATGCATCTCAGAGAAAAGGGAAAGCCTACGTGCATAACAGGGACGAAATTTTTGGTAAATACCATCAGAATATCGTAGTCTACGAGGAAATGCCGGAAGTTTTGGCTGATGCCATGGGGAACCATGCCTATATGGCCAGATTTGAAACAGAGGAAGAAATGTTTGCCTTTGTAGACTTTGTAGTACGGAAGAAGGAAGGTTAAAACGATGCATACTTGTTATTATAAAGAATATTCTCACAACCTGAATCGTGATATGGAATTTAAGGTATACGGCCACGCAGGTCTGCCCATCGTGGTATTTCCCTGTCAGGATGGGAAATTTTACGATTTTGAAGACCGTGGCATGATCAATACTGTTGCGGATCATCTGGAAAATGGACGGCTGCAGCTGTTCTGCGTTGGCTGTGTGGATGAAGAAACATGGAGTGCCACCGGGGGCGACTATCATGGGCGCATCCTGTGGCATGAGCAGTGGTTCAAATATATCTGCGAGGAATTTATGCCCCGTCTGCACCAGATCCACGGGGAAACAGACCCCACATCCTACCATGGCAAGGTTATCCTGAGCGGTGCCAGCATGGGCGGATATCATTGCGTGAATTTTTATCTGCGCAGACCTGACCTTTTTGGCGGCTGTCTGTCTCTGAGCGGCCTCTTCCATGCGGGATATTTCTTCCCCCATTATGATGATGTGGATATTTATTATAATTCCCCTGTGGATTATCTGCCCCAGATGTCCTATGACCATCCTTTGGTGGAACAGTTCCGCCAGGGCAGAATCATCATCTGCTGCGGTCAGGGGGCGTGGGAGGATGAAGCCAAAGCCGATGCCCGCATCATGCAGGAGCAGTTCAACCGTCTGAACGTGCCCGCATGGGTAGATCTTTGGGGCGGGGATGTGAACCACGACTGGCCCTGGTGGCTGGTTCAGTTCCCTTATTTTGTCAATAAGCTGCTGGGATATTGAGGAAAAACAGCCTTGCCTTTTTGAAGGGGCGGGTATATAATGAAACTGCAAGTGAATAGCCAGCGGGGAGCTTGTGAAACAGGCTGAGAGGAAGGAAAAACCTTCGACCCATACACCTGATTTGGATAATGCCAACGTAGGGACGCCTGAAAAAAGACAGTACAAGGGAAGTTGCCAAATCGGGGTAACTTCCCTCTATTATTGTAAAGGAGGTGAGAAGGATGGTGAAGATCAATGGAGAACCTTTTGATATCGCCGGCAAAACACTGGCAGAATATCTGGTGTCTACGCAGTATGACCCCAAGCGTATCGCAGTAGAGCGCAACGGCGAGATCGTACCCAAAGCAAAATATGGCGAGACGGTTCTGGAAGAGGACGATGTCATTGAAGTAGTCAATTTTGTAGGAGGTGGTTGATTTGCGCTGTATTCCGAGTAAGGAGGACATGCAGCGAGCACTGGAAGCAAGGCACGGAAAAGACCTGCAGCAGAAATTCACCAACAGCACCGTTGCCATCTGCGGCTTAGGCGGATTGGGTTCCAATATCGCCGTTTCTTTGGCAAGGGCAGGCATCGGCAAGCTGATTTTAGTGGATTTCGACAAGGTGGATATTTCCAACCTGCATCGGCAGCAATATAAGGCAGACCAGATCGGACGGTTCAAAACAGAGGCTCTGGCGGAAAATCTGCGGGAGATCGCACCCTATATCCAGGTGGAGACCCATGCAGTCCGTGTGACAGAGGAAAATTTTGAAGCACTCCTTTCCAAAGCCGATCTTATTTGCGAGGCCTTTGACAGGGCGGAAGCAAAAGCCATGCTGGTCAATGGTGTGCTGGAAAAATTACATACGAAATATCTGATCGCTGCTTCCGGAATGGCGGGGCTGGGCTCCGCAAACAGTATCCAAACCAGAAGGATCACGAACCGTTTTTATCTATGCGGGGATGGAATCAGCGATGTGGCAGATGACATTGGATTGGTGGCTCCCCGTGTGATGCTTTGTGCAGCCCATCAGGCCCACATGGTTTTGCGGATCCTTTCTGGAAATCTAGAACCATAACGATTTATGAAAGAAGGGATTTTCATGCAGAAAGAAGACAAACTTATCATCGGTGGACACGAATTCAATTCCAGATTTATTCTGGGTTCCGGGAAATATTCCCTGAAGCTGATCGAAGCGGCTGTGAAAGACGCCGGCGCAGAAATCATCACACTGGCAGTACGCCGTGCCAACACAAAGGATCAGGAAAACATTCTGGACTATATCCCCAAGAATGTCACACTGCTGCCCAATACTTCCGGCGCAAGAAACGCGGAAGAAGCGGTACGTATCGCTCGTCTGGCAAGAGAACTGGGTTGCGGCAATTTCGTAAAGGTAGAGATCATGCGTGACAGCAAATATCTGCTGCCCGATAACTATGAAACCATCAAGGCTACAGAAATTCTGGCAAAGGAAGGCTTTGTGGTAATGCCTTATATGTATCCCGACCTGAATGTGGCAAGAGACTTGGTAAACGCAGGTGCAGCCACCATCATGCCTCTGGCTTCTCCCATCGGTTCCAATAAAGGGCTGGCAACCAGAGAATTTATCCAGATTCTGGTGGATGAAATCGACCTGCCTGTGATCGTAGACGCAGGCATCGGCAGACCTTCTCAGGCTTGTGAAGCCATGGAAATGGGCGCAGCGGCAATCATGGCAAATACAGCACTGGCAACAGCAGGGGACCTGTCCTTGATGGCAGCAGCATTCCGTCAGGCCATCGAAGCAGGCAGAAAAGCATATCTTTCCGGCTTGGGCAGAGTGCTGACAAGAGGCGCATCCGCATCCGATCCGCTGACAGGCTTCTTGCATGATTAAGGAGGGAATGACATGGAAAATCAATATTTTGTAGATTCCGAGCATCTTTCTCCCGAAGCATTGAAACGGAAGCATGAGCTGGAAACCAACCCTGCATCCAGAAAGAACCACATGGAATATCTGCCTGGAATGGAAATCATCGAGTCCGAAATTTGCGAAACCGTAATGACCCAGATGAAAGAATATGATTATTCCCAGTATACAGCAAGGGATGTCCGTGCGGCGTTGGACCATGAGACTTGCTCCATAGAGGATTTTAAGGCATTGCTTTCTCCCGCAGCAGAACCTTTTCTGGAAGAGATGGCACAGAAAGCCAGACTGGAAACCAGCAAGCATTTCGGTAACACGGTCTATCTGTTCACACCTTTGTATATTGCCAACTACTGCGAAAACTACTGCGTATACTGCGGTTTCAACTGCTATAACCACATCAACCGCATGAAGCTTTCCATGGAGCAGATCGAAAAGGAAATGAAAGTCATTGCCGACAGCGGCATGGAAGAAATCCTGATCCTGACCGGGGAAAGCCGCACCATGAGCAATGTGGAATATATCGGTGAGGCTTGTAAGCTGGCAAGAAAGTATTTCCGTATGGTAGGCTTGGAAATTTACCCTGTGAATACAGAGGAATACCGTTATCTCCACGAATGCGGCGCAGACTATGTGACCGTTTTCCAGGAAACCTATGATACAGATAAATATGAAACACTGCACCTGATGGGACACAAGAGAGTATGGCCTTATCGCTTCGATGCCCAGGAAAGAGCACTCCGCGGCGGCATGAGAGGGGTAGCATTCTCTGCACTGCTGGGGCTTTCCGATTTCAGAAAGGACGCACTGGCAAGCGCACTGCATGTTTACTATCTTCAGAGAAAATATCCCCATGCGGAAATGTCCTTATCCTGTCCCAGACTGCGGCCCATCATCAATAACGATAAGATCAGTCCTTTGGATGTAGGCGAAAAGCAGCTGTGTCAGATCCTTTGTGCATATCGTATTTTTATGCCTTTTGTCGGGATTACCGTATCCTCCAGAGAAAGCGCATCCTTCCGTGACGGTATTGTAAAAATTGCCGCAACAAAGGTTTCTGCCGGGGTTTCCACGGGTATCGGTGACCATGAAAGCAAATACACCGGGAAGGAGGCAGACGGTACGGAAGGCGACGAACAGTTTGAAATCAACGATGACCGCAGCTTCCAGAAGATGTATGAGGATATGGCCGAGGAAGGCTTGCAGCCCGTACTGAATGATTATCTGTATGTATGATATTTTGTGTGTAACGAACCGAAGCCTTTGCAAAGAGGATTTTTTGCAGAGAGTGGAGAAGATCGCAGCATGTAGACCCAAGGGGATCATCCTGCGGGAAAAAGATTTGACAGAAGAAGAATATAAAAAACTGGCAGAGCAGGTATTGAAGCTCTGCGAAAGATACGAAGTTCCCTGTATGCTGCACAGCTTTGCAGATGCGGCTATGGAACTGGGAGCAGAAAACATCCATTTGCCCCTGCATATTTTGCGAGGGTTGGATGAAAAGAAAAAAGAAGAATTCAAGGAAATTGGCGCATCCTGCCATTCGGTAGAAGAGGCACAGGAAGCAGAAAAACTGGGATCTACCTACATCACAGCGGGGCATGTATTTGCCACCGATTGCAAAAAGGGACTTCCTCCCAGAGGATTGACATTTTTGCAGGCAGTCTGCCAAAGTGTATCCATTCCTGTTTATGCCATCGGCGGCATCGGCAGTGAAAACATCGCTTCTGTTCGGAAAGCGGGCGCAAAGGGTGCCTGTATCATGAGCGGATTGATGGGGTGCGAGGATGTGGAACAATTTTTAAGGGCTTTGAAATAAAAGCATATTTGAGAGAAAAGTAAATCAAGCAAATAATAGGTGAGTGTATTTCTGAACGATTCCTTTTGGAGAAGGAGCGGCCCGCAGCGGCGGGAGGATAGAAGGGGAGCGCCTTGTGTCCTGCAGAGATATAACAGCGATGGGAAGCCGTGTTCCGGCGTGAGAGGAAGCCATGAAGTTTCGACCGATAGTACTGAATGTATCCCCCAAGGGGGAAGTGTATGCTTCAGGGAGAGCGCTGTTATATCCGTTGTTCTCCCTGAACGATAAAGAAGGAGACGTTTGATAATGAAAGATACAAAAACCAGAAAATTATGCTTTGCCGGTATCCTCTGCGCAGTGGCAGTGGTGGGCAGCTTATTCTATATTCCCGTTTTCGGGAGCAAATGTGTACCCGTACAACACATGGTAAATATTTTATGTGCTGTTATTTTAGGGCCTTTTTATGGGGTGACCGTGGCCTTTTGCGCCAGCGTTATCCGTAATTTGCTGGGTATTGGCAGTTTGATGGCCTTTCCCGGCAGTATGATCGGCGCACTGCTTTGCGGCATCACCTTTTGGAAAACAAAAAATATCCCCCTGACCTTGATCGCAGAAGTTTTTGGGACGGCGGTTCTGGGCGGCCTGTGCGCCTACCCTGTTGCTATCCTCCTGATGGGGATGCAGGCAGGGGAAATTGCCTTTTATGCCTATGTGGTGCCTTTCCTGATCTCTACGGCAGGCGGTGCCATCCTTTCCGGCATTTTGCTAGGGGCTTTGCGGAAAACAGGGATGTTGAAAAAGGTATGAGAAAAAGAAGGAGGAAACAGATATGTTGAAGGAAATGCTTGACAATGTGAGAGAAAAATGCCCTTTGGTTCATAATATCACCAACTATGTGACAGTGAATGACTGTGCCAATATCCTGCTGGCCTGCGGCGGTTCCCCCATCATGGCCGATGATGTGGATGAAGCGGAAGAGATCACTGCCATCTGCGGCGGCCTGAATATCAATATCGGTACCCTGAATCAGCGCACCATTCCTGCTATGCATCTGGCAGGCAAAAAAGCTAATGAGTTGGGACATCCTGCAGTTTTGGACCCCGTTGGGGCAGGGGCATCGAACCTGCGGACAAAAACAGCCAAGGATCTGATAGAAGGAATCAAATTCACCGTCATCCGGGGAAATATTTCCGAGATCAAAACACTGGCTTTGGGCACAGGCGGTGCAAAGGGCGTAGATGCCGATGTGGCGGATAAGGTAACAAAGGAAAACCTGCCCCAGGCAGTGGCCTTTGCCAAGGAATTTGCCAAGAAAACAGGGGCGGTCATCGCCATTACCGGTGCCATCGATATCGTTGCCGATGGGGAAAAAGCCTTCTGTATCTATAACGGTCACCCTATGATGAGCACCATCACCGGCACAGGCTGTCAGCTTTCTGCCATGACGGCGGCTTATGTGACAGCTAACCCCGAAACCCCTCTGGAAGCCACAGCGGCGGCAGTCTGCGCCATGGGCATCTGCGGGGAAAAGGCTCACACAAGACTGACGGAGCAGGACGGCAATTCCAGTTATAGAAATTATATCATCGATGCCATTTTCAACCTCAATGGAGAGGAATTGGAACGCTGTGCAAAATACGAAATTTTCTAAGGAGATGGAAGTATGAAATGTGAAAAAGAGACCATGCTGCTCTATGCCGTAACGGACAGAGCATGGACAGGCAAGCAGACCCTGATGGAACAGGTGGAAGCAGCCCTGAAGGGGGGCGCAACCTGCGTACAGCTCAGGGAAAAGGAACTGGACGAAGCATCCTTCCTGCAGGAAGCCATGGAAATGAAGGCTTTGTGTGAAAAATACGGTGTGCCTTTCATCGTCAACGACAATGTGGATATCGCCATCAAATGCAAAGCAGATGGTATCCATGTGGGTCAGAAGGATATGGAAGCAGGCAACGTCCGTGCTTTGGTGGGCGAAGGCATGATCATCGGCGTTTCCACCCAGACCGTGGAACAGGCTATCGCAGCGGAAAAAGCCGGAGCGGACTATCTGGGGGTTGGCGCTATGTTCAGCACCACAACAAAGCTGGATGCCTTTGAGGTATCCCGTGAAACAGCCAAAGCCATCTGCGAAGCCGTATCCATCCCCGTGGTTGCCATCGGCGGCATCAATAAGAAAAACCTGCTGGAACTTTCCGGCACAGGGGTAGATGGTGTGGCTCTGGTTTCCGCTATTTTTGGGGCAGAGGATATCGAAGCAGAATGTAAAGAACTGAAAGCACTTTCCAAGGAAATGACAAAGGCATGAGCCTTTTTGCAGCAGAAAAAATGAATGTTTGGAGGAATGAAGGATGAAAACAGCATTGACTATCGCCGGCAGCGATACCAGCGGCGGCGCAGGGATCCAGGCCGACCTGAAAACCATGACCATGAACGGCGTATTTGCCATGAGCGCATTGACAGCATTGACAGCCCAGAATACCGTAGGCGTACAGGGCATTTTTGAAGTGACACCGGAATTCTTGGGGATGCAGATCGATAGTGTATTTACAGATATCCGCCCCGATGCGGTGAAGGTGGGCATGGTCTCTTCTGTGGAGCTGATTTCCGTGATTGCAGAAAAGCTGACAGCCTATCAGGCAGAAAACATCGTGGTAGACCCTGTGATGGTAGCCACCAGCGGCGCCAAGCTCATCAGCGACGATGCTGTTTCTGCTCTGAAGGAAAAACTGCTGCCCTTGGCGGCGGTGGTGACACCTAATATCCCCGAAGCGGAAGTCCTTTCCGGCATGAAGATCGAAAGCCCCGAGGATATGGTGAAGGCGGCGGAAAAGATCAGCAAGGATTACCGTTGTGCTGTTCTCTGCAAAGGCGGTCACAGCATGAACGATGCCAACGACCTGCTCTATCACGATGGCACATACCAGTGGTTTAACGGCAAGCGCATCGATAACCCCAATACCCACGGCACAGGCTGCACCCTTTCCAGTGCCATTGCGGCGAATCTGGCAAAGGGCCATGATCTGGCGACAGCGGTGGAACGGGCAAAGGAATATATTTCTGGTGCATTGGCGGCAATGCTGGACTTGGGCGCAGGCAGCGGCCCTATGAACCATGCCTTTGATCTGAAAGAAGAATACTGCAAATAAAGAGGAGTGGCAAAATTCACTTTGTCTGCATAAAAAAAGAGTCCATTTGGACTCTTTTTTTATGTAGGATCATTTTTTGCGTAATTTAATCTTTGCTTCGTATTCTTTCAGAGATACCAAAGCTTCCTTGGACATGGGGAACAGAGCCAGCATATTGAAAATCGTCATCAGACCAATACCCACATCGCCCAGATCCCATACGAAAGTATAGGTTGCCAGGCAGCCGATGAACAGCATCACCAGTGCCAGTACCTTATAGGCTGTCTGGGATGTCCAATTATCGCCGAAAAGATAAGCGACATTGGAACGGGCATAGAAGAGGATACCAATGAAGGTGGAGAAGCTGAACAGCAGCAGGGTCAGGGCAATGAATACCACGCCAAAGGAACCGAAATGATACTGCATGGCTGTCTGCAGCAGGTCCATACCAGTCAGACCTTCCAGCAGTTCCGCAGGGGCCAGCAGCATGATCATAGCAGAGCAGCTGCAGATGACGATGGTATCCACGAATACGCCGAAAGCCTGCAGCAGGCCTTCCTTGGCAGGATGGTCGATATCTGCCGCCGCAGCAGCACAGGGGGCAGAGCCGGAGCCGGCTTCATTGGAGAACAGACCACGTTTTACCCCGTTCATGATAACAGCACCGATACCGCCGGCAGCCACCTGACGGATGCCAAAGGCTTCTTCAATAATACGCTGGAACACTGCGGGCAGTGCGCCGATATTTTTCCCGATGATGATAAGGGTAGCCACAAAGAAGCAGCCGGCCATAATGGGCACTACGATATCCAGAACCTTTACTGTTGCATGTTTCCGAAGGACGATGATGGCGGAAACGGCTACCAGGGCGATGGCTGTGTAAAGGGGAGGAATTCCAAAGGCATTTTCCATGGAGGAAGAAACGGAGTTACCGATGACCTGGCTGATGCCGCACCAGCAGATCAGGCCGGAAATGGCAAACAGCACTGCTGTTACGGAATAGCGCATCTTTGCGGGGTCTTTTTTGCGCTTTCTTGCGGCGTAAGCGTGGATATAGCGGGCAGGGCCGCCGCGATAACCGCCGTAAAGGGGGTCTTTTTCCTGATAGATCTGTGCCAGAGTGGCTTCCATGAAAGCTGTGGCAGAACCAGCCAGAGCGGATATCCACATCCAGAAAACAGCACCGGCACCGCCCATGGAAATGGCGGAAACAACGCCCACCAGATTGCCCATGCCGACACGGGTGGCGGTGGAAATGATGAGAGCCTGTAAGCCAGAAATACTGTGGGCATCATCGCCTGCTTTCTTTTCCGTTGTGACCCGGAGCATTTCCGGGAACAGACGGATCTGCAGAAAACGGCTGCGGATGGTGAAATAGATACCCGCCGGCACTAAGATCAGTACCAGCAAAGAAAGACCGAGGGTATCACCGCTGGGCAGGGGGATAGAGATCAGATCTGCCCAGAGGAAGTCATAGATTAGATAGAGAAGTTCCATATGGAAACGCTCCTTTCCCTTGATTTTTGATTAAGTTTAGTATACAGTAAGATTATGAATTTGTAAAATTGATAAAGAGGATAAATAGAATCGAAATCATCGATGCAAAGAGGAGAACAAATGGATATCAAGAATCTGATCACTTTCATACATGTGGCGGAGCTGCGCAGCTTCACCAAAGCGGGGGACAAGCTGGGCTATTCCCAGTCTACGGTCTCTTTCCAGATCCGTCAGCTGGAAAACGAACTGGGGGTGCCCCTGTTCGAACGCATCAACCGCACCGTTACCCTGACGGAACATGGCAGCCGTCTGCTGCGCTCTGCTTATAAAATCAATGAACTGCTGCAGGGCTTTGCGGAGGATACCAAGGGAGAAACGGAGATCCGCGGGCAGGTACGCCTGGCTATGGCGGATTCTTTGAGCAGCGAGGTCATCCGCCGCATTTTCCCGGAACTGCACCGCAAATATCCCGGTATCACGTTAGAGTGTATTTCCGGGGGGACCCAGGAGATGTTCCGCCTGCTGAACCAGAATGAAGTGGATATCGTGTATACATTGGACAACCATATTTATGATACGAACTATGTGATCTTGCAGGAATCCCGCATTGGGCTTCATTTTGTCTGTGCTGCGGAAAATCCTTTGGCAGGGCGGGAAGGCATCCCTCTGGAGCAGTTGGTAAAACAGCCTTTCCTGCTGACAGAAAAGGGCATGAGCTATCGTCGTCTGCTGGATGAACAGCTGGCAGCCCGTTCCTTGGAGATACAGCCTGTTTTTGTCAGTGGAAATGCAGATCTGATCTGCAATCTGGTGGAACAAAACGCCGGCATCGCCCTGTTGCCGGATTATGCCACCAGACCATATGTGGAAAAAGGCACGGTGCAGTATCTTCATGTGTCGGAGCTGGATATCGAGGTATGGACACAGCTGCTGCACCATCGGGATAAATGGGTTTCCGAGCCCATGCGTATCGTGATCGAATATCTGCGCCGTTGTGCGCTTTGACCTGTCAAGGGACAAGGAGGAAAGAAATATGAAACAAAACAGAGTAGACCGGGTGATGGCAGCCTTGCAGGAAATGGGAGTTTCCCAGATGCTGATCGTTGATCCTATGTCCATCTATTATCTGACAGGAGTATATTACGAACCGGGGGAACGCTTTTATGCCCTGCTACTGCGGAGGGACGGTAAGCACGCCTATTTTCTGAATCACCTCTTTTCTATTCCTCAGGAGGTGGGGGTGGAAAAGGTTTGGTATTCCGATACAGACCCTGCCATGGAAATCGTTGCCCGTTATGTGGACCATACAGCTCCTTTGGGGGTAGATAAGGAGCTGAAAGCAAGGTTCCTGCTGCCCCTGATGGAGAGAAAAGCAGCCCCGAGCTTTGTGAATACTTCTCTTGCTATTGATACCGTAAGGGGCATCAAGGATGCGGAAGAGCAGGAAAAAATGCGTATTTCTTCCCATATCAACGATAGGGCTATGGCAGAATTCAAAAAATTGATCCATGCAGGCGTGACAGAAAAAGAAGTGGCAGAGCAGATGCTGAAAATTTACCTGGACCTGGGAGCAGAGGGCTTCTCCTTTGAACCGCTGGTGGCTTTTGGCGCCAATGCGGCAGACCCTCACCATGGCCCCGATGATACGGTGCTGCAGGAAGGGGATGTTGTCCTCTTCGATGTGGGCTGCATCAAGGATGGCTATTGTTCCGATATGACCCGTTCCTTTTACTATAAAACAGTCAGCGAAAAGCACAGGGAAATTTATGAAACCGTTCGGATGGCAAATGAAGCGGCTATTGCCAGGATCAAACCCGGCGTTCCCTTGATGGAACTGGATTTGACAGCCAGAAATCTCATCACAGAAAAAGGCTATGGCCCTCAGTTTAACCATAGATTGGGGCATTTTATCGGTCTGGCAGAACATGAATTTGGCGATGTTTCTTCTGTGAATCCAACACCTGTCGCTCCCGGTATGATCTTTTCTATTGAACCGGGTATCTATATAGCCGGTGATACAGGCGTCCGCGTGGAGGATTTGGTCCTTGTCACAGAGGATGGCTGCGAAGTGCTGAATCAGTTTTCCAAAGAACTGGAAATCATCCAATGACAGATAGGAATACGACAAAAAGCCCGGAGAAATTTTCTCCGAGCTTTTTTAGTGTGTTTATTTTGTGTCGCAGCCATATTTCTGCATAAAGAAATAGTGCTGCTGGTTCAGGTGATCACGGGCGATTTCCAATGCTTCCCCAAACCGCTGGAAGTGTACGATCTCCCGTTCCCGCAGGAAACGCAGGGGGGCCAGCACGGCGGGGTCATCGGTCAGGTCGATCAGGTATTCATAGGTGCTGCGGGCTTTCTGCTCTGCTGCCCCTTTGTAAGTGCAACCTTTTTTATTTCTTTTATAGGAGAAAGGATCAGATTTCAGCATATTATCATGTGACCTGGGGCAGAGGATATACAAAAAGATATTTGTTCGTCTATGGAACAAGCAGTCAGGCATAAATTATTTTGAAAGGGGAGAGCGTCATGGAGGAAAGAACGATTTGCAAAAGCGTGTTTCAGGATGGGAAAACGGAAACGACCAGAGAGCAGGTCACGAAAACATGGATCGCTCTGATCAATGAAATGGAACGTTCGAAAGCAGCCCTTGCAGGGACGATGTGATCTGAAAATGGTCGCTCTTGTCTGAAACACGGACAAGGGCGGCTGATTTTATGAAAAGGATGATGGGGCATGAAAGTGGCGATCTATTGCCGTTTATCGGAAGAAGACCGGGAGAAGCGAAAGGGAACAGAGGATAGTGCCAGTATCCAGAATCAGAAAACATTGCTGCTGCAATATGCCTTTGCACAGGGCTGGCAGCTTTATCAGATCTATAGCGATGATGATTATACCGGTGCGGATCGAAACCGGCCCGCATTCAGGCGTTTGCTGGAGGATGCAGAGGCTGGAAAATTTGATATCATCCTCTGCAAGACCCAGTCTCGCTTCACCCGTGAACTGGAACTGGTGGAAAAATACATACACGGGTTATTCCCTTTATGGGGGATCCGCTTTGTCAGTGTCGTTGACAATGCGGATACAGAAAATAAGGGAAATAAAAAGTCTCGTCAGATCAATGGCCTTGTAAACGAATGGTATTTGGAGGATATGTCTGAAAATATTCGCAGTGTACTGAAAAACCGAAGGGAAAATGGATATCATATCGGGGCAACGGCATTATATGGCTACAAAAAAGACCCCGACCGCAAAGGGCATCTTCTGATAGATGAGGAGGCAGCGGAGGTGGTCAGGGAGGTATTTACCCTGTTTTCCCGGGGATATGGGAAATCTGCCATTGCCCGCAGGCTGAATGATCGGGGGGTGCCCAATCCAACGGAATATAAACGGCAAAAGGGCATTCTCCATCAGCCTGCCAAGGGGAAAAACAGTACTCTATGGAAATATTCTGCCATTGCGGATATGCTGGAAAATGAAATGTATATCGGAAATATGGTACAAGGAAAATATGGCAGTATTTCCTATAAAACGAAGCAGAATAAGCCCCGCCCAAAGGAACAGTGGTATCGGGTAGAGGGCACCCATGAAGCCATCATCGATCGGGCATTGTGGGAAAAGGTGAAAGCCATGAGAGAGGAAAGGGCAAAGCCTTTTGCAACGGGAGAGATTGGGATTTTTGCGAAAAAGGCTCGTTGTGCCGCATGCGGTTATACCATGCGTTCCGTCAAGAATAAAGGGAGAAGGTATTTAACTTGCCCCAATCGCAATGTTTCAAAGGACGCCTGCCCGGGCGCGTTTATTTCCGTGGAGCGTTTGGAAAGAATGGTCGTTTTGGAATTGAATCGGCTTCTGGAAGCATATCTGGATCAGGAGGAGCTGGAGCGGCATATGCAATGGGATACCAATTTGCAGAAGCAGAAAAAGCGCATTCTGGAGAATAGGAACGCTTATGAGAAAAAGATCAAAGAATATGCAAAGGCCATCAGGAACCTGTATCTGGACAAGGGAAGGGGGATTCTGTCAGAAGAGGATTTTCTTGAGATGACCCGGGAATTCACCCTGGAGAAACGGCGGATGGCGGGCATGCTGCTGCAGACGAAAGAACAGCTGGCAGAGGTGGAAGCCCGCATAGAGGCAGGAGATGCCAAGGAATTGATGCAGCAATACATAAATGTGGATCACCTGACACGGGAAATGGTAGAGAAATTGGTCGATCACATCAATGTGGGGCGCAGAATCCCTGGTACCAGAACGGTGCCGGTGGAGATTCACTGGAATTTTTAAAAGGGGCTAAAAAATAAGGGTGTCGTTTTTTTGCACCCTTATTCATAGGTTTCATCAGCCGGAGCGGAATGGCCTTTCCGTCCCGTGGGGGTAGTGCCGAAATGTTTGGCATATGCCCGTGTAAAAGAGGAATAGCTGCGAAAGCCCGATCGGAAGCAGCTTTCCGTTGCAGATACACCCTGCTGGATCAGGTCTTTGGCATGGATCAGGCGGCGTTCCTGAAGATATCCGTGGATGGATCGCCCGGTTTCCTGTCGGAACAGACGCATCATGTGGTATTTGCTGATGTAAAATCGCTCTGCCAATGTATCGATATTGATATCTTCTGTCAGGTAAGCATCGATATAGCGCAGGATATTTAAAATACGGCTGTCAGTAGGGGTGATGGGCTTCGCAAAGGTGGTTTCCGGATTTCTGATGATTCGGGCGATCTCTATCAGGAGCCGCAAAAGCAGACCATTGCTCAGAATGACCCTGCCGTAATGGTCTTCCGCCAGTTCCTGCTCAAGGGCATCAGATAATGCCCAGATTTTTTCCGGCTTTCCCAAATGCAGCACGTGTCCGTTTTCTCCGCTGAAAATATCCTGTAAATGACAGTCCGCTGTGGACTGCTGCTGCAAAAACTGGGGAGAGATATAGAGGATGACACGTTCGTAAAGGACACCATGTTCAAATTCGGGGTGGTGAACGCATTGGCTGTCAATGAGGACAACGTCCCCTGCTTCCAATGTGTATCGTTTGCCATCTACAGTATAGCCGCCGCTGCCGGAGCGCAGCATCAGCAGCTTGCAGAATTCATGATAGTGATAGTCAACATTTGTTCCGTTTTTGTCTTTCAGATGGAATAATCGGAAATCATCTAAAAGATATCCTCGTTTTTCATATCCTGTTTCCACAGTTCCGCCTCCTGTATAGCACTATTTGCAATAAGAATAGCATAAAATGCGTTTAATATGCAAGTCGTGCTGCGTAAAATAGATGTGGCAGAATGGAAAAGAAACGGAAGGTTTGAGATAAAGGAGTGTTGGACCATGTTGATCGTGAAAAAATTCGGCGGCACATCGGTAGAAAATAAAGAACGTATTTTTCATGTTGCAAAGAGATGCGTGGAAGAATATAACAAAGGCAACGATGTAGTCGTGGTTTTGTCCGCCATGGGCAAATATACGGATGAATTGATCGATATGGCCAAGGGGATCAATGAGAATCCCTCTGAAAGAGAACTGGATATGCTTTGTGCCATTGGGGAGCAGATGTCTGTGGCACTGATGGCAATGGCGTTCCATAAACTGGGCGTTCCTGCGGTTTCTCTGAATGCCTTTCAGGTGAGAATGCACACCACCAGCGAACATGGAAATGCATGGCTGACAAGGATCGAAACGGATCGTATCCGTGAGGAACTGGCCCAGAAAAATATCGTGATCGTGACCGGTTTCCAGGGAGTCGATGAAAACAATGATTATACTACCCTTGGCAGAGGCGGCTCTGATACCACTGCTGTGGCTTTGGCAGCGGCACTGCAGGCAGATGCCTGCGAGATCTATACCGATGTGGACGGGGTCTATACGGCCGATCCCCGTAAGGTTCCTACAGCTAAAAAATTGGATGAGATCTCCTATGACGATATGCTGGAAATGGCGTTGAACGGCGCACAGGTGCTCCATAGCCGCTGTGTGGAAATGGCAAAAAAACACAATATCCCTTTGGTGGTTCGTTCCAGCATGAATGATGCGGAAGGAACAGTTGTGAGAGGACACGGAACGAAGATATGATGATATGCCGGAATCAGAAATTGGATCTGATCCCGGCTTTTTTTGTGAAAGCGGAAAACTGGATTTCAGAAAACGGAGCTGTATCATAAGAATAGAAAAGTTTGTGTTTACGCATATGCAGCATCTGCTGCCATATCCTCATACAAATCGGTGATGGGATCGCCCTTGGATTGCAGGCAAGCGGCGGAAAAGGGAACGCCGGCGGCGGAGGAGGGATATACCCCCAGGCCATGGTTTACGTAATAGGGGTCTAAGCCGGCGGCAATGATCTGATCTTTCGTCAGCCCTTGGCTCAGCTGCTGGACGATAGTGCCCATCATTTCCAAATGGGCAAGTTCCTCTGTGGCGATATCGTTTAAGGTCGCCTTTGCTTCAGGGGTGACCATGGTAAATTTCTGGCTCAGATAGCGCAGGGTAGCGCCCAATTCGCCGTCTGCACCCCCTTTCTGCATTATGGTATAGGTCTATCCGTCAATTAAAAACAGCTCAAGGCTGTTTTCGTGCTTATGAAAAATTATTTTTTCGCAAATGGATTTAAACGCTTTTCGCTTGTCCTCCATGGAGCGGGAATCGTCCTTCAGAATTTCCAATACAGATGTGATCTTAGCGGAGAATGCCGACTGATCGAATGGCGTGTCATGCTGCTTCTGGATCTCTGAGATACGATCTTCAAGAATAGAAATTTCTTTTTCTATGTTTAGTTTATTTGAACGATATTCTTCAAGAGTATCGATATCGTTCAAATAGGCTTCTTTTGCCTTTTTTAAACGCTGCTGAGCCTTTGCCAGCAATGCCACATGAACATCTAATTCATCGGATGCTGGCGCATTCCTGCGTATAGTATAGCGGCAGCCTTTTATGCATGGATGTTCCGCAATATTTTCCAGCTCCATCAGCAGGGCAGGAATCAGGCGGTTTGATGAAATGGCGTGGGAATCGTGACACTGGCCGTGGTTATATCCGCCGCACTGGAACTGCACCGCACCGTTTTTATATTTCGTCCCGACAATCAGACTACGACCGCAGGATGAACATTTCACCATACTAGACAGCCAATGGATACCTTCTGTATCGGGACGTTTATGTCGATAGTGTGTCTTTTTTTCATTCTTGAAACGGATGGAGGCAGCTTCCCAGATCTCTTCAGGAACGATTGGTTCCCAATTTCCTTTTGCAATAATAGAATCTGGGTCATTAAAATTTCGTTGTACTTTTTTACCTGGTGTCCAGCGCATATACCCTTTATACACAGGGTTGTTGATAATGTACTGGATCGTTCTGTTTTCAAACACATTTCCTCTATGTGTACGATACCCCATCTGGTTCATTTGGCGGGATAATGCGAACATGGATGTTCCTGCGATATACTGTTCGAAAATATAGCGTACCATCTTTGCTTCTTCCGGAACGATTGCAAGGCTTTTATTTTCGCTGCGGTATCCGAATGGGGCGGTGGTTTGCCATTCACCCATCTCCGCCTTTTTAATCATCGTTTTATTGACTTCCTCGGCCAGATTTATCGAATAATACTCAGCCATGGCATCTAGGATAGATTCATAAATGACTGCTAATTTATCATCCTGCGGAATAGGTTCTTTCACAGAAATAACCTTTACACCGTTTTTTTTCAGTAACGCCTTATACAGAACGGAATCGTCTTTATTTCTAGCAAAACGGTCATATTTATGGACGATGATATATTGAATGTGGTTGGATTTATTTTTAGCCTGCCGAATCATGCTCTGGAACGCAGGACGTTTGTCTGCGCGTTTACCGGAAATACCCTCATCCATGAAAATGAATTCATCTGGGATATGATAGCCGTTTTTACTGGCGTATTCTTTGATTTCGCTCAGCTGTACAGCTGGAGAATAATCCGTTTGTTCATCCGTGGAAACACGGACGTATGCTGCTGCAATAATCATAAAATGACCTCCTTTTGCTACTAAAAAAATGTATAGCAAAATAGACGGTCTTATGATACAATACAGTTGTCTAGGCTGGTTGTATCATATACGACCATCTTCTTATCCTCATCCTGTTGGCGCAGGGTGGGGATTTTTTTATTGATTATTTATTGTTTACGTTATCCTGTTTAGTATCCAACAGCGGTTGCGCCATATTCGGCCTGCTCTGCGGTGAATCCTTCAAACTCAAGCTGTTCAATCAGTCCATCACGGGAGAAGGACATTGTATTCAGATATTCTTCTGCTTTGATAGCTGCCTGTTCGTTCCAATCTGCACCGCAGTTATCAGCACCGTAGGTAGCTTCTTCCGTGGAGAACCCTTCAAACTCCAACTGATCAATCAGACCACTGTGAGAAAAACCAGTAAACGCTAAATAATCTTTTGCTTTTCTGACTGCGTTTTTCTGGCCCATTGTTTCATTTGTTTCCGGTTCGGCATCGGCGGTAGTTTCTTCTGTTGTTTCCGTGCTTTCCACTACTTCCGTGGTAGGTTCTTCGGATGTTCCTCCACAGGCACCAAAGACTACAGAAGCGGAAAGAGCAAATGCCATAACTAACATACGTTTTTTCATTCCAATTCCTCCTTAAATTGACAAAACTTCGCAAATTGTGATATTTTAATATCGGAGAGTTGTTAGGCAACGACTTTCTTTTCCCCTTGCGGTATGGCAGTACTGCAGGGGGATTTTTGTTTATATAGCCCATGGGCTACGATAATATGATTCAGTCTTTTTGGTTTCCGTGGCGGAATTTATTTCAGACAATCTGGAAGCATGAACACGGATAGCACCGCCGTTATCGAACTTCACGGTATACAGGCCACCGCCAATGCGAATCAAGGTGACTTGCTGAAAGCCATTAGTGACAGATAGGTTATATTTTTTCCCAATTTCAAGTTTCACAAGAATCATCTCCTTGCTGAATTACATAAAATCCCTTGTCATTGAAAATCAGTGTTTTGTCTCCACGAACGTAGCTGATGCCGTAACGCTGGCGGAATATTTCGATAGCTTCACTCAGAAATTCCTCTGTGACTTCCAGAAATTCCGCAACAGAATATAGTGTGCAACAGGAATTTTCGGAAGCCAAGAATAAATCATCAATAGTTAGCATTTTATCGACAGCCCATTTTCTGGCCATTTTTTCTTTTTTCCTATTTGCATGATTATCCTGATTTATGATATCCCCTATGGTCGTTTCATAATGCCCGATTTCCTCAGCCAGTACGCAGGCTTTTTCGTTCGAGGATAAATCTTTTCGAATACCAATTTTATTTCCCTTACAAAGCCCCTTAGCATCTGATTTAAAATTCTTTTCTACAATTTCGATGCCCTTTTCGTTTGCTTCGCACAGAAGCTTATCGTAACTACACATAGAGCATCCCCTCCTTTGTATCAAAGTTCATCCAAGTCCTCCCGCATCAGACGCTCTTGTTCTTCGCTTTGATTGTCATTGTGCGCCGCAACAGGCATAAGGTGCAGCGGCATTTTGTATTTTTTGGATTCTTTCACAGATCGGTCGTATTCTTTTTCGAGGACTATATCAACTATTTCTTTTCCGTGGTCGTCTAGGACATGGTATTTTCTTATAAGTTTGATATCGTCAGCAGAAATATCGTTTTCGTTTTTGTGACGAGGAGAATCGTCAAAATCGTCAAGCCTGCAATCTAAAACCTTGCATATCGCCTGTAATGTATCGAGTTTCGGATTTGTGTTGATTCCTGCGGTTATTTTATCGAGCGTGCTTAGTGTTACGCCGGACATTTTTGCAATCTGAGCGTTCGTAAGACCTTTTTCTTTTTTAATTTTATTTATAATTTCAAATCCCATTTACTCACCTCCATTAACTTGCTGTTAACTTGATTATATATATTAGTTTGAATATAGTCAAGAAGAAAACTTCAATAAAATGAAAATTATTTATAAAAACATGTTGACAAACTTCAACGAACTGATATAATTAAGTTGCAAACATCAATTAAATGAAGTTTTTGGGAGGTGAAGATATGAAAACAGCATACAAAACATTAGTTGGTGAAATCGCAAAACGAGGAATTAAGAAAAAAGCGATAGCAAACAGAATTGGGGTTTCTGAGAGAGCGTTCTATAACAAATTAAATGGAATTGCTCCATTCACATGGGAGGAAGTATGCGAAATTAACAAATGGTTTTTCCCTGATATGGACAAAAGCGTTCTATTCAGCAAGGAAGAAAGCGAGGTAGAAAAGAATGCAATTTGAAAAAGAAAGAAAGCCTGTAAAGAAAAATGAACTTGTCTTAAAGATTTCTGCGGATACAACTGAATTGGACGATGCAATTAAAAAAGCGAACCAGTTGAAAGTTATCCTCGCAGAAGCAAGTACTTTGTCTGATTCGCTAAGAAAAAACTTAGAAATTCTTAAACAGGTCTTCTAAAGATTTTTCGGCTTGATGAAGTTCTTCTTTCAGTCCATCGTCTTTTAAGTTGATAGAAACTTTGCACCGAGGACAGACGATGGATGAACCGATTTGTTTTGCAGAAACGGTAATTTCTGCATCACATTCCGGGCAGTTGATTTCAAAAGAAACATCGTCAAATAACATGTCAAATCTCCTTTCTTCAATATTTTCGTTTGTTGGAACGGTTTATATTGCGTATGGACATGGAGATGGACAAATACAGTATATCACGAATTGAAATATTGAGCAATAAAATTCAGTAAAAAAAGAATAAAACTACAAAAACCGCACGGAAGAAGAAAAGGACGCAAGCTAAAGGAGGTGCACCCAATGGAGAAAAAGATGCAAGAAAAATGCGATAGTGCAGTTGAAAAAATCAAAGAAGCCGCAGAAGAACTCTACGGTTATCTTCATCAGGGTTCAGATACTTATGGAGAACTCGAAGAAAAAATTATTAGTGTCAATAGATACCTAACATGGCCATATAGCCAAGAAGGAGATTATCTTCGGACGAAGATGAAATCGATTTTGGAAAACGAAGAAAAAGGCTTACAGTTAAAAAAGTAAGCCTTCGGATAAATCCTAGATAGATTCAATAGAGACGATAGATTTAGTGCAGAAGATGGTATCAGGTTTTTCTCTGACTGCGAAGAAATCGCAGAAGCACAGAACATCCAAAATGGAAGGAATCAGACCATCATGGATATGGGGATAAAGAGGCTTGTATTAACCAAGAGAAGCGAAAGAACCTTTTTCATCCTTCATGTGAATAATTGGAGCTACTTCGCTGGAATCGCTGAGAAAAAGAGTGTACCCATTTGCAAAAGTGATTTTAGCTCTATTCATCGAATTCCTCCTTTCTTCGAAAACTCGGCTGCTGCAACAGCCTGTGATTTCAGAATAGGAGAGATAAAGAAAAATGTCAAGCAGAAAAAGAAAAGGACGCAAGCTGAAGGAGGTGACCAAACTTGGAAACAAATTTGTGTCAAATCATAGCGATTATACTCGCTTCATTCTCTATTGGAATGAACGTCGGAAGATTATTTGGCATTAGAGAGAAAGAGGCGTTGAGAGGAAACGGAAGCAGAACGATTCCGAATCATCGTCCGCCTGCTCCACCACCGAAACCCAAGTAAGAATAGGACAAAAACCGTTTTACATACCATGCAACAGGAGGTGTTGACTATGGCAAAACAGGAACCGTTAAAAGTAATTACAAAAATCGTCAGAGGGGATGAAGTCATTCTGTATGATTCTCTCAGCGAAAAAGAAAAGGCGGAGTTCGGGAAGCGGATGAACCAGCGGGCAATCAGTGCAGTGGCAAATGCCCATGGTTATACAGTTGATTTTCTGGACGATCCACCCGATACAGTAACAGCATGACGGGGCTTTGCCCCATGGATGGGACAAGCTGTTTATTGCATGAGAAAACAGAGGCAATAAATATGAGAGACAAATTAAACCGGACAGGCTATCCAAGAATCAGCCTGCCGAAAATCGAAAAGCTGCAGAAAGGTGTTCTGCTGAGATCTGATCCGCTCTACTGGCTGACATACAGAAGGGAGTCAGACGGCGAGGCCTTCATCGAAGAAGTGACGAAGGATGAAATACTGAAGATTCTAGAAGCGGGAGGAATTCAACTGATACATCTGGAAGCGGCTGTTGATGAAAACGGAAAATGGAAAAAACGGGAGGTGAGGTTATGAAACAGAAAAAACGCAGACGACTGCGGAAGCCAATCCGTATTGCTCTGAAAATTATTACATATGTGGTCATTGCAGCGGCGGTGGATTTAGCAACGATCAGCACGTTCTTGTACTGGTTCGGAAATGGATACCTGCTGTCCGGCGTTGGGACAAGCCTGCTGATAAATGTGATTTTGGAATACCTGTTTTTCCGCAATGAGATGTATGAGGGGAGTACGGGTAGATGAAAGAACCAGGATGGAGCATCTATCCGAATCTGGAAACATGGATCTATATAAACTGCAAATCGGTTTTAGACTTTGCAACGAAGATAGGCGTAAGTCATGCAACGTTAAGCAGATTCATGAGAGGAGAAGGAGGATGCACAAAATATGTCATTGACCTGATTTTGAAGGAAACAGGTATGACATACGAAAAATGTTTCAGAGAAATAGAAAAATAAAAATCCCCTTTGACGCTGGCACGTCTCGGGGGATCGGATAAATTAGTCACTTACATAGTAGCAGAAATCGAAGGTTTTTGCAATCACATTATGCATGATAAAAGTGGTGAAGGAAATAAATATGGCTTCTCGAAGCAGCATCCCCGGGATATTGAAATAATAATTCGGGACAGAAAAAATCAATCTACTTCTCCATTAAGGTAGCTGGAAGAAGTATTTAACACATGAGCGATTTCTCGCAGATTTTTATTTCTGGGTTCATATTCTCCGTTTAACCATCTCTGGACGGTAGTAGGAGATACATCTGCTAGAAGGGCAAGTGTGTTGACATCCATGTTCATCTTTTCCATAGCGTGTGTCAGACGCTCGGAAAGTATGTTAGGAAAATCAAAAAAGAAAAAGAAGAAAGCAATCACCTCCTTTGACCGGGGATGTTGCTTCGAGGAGCCATACAGTTT
>CAMEBC010000004.1:0-165171 GCA_945912105.1 [Eubacterium] saphenum | reverse complement strand
GGGACAGCCCCTTTCCAGCGTCAGCGGTCGCAAAAGGTATAACACACTAGACTTTCCTACGGAAAATCGTGTGCCAAGTGGAACTCCGTCCCCTTTGGATACCCCTGCCAAGGGCAACGCTGTTTCCCTTTGGATACCCTATGCCAACAGGGATGCTGCTCGCCCCTATTGGAAACCCAGAGCCAAAAGGCAGGCAATGCCCTCCTTTGGAATCCTCTCGTATTTTCTACTGCTGTGGGTACCCAAACTGTCAAAATGCAGTTCGGCACACTTGCTCCGAAAATACAAAAACGCTACAGATTTCATCCAGCAATCTGATGAAACCTGTAGCGTTTTATTATAGCGCACTCATAAGTATTCTGAGAGAATTCGTGCGTTACGTAGCTGCATCTACGCTGCAATTCTCAGGATACGCATCTGTGTTCTGGCAATAGTTTTTACAGCCGGGCATCTGTCGGTTGCCTCAGTCGATCATACACAACGCCGATCAGAAGATCTCGAACTGTATCACCGAATTTAGCATCGTCCAGAACTCTTTCGCAGAACTGTTGGTTCTGTGCCATACGTCCAATGACCACATCCATAAAAGCATCGTTGAATGGGAAACGGAAATGCTCCTGAGAATTGTTGCGAGCCTGGATACGCAATTCTTCGTTGGCATCCATGTCAGAAACAATCTGCTCCAGAACCTTATCAATGTTGGTGAACTCGGTACCGAACTTCTCATTAATCTTGTCGATCAGCTCGGATAGCGGTGCCTTTTCTTCTTCCGGCTTTGGTTTGCCAGGATGAATTTTGTTTGGCAGAGGATCGCTCTGCTCCAAAGCTATGGAACCTTCGAAAATTTTCTGAACCCGGTAATACTGCAATGCAACTTCATCATCCAGGAACACCTGTCCGCCACCCTCACGCTTCGGCAGCTTCTTTTGCAGGAACTTGGCATAGGCGTGGAATTTATGGAGGTCTGCATCATCCAGCCGGATAATGTTTGTCAGGAATGTATAGGCACGGACAAACTTAGTCAGTGTAGATTTGAATTCTTCCTGCTCGCTTTCTTCCAATACTTTGTATCGATCCACAGCAGGGTCGAGGAAGCTATTGAGGACGCCAAAGTCCATATTGCCTTGTTTTTTGCTGGGCTTGAAAAATACCTTTGCAAAAGATTCGATCTCACTTGCCCAGTAGACTCGGAATTCGTCCAGTTTGGATTTTAGTTCATATACAATATTTGCGTCAGTAGTTTCTTCGATGGTAGTTTCCTCGTAATACGGTGCAAATGCCGCACGGATATCTTCTGCTGAATTTACGAAATCCAGCACAAAAGTATCTTCTTTACCAAAACAGGTTCGATTCAGGCGTGAAAGGGTCTGTACAGCCTTTACGCCGCTGAGTTTTTTATCCACAAACATGGTATGCAGCAGCGGTTCGTCAAAGCCAGTCTGATACTTTTCTGCAACCAGCAGCACCTGATATTCACCGCCGTGGAACTTCTCTGGCAGTTCGCTTTCCTTAATTCCATTCAGGCTGACTTCGGTATATTCCTCGCCACCGTCACGCACAGTCCCTGAGAAAGCAATCAGGATTCCAAGCTCATTTTCATAACCCATCTTCTTGATATACCGCTGGAATTCCTGATAGTAGCGAACAGCGTGCAAACGGGAACCCGTGACAACCATAGCCTTAGCCTTGCCGCCAATCTTGTTCTTGGTGACGGTACGGAAATGCTCTACAATGATCTGCGTTTTCTGCGCCAAATTATGCGGATGCAGGCTCAGGAATTTGCCCAGAGCCTTGTTCGCCTTACTCTTTTCATAGCGAGGATCATCCGCAATCTTCTTGCCGATCTTGAAGTAGGTATCATAGGTCACATAGTTTTTCAAAACATCCAGGATAAAACCCTCCTGAATTGCCTGCTTCATAGAGTAGATATGGAACGCCCGAGGAATTCCGTTTGCATCAGGCGTACCGAACATTTCCAGAGTCTTTGCCTTGGGTGTTGCGGTAAATGCAAAGAAGGACAAATTTGCCAAACGGCCGTGAGTGGCCATTTCCTTGGTGATCTCATCCTCGCTATCAGACTGTTTATGTTCCTCTTTGGCTTCTTCATCGGCAACCTTCTGAAGCTGTTCTTCTTCAGTCAGCCCTTCTGTATCGCCCAGAATTGCTTTCATCTTTTTGCTGGCTTCGCCGGTCTGTGAAGAATGAGCCTCGTCAACGATGATGGCAAACCGTTTTCCACTCAGATCGTCCACTTTTTCAAGGATGAATGGGAACTTCTGCAACGTAGTGATGATAATCTTCTTGCCTGTGTTTAGAGCGTCCGCCAGTTGAGCCGCATTGTTGTCAATCTTAACAACAACACCTTCCACGTGTTCAAACTGATAGATTGTGTCCTGCAGCTGCTTGTCCAGCACCAGACGGTCAGTAATCACGATAATGCTGTTGAATATAACTTTATCATTTTTGTCATGCAGATTGGACAGGTGGTGTGCCAGCCAGGAGATGGAATTGGATTTACCGCTGCCTGCGCTGTGCTGAATCAAGTAGTTACGTCCGGTGCCATGCTCGTATACATCGGCAACCAATTTGCGAACAACATCCAACTGATGATAGCGTGGGAAGATCATTACGGACTTCTTGGGATTCTTTTTGTCCTCCTGAAGATGGATAAATCGCTGAACAATATCCAGCAAGCTGTCCTTCTGCAACACTTCGTCCCACAAATAGGAAGTGCGGTATGTTCCACTGCCGACGGGATTTCCCTTGCCACCATTATTGCCTTTGTTGAATGGCAGGAAGTATGTATTGATACCGTCCAGCTTGGTGGTCATCCATGCTTCGTCGGTATCTACAGCAAAGTGAACCAGGCACCGGGATTTGAAAGAAAGTAGCAGCTCTCGAGGATCACGATCTTTCATGTACTGATGCTTTGCATTTTCGACGGTCTGACCGGTCGCCGGATTTTTCAATTCCAAAGTTGCCACCGGCAAGCCGTTGATAAATAAAACGACATCAATAGAGTTTTCGTTTTTCAGACTGTAATGTACCTGCCGGGTAATAGAGAGAATATTTTTCTCATAAAGTGCCTGACTGGTCTGATTCATACCGCTGGCAGGCTTGAAGAAACACATGGAGAACTTCGCCGGGGCATCCACGATACCGTGGCGAAGAACATACAGCATACCATGGGTATCCAAATCCCGGTACAGCTTTTTTAGAAAACCGGTTTCCACGTCATCGCCATGCTTCTTGCATAGTTTGGCCCATTCCGCAGGCTGACTCTCTTGGAGAAAAAGAAACAATAGCTTCGTATCAACAGCAAACTCCCGATTATAGTCACGAGGATTCCCCTTGATGTATCCGCCGTGGTCAAGCAGGCTGTATTCAATTTCACGCTCAAAGGTAATTTCCTTGGTCTCGATTGCCATAACTGACCACCCCCTCATTTTTTGTTCTTAATAATCTCTCCAACCTTCTTTATTTCACCGGTCATTTTTTCTTGTTGTTTTTCAATTGCTTCAAGAGCCTTGGCCATTTTTTCAAAATGGCGAGAGTCCGATTCATTAAGCTTGGTGGAGTTTTTCTGGATTGTGATATCTACATCAAACGTGGATGAAGTTTTTCCCATCGTAAGAACAACAGGAATTGTCGTTGTTTTGCCAGTCACTTTGATTCTTTCTGCAAATGCAATTTTATGATCCGATGCGTGGATGAAATAGGCAACAGGAATCAAATAATCTTCACCAGGTTTCAGGAAAGGAATTGTGCCAAAATCTACATCCTGAATTTTTACATTGATATTCTGTGCTACAGCATTCCCGTAGTTGTACACCTCAACATATAGATTGCTATTGCCACTTGCGGCAGGTTTTTCAATACTTTTGCAAAAAAGTTTTGTGGACTGCTTGGTCTGAAAAAAGTATGTTTTTGCCGCAAAAATCACAAGGCTAATAGTCAAAATGATGAAAGCAACATAATAAATAAGCTCCCACTGTTCTGTACAAAGCCACAAAAAGTAATAATTGCTCATTCTACTGCCACCTTTCCGGTTACCACTTCAGAGATAACACTTTGACGGTATTCCTTTAGTTTTTCAATCTGCTCGGTAACATCAGCAATGATGCTATCGAGCTTTGCTATTTTTTTATTAAGATAGTCTGCAATTGCTCTTTGTTCATCAAGAGGAACAAGAGGTAAATCGACCATCCTAAAATTATCATACCGCAATGCTTGTCCATCTCTTACTAGATTGGACGTACTTTGCAGCGCCAAAATGTAATTGTGAGACTTCAGCAACCACCTGAAATACGGGGAGTATACATATTGTTTTTGCGGAATCAGCATTACATAAGCCGAACTGATTTTGCCTCTAAGGTTACTCCATTCAATTCCGCCCTGAAAACTTCTCATACTAATAACAAAATCATCTGGTTCAACATGCTTTAAAATATCATTGCCAAGTACAACCTGCACAACACGAGAACCTTGCGCCATGTAGTCTTTTTGATATACGATTCCGAAATGCTGGGATGCTGTTAACTGTTCATCATCTGGTCTCGCTTTTTCTTTTCGCAGTGAAAAAAGCCATTGACTTTTAGAAACGCCCCAGTGCTCAGGTATTTCACCAAGCCAAGCAACACCGCTATCTTTCATTTTGGCAGTGGAATCAATTCCTTTGGTTACAGCAGAACATATCACAGCGGTGCGCTGTTCTTGCAGAAGTTCTATGATGTTTGCTTTTTTGTTAATTACATCATTGATAGCAGCAATCTTTTTATTCAATATTTGAACTATTGCATTCTGATCTTTGACTGTTGGTATGGGCAAGCGAAAGTTCGCTAAGTCATTGGAGGATAGCTCCATGAATGTTGTTCCTCTGCCAAGCATATTTAGAGGGCCGCTCATTACTGACAAATAGTAGTATATATACTCTTCGTTGATCTCTGCGATCTTAACCAAAGATTTACACCCTTGGCTTGTGCAAAGTTCTTTCTCTGCAATCCCGATGCTGCCTATAGGAGCACGATTTGACACAATAATACTTCCTGCAGGGACTTTTGATGTGCCACATGAATCAAGGCCTTCTTGAGTTATAGCTTTCCTGGATGAACAAATATATTTGTCCTCTGTTTTGTAATCCGCAGGAGTTATCCACGTGATATCCCCACCCCAGTATGTACTTTCACTACTTTTTGGAGTAGAACCATTCACTACGGTAAAGAAATGTTTTACTTTCCGTATTTCCCAGCTTTCTGGTAACCCGACTAACCACGGAGCTTGCCTCTCAATACTATACTCTTTCATTCCGCTAATACCTCCGCCAAGCTCGCCTGAATACGAGCCTCCAAAGCCTTAATATCCTCCATAATCACAGAGCTGTCACGCAACGGAGTAAATTTATAGAAATAACGGGTAAACGGAATTTCATATCCAATTTTGGTCTTACTTTCATCAATCCAGGCATCAGGAACAAACGGTAGCACCTCTCGACGGAAATATTCGTGAATGTCCTCCTTCAACGGCACCATCTCGTAGTCACGAAGGGAGGCATCCGCTTTTCTGTTACCCTTACGGTCAGTTACTGGGGTGCCGTCCTCATTCAGCAAAGGACGCTCCACAACAATTTTCCGATAGCCAAAATCATCGTTGTCCAAATCCATATAATTCTCATCCGGTTCATAAGTGCTGTACAGACGAACAATTTCTGCTCGATTTTCCGGGCTGATCATATTTCGCTTATTGCCCAGTCCCTTGCGCATCTTCTCATAGAAACCGGCGCCGTTGATCAGGCGCACCTTGCCCTTTCTGCGGTTCTCTTTCCGGTTGGTGAGAATCCAAATGTATGTAGTAATACCGGTGTTGTAGAACAGTTGGTCAGGCAGACCGATAATGGCTTCTAACAGATCATTTTCGATAATCCAGCGGCGGATCTCGCTTTCACCGCTGCCAGCATCGCCGGAAAACATGGGAGACCCATTAAAGACGATCCCGATGCGGCTGCCGCCATTCTCCGGAGCATTCATTTTGGAGATCAGATGCTGTAGGAACAAGAAAGAACCATCAGAAATACGGGGCAAACCAGCGCCAAAACGACCACTATAGCCTTTGTTTTTAGCTTCGTCCTTGATATATTTTTCAACTTTCTTCCATTCCACGCCAAAGGGCGGATTGCTCAGCATATAGTCGAAGGTCTGTCCCTGAAAACCATCTTCATTAAAGCTGTTGCCAAGAACAATTCGGCTGTTGGTGTTTCCCTTAAGGATCATGTCAGAGCAGCAGGTAGCATATGTTTCTGGATTCAATTCTTGACCAAAGGGAATCACTCTGGTAGTGGCGTTCAATGCCTGCATCTTATTCTGGGCCACAGAGAGCATACCGCCCGTGCCGCAGGCAGGATCAAGAATGGTGATAACCTTACCATCGATGGTGGCAATCTCGTCCATATCAGGATCAAGCAGCACTTCTACCATTAGCTCAATAACCTCACGGGGCGTAAAGTGTTCACCGGCAGTCTCGTTCGATTGTTCAGAGAACCGGCGGATCAGTTCTTCAAACATATAGCCCATTTCCAGGTTATCAATCTGGGTATCGCTCATATCGATCTCGGCAAACCGCTGTACGACCAAGTACAGCAGGTTTGCACGGGAGAGCTTGTCAATTACACCGAAGATTTCAAAGTTATCCATGATCTCACGGACATCCTCGGAGAAACCATTTATGTAATCACGCAGGTTCGCTTCAATGGCATTGCTGTCATCCATCAGCTTTTCAAAATCAAACTGGCTGATGTTGTAGTAGTCGTGGCCGGTCATACGCTTGAAAATGGGTCGTTTGTTGCTGACAGTCAGCGTTTTGTTTGCTTCCAGGATCTTTGCTTTGGAAGGGGCCAACACACAGTCAAAACGGCGCAGGACAGTAAATGGCAGGATCACCTTGCCGTATTCGCTTTGCTTAAAATCACCACGGAGCAGGTCTGCGATACTCCATATGAAATTTGCTTGTTCGTTAATGTTCATCAGATATCTGCTCCTTCTTCTCTGAGCCGTAAATATCGCTCGTATGAGATAACAACGTTTTGCGGCTTGTTTTGCTTGTTGACGATCAGAACCTTATCCCGTTCTTTCACTTCCTTGAAAATACGTGATGCCTGACCTTTCTGAAAACTTGTAATCGCTTCATAATCAGGATTCACATTGGAAGATGCCTTCTTTTTTGCCACAAAACCACCTCTTTTCGACGAAATCTGTCATCGTCATTATAGCACAAAGTCATTATTTTTAGCAAGTTAAAAATCTATATAAAAGTAATGACTTTTTAGTTGGCTAAAGGAACATCTTTACAGCATTGTCACAGTAATCAAGCCCTTTCTCTCCCGCTTCTGCGCATACTCTGCCAATTCTCCGGCGTTGCTTGCAGAATGCCATGCATAGGCGATCAGATAATCAACATGATCCACCACATATCGGTTTGCTCTGACAATTGCAAGGCGACGGGGCACCTTTTCCATGTCCGGAGGATAATAGGTACTGTCAAAACCTTTCGGTTTTTCAATTGGTCGTTCAGCCGGATGATATGGGAGCAACAGTACCAGCGTAATCTGCGGGTGTTGCCGTTTTGCCCGAATTACAGCGCTGGCTGCAAGACGGTCAAACCCGCCATAGCCACCAACAATAAACTCTGTAACGCCATATTCAGAAATATGTTGTTCAATTGCGCTCTCCAGGGCGGGAAGAATCTCCGTTGAGGCTTCCCGATGACCAATAAAAAAGCAGCTTTTGTTATTCATAACTTCACACCCTCTTACTTTTGTAAATCGTTAAAATAATACGATATACACGATTAAAATGCAACGACTTGTCGAATTATAATTAACGAAGAACGCAAGTAAAGGGGTGAGTGTAGTGAAAGATATTCTTACGGCTATAACTAAATACCGTGAAGCGAGAGGCTGGACAGAATATCAGCTTGCAGAACACTCAGGCTTGCCACAGTCCACCATTTCTTCCTGGTATCGCAAAAACATGATACCGACAATCCCTTCTCTGGAAAAAATCTGTACAGCATTTGGGATCACGCTATCTCAATTGTTTGCTGAAGGCAACACACCTGTTTCTTTGACTGAATCTCAGCAGAAGCTGCTGGAACGCTGGTCAAGATTGAGTGAAGATCAGCAAGCCGTTGTGTTTGCTTTGATTGATAAAATGTAAAAAAGAGCCGCCAGTACCGACACCGTAAGGTGCCAGAACTGGCGGCTTTCAATTAGTCCAGAGACTTATACTCTGTTATTGTCTTCAAATAGATTTCTGGAATTCCATTAAGAATTAGA
This sequence comes from [Eubacterium] saphenum, assembly GCA_945912105.1. GTDB lineage: Bacteria > Bacillota > Clostridia > Lachnospirales > Anaerotignaceae > Anaerotignum_A. The sequence continues at coordinate 156,845 of CAMEBC010000004.1, read as the reverse complement.
TCAGCATAGGCAATTGGGTCATTGTAGATGAGATAGTCTAACTCTGACCGTTGATACATATTGTCGGCAATCTCGTTCTCAACGGCAATTGTGTCAATGGAAATCATGCTGCCATCGACAAATTTCAGTTCAACACAGGCAGTATCCATATTGAACTCACAGGAAATCAAGCGTTCCATATTCGTCACCTCAAATCATCCCGAAGTGCTGGAGTGCCTCCTTGATTGCTTTTTCCTTATCCGGTGGGCATTGGGGCTGTTTAGCGTCCTCAGACTTCGGCTTATTGTAATTCTCCCGCTCAATGATACCGCACTTCTGTTTTACCTGTGCGATATACAAGCTGCTGACTTTCAAGCCGCTATGCTCCAGTACATAGTCTTTGATTTCTTGGTAGGTAGCTTTCTTCTCCGCATCGGTCAAATCAAGCTCGTCCATGTTCAAGTCAATCTCGATATGTTGCTTCGCTTGAAGTTTGGACAATAAACATACCGTCTCCACATGTACCGTCCGAGGAAACATATCCATCAGCTTCACTTTTTCCACTTTATAGCCTTCCTGCTGGAAAATTTCCAGATCTCTTGCCAGAGAAGTAGGCTTGCAGGAAACATAAACGATTTCAGGGGCACCAAAGCCGATGATCTTACCGATGGCCTTGGGATGGATCCCATCTCTGGGAGGGTCTACGATGATCAGATCAGGTTTATCCTCCAGTTCATCCACCTTCTGCAGAACGTCCCCTGCGATAAAGGTGCAGTTTTCCAGATGATTGCGCTTTGCATTTTCATTGGCAGCTACCACCGCTTCTTCGATCAGTTCAATGCCCACTACCTTTTTGGAACCAGCCTCCGCCATGATCTGACCGATGGTGCCTGTGCCGCAATAAAGGTCAAAGACCATCTTATTTGCTACATCCCCGGCAAACTCCTTAACGATGGAATAAAGCTTTTCCGCACCGGCAGAATTGGTCTGGAAGAAGGAATATACGGAAACCTTGAATTCCAGATCGAAGAGCTTTTCCATGAAATAATCTCTGCCGTAAAGCAGGTGCATTTCATCGCTTTTTACTACATCCGCCAGACCGTCATTTACAGAATGGAGGATACCGCCGATCTTGCCTTCCAAGGGCAGTGCCAGCAGCATATCTTTGAATTCTTCCACAACGAAAGGGACTTCAGAGGAAGTCACCAGATTCACCAAGATCTCGCCGGTTGCCGCGCCTTTTCTGACTACCAGATGACGCAGGCAGCCATCGTGGCGGGCTTTATGATAGAAAGGCACCTTTCTTTCCTGGAAGAAAGCCAATGTGCCTTCCACGATCTTCAAATAGTCGTTGTCAATGATATTGCAGTCTTTCAGCGTTACCACTTCATAATAACTCATGCGTTTTCGCATCCCCAAAGCCAGTGCACCATCTTTTTCTTCATCCCCAAAGGAAAATTCGCATTTATTGCGATAGCCTGTTTCGGAAGGCGCAGGCACGATGCCTTCCCAACTGCCGATATGGATATTGGCATTTTCTAAAAGACGCTTCACCTGGCGTTCCTTCAGCTTCAGTTCCTCTTCATGGCGCAGGGTCTGGTAGGTGCAGCCGCCGCAAAGCTCATAATGAGAGCACATACCTTCTGTCCGCTCCAGGGGGGAATGTTCCACGATCTCCTGCAGGCGGGCTTCCACGCCGCTGGATTTTTTCTTGAACACCTGCGCCTTCACCTTCTGGCCGGGTACCGTATTCTTTACGATGACTTTTTCCCCTTCACAGTAGCCATAAGCTTTGTTGGGAAAATTTACATCCTGGATCTCCAGAATGATTTCGTCTTTTTTCTTCATAATTGCCTCCAAAATGTATCTGAATTTTGTTTGTATTCCATTCCGTTCTATGATATACTGAATCAGTGAACGCAAAATTGGCGCATCTGCTGATTATGCCAAATTTTCAAACCATAACGAATTGAACAGGAGTGTATACAGGAATGTCTGAAAAATTAGAAGTAGGCAGTATCGTAGAAGGTAAAGTTGTTCGTGTCAAGCCCTTTGGTGCCATCGTTTCCCTTGGCAGTGTACAGGGTCTGGTGCATATCTCTCAGGTAGCCAACAGCTTCGTTCAGGATATCAACGACCATGTAAAAGTTGGCGATATGGTAAAGGTAAAAATCCTTTCCATCGATGAAGAAAACCGCAAGATCGCCCTTTCCATCAGAGATGCCCTGCCGAAAGAAGAACGCCGTCCTAAGAGCGACAAGCCCTTCAATAAGCAGCCCCGCAGACAGCATACAGAAACAACATCCAACCCCGCTCAGGAATATTTCCGTCCTCAGTCCTCCGTCAATGCTTCTTCCGATTTCGAAGAAAAGATGAAGGAATGGATGAAACAGGCCAACGACCGTCAGACCAGCCTGAACAAAAGAGCCAACAAACGCTCCTATTGATCCCTGCCGCATATCTTTTTCAGTTTACCATGAAACGGGCTTTGTTGCAAGATTTTGCCCTGCCCGAAAGGAGGAAGGAACGTCATGAGTCTGCTTTTTCTCGCAGGTATTTATTTCTTTGCCAGAGGCGTTTTTGCCCTCTATGGTCATACAACCTTTTATACCAAGCGCAGTCTGGAAAATATCGATGAAGTAAATCTGCCCGCCTATCTGAAAGAGATCGGCAGGATGCACCTGATCGTCGGTGCCGTTTTTGTGGCAAAGGCCATTTTGGATGTGCCTTTCCCCGGCAGCCGTCCACTGCTGTATGGCTTTTTGCTGGTGCTTTTGGTCTGCGTGTATTTCTTATCCAAAATTGATACCAAATATAAAAAGTAATAAAAAATACCCTCTCATTAGAGAGGGCTTTCTTTTGCCTAAAAGAAAAAGCGGTGTATAAACACCGCCTTGCTTTACTTATTAGAATCAGCCATTGATGATCTTTGTCAGTGTAACGGGATCAACATATTTGCCGTCTTTGTATACACGCATGTTACCGGAAGCGATTTCATCGATCAGGATAACTTCATCGTTGTTGTAACCGAATTCGAATTTGATATCATACAGATCCAGACCCAGTTTAGCCAGTTCAGCTGCAACGATATTTGTGATCTTCAGTGTCTGTTCTTTCATGCTGTCGTACATTTCGCCAGTCATGATACCCAGTACAACCAGACCGTCTTTTGTTACCAGAGGATCGCCCAGTGCGTCGTTTTTGAATGTTGTTTCCACATAGCCGCCTTCGATGGGTGTGCCGTCTTCAATATAATCGCCGTAACGACGGATGAAGCTGCCTGTTGCTTTCAGTCTGCAGATAACTTCCAGACCTTTGCCGAATACAGTTGCAGGCAGAACTTCCATTGTAGCGTTATCCAGATCAGCGGAAACATAATGTGTCTTGATACCAGCTTCTTTCAGCACTTCGAAGAATTTGATGGATGTTTCCAGGTTCGCTTTACCGATACCTTCGATTGTCAGACCAACAGAGTTTTCACCGGGATCGAATACGCCGTCTTTGCCTGTGCAGTCGTCTTTGAATTTCAGCAGCACGTTGCCATTTTCCAGTTTGTAAACGTCTTTTGTCTTGCCCTGATAAATCTTTTCCATTATTGTTTCCGTCCTTTCTTATTTCAAAAAACACGATTTTAAGAGGATTTCCTTGTCCTAACAAATTAACTGTACTGCAAAATTTCTTCATGTTCAAGTATTTTTTGTGTCCGAAAAAAAATCTTGTCAAATTCAGCAGATGAAGGGTTTCAAGCAAAAAAATTTTTACAGATCGAAATCAAAAAAACGTCATTTTCCACGAAAAAAGCCCTCTGAAGAGGGCATTTTTCTGTCGAATTCCGACTATTCGATTTTGCTATTTTTGGTATAAAATCCACTTATTACAGGCTTTTTGCGTCGTCCCAGACATGATCCAGACCATAGAAGTCTCTTTCTTCTCTGTTGAACAGATGCACCAGCAGATTGCCGAAATCCAGCAAAATCCATGTGCCGCCGCTGTAACCTTCGCTGTGGTGCAGCTTCACGCCTTCCTTGAACAGCTTCTGTTCCACTTCATCCGCCATGGCTCTCAGCTGGTTCACATTTTTCCCGCTGGCGATGACAAAGCAGTCCGCAATGTTGGACAGACCTCTCAGGTCCAGCACCTTGATATCTTCTCCCAGCTTATCTTCCAAGGCTGCCTGGGCAACCTTTGCAGCTTCCAATGCGTTCATTGTATTTCCTCCTTCTCAACGATTTTTATAATACTCCAATGCTTCCAGAGAAAGGGGATGCAGCAGTCTGCCTCTCGCCTTTACATAAGCAATGGTATTTTCCAGAATATATTCCATGGCCTGATCCAAGTCCAGATAGGCCAGTCTTCTTGCTTCATCCAGACCACCGAATTTTTCCCGATTGGGCTCGATATAATCCGCAATGAAAATGATCTTTTCCAACAGGGACATGCCGGCACGGCCTGTGGTATGGAAACGGATCGCGTTCAGAATATCTTCATCCATGACCTGATATTCCCTCTTGGCAACCTCCGCCCCCAGGAAAGGATGGATCAGATCGGTCTGTTTTTCCATAATTTCGTCGGTTTTCACCTTATATTCTTTACAAAAACGCAGTCTCATGTTTACAGGATAATCCTTGGCACAGTCATGGAGCAGACCAGCTACTCTCGCCTTCTGTCGGTCTGCTGCAGTACCATAGATCTCCGCCAGCTTTACCGCTTCCTCCGCCACGCCCATAGTATGGATATAGCGTTTGACAGAAAGGGCAGACTGCAGTTTTTCCTGCATTGTTTCAATTGGCAGCATAAATTTCACCTCATTCTTCGCATCATCCTGATACAATCCAAATTTGTGGATATAATCCTCTACCTCCTGGGGAAGCAGATATTTGATGGGCTCTCCCTTTCTTGCTCTTTCCCGGATATCAGAGGAAGAGATGGCCAGGGCAGGCACTTCCATATAGTGGATACGGCTGGAGAATTTTTCTCTGATCTCGCCAATATCCGCAAACAGCTTGGATGTATCATAGCCGGGTCTTGTCACCGCCACAAAGTCGCACAGGCTCAGCAGCCGTTCCGGTTCCTTCCATGTCATGATCTGATGAATGGCATCGGCCCCTGTAATAAAATACAGACGCACATCAGGTCTGCACATTTTTTTCAGGGCTTCGATGGTATCTATTGTATAGGTCACCCCGGGGCGGTCAATCTCGATACGGGAAACTTCAAAGTTTTCATTTCGCATCGTCGCCAGCACTGTCATCAGATAGCGGTGTTCATTATGGGTCACCTTTTTATCAGTCTTATGGGCAGGCTGCCCCGCAGGCATAAAGATCACCTTATCGACCTTGAATCTGTGGCGCACCGCTTCCGCTGTTACCAAATGTCCGTGATGGATGGGGTCGAAGGTACCGCCCATAATGGCAATACTCTTGCAATCCTTAAAATTTGCGATTTCATTTCTCATTTTTCGTTCCTTCTTTCCCAATTGCCCAGCTTGGGCAGGGTCGTATATTCCCGGGCGGTTTCTATTGCCGCCTGCAGCAGCAGCTTCAATGAATCCCCGATGATTTTTTTCGTTTCTTCCTCCTCATCGCCCCAGGTACGCAGTGCCTGCAGTGCGATCTTGGGCGAGATCTGTATTTCCCCAAAGGCATCCACCGGCAGGATGGAGATGCCTTCATATACCGTATCAACAAATTTTTCCCGCTGTTCCTCCGGCAGGTCGTTCAGCCATGCTTTCACCGTTCGATCCAGCAATCGGCTCTTTTCCGTCAGGGCTTCCAGCCGCACAAAATCCTTCCCAAGAATCTCCCAGGAATAAGGATCATGCTGCATGATGCCCTTCTGGCTGCTGCGGATGACTACATATTCTTCTTCATGCTCCAGCAGCATCCCAATGACGGAGGACTGGGGCACAAAGGTCTGCACCCTTGGCAATATAGCTCGGTAGCCTTCTCTTTGCAGCATCCCTTCCCGAAAGCCGGGGCCATCATGGTTATACACTGCTACGATCCGCTCCTGCACCTTTTCGGGACACATGGCTGCCGCAAAAACTGCCAGATTGCCGCCTTTGGAATGGCCGCCCACCCGCAGCTTTCCTTTGAAATACTCTGCTGCCCGGCAAAGATAGATACCTGCTTCCTGCTGAGAAGGGACCGTATCCATAAAGCTCATGTTGAAATCCTCTTTCCAGCCAACGGAGGAAGAATCCGTTCCTCGATAGGCTACGAAAGCCATGCCATCCCCTGTCAGGATAGTCAGGGCAGAAAACTGTTTTTCCGCCGCAAAATCCAGCTTATTTACATAGCCGCACAATTCCATTTTGGAAAAGCGTTCGCTTTCCGCCAGATGTTTCAGCAGTTCCCAATCCTCCTCCACTCTGGATTTCCAGACCTCCTGGGGACGGGCAAAGTATAATTCTGCCGCCTGGGCGATGGTAACAGTCTCCTCCAAGCTTTCCGATAGGATGCCGTCAAAAAACACATAGGCCAATGTGGATAAGATCAAAGAATCCACATCCTGAAAAGGAGACTGGGACAAAGTCAGGTCTCCCCGCCAAGTCAGATAGTCGAACATATTTGCCATAGTCTCCCCCTCTTTTTTGATTTTATTTTTTTACGGGAGGCAATTCGATCACAGGTTTTTTCGCAGGGCGATACAGCACAAATTTGTTGCCGATGACCTGCACCACTTCTGCCCCTGTTCTGCTTGCCAGCATTTCTGCCGCTTCTCTTGCGCCCAGCATATTATTGTCCAAAACGCTGATCTTTACCAGTTCTCTGGCTTCCAATGCATTGTGTACTGTGTCTCTCAGTTCAGGGGTCACGCCGTTTTTGCCTACCTGGAAAATCGCGTCGATGCCATTTGCCATCCCACGCAGGAATGCTCTCTGTTTACTTGTTAACATAATATTCTCCTTCTGTGTATTCTTTCTCAATATAATCTTTCCTATCATAGCATAGAAATCCCCAATTTGCAACGAAAACAGGGAAATCCCTTTCCTGCTCTCTTCCTTTGTCTCCATCTTTCCTTCACGGAAAAAGTAGTTGCTCCCATTTTCCAAAAGTGCTAAAATAAATTGAAACAGATTGTATGGAAAGCGAGGAGGGAAGCTTCTATGGAAATTTTGATCGGTGCAAAATTAAAGCAACTTAGAACAGAAAAAAAACTGAGTATTGCCGAACTTTCCAAGCTTTCCGATGTCAGCACAGGCCTCATCAGCCAGATCGAACGGGATCTTGTGGTGCCTTCTGTCACCAGTTTGTGGCGTTTGGCAAAGGCACTGGATACCAATATCAACTATTTTTTCCACGAAGAGCCTGCAGAAGAACATTTTGTGACCCGCAAAGGGGAACACCAAACCATTGTGACCCATCATGACAGCAGCTATTATAAGCTGCTCCACCCCACTGGGTCTGATCGTGCCATGGATATGATGGAGATCACCCTGAAAAGCGGATATTCCTATGAAAAGAAAGCCCTCAGCCACGAAGGAGAAGAGTGCGGCTATGTGCTGAAAGGCACACTGACAGTTTTCCTCAACGGCAAGGACTATATCCTTCAGGAAGGGGACAGTATCTATTTTGACAGTTCCCTGCCCCATAAATACATCAATAATGGAGAAGAAGACTGTGTCTCTATCTGGGCCATGACGCCCAAGTTCTTCTAAAAAAGAGAAAAAGAAAACCCGAGGAATCCTCGGGTTCTTTTTTATTCTTTTCAGCCCATCACTCTCTGGATCAGATTCAGCCAGTTGCCGCCGCTGATCATTTCCAGATCTTTTTCCGTAAAGCCTGCTTTTCTCATTTTTTCCAACAAAACAGGAACCTTGGAGCAATCCTCCATGCCTCTCAGCAGGGAATCATCCTGATCGCTGTAGCTCTTCATGAAATCCGTATTCAGGAATTCAAAGAAGTCGAAGCCAAAGCCCAGGTGTTCCACGCCGATCTTATCTGCAATGTAGGATGCATGGTTTACCAGATGGTCTACATCCTGTTCTTCTCTGATATCACTAATAAAATCATTGAACGCATTCAGCCCCACCAGACCATTTGTATCGCGGATGGCTTTCAGCTGATCATCTGTCAGGTTTCTTGCTGCGCCAGCCAAAGCTTTTGCATTGGAATGGGATGCCAGGATAGGGCCATTGGAAGCATCGATCACATCCCAGAAGGATTTTTCATTCAGGTGGGAAACGTCCAGGATCATTTTCTTATCCTGAATTTTCTTGATAGCTTTTCTGCCCAGATCTGTCACGCCTCTGTCGGGGCTGCCTTTTACGCCTGTTGCCAGAGCGTTTTCTTCGTTCCATGTCAGCATGGCATGGCGGGCGCCTACTTCATACAGAGTGTCAATCTTGCTCAGGTCCTCGCCAATGCCGGCCAAGCCCTCGATGCCCAGCAGGATGGCAAATTTGCCGGCTTTTTCTGCCGCTTCCACCTCTGCCCTGTTATGTACCAGAACAAAATCCTCTGTTTCTGCCATTTCTGCCTGCAAGGCTTTCACGATGGCATCCATTTCATCCTTAGGATCAAATCCATTGAAGGTATCTGCCCAGATCACGAAGCAGGCACCGCCGATGCCGCCCTTCTGCAGTCTTTCCAGATGGTGATTTTTCAGCACCTGTGTTTCGCCTGCTTCTCTTTTATATCTAACATCACTGAAAATATCGCTGTGTCCATCAAAAATCATTGTATCCCTCTTTTCTCTTCTGTTTCACCTTAAAACCATTCGTAAGGCTTCGCCTTACTCCACTTAAACAAAAAGACCAAGAAGCTCCATCGAGCCTCTCGGTCTTTCTTATCCTTTGAAAAAGTTCGCTTAGCCAATGACTCTCTGAATCAGATTCATCCAGTTGCCACGAGAAATCATTTCCAGTTCCTTGTCGCTGAACCCGGCTTTCTTCATTTTTTCTACCATGAAAGGAACATGTGTGCAGTCCTCCAGGCCTACCGTAAAGGTATTTTCCTGGTCGCAGAAAGAAGCGTTTGCTTCGTCATCCAAGAATTCGCAGAAGTCAAAGCCAAAGGCCAGATGTTCCACGCCAATCTTATTGGCAATGTAATCCGCATGGCGGATCAGACCATCCACTGTCTGTTCCTTGATATCCTTATCTACCAGCATATTGAAGGAATTCAGCCCAACAATACCGTTGGTATCTCTGATTTCCAGCAGCTGGCAGTCTGTCAGGTTTCTTACCACATCTGCCAAGGCTCTTGCATTGGAATGGGATGCCATCAGAGGGCCGCCGCCCACCTTTGCCATATCCCAGAAGGTACGTTCATTAGTATGGGAAACGTCCACCAGCATGTGCTTGTCATGGAGCTTTCTTACCGCTTTCTTGCCCAGCTCTGTCAACCCACGGTTGGGGTCGCCCTTTGTGCCGGTTGCCAGGTCATTCTGTTCATTCCAGGACAGCATGGCATGGCGGCAGCCAAAGTCATACAGCTCGTCGATCTTATCCACATCCTTGCCGATGCCGGAAAGACCTTCCAGACCGGGCAGGATATAGAATTTGCCAGCTTTTTTCGCTTCTTCGATTTCTTTGATATTTTTTACAATAACGGCTTCTTCGCATTCAGCCATTTCGTCTTTGATGCACTGCATCAGTTCGCCCAATCTTTTGGAAGGATTTGCATCAAAAGGAGGATCGATCCACAGAACGAAGCAGCTCCCTTCAATATTCCCTTTTCTCAGGCGAGGCAGGTGATAGTTTTTCAGTACCTGGGTTTCGCCTTTCAGTCTACGAACGGTCACGTCCGTAAAAATATCACTATGTCCATCGAAAATCATGATTTTTGCCTTCTTTCTTTTTCAGACCTGAATCAGTCTATGCTTACGCACCCAGGAACTGACCTACAAATGTACCGAAGTATGTACCTACTACGTAACCCAGTGTACCTACCAGCATGATAGGACCAACCAGTTTTACCCAGCCTTTGGAGATCGCCATAGCAGCAGCTGTTGTGGGGCCGCCGATACATGCGTTGGAAGCCAGGATACAATCTTCCAGGTCGAATTTCAGCAGTTTGCCGAAGATAAAGCAGAACAGCATGTTTACAGCTACCATGATAGCGCAGAATACCAGCAGCAGAGGAGCGTTCAGGAAGATCGCTTTGATAGATGCGGGTGCGCCGATGGCAAAGAAGAACAGGTAGATCAGGTATGTACCGATTTCCTGAGAACCAGACAGACCTTCCAGAGGTTTTGCGAAGATTGTCGCAATGATCATTGTCAGTGTTGTCAGGATCAGGTATTTGTTACCAAACAGACCATTCAGCATGCTTGTTACAACGTTTGTTTTAGGGATAACATTGGACAGAACGCCTGCAATCTGTGTAGAAACGCAAACAATGATAACGCTGATAGCTACATTGATGGCAATATCCATCAGGGAGATGGGTTTTTTGCCCCAGTAAGCAGCAGCCTGTGTTTTTGCTTCTTCATCCACGCCTCTTGCATTGACTTCGTCAATGTGGGGATGTTTGAATTTGTTTGCAAAGAATTTGATGCTGGGGATCATGATCAGTACAAAGAAGTACAGTGTCATCAGCAGGTTATCGGCTACTACCGCAGCAGATACGGTTTCACCGGGTACGCTGAAAGCGTCGGACAGAGCCGCAAAGTTTACTGTACCGCCGATGTAGGAGCCTGTCATCATAGCTGCTACGCCAGCCAGATGCTCTACTACGCCGCCCAAAGCCTTGAAGCCCAGGACCGCGCCTACTGTTGTGCCAACGGCACCGATCAGGAACAGAATCAGGATCTTCCCTGCTTCTTTACCAATCTTACGGATGTCGCAGCTCAGCAGCAGCATAGGAATTGCCATAGGAACTGCAAAGCCCCAGCAGATATCATCAAACCATACGCAGTTTGTAGGGATGATACCCAGGTTTGTCAGAACCAGTGCGCCTACCAGCGCAACAATGGCCCCGGATACTTTGGATGCCCATTTCCATGTCTGTTCTGCATAAATAGAGAATGCAGCCCAGCCACATGTGATAGCCATCAAAGCCCATGTGTTGTCGCCACTAATCAAAGTGTTCATAAAAATTCCCTCCTATAAATATAAGATTTTTATTTATAAGCCCCGGATATTTTTATAATTGCGATAGATTCATTAAAATGGATAAATGAATTCAATATCCTGAACTTATGTCATATATATTAACATTCCATTAAGATTCCGTCAATTCACCATTTCGACAAAAAACCTCCCAAATTATGATATTTTTGTACAAATATCCGAACAAATCAAACAAAATTCGACCGTCTAATAGAGACTTTTGTGCCCATTGCGCGTACAATTTCTGTCAACTTTTTCATTCAGTATTTTGAATTCAAGATCATACAAAAAACGGTAAGGAACCAAAATGAACAGGTCCTTACCGTTTTTTATTTAATCTTCTTTGGGGATCCCTTTATAAACAAAGCCTTTCTCCGCATCCACGGTGATGAGGGAATGGGCGGGGATAAAATCCACTACCTTGGCATTACATACGATGACAGGGATATCCAGGGCACTGCCGGCGATCTCCGCATGGCAATCCACATTCTGATCCATAGGGCCTACCACAATGGCTGCTGCTTTCTGGATATAGGGCATAAAGCTGCTGTCTGTGGCTGTGGTCACCAGAATATCTCCCTTGTGGAAGGTGCGTTCCACGCCATCCCGGGTGGTAATGACTCTGGCTGTGCCGCTGACCTTCTTTGTGCCAACACCCTTGCCCTTGCAGAGGACATCGCCCACGATATCCACACGGAGGGTGTTTGTGGCACCGCTGAAGCCCAGAGGCATGCCCAGTGCAGATACGACGGTATCGCCGTTTTTCAGCATACCGCTGCTGACAGCGATCTTCAGGGCTGTATCAAATACACCGCCCTTGGGCAGCTCCCCATGATACAGCAAGGGCTTGCAGCCCCAGATCAGGTTCATCTGTCTCCACACCCGTTCATCGGATGTGCTTGCCAGCAGAGGGCAGACAGGACGATGCTTGGAGATCATCCTTGCCGTAAAGCCGGAACGGGTGATGGTGGAAATTGCCGCTGTATTCAGCTCTGCCGCCGCATTGCAGGCTGCTCTGCTGATGGCATTGGTGATATTGACTCTGGCAGGCTCCGTAATGCCCACCATTTTGCTGCCGTAATCGATGCTGCTTTCCGTTTTTTTGGCGATGCGAGCCATGGTCTCCACGGCCTCCAGGGGATAAGCACCGGCTGCCGTTTCCCCAGAAAGCATGATGGCGTCACTGCCGTCAAAAATGGCATTGGCAACGTCGTTGGCCTCTGCTCTGGTGGGTCTGGGGCTGTGTACCATACTTTCCAGCATCTGTGTGGCTGTGATCACCGGTTTGCCCCGCATATTGGCTTTGGCGATCAGTCTTTTCTGAACCAGAGGGACTTCTTCCGGGGGAATTTCTACCCCCAGGTCGCCTCTGGCAACCATGATGCCATCGGAAACCTCCAGAATACTGTCAATATTTTCCACACCCTCCTGATTTTCGATCTTGGAGATGATGTGGATATTTTCACCGCCGTTTTCTTCCAGCACCCTGCGGATATTGACAACGTCTGCCGCAGAGCGGATGAAGGATGCCGCTACGATATCAAAACCATTTTCCACGCCAAATTTCAAATCAGAAATATCTTTTTCCATCAAAGAAGGTAGATTCACCTTTACCCCGGGCAGATTCACACCCTTCCGAGAGCTGACATTGCCGCCGTTGATGACAGTACAATGGACATCTGTATCTTCGATGCTGTCTACCCTCAATTCGATCAGCCCATCATCGATCAGGACACGGGAGCCCTTCTGCAGATCCTTCGGCAAGTCTGCATAGGTCACGGAAACGATGGTTTCATCCCCTTCCACCTCCCTTGTGGTCAGGGTGAACTGGGCATCCTCTTCCAGTCTTACTTTGCCTTCCTTGAAGGTCTTGATACGGATCTCAGGGCCTTTTGTATCCAGGATCAGAGGGATGGGGGCATTCAGTTCCTCTCTGGCCTGTTTCAGTTTCGCAATGGTTTCTGCATGGCTTTCATAGGTTCCATGGGAAAAATTGATACGCGCGGCATCCAAGCCGTTTTCGATCAGTTTTTTCATGATCTCCACGTCATTCGTAGCAGGACCCAACGTGCAGACGATCTTCGTTCTACGCATATTGCGTTACCTCCTCTTTTCTTCTGTATCTATCATCAAATTGCCAGAATCTTAATGACGTCATAGATTTCCGGATCCAGAGACTTTTTCATTTCCAGGGATTCGAACAGATCCAGAATTTCATATCTGCCCTTATTATATGCAACGACAACGTTTTCTCTGCCTTCCAGGATGGCTTTTACGGCATGATAGCCCATCATAGAAGCGTGCATACGGTCTGTTGCTGTGGGGCTGCCGCCTCTCTGCAGATGGCCCAGGATGGTAGCTCTGGTCTGGATCCCTGTAATCTCCTGGATATCCTTTGCCAGCTTCTGGGTGCCGCCGACGCCTTCTGCCACTACAATAAGATTATGGCGTTTCCCGATGCTTCTATTCTCTAAAATCTGCTGGATGACTCTGTTGCTGTCGATGACTTCTTTTTCTTCGGGGAACATGACTTCCTCCGCGCCGCCGCACATACCGCACCAAACAGCGATATATCCTGCGTCTCTGCCCATGACTTCTACAACGGAGCAGCGTTCATGGGAGTTGGAGGTATCCCGCAGTTTATTCAGGGCATCCATACCGGTATTTACCGCTGTATCGAAGCCAATGGTATATTCTGTACCACACATATCTAGGTCGATGGTAGCAGGGATACCAATGCCGTTCACGCCCCGTTTTGCCAGTTCCGCCAGACCACGGTAGGAACCGTCGCCGCCGATGACCACCAGTGCATCCAGACCCAGGATCTTATAGATGGCAGCGGCTTTGTTCAGGCCTTCTTCTGTCATCATTTCCGGGCAGCGGGCTGTGTGCAGAATGGTGCCGCCCAGATTCATCACGTTGGAAACATCCTTGCTGTGCATTTCCTTGATCTCGCCGCCGATGAGGCCTGCATAGCCCTTTCGGATGCCTACCACATCAACACCATGATATTTTGCTGTTCTGACAACGGCGCGGATGGCAGCATTCATGCCGGGGGCATCGCCGCCGCTGGTCAATACACCGATTTTTTTGATTTTCTTTGTTTCATTCATTTCTGTCATCATTCGAAATCCTCCTCAATTTCCCATGAAAAGCATCACCTTGAAAAATATTCTCCGCTTTTCATGAAAATATTTTTACCCCAATCTTTTTATTTTCTTTCAATATCCACTTCGCCGGCGCGGATCACACCAAACTGGGTATAGACTTCTGCATTGCCCCGGATCTTCATGGCAGAGGTATTTTCTGTAAACTGGGCGATTAATACTTCGCCCCGATCCAGCTTCTCCGTATGGTGGATCTTTGTCACCTCGCCCCGGGTCACGCCAATGATATTGACTCCCTTTTCCAAGGCTTTCACGCAGATATAGGAAGTATCTGTCCCAATTTTTTCAGCCATACAAATTCCTCCTCCATACGAATTCAATATTTCAACGCAACGTTTTTTTCGCCAAGGAGCAACCGCAGCTCTTCGCAGAGTTCCTCTTCCCCTGTGACCCAATTGATGCGGTCTGCCTTCATTCTCTGCTTTGTTTTTTCATCATAGATATATACGGGAACATTCCCGTGATATTTTCTTAAAATGGCAGTGATCTGCCCAAAGGGCACTTCCTGCCCCTCTGCCAGCTTCAGCCAGACGGAGCTGGGCGGTTCTTTTTCTCCCAGAATCAAAGGCTTCACTTCCTGAGCGATGACCTTTCCTTCCCCATCGGCGGAAACATTGGCTCTGCCCTTGATGAGAAGGACTTCATCCTCCTTCAGGGAAGCCGCGCATTTTTCATAGACCTTCGGGAAAATGATGATCTCCATACTGCCCTGGAAATCTTCCAGCGTCACAAAGGCCATTTTGTCGTTGGTTCTAGTATATTTCACAGAAATGCCTGCCACCATACCACCCACGATGACCTTTGTTTCTTCTTCCACCTGCAGGCGATCCTCGCCCTCTTCCACTGGCAGGAAATCCAAGCTGCTGTGGCTGATCTTTCTTCTCAGCTGCTCTTCATATTCCGCCAGAGGATGCCCGCTGACATAAATGCCCAACACTTCTTTTTCCATCGCCAGTTTTTCCCGCAAGGGGTATTCCTGAATGGGCGGCAGTTCATCCTGCTGCTGGAAGGATTCATCTCCTCCATCCATGTCGAACAGGTTCAGCTGCCCTTCTATATTATTTTTTCTGGCCTGACCAATGCCATCCAGAATACTTTTATAAATCACCATATATTGGCTGCGGAAGCCGCCCAGGCTATCCATAGCACCGCCTTTGATGAGGCTTTCGATGCCACGCTTATTCCATTCGCCGCTTTCCATACGGTTGCAAAAGTCCGTCATGGAAGTGAAGGGGCCATTCTTTTCCCTTTCCGCCACCAGCGCGTCCACTGCGCCCTTGCCCACATTTTTGATGGCCGCCAAAGCAAAGCGGATCTTGCCGTCGGATACGGAAAACTGCCGGTAGCCCTCGTTGATATCGGGAGGCAGAAGCTGGATGCCCATTTTTTTACATTCTTCCACATAGCCGGAGACCTTTGCCGCATTATCCATGACACTGGTCATCAACGCCGCCATAAATTCCACAGGATAATGGGCTTTCAACCATGCTGTCTGATAGCCGACCACCGCATAGCAGGCGGCGTGGCTCTTATTGAAAGCATATTTGGCGAAGTCTGTCATTTCATCAAAAATCTTCTCCGCCGCTTCCGCAGGGATGCCGTTCTTCACACAGCCGGGCACATCCTTGCCGTCGCCGTAAACGAAATTTTTTCTTTCCTCCGCCATGACGGAAGCCTTTTTCTTACTCATGGCACGGCGCACCAAGTCGCTCCGACCCAGGCTATAGCCTGCCAAATCCCGCACGATCTGCATAACCTGTTCCTGATAAACAATACAGCCATAGGTATTTTCCAGAATCGGCTCCAGTTTCGGATGGGTATACTGCACATTGCCGCCGGCATTTTTCCCCTTGATATATTTGGGGATAAAATCCATGGGGCCCGGGCGATACAATGCAATACCGGCGATCATATCTTCCAGACAGCGGGGCTGCAATTCCTTCATAAACTGCTTCATGCCGCCGCTTTCCAACTGGAACACGCCTTCCGTTTTCCCCTGACAGATCATGTCATAGACCGCAGGGTCGTTTTCCGGCAGGTGATCCATATCCAGCTTCACGCCATGGATACGCTCGATTTCCTGCACGGCACTCTGGATAACTGTCAAAGTCCGCAGACCTAAAAAGTCCATTTTCAGCAGTCCCAGTTCTTCTAGCAGCGTCATGGTGTACTGGGTGTTGACCTGCCCGTCATTGGCACTGAGGGGTACATATTCCATAACAGGTTCCCGACAGATGACGACACCCGCCGCATGGGTGGAGGAATGGCGAGGCAGACCTTCCAGACGTATAGATGTGTCGATGAGGCGTTTCGTATCCTCTTCCTCTTCATAAGCCTTTCTGAGATCAGGATTCATTTTCAAGGCTTTCTCTATGGTGATGCCCAATTCTGTAGGGATCATCTTGGAAATGCGGTCTACATCCGCATAGGGCATGGCCAAAGCACGACCCACGTCCTTGATGGCCGCCCTTGCCGCCAGCGTACCGAAGGTGATAATCTGGGCAACATTGGCTTCCCCATATTTTCGAATGACATAATCAATGACCTCCTGCCGCCGTTCGTAGCAGAAGTCGATATCAATATCGGGCATGCTGACACGTTCCGGATTCAGGAAACGTTCGAAGATCAGGTCGTATTTCAAAGGGTCGATGGTCGTGATGGAAAGGCAATAGGAAACCATGCTGCCCGCCGCCGAGCCACGCCCCGGCCCAACGATGATGCCGTTGTCCTTGGCATATTTGATAAAATCCCAAACGATGAGGAAATAATCCACATAACCCATATTTTCGATGGTGGAAAGCTCGTATTCCAAGCGTTCCTTCCATTCTTCCCTGGGCTCGGGGTATTTTTCCGCAAAGCCTTGATAGCAAAGCTCTCTTAAATATTCCTCTGCTGTTTTCCCGTCAGGCACATCAAAACGGGGCAGCTTCAATTCGTGGAAGGTGAATGTCACATGGCAGCGTTCCGCGATTTTCGCCGTATTTTCACAGGCTTCCGGGGCAAAGGAAAAGAGGTCATACATTTCCTCGGGGCTTTTCACATAAAACTGCCCGCCCTCGTAACGCATCCTATCCTCATCCAGCACCGTTTTCCCCGTCTGGATACACAGCAGGATATCGTGGGGCTCTGCATCCTCTTTATAGATATAATGGCTGTCATTGGTGGCGATCAGGGGGATACCCGTTTCTCTGCTCATACGTACCAATGCTTCATTGACGATTTTCTGTTCCCGCATGCCGTGGTCCTGCAATTCCAAAAAGTAATTGCCCTCACCGAAGATTTCCAGATATTCCAAAGCCGCTTCTTTGGCTTTTTCATAGGAAACATTCAGGATATTTCTGGGAACCTCCCCCGCAAGGCAGGCACTGGAAGCAATGAGCCCCTTGCTGTATTTCCGCAGAAGCTCCTTATCCACACGGGGCTTATAATAGAACCCTTCCGTGAAGCCATAGGAAACCAGCTTGATGAGGTTTTGATAGCCCTCATTATTTTCCGCCAGCAGCACCAGATGATAATATCCGCCGCCCTTACCTTCCTTTTTGAACCGGGAGCCTTCCGCCACATAGACCTCACAGCCGATGATGGGCTTTATGCCTGCCTCCAGGGCTGCTTTATAAAATTCCACCGCGCCGTACATGGCACCATGGTCTGTGATGGCGATGCTGTCCATCCCCAGTTCCTTCACCCGCTGCACCAGTTCCTTGATCTTGGCAGAACCATCCAGCAGGCTGTATTCTGTATGGACATGAAGGTGCGTAAAAGGTTTGATTTCCATATTCATTTCATCCTGTTCCATTTGGCGCACCTCCTATCCTATTCTAAAAATTTCGATTCTACACCACGGTTAAGTATACCATATTTTCTTACCCAGCAAAATAAAATCATTCCAAATTCGACTTTTCAAAACAGAAAATCAAAATAAAAAAATCTGCAAATTTTCAGCAAAACGCATAAAAATTGCAGATTTTTTGTCCCATCGGGCATATTTTGTCCCGTTTATTTTTTCTTTTTATTCATATCTAAGGGCTTCTACAGGGTCTTTTCTTGCGGCCTTTCTGGCAGGATACAGCCCGAAGCCAAGGCCCACCACTGCGGAAAAGATAACTGCAACCGCCACAACGGCAGGCTTCACCACTGCCGTAATACCCACCACAGCACCGCCGATGGCAACAATGGAAATGCCAAGAGCCGTGCCGATGACGCCCCCTGCGGCAGAGATCGCCGCCGCTTCGATCAGGAATTGAATCAGAATATCCTTCGTCTGGGCCCCTAAAGCCTTTCGAATACCGATTTCACGGGTACGCTCTGTCACAGAAACCAGCATGATATTCATGATGCCAATGCCGCCTACCAGCAGGGAGATCGCCGCAATAGCTCCTACCACCATAGAAAGGGAGCCAAGGATATCGTCCATCATACCCATTTCTTCCATAGCAGATTCGGAACGGATTTCGCTCAGATCATGGTTTTTCATTCTCGCCACAAATGTTTTCACCCGTTCCAGAGTCTTATTCATGTCCCCTTCCGTATTCATACAGAAATCGATGGTCCAGTTACTGGAATCCGCAGAAACCATGATGCTTTCCGGCACATACACAGATTTGGGCCCATTGCCGCCCAACATCCGCATCAAGGCAGAGTCGGTGTTTTCATAGACCCCCACCACCATCAGCTCGGTGACTTCCTGATTGATGGTGGTCTTTACGGTCTTGCCCACAGCGTTTTCCACACCAAAAAGATTCAGAGCCGTTTCCTTATCCAAAACGGCATAATTCCGTTTCCCTTGGATATCTCTGTCGTTGAGCATCCGCCCGTAAACGATCTTAGGGTCTTTCATGGCAGTTGGATTTTCCGCCAGCCCGCTGATAAGGACCTTTTCTTTCTTTCGTCCTGCCTGCAGGTCGGTGCGCTCGCCTGTTTCAAAGCCCACATAGGTCAGATCATCTCCCATAGCTTCCTTCAGCCGTTCCACATCCTCTTGGGTAAACATCTCATTTTCCGTATAATGGCCGTCCTCCGTGATGATATAGACATAGGCCAGCCCAACGCCCACATTTTCATATTCCTTGGCAAACATGCTCCGCATGGTATCCCCCAGGGAAACAATGGCGATGACGGAGCTGATACCGATGATCATACCCAGCATGGTCAGGAAGGAACGCATTTTATTGGCACGGATGGCGGAAAAAGCCAGCTTGATGTTTTCAAATATCATCCTTCCTTCACCACCTTTGTATCGCTGATGATTTGTCCATCCTGAAAACGGACGATGCGTTTCGTATATTGGGCGATGTCCTCTTCGTGGGTGACCACGATGACTGTCGCCCCTTCTTCATTCAGCTTCGTAAAAAATTCCATGATCTCATGGGAAGCTTTCGTATCCAGATTGCCCGTCGGTTCATCGGCAAGGAGAATAGCAGGGTCGTTGGCCAAGGCTCTGGCAATGGCAACTCTCTGCTTCTGCCCGCCGGAAAGCTCATTGGGCATGTGGTGGATGCGTTCCCCCAAGCCCACCTTTTCCAAAAGAGCCTCTGCCTTTTTCCTTCGTTTTTCTCCCTTCATTCCTGCGTAGATCATGGGAATTTCTACATTTTTCAAGGCAGAAGTACGGGGGATCAGCTGAAACGCCTGAAAAACGAAACCGATTTTTTTATTGCGGATGCGGGAAAGCTCATTTTCTCCCTGTTCTTCGATGCTGATGCCGTCCAAAAGGTATGTTCCTTCGAACCGTCTGTCCATGCACCCCAAAATATTCATCAGGGTGGATTTGCCGGAGCCAGACTGCCCCATGATGGCAACATATTCCCCTTCGGTGATGGTCAGGTTCACATCCCGCAAGGCGTGTACCTGAACTGCCCCCGTGTCGTAGGTTTTATGTAAATGTTCGATCTTGATGATCTCCTTCATATGGCATCACCCCTTACTGCGGCAGGACTGCCATGCCCTCGGTCAAGGCAGGACTGGGATTCAGCACGATGGTCTGCCCTTCTTTTAGCTCGCCGCCTTTGATTTCCACATACAAATCTGTTTCCAGCCCCAGTTTCACAGGCACAATATGGATGGTGTTGTCCTCATTGACCATATAAACCACGGTACTGCCGTCCTCCAGTTCGCTAACCGCTTCATAAGGCACAGTCAATGCCTGTGTTGCTTCCGCAATATGAATAGTGGCTTTGGCGGTTATGCCGGCGATGAGCTTATCATTCTTTTCCTTCACACTGATATAAACAGGAATGACCCGTTCCGATGCGGTACCATCCTTCAATTCACCCGTAGGAGAAATGCGGATGACCTCCCCCGCAACGCTTTCGCCGTTCAGAATATCTGCTGTGATATCCACCTTCTGCCCAACAGAAACCTTGGCGATATCATTTTCGCTGACCATGACCTTCATCTGCAGGGTATCCAAATTTTCAATGACGAACATGGGCTTATCGTCCTCTGTTTCATCGGCAAAACGCCCTACCTTTGTATTCACACGGGTCACTGTCCCGTCGATCATACTGCGGATCTGACAGTCATCCATGGTGCTGGCCTGGATGCTGATTTCCTGATTGGTGTTGGCAAGGGTCTGCTTCTCCACAGCAGAAAGCACTGCCTTTCCGTTTTCCGCAGGAATAGCATCCAGCTTTTCCTTGGCATCATCCAGCTCTGCCTTGCTGGCTGCACCGATATCGAAAAGGGCTTTCGTATCGTCATAGGCCTTTTTGGCGTTGTCATATTCCACCTGCCTGTCCCGCAGGGTCTCTGCCTGCTGCTTCTGCAACAGGGTCAGGCTGCCCTTTTTCAGGGACATCTCCTGGGAAAGGTCTGTGCTGTCCAAAACTGCCAGCAGCTGTCCTTTTTTCACCCGGTCGCCTTCCTTTACCAACAGTTCCTTCACCTCATAATGCAGACGGGAAACGACTTCTGTGCTTTCCGTTCCCTCCAGCACTGCTTTCAGCCGCAGTGTTTCCTGTAAATCCTGCTTTTCCGCCAAGGCGGTGCTGACCATTTCCCCCGCAGGCTCTCCACTGCCCAGCGCCAGCTTTACCCCTGCCGTAACGACCACTGCGATAGCCGCAACAAGGATGATTTTTTTCTTTTTCGTCAACTTCATCGTTTAAAACCTCCTCCGATCTTTTTCATACCCATCATTATACGGAAGAAATTGTAAGAACAGCGGCATGCTTTCTTAATCTTTCTTTAATTTTCTTTGCAAAATCCACAGAAAAATTGTATGAAATCGAAAACAAATCTTGGAAAAAAGATTGACAATTTTTTTTGGGGTGTTATAATAATCTGCAATACGGCGGAGTCAGAAAACTTTCCCCGCCCCAAAAAATGCATACAAAAGGCTATGACGAAGAGGGCTGAGTGCCTGCGTTTCCAGAGAGTCGGTGGTCGCTGCGAACCGATAACAATTTCACTCAACAGCCTATGGCTTCCGAGCCGGAGGTTCGAAAGTGTGAAGCTTCAGAGCCAAGGGGATTTATGCAAGTGGATATATAGGATGCTTGCATGCAAATGTCTTGGTTCTTTAGAATGGGGTTCCACCGGTAGGCTCCTCCCGTGATTGCTGCGTAAAAGCATAGGGCTTGCTGGAGCCCGAAGAGGTGGCATATTTCAGATATGCAATTTGAGTGGTACCGCGGTTTTTATAGCCGTCTCAAAGGGTTTCTTTGAGACGGCTTTTTTATTATCCCGGAAAAAACAACATCCAAGGAGGAATTTCAAATGAGCAATTATCGTATCGAAACAAAATGCGTACAGGGCGGCTATACCCCCGGCAACGGCGAGCCCAGACAGATCCCCATCATCCAGAGCACAACCTTCAAATACAGCACCAGTGAAGATATGGGCAAGCTGTTCGATCTGGAAGCAGATGGCTATTTCTACTCCAGACTGCAGAACCCTACCTGCGACCATGTAGCCGCAAAAATCTGCGCTCTGGAAGGCGGCACAGCAGCTATGCTGACTTCTTCCGGTCAGGCAGCCAATTTCTACGCTATGTTCAATATCGTAAACTGCGGCGACCATGTGGTTTCCTCTTCCACCATCTATGGCGGTACATACAACCTGTTTGCCGTAACCATGAAGAAAATGGGTATCGATTTCACCTTCGTTGCCCCCGACTGCTCCGATGAAGAACTGGCAGCAGCCTTCAAGCACAACACAAAAGCGGTATTCGGCGAAAGCATCGCCAACCCTTCCCTGACTGTGCTGGATATCGAACGCTTTGCCAAAGCAGCCCACGAACATGGCGTTCCCCTCATCGTAGATAACACCTTCGCAACCCCTATCAACTGCAGACCCTTCGAATGGGGCGCAGATATCGTGACCCACTCTACCACAAAATATATGGATGGTCATGGGGCGGCTGTTGGCGGCTGCATCGTAGACAGCGGCAACTTCGACTGGCTGGCTCATGCCGATAAATTCCCCGGTCTGTGTACCCCCGACGATAGCTACCATGGCATCACATATGCGGAAAAATTCGGCAAAGAAGGCGCATTCATCACAAAAGCAACGGCACAGCTGATGCGCGATTTCGGCTCCACTCCTTCTCCCCAGTCTGCGTTCCTGCTGAATCTGGGTCTGGAAAGTCTTCATGTCCGTGTGCCCCGCCACTGTGAAAATGGTCTGGCTGTGGCAAAATATCTGAAATCCCACGATCAGATCGCATGGGTGACATACCCCGGTCTGGAAGGGGACAAATACTATGAAGTGGCACAGAAATACATGCCCAACGGCACCTGCGGCGTTGTCAGCTTCGGCGTAAAGGGCGGCAGAGCTGCAGCAGAAGCCTTCATGGGTCACCTGAAAACAGCAGCCATCGAAACCCACGTTGCCGATGCCCGCACCTGCTGTCTGCATCCCGCCAGCTCCACCCACAGACAGATGAACGACGCAGAACTGGCAGCTGCCGGTGTTCCCGGCGATATGGTTCGTCTCTCCTGTGGTCTGGAAAGCGCAGAAGATCTGATCGAGGATATTGCACAGGCACTGGATGCCATCAAAAAGTAAACAATGAAAGTGGTGAAAGAACATGCCAATTAAGATACCGAACGAATTACCCGCAGCCAAGGTGCTGACCGATGAGAATATTTTTATCATGACGGAATTCCGTGCCATGACACAGGATATCCGCCCCTTGCAGATCCTTCTGCTGAACCTGATGCCTACAAAGATCGATACGGAAACACAGCTTTCCCGTCTTCTGGGCAATACAGCACTGCAGATCGAGCTGGAACTGATCCATACCAAAAGCCATGAATCCAAAAACACCCCCGAAGATCATCTGCTGTCCTTTTATAAAACCTTTGATGAAGTGAAAGACAAGAACTGGGACGGTCTCATCATCACCGGTGCGCCTGTGGAACAGATGGAATTTGAAGAAGTAGAATACTGGGATGAACTGGTAGAGATCATGGAATGGAGCAAGACCCATGTCCACAGCACCTTCCATATCTGCTGGGGTGCCCAGGCAGGCCTGTATTATCATTACGGCATTAAAAAACACATGATGGATGAAAAGCTGTTTGGCGTATTCCCTCATAAGCTGGATAAAAAGAAATCTATCCTCTTCCGCGGCTCCGATGATATCTTCTATGTGCCCCATTCCAGACACACAACAGTGCTGAGAGAGGATATCGAAAAGGACCACCGTCTGAAGATCATCGCTTCTTCCGATGAAGCAGGGGTTTATGCCATCCATAACGACGGCGGCAGCCAGATCTTCATTATGGGTCATTCCGAATACGACCCCCGTACACTGGAAAAAGAATATCTGCGGGATAAAAATGCCGGCCTGCCCATCGAAGTACCAAAAAACTACTACCCCAACGATGATGATACCCAGGACCCTGTGGTCACATGGAGAGCCCATGCCAACCTGCTGTATTCCAACTGGCTGAACTACTTCGTTTACCAGACCACACCTTATGACATCACACAGATCAAATAAAAAAAGAGTCCATTGGACTCTTTTTTTATTTCATTTCCATCGCAATATTTTCTGCCTCACGGAATACCCGCAGCAGGTTTTCGCCGTATTTTCCCAAAGCGGCTTTCATTTCATCCGTATGCCGAAATTCCACTTCCATTGCGCCCATTTCCGTCAGGCAATCGTGCAGGGCATCCAGATTTTTCCCATAATAGTCAGGGAAACCAAAAGCTTCTTTCAAATATGCGTGGGCTTCCTCTTTAGAAGTCATCCTTTTTCCATCCAAAACGATCTTCATGCCAATCCCCCATCAATACAGCTGTTCAAAGCTTTCGTAATGGTCGGCGGTATAATAGATATCACCATCCTGAGAATATACGATACGCTCGCCGCCGCGATAGCCGCCTTCATAGTTGACATCACATTCGTGGTAAGTGTCCTCCTCCGGAAGAATGCCTTCATAATTGCCGAATTTGTCGCCGCCAATGCTCATGCCTTCTGCCACTTCCCAAAGGTTGCCCTTTTTATTATCCCAGCCCAGAGCCTGTGCCTCTTTTTTGGTAATAAAATTATCGGGCAGATCGCCATAAGTATGCAGATACAGTGCCACATCCTCCGGTGTGGTATAACTGCCGTTTTCATCAATGGTGTAGACTTCTGTCTGACTTTCGCCGCTCTGCTCCGCTGCGCAGCCGGTGAACAGGCTCATGCAAAGCATCAGCATCGCCATCAAAAGGGCTGTCCATTTTTTCTTCATGGGGTATCTCCTCCTTTTTCTTTTTTTCATACTAGCATGATTCCGGTGTTTTTTCAACCAAAGAAAAAAAGCCCCGAACTCTTTCGAGTCCGGGGCAATTTTTATAGATTGCTAGGAATTACTTTTAAGCTTTCAGAATTAGCTCTGCATTAGCCCTGAGCCAGTTTCTTGTAGCCTTCCAGTCTTTCTTTTGCTGTCTTTTCTGTCTGTTCGAACAGTTCTTCAGCGATTTCGGGGAATGTTCTCTGCAGAGAGCTGTAACGAACTTCGCTCAGCAGGAATTCTCTGAAGTCAGCTGTAGGTTCTTTGGAGTCCAGTGTGAAAGGATTCTGGCCTGCTTCTTTCAGTTCAGGGTTGAATCTGTACATCTGCCAGTAACCTGCTTCTACTGCACGTTTGATTTCGTTCTGAGCGCCGCTCATGCCGCCCTTCAGACCGTGGTTGATACAAGGAGCGTAAGCGATGATCAGGGAAGGACCATGGTATTTTTCAGCTTCTGTCAGAGCTTTTACCAGCTGGTTCTTATCTGCGCCCATAGCTACCTGTGCAACGTATACATAGCCATAGCTCATAGCCATCATACCCAGGTCTTTTTTCTTTACTCTCTTACCGGAAGCAGCGAACTGAGCAACTGCGCCGATAGGTGTGGATTTGGATGCCTGACCGCCTGTGTTGGAGTAAACTTCTGTATCGAATACCAGAACGTTTACATCTTCGCCGGAAGCCAGTACGTGGTCCAGACCGCCGTAGCCGATATCGTAAGCCCAGCCGTCACCACCGAAGATCCACTGGGATTTCTTAGCCAGCTGATCTTTGTTTGTCAGAACATAATCTACGATGTTCTTAGCTTCTGCATCTGCGCCAGCGTAAGCTTCCAGAGCAGCTACCAGAGCGTCGGATGCTTCTCTGGATTTTTCGCCGTCGAACATTGTTTCTACCCAAGCATCAACAACACCTGCGAAGGAAGCGTCGATTGCTTTCAGGTTTTCCAGTTTATCTTTCAGACCGTTTCTCATGTGTTTAACTGCGGAAGCCATACCCAGACCATATTCTGCGTTGTCTTCGAACAGGGAGTTTGCCCAAGCGGGGCCACGGCCGTCTTTATTTACTGTGTAAGGCATAGAAGGTGCGGAACCACCCCAGATGGAGGAGCAGCCTGTTGCGTTTGCAACGTACATTCTATCACCGAACAGCTGAGTTACCAGTTTAGCGTAAGGTGTTTCACCACAACCTGCACAAGCGCCGGAGAACTCAAGCAGAGGCTGTTCGAACTGAGAACCTTTTACGGATGCTTTGCTCATAGGGTTAGCCTTAGGAGCTACTTCATCGATAGCGAAATCCCAGTTAGCAGCTTCAGCTTCCTGAGTTGCCAGAGGTTTCATAACCAGAGCTTTGTTAGGAGCGGGACATACAACTGCACAGCTACCGCAGCCCAGGCAGTCCAGAGAGGATACCTGCATTCTGTATTTCAGACCAGCGAATGCTGCGCCGCCTTTTGCTTCTACAGCCTTGAATGCTTCGGGTGCTTTTGCCAGTTCTTCATCTGTCAACAGAACGGGTCTGATTGCAGCGTGAGGACATACGTAAGAGCACTGGTTACACTGGATACAGTTTTCAGCGTTCCATTCGGGTACGTCAACTGCTACACCACGTTTTTCGTATGCAGCTGTACCGCAAGGGAATGTACCGTCTTCCATACCAGCGAATGCAGATACGGGCAGTTTGTCGCCTTCCTGTGCATTCATAGGTTCAACGATATTCTTAACGAATTCTGTTTTCTTTCTTGTGGATGCAACTTCTGCATCTACAGCATTTGCCCATGCAGCGGGAATTTCAACCTTCACAGCGCCGTCTACACCACGGTCAACAGCAGCGTAGTTCATGTTCAGGATTGTGTCACCCTTCTTGCCGTAGGATTTTGTAATAGCTGCTTTCATGTATTCTACAGCCTGTTCAATGGGGATGATGTTTGCCAGTTTGAAGAATGCAGCCTGCAGAACTGTGTTGATTCTGTTGCCCAGACCGATTTCTTTTGCGATTTCTGTACCATTGATGATGTAGAAGTTTACATTCTTTGCAGCCAGCTGTCTTTTCAGTTTAGCGGGCAGTTTTTCATCCAGTTCTTCTACAGACCATGTTGTGTTCAGCAGGAATGTGCCGCCGGGGTTCAGTTCTGTAACCATGTCATACAGGTTTACATATTCCTGTTTGTGGCAAGCTACGAAGTCAGCTGTTTTTACCAGGTATGTAGATCTGATGGGTTTGTGACCGAAACGCAGGTGAGACTGAGTGATACCGCCGGACTTCTTGGAGTCGTAGCTGAAGTATGCCTGAGCGTACATATCTGTGTGGTCACCGATAATCTTGATGGAGTTCTTGTTTGCACCTACAGTACCGTCGGCGCCCAGACCCCAGAATTTGCAGGAGATTGTGCCGTCATCGCCTGTAACGTTAACTTCTTCGCCAACTTCCAGGGATGTGTTTGTAACGTCATCAACGATACCCAGTGTGAAGTGGTTTTTGGGTTTGTCCAGAGACAGGTTTGCATATACTGCCAGGAACTGTGCAGGTGTAACGTCTTTGGAACCCAGACCGTAACGGCCGCCAACTACAACAGGAGCGGATTCTGCTTCGAACAGTGCTGTACATACATCCATGTACAGAGGTTCGCCCTGTGCACCGGGTTCTTTTGTTCTATCCAGAACAGCGATCTTCTTAGCTGTTTTAGGGATTACTTCCAGCAGTTTGGAAGCTACGAAAGGACGGAACAGGTGTACTTTAACCAGACCAACTTTTTCGCCTTTTGCTGTCATGTAATCGATTGTTTCTTCGATTGCTTCACAAGCGGAACCCATAGCAACGATTACTCTGTCAGCATCGGGAGCACCGTAGTAGTTGAACAGTCTGTAATCTCTGCCTGTGATTCTGTTGATTTCGCCCATGTATTCTTCTACTACTGCGGGCAGAGCTTCATAGAATTTGTTTGCTGCTTCACGGCCCTGGAAGTAGATGTCGGGGTTCTGTGCTGTACCTCTGATTACGGGATGTTCGGGGTTCAGCGCATTTCTCTTGAATGTGTTAACTGCATCCATGTCGATGATCTTAGCCAGTTCATCATAGTCGATGCATTCGATCTTCTGGATTTCGTGAGATGTACGGAAACCATCGAAGAAGTGCAGGAAAGGAACACGGCCTTTGATTGCGGACAGATGAGCTACGCAAGCCAGGTCCATAACTTCCTGTACGGAGTTGGAAACCAGCATAGCGAAACCTGTCTGACGGCAAGCCATAACGTCGGAGTGGTCACCGAAGATAGACAGAGCATGTGCAGCCAGAGCACGTGCTGTTACGTGGAATACGCAAGGCAGCAGTTCGCCGGCGATTTTGTACATGTTGGGGATCATCAGCAGCAGACCCTGAGATGCTGTGTATGTTGTTGTCAGCGCACCAGCTGCCAGGGAACCGTGTACTGTACCGGAAGCACCAGCTTCGGACTGCATTTCTACTACTTTAACTGTCTGACCAAAAAGGTTCTTTTTACCATTCGCTGCCCAGTCGTCTGTTTTTTCAGCCATGGGAGAGGAAGGTGTGATGGGGAAGATACCAGCTACTTCTGTAAACGCATAGGAAGCATATGCAGCAGCTTCGTTACCGTCCATCGTTTTCATTACTTTAGACATTTCTTTTCCTCCTTTTTCATTAGAGAGTTTCGTTTTTTTGAGGGCAGGCCCTCCTTAATCTTTTGCAGCCATCAAAAATGGCGGCTCACCCTGATTCAAGTCATGTAAGAAAGTTTATCAAACTGGTTGTCTGACAACCAATCCATTCTCCTGGGAACGTGAAACGGGATTTTTTACTTGATTATTATACAATCAATTCATTTTCTTTTCAACAGCAAAATGAAAAAACACCCGTTATGTTTCTAACAAGATACCTTTTGTTATATTTCCTGTATATGTCTATGTTTTTATAAATATTTTTATGCATTTTTCTTTTCTTTTGTTGTTTTACCTTTATTTTGTTGTCAGACAATATTGAAATTTGTACAAAAATATATACTTTTTCATCCCCTTAAAAAAAAAGTTTGTTAAGCAAAAAACGAACGAGCTGTATACAGTGTATTTATACGGAGACATATCCGCAAAAATCCATCTTTTTTCTGCCAAAATCATACAAAAAAAGTAGCAAAGCAACAAAATGAGATGTCTGATTTCCAAAATTCAGACATCTTTTTTCTCCTGCCAAATAAAACCCATTTGTAAGAGGATTCCGCCTTACGCACCCGATCTGCCCCCCTTACATGCAAAAAAGAGAGCGAATGATCCATTCGCCCTCTCTCCATTCTTTTTCAATTTTATTTCTGGAACAATTCCTTATAGGCATCCTTCCAAACAAGCTGTTTGCCTTCCGTTGTCCAATAATGCAATTCCAAGCCGCCTTCGTTGCTGCCCTTCAGCAGAACCAGCCCGCCTTCGGAAGTCAGGAAGAAATGCTCTGCCGTCCAGCCTTCTCCTGCAAAGGTTTCCACTTCTTTCAAAGATGCTTCCTCCAGCATATCAGACAGAGTCACAGTTTTCTGCCCCAGCAGATCGATATTTTCCGCTATCTTTACAGAAACGCCATCCTCCGTGCCTTCCCACCAGAAGGACAGGAAATCCTTCGTACACATGCCCGTCTGCACAGTCAACTGCAGCTTGCCGCTCTGTTCTTCCGCCGCCAGGTATGTATCCACATAAGCCTGCATTTTTTCCATCATGCTTTTATTCAGATTCTTTTCGAAATTGCTGTCATTCAGACCAACGATCACAGGCACTTCCACCTGATAGCTTCTGCCATCCTTTTCACCGGAAATTTCCTTCACCGCCAGCAAAGGCACCGTGCTGTCCTTCGTCTGCAAGGTCACCTGTCTGGTCTCCCGGTTGAATGCCACTTCCCCTGTGTAGTACGCAGAGATCAGCTTTTCATCGGCATACAGGCAACCATTGATCATTTCTACCTCTTGGGGCAGTGTCACTTCATAGCCATTCAGCGTTGCGTCTTTTTCACCAGGCTGCACCGCCAGGGTTCTGCCACGGTAGGAAACCTCTGCGGCTCTGGTCTCTGTATCCCATTTTACAGAACCGCCCAGCCCTTCCATTACGTTACGCAGGGGCAGCAGCAGCACATCGGAATCATCAAAATAAATCGGCATATTTTCCATATTTTCCAGTGTCTTGATGCCATCTTCCGAAAGTTCCGTTTCCTGCTCCACAGGTGCCTCGGGGACTTCTATTTCTATTTCATTGGGGCTTGTCAGGCTGATGGCGATACCAATAGCACCCGCCAGCAGGGCAGCCCCCGCGATCGTTATGATCGATACTTTTTTAAATGTCATGTTTTTCCCTCTTTCTGTCTTAACTCAGGAAGCATACCATACTACAGGGCAAATTGCAATCTTTCCAAGAAAAATCAGCCTTTATACCCTAAACAGAGAAGCGATCTGGGCAGGGAGAGACACTGCACCCTGAACCAAAGGCCCGCGGCTGACAGTGATCATATTCCCACCATAGGAAATCCCGATTTCCTGAGTGTCATTGTTCCAGGTCATCTCCGCACCGACCATTGTCGCCAGATCCCTCAGTTTATAATATACGGTGCCCTCTTTCACACGGCAGGAAAGCTGGTATTCTGTTCCTTCATAAAAAACCGTCATTTCGTCGTCAACGACCTTTTCCCTATCCTCCGGCAGGCTCAGCGCCACACCCAAATGAGAGAACATTTTCTTGCCATCCTCCGGCGTCAGGTAATAGGTATTGTTTTCATGGTATGCCTGCACAGTGCTGCCCAGCAAAGAAGGCTGCACTGCCATTTCCCGCAGTTCGCCCTTTCTCCAGGGGTTGGCAGAATCAGGGTCTGTAGGGTCCCAGCCGCGGCGTTTCAGGTCTGCAGTATTGATCTTCTTTACAGGCGCAGGCTGCAAAGGTTCCTCCACATTCCCACGGTACATTTTCACAGTCGTGCCAATGGGGCAGTTATCATAGATCCATTTTACATCCTTTACGCAAAGGCGGATACAGCCTGCGGAAGCTGTAGACCCCAGTTTGTTGTATTCATCATATTCCAGTGTAGTCTTGTCCTTTTCCAGATAAGGCACAGAATGGAACAGATAATGCCCGGTGATGCGTGTGGCATACTGCCCCCATACATCCCCAAACAAGGCTCTCCATTCATACTTTTCAATGGTCTGGAAGGTACCCTCCGGCGTAGATTCACCGCCGCTGCAATAAAATGCCTTGATGGGCACCGTATAATTCCCGGTTTCATCCTTTTCATAAATTGTCACGATGTTGTCTGTCAGGTTTACCGTTATGTAATAAGGATGCTCTTCCTTTTCCGCCGCCACGGCTGTCCCTGCAAAGCAAAACAGCATCAGGCAGAAAAGCAGAGCCCCAAAGATCCGTTTTTTCATTTCCATTCTCCTTTTTATGAAAAAATATTGTCAGAACTTTCTATTTCTTCTCATTATGTATTATAAGAAAGGAGAACCCAAGAATCAAGAAACAGATTCTTAAAAAACTTTAAATTTTACAAAAAAAAAGAAAGCCCCGATCCTTACGGATCGGGGCCGATTTTTATATTAGATATTTTTCAATTCTTTGAAGCTGCTGAACAGCGTTTTGTACAAATCTTTATACAGTGTGAAGAACTTGGCGTATTCGCCGTTTGCCGCCATATCCGGCTGGGAAACGTCTTTTTTGCGTACCAGTTCATTGCACGCAGTTTCCAGATCAGGATAAATGCCTGCGCCTACGCCTGCCAAAATCGCCGCACCCAGCGCACCGCCCTGATCGGACTGCACTGTGCTGACGGGACAGCCATACATATCTGCCAGCATCTGTCTCCAGAAGGGGCTTCTGCCGCCGCCGCCGCAGATCATCATATCTTCGATGGGCACGCCCATTTCACGGAATACCTCTACACATTCCCACTGGGAGAAGGAGATGCCTTCCAAGACGGAACGGATCAGATGAGGTCTCTGGTGCATTGCGGACAGACCGAAAAATACACCGCGGCAGTCAGGGTCGGGATGAGGAGAACGTTCCCCCATCAGATAAGGCAGATACAGCAACTTTTCAGAGCCGATGGGCACCTTTGCCGCTTCCGCTGTCATGATCTCATAAGGGTCAACGCCTTTTTCCGCCGCTTCTGCCATTTCAGGCGTGCAGACATTGTTTCTCAGCCACTGGAAGGAAAGACCCGCCGCCTGTGTGCAGCTCATTACTGTCCATTTGCCGGGCACAGAAGCGCAAAGGGTATGCACTCTGCCCTTGGGGTCCAGTGCCATCTGGTCGGATACGGCATAAACTACCGCAGAGGTACCAATGGTAGTAAAGGCTTTGCCCTGAGAAACAATGCCGGTACCAATGGCTGCCGCGGGGTTATCCCCGGCACCGCCCACAACGATGGTGCCTTCTGCCAGGCCTGTCAAAGCTGCTGCTTCTTTGTGTACCGTACCTGTCACATCCTGGGATTCATACATTTTCCCCAGCAGTTTTTTATCGATGCCCAAACCTTCCAGAATCTCATCAGACCATGTACGCTTTGCCACATCCATCAGCTGCATGCCGGAAGCATCGGATACTTCTGTGGCATATTCGCCGGTCAGTTTATAGCGGATATAGTCCTTGGGCAGCAGGATGTGGGCACATTTTGCATAAAGTTCAGGTTCATGCTTTTTCACCCACAGGATCTTCGCAGCCGTAAAGCCTGTTACCGCGGGGTTTGCTGTGATCTGAATGATCTTTTCCGCGCCGATCATGCGGTTCATATCTTCTACTTCTTCGCCTGTTCTCTGGTCGCACCAGATGATAGAGCGTCTCAGCACTTCACCATTTTCATCCAGCATGACCAGACCGTGCATCTGACCGGAAAGACCGATGCCCTTGATATCCGTGGGAGCCACACCAGAATCCTGCAGTACGCACTGCACGCCTTTCACAACAGCGTCCCACCAATCGCCGGGTTCCTGTTCTGCCCAGCCGTTCTGCTCCTGATAGAGGGGGTATTCAAAAGTTTTTGCTGTGATCGGATTGGCATCCCTGTCAAAGAGGACTGTCTTTGTGCCGGAAGTGCCAATATCAATACCCAGTAAATATTCCATAGTTACACCGCCATTCTGTGGAGATTACAGTTTGATGACTGCTTTTACTACGTTTTCTTTATCGTTGATAGCTGCTTCGAATGCTGCCTGAATATCATCGAATGCAAATTCATGGGTTGCTACTGTGCCGATATCGATGCCGTTTGCAACTGCCGCAATGGCTTTTGCATACAGGTTTCTGTAACGGAATACGGATTTGATGGTAGCTTCTTTTGCCATGATCTGACCAAAGTTGAATGTGATTTCGGGGTTTGCGGACATACCAACCAAAGTGATGGTGCCGCCGATTTTTACCAGATGAGGTGTCTGTGCGATGGTCACAGGAGAACCTGCTGTTTCAAATACTTTGTCGATGCCTGCGCCATTTGTAAATGCTGCAACCTCTTTCAGAACGTCTTTTTCCTTTGCGTTGATAACACGAGTTGCGCCCAGCTTCATGGCAAAGTCCAGACGTTTCTGCGCCATATCTACTACTGTGATATCTGTCGCACCGCAAGCCTTACAAGCCAGCAGAGTCATCAGACCGATGCAGCCAGAGCCCAGAATGATAACCTGATCGCCCATGCCAACGTTGCCCTGATGAGCCGCATGCAGACCAACTGCGAAGGGTTCGATCAGTGCGCCTTCTTTTGTAGACATACCTTCAGGCAGTTTGAAGCACATATTTGCAGGGAATGCAATGTAGTTTTCGTAGCAGCCCTGTACGGGGGGTGTAGCCAGAAATACTACATCGGGGCACAGGTTATATCTGCCGGATTTACAGAATTCACACTGGCCACATGTGATACCGGGTTCCAGTGCAACTTTATCGCCAACAGCCAGAGAGGTTACGCCGGGGCCTAGTTTTTCAACAACACCGCCTGCTTCATGGCCCAGCATAAATTCTCCGTCTACCACAAAGTCGCCGCATCTGCCGTCATGGAAATAATGTACGTCGGAACCGCAGATCCCAACGTATTCCACTCTGATCAGAACTTCGCCTTCCTTGGGTTCGGGAACGGGCACTTCTCTGATCTCCATTTTGTTCAGTTCTACCATATATGCTGCTCTATTTTTCATGTTACTCTCCTCGCTTTCACTTGATTCCATTGTCTTTTGAAAATACCTTCTATTGGATTTGTTTTCATACAAATCTGTACTTTTTATGATACCAGTATCAGAGAAATTATGCAATATTTCTGTCTTTCAAACAGGAAGAATTCCAAAAAAGGAGGTACCACCTCCGGCCGAACCGAAAATGGTACCTCTAAAAATCCGAGATTACATCGATCAGAAATCACAGTATACATTACTATGTAATTACCTGCAATTAGTCTGTGATCTGGCCTCTTTCTCTGTACATTTCAACATATTCTGTTGCATTGTCCTGTGTAATCAGAACTTCTGCGATATCTGTGTCGATCTGTGTTTCTTCGCCTGTCAGCAGTTTGTGAACTGTTTCCAGGTTCAGAGCTGCCAGGTCGATAGCGGACTGCAGACATGTGGATGTCATTCTGCCTTCTTCGATCAGCAGGCAAGCTTCTGCTGTACCGTCAACGCCGTATACCAGCATATCATCGTACATTTCGTTGCCTTTTACTACTTCCAGAGCACCAGCAGCCATGTTGTCGTTCATGGAGATAACTGCATCGATATCGCCGTAAGCGATTGTCCAGTCTTCCATCAGATTCATAGCTTCGTCTTTGTTCCAGTTAGCATAGTCTTCGCCTACGATTGTTACGTCAGGTCTTGCATCGAAGAATACTTCCTGCCATGCAACACGTCTTTCATCAGCGTGGAAGTTACCGGAAGGACCATTCAGAACAACTACTTTTGCATTTTCGGGAACCTGTTCCAGAGCCAGTTCAGCGTTTACCTGAGCCTGTTTGTAAGGGTCAGCATCGACAGAGGATGCGCCTTCGATATCAGCGATTCTGGAGTTTGTTGTGATTGCAATCAGACCAGCTGCTACAACCTGTTCCACATAAGGTCTCTGTGCTTCGCCGTTGTTGGGCTGTACGATAACTGCATCAAAGCCGTTAGCGATAGCGTTTTCAATTGCTGCGTTTTCCTTGGCATCATCAGCCTGGCCATCGAATACAGTCAGTTCAATATCGGGATACTGTTCTGCTGCTGCTACCATTTCGTTTGCCAGCCATGCTGCGAAAGAGTCGGACTGTGCTCTTGCGATATAAGCTACTTTGTAAACATCGCCGGATGTTTCTTCAGTTGCTGTTTCACCGCCGCCACAACCTGTCAGTGCAGTTGCTGCCATAGCCAGTGCCATAAATGCTGCTAAATACTTTTTCATGTTACTCTCTCCCTTTCTTTTTTGAAATTTTCTTGTGAGAAATTTTTGCTCTATTTGAATTTGAATGCTCAAATAAAAGCCTTTGTAAGGAAATGAAGCTTATGCTTTTGCTGCAGGTGCTTCCTCTTTCTTTTCTTCTTCATCCTCTTTTTTCAGGATAACTTTAGGCGCTTTTTTGTTTTTGAAGCGAATATCATACAGTACAGCTACTACGATGATAATGCCTTTGACTACCTGCTGGATATAAGAGTCTACGCCCTGCAGGTTCATGATATTGTTCAGACAGCCAATGATAAAGGAACCAATCAGAGTACCGGATGTTGTACCAACACCGCCGGAGAAGCTTGTACCGCCGACGATGGCAGCTGTCAGACCTTCCATTTCATAACCAACAGCACCGTTGGGCAGACCAGCGTTTACACGAGCCATGAACAGAACGCCGGCAATACCAACCAGGATACCATTGATCAGGAATGCCAGATATTTAGATTTTACAACGTTGATACCGGAAGCAACGGATGCTTCTTCATTACCACCGATGGCATAGAAGGAACGTCCCAGCTTCGTATGGTTCATAATATACCAGATGACTATCGTTGCTACGATCATGAAGATAACGGGGATGGGCAAAGGACCGATTTTCCCCTGACCAACTTTTACATAACCACCGATCTGCAGGATATTCTGACCGGATGTATACAACAAAGCCAGCCCCCTGGCAGCCATCTGGGTCGCCAGTGTTACGATAAAGGCAGGCATGTTGCAGTTTGCTACAAAGAATGCGTTGATCATATTGAAGATCACCGAAACGCCAATGGCAACCGCAAAAGCAACTGCCATAGAGCCTGTCGATTTATAAAGGCTGACAGACAATACGCCGGCCAAAGCCAATACTGCACCGGAAGACAGGTCCAGCAGACCGGATACAATCAGAACCATTTCACCATATGCCAGAATCGTAGCTACGGAAAGCTGCACGGCAATGTTTGTAATGTTTCTGGAGCTTAAGAAGTTATCATTCATCACTGTGGAAATGATAATCATAAACAACAGAACGAAGAAAATTGAGTATTTCGTCATCAGATGACTTGCTTTACTATTTTTCACGATAGATCTCCTCCTTTATTATTCCTGAATAATGCTATGTGTACCAGTAGCATAAACCATGATCGCTTCCTGAGAGAATTCCTCTCTCTTCAGTTCACCAGCGATATGACCCTGGTTCATAACATAGATTCTGTCACACATACCGATCAATTCGGGCAGCTCAGAGGAAACCATTACGACTGCTTTACCTGCTTGTGCCACTTCTGTCATCAGTTTATAGATCTCAAATTTCGCACCTACGTCGATCCCTCTGGTAGGTTCGTCCAAGATCATGACTTCCGGATCGCGCATCATCCATTTTGCCAGCAATACCTTCTGCTGGTTACCACCGGACAGAGACTGGATCGCTGTTTCCTGAGAAGGCGTTTTTACACTCATTTTATCGAAATATTTCGCAACTGTCTGTTCTTCTTCTTTTCTATGGGCATGACCGCCATAGAAGAATTTTTCCAAAGAGGACAGGCTGGCATTTTCGCGAACACTTCTCATCGGAATGATACCGTAACGACGGCGGTCTTCAGACAGCATTACCATGCCATGCTTGATACTGTCGGAGGGATGTTTTGTTTTGACCTCCTGACCGTGTACTTTTACTGTACCCGCATCTGTATGTTCCAGACCAAACAGGGTACGCATGACTTCTGTTCGGCCTGCACCTACCAGACCAGCAAAGCCAACGATCTCACCTTTGCCAACATGGAACGTAACATCTTCGAACAGCTGACCGCTCTTCAGTCCTTCTACTTCCAGCAGAGGTTCGCCGATCTCGATCTCTTCTTTCGGATATACATTTTCCATACGACGACCTACCATCAGCGCGATGACCTCGTCGATATTCGTATCTTCCGCCCGCATGCTCTTCACTACTGTACCATCACGGAATACAGTGATATCGTCAGCGATACGGAATACTTCGTCCATCTTATGGGAAATATAGATGATGGCACAACCCTTCGCTTTCAAAATCTCGATTTTTTTGAACAGCAGTTCTACTTCTTTCTGTGTGATAGAGGAAGTAGGTTCATCCATTACGATGATGGATGCGTCGTTGGAGATGGCTTTCATGATCTCCAACATCTGAATATCAGATGTTGTCAGCGTTTTCAGCTTATCTGTAGGTTTGTAAGGGAGATGCTCGTCCTGCAACAGTTTAACTGTTTTTTCCCGCACTTCTCTCCACTTTACTCTGCCCAGCTTATCCACAGGCAGACGTCCCAAGAAGATATTTTCTTCTACGGACATTTCAGGTACATAGTTCAATTCCTGTGCAATCATAGCGATACCCAGGGATCTTGCTTTGATGGGATCTTTGATTTTTACCGGCTGTTCATCGATATAGATTTCGCCGGCATCGGGTTTATAGATCCCATTGATGATTTTCATCAGTGTGGACTTGCCTGCACCATTTTCACCGCAAAGCGCATGTACCGTCCCTTTTCTAACTGTAAAGTCAATTTTATCCAAAGCCTTTACACCCGGAAAAGATTTTTCAATTTTTGAAACCCGAAGTTTGATATCGTCCCCCATAGGTTCCTCCCTTCCGTAATACAGACCATATAAAAAAGCCCGTTAGTACTTGTTGATTGTGTTACTTTTTAGAAATAAGCTTTTGAGTATTACGTTACACATGGCTGGGTTTTAACGCTTTCCCATTGTGCTTATTTTTCGTAGAACCTTTATATGATATTTTGAGATTGTACTTATTTTTATTAAGTATATACTCAAATGTGCCAAAATGTCAATACTTGAAGAGAAACAATATATTCAATTTGAATAAAAAACCCACATATATATGCGGATTATTGAGAACACTTTCTCTATAATAAAAATTGAAACCAATTCTATTATGTGACATTTTTCCTGCCACCAAGTCGATAGACATGACCCCAGCGATACCCCCGGCATTTCGATCTCCCTCCACTGCCCCAAAATTGCGGCTGTTGGCGATCTTCCCCTGCTTCGTTCGGCTGATCTCCTCATCGGAAGCATCGATAAAAATATCATCCTGATCTTCGCCGTTTCGCAGGTCTTCTATCTCATCGAACAATAAGTCCATGATCTTCTGAAATTGATCGCTGATTTGGCGCATATCTGTTTTGACAGTATCATTTCCGTTTTTCATTGCATTTTTCAACCCTTCCATGTCGTTAGAGATATCCTCCCCTGCGTCAGACATAAGCGCAGAATCGTATCTTTAAAAATTATGTTTACTTCCTTGACTATGGAACAAATCACCCTGATCAGTCAGTTAGAAATAAAAAATGGAAAACAAACATAAGACACCAAATCTCGAAAATATAAAAAAAGGCTCCCCCTCACCGGATCTGTTCCGGTGAGGGGGAGCCTATGGAGTTTATTTGGTAAAAAGTAAATTATTCTTTCTTTAAATATGTATTGTAGATATCTTCAGATATATTCTCTTTGATAGAATCGTATATTCCTCGAGAACTTTGCCGAATCTCATTTCTAACCTCATCAGAAAGTGTAAGGATTTTTGTGCCGCTTTCTTCAATGGTAGCCATACGATCGGCAATCCTCTCATCAGACTGCTGTCTGGCATATATGGTTGCAGTTTTTGCAGCCTCTGTTATGATTTCCTGCTCTTCTTTAGAAAGATTCCGGAAAAATTCATCATTTACCATCAAGGAAATCAGATGTGGTAGATGGTTGGTCTCCACCACATAATCCTGCTGTTCGTAAAGCTTATTGGATACAATGACTTCGTAGGGATTTTCCTGGGCATCAATGGTGTGCTGCTGAAGCCCGATGTATACTTCACTAAAACTCATTGGGGCAGGACTGGTGTTTATGCTTTTCCAAAATGCCAGGTGGTAGCTGTTCTCCATGGTTCGGATTTTCTGTCCTTTGAAATCTGAAAAATCAGAGATAGCTTTATTTGTACTCATCACACGGAATCCCTGATCGGCCATTCCAAGGAGGTGATACCCCCCTTCCGTATAAATATCGCTGATCAGGCTGTAAAATTCCGGATCATCGATGGTCTCCCTGCAATCATCTATGGTATCAAACACACAGGGGAGATCAAATATCGCGAGGTCGGGCATGAAAGTTACCTGCGGGGCAGTATTTTGCACAACGAACGGAATATCACCGTCTGCACATGTTTCCAAAAGGTCACGGTCGCCCCCCAGCGTGGAGTTTGCATACACCTGAATTTTCATTTCCCCATTGCTGCGGCGAAAGACCTCTTCAGCAAACTTTTCGGAGTAAATCTGCGTAACTGTATCCTCCGGGCTTGCTGTGGCAAGGGGCCATGCATAACGCTGTACACTTTCTTCCCCCACGCTTTTGCAGCCAGTGAGAGCGAAAGCGGATATCGCCACAAGTATCATTCCAACGGAGAAACGATGTGTTTTTATCATACTTAATTTCATTTTTGATTTCCTCCTGTGATAAAGTGACCTTTGGTCACTTCATTTTTCTATCATAGTGCCAGAGAAATTGCAGGTATAAATGTAATCAGAAGCAATGTAAGCAAGAAGCAAATAATCATAGGCATTGCTTTTTTTGCAATGTTCATCACCGGTACATTCGTAAGGGAACTGGCAACAAAAAGGTTTACCCCAATGGGAGGAGTTACAAATCCGATCGCAAGGTTTACGACCATGATGACACCAAACTGAACCGGATCCATGCCAAGATTCGTCACGATCGGAAGAAGGATCGGTGTCAGAATCAGAATGGCAGGTGTTGTATCCATGACCATGCCCACAAGCAAAAGGAACAGATTGATCACCAGAAGGATCAGGACCGGGCTATGGAAGTTACTGCTGATAAATTCGCTGACGGTCTGCGGAACCTGCATCAGTGTCAGGACTCTGGAAAAAGCAGTGGAGGTGGCCAGAATAAACAGAATCGGTGTAAATGTTCTAATCGCTTCTTTCAGGATTTCCCAGATATCTTTTATGTGAATGCTTCTGTACACAAACAGACTGATGAACAGTGCGTAAAATACAGAAATAACTGCTGCCTCTGTCGGTGAGGCAATCCCGCTGTAAATACATCCCAGAATGATGATGGGGCTGAGGATTGCAAAGAAGCTTTCTTTTACGACATTAAACAGGCCTTTTTCATGTAATTTTTTTACTTCCGTGTTGATTTTTTCCTTATCCTCCCCATTGCGCTTACAATAATAAATGGCGTAGAACATAAGAAGTCCGCCAATCATGAGGCCGGGAATGATACCTGCCAGAAACAGATTGCTTACGGAAGCACCGGATGCCATACCATACATGATAAACGGAATACTTGGCGGGATAATAACCCCCAAACCTCCGGCAACGGCAACAATGGCAGTGGTGAAGGTAATATCATAACCAAGGCTTGTCAGGATCGGAATGGTCATGCTTCCCACAGCGGCAACGGTGGCAGGGGCAGAACCGGAGATCGCACCGTAAAAAAGACAGGTGACGATCACTGCACAGGGCATACCTGCGGTCAGATTGCCGAGGAAAAATGCAAAAATGTCAAACAGTTTTCGGGAGATACCGCCTTTTGCCATAATGATTCCTGACAGAACAAACATGGGGACTGCCAGTAACGGAAAGGAATCCAGACCGCCAAACATTGCACGGATCAAATATTTTGCTCCCACTGTAAAAGATGGATCACAGACGGAAGGAAGGAGTGCTGTGATTCCAAGAGCAATGGACACAGGAATTGCAATGATCAGACCGACCACAAAAATAATAAATAGTATAGCGACTGGCATTACAACCCCTCCTTCCCGGAATCATTGCTGTTGTTTCTGCGGTTATCCATGTCAGTGTCTACATTTGCTTCGATAAAGGATTTCGGTGTATTTCTTTCGGGATGGGCCGGGTCGAAAACATCTTCCCCTCTGGCAATGCGAAATTCGATGATCCAGCGCTGCAGGATACGAAATGCAACCAGAATAAAAGAAACAAAGGGCGCTGCCTGAATATAGTACATGGGAATGGAGCAGGCAGGGGAAACCTGTCCGCTTTCTACGGCAGAGCGCATATAGGAATAGGCAAATGGAATCATATATAGAAAGAATATCAGCTCAAAGGTGTGGTTGATGACCTTGAATATTGCCTTTCCGCGCCGTGGAAAGATTGCAACAAATTGTTCGATTTTAATAGATAAGCATTTTTTACTGCAATAACTGACACTGATAAATCCGCACCAGATGAATAAATAGCGTGTAAACTCTTCTGACCAGGACAAAGACATTCCCAGTACATAACGGCAGAAGACCTGTATGCCCATGATGAGGGTCATGCCGATGAGAAGCATTACAAGGATAAATTCTTCCAGATTTTCATCTAGCCAATGAAGTGCTTTTTTCATTTCTTCCTCCTTGCAGGTAGCAATTGAAAAGATTGCCTGAAGTTCAATCAGAGCTTCAGGCAACGAGAGTATCGGAGATTTATAATGCGCTGTGCAGTAAAGTCAGAACAGTATGCAGGTCATTTACCCCCATCTGTCCGGGGGCAGAAGCCTTCTTGGCAGCACCGAAGGTCAGCGCGGAGCCGAATACTTCGCCACACAGACGGCTGATGACACCTGTGCCTGCCATGGACATAGTAATGATCGGTCTGTCTGCATATTTGGATACCATTTCTTCTGTAGCAGCAAGAAGTGTCAGTACATCCTTTTTGTTCTGGGGCATAACAGCGATCTTAGGAATATCAGCGCCCAATTCCTGCATCTTTCTAAGACGCCCTACGATATCATCCTGATCAGGAGTCTTGAAGAAGTCATGATTGGATGCAACAACCTTTACACCTGCGGCATGAGCGCCTTCGATGATTTCTTTTACGATGGCATCACCTGTAAAGACTTCAACGTCCACTAGATCAACGTAACCGGACTGTGCAGCCTTGATGTTCAGTGCTGCATAGTCAGCATCTTCGATTGCTTTTTCGCCGCCTTCTTTGGAAGTACGGAAGGTCATCAGCAGGGGTGTGTTGCCCAGTGCTTCTCTCAGGTCTTTCAGAACATCCAGCACCTGTGCAAAATCAAATACACCTTCAAACCAGTCTACACGCCATTCCACAACATCAACAGGAATGGAATCAAATGTTTTTGCTTCTGCGATAATATCTTCTTTTGTTACGCCGACGATGGGTACGCAAATTTTAGGAATGCCGGCACCGATTTCAATATCTCTTACACGAACTGTATTCATAACTAATCTCATCCTTTCTTATTCGATTATATACTGGATTATTGCTCAGACGCAAGAGCGACCATCTTTGCGTAGCGGAGATTTACAAATACGCCCAGCAGTACGCCGATGGCAGTCAGAACAATATTCATTGTCATAACGCCGGAGGGAGTCATTTTGGAAGCTGCTGTCAGGATGGTGTAGTTACAAAGAGAAGATGCAATCATAACCAGTGCAGTAACTGTACCTTTGATTTTAGGGAACAGCATATTACATACGGCAGTTGCAATCTGCAGCAGACCGCCGGCACCAGCCCAGCCGATGGCAAAGGCACCAACCATGCAGAGCATCTGGGATTTTCCTGTCAGTACGAAAATCATTGTTACCAGACAGATTGCGGGGTAAACCATGATGAAACGTACATCTTTGATTTTACGTGTCAGGAAAGCAGTTACGATCAGTGCCAGCATTGTGCCGATGGAGTAATAAGTCTGCATGATGGAAGGGTCAGCCCAACCAACAACTTCTTTTGCAAAGTTCTGTGCGCAGTTCAGCCACAGCTGGAATGTACCTGTGCAAGTGAAGCCAATCAGAATCATAGCGATGGATTCGATGGAGAAATGTGTTTTCTTCAGGCTGGCAATCAGACCTTCTTTTGCTTCTTTTTTCGCATCTGTATCAGGCAGGGGTGCGAAGAAAATCAGAACGACCAGTACCAGATAGCAGATACCACAGCCGATGAACAGAGGGTTGTAGGATACCAGACCGGAAGCAGCTGTTGTTACGGCAACGCCCAGTACGAAGGGCAGCAGCATCTGAGAAATGGAGATGAAGAATTTGATGCCCATTGTTGCAACACCGGGAGCTTTGTAGAATACTTCGCCCACTGCGGGGTAGATACCTGTATCCAGGAAGGAGTTTGCGATACCGCCGATGATGGCACAGATGTAAGCGATCTGATAACCGCCGTTTGTGCCTGCGTTGAAGGCGAAGGCAAGACCA
The DNA here is from genome assembly GCA_945912105.1 of [Eubacterium] saphenum. Lineage (GTDB taxonomy): Bacteria > Bacillota > Clostridia > Lachnospirales > Anaerotignaceae > Anaerotignum_A. The sequence goes on along the minus strand of CAMEBC010000004.1, from coordinate 113,268 downwards.
ATTAAGTAAATTGCATAGGAAGCACCGCCGATGACGCAGGAAATACGACGACCCAGTTTATCGGAAAGGGGACCGGCAATGGGAAGGGCGATCAGTCGACCCAGGCCCAGAGCAGCAGAGATCGCTGTGATTGCCATTGCTTCTACTGCCCAGCTTGCTGCCAGTGCATCTTTGATGACTGCCTGACCTAAGATGGAGCAGCCAATGCCATGGATAAAATAGTTAAGGTACAAAATCAATGCACTAGGTAAGTACTTTTTGTTCATGGTTTTAATCTCCTTTATTCTTTTTCTTTGTTTTTGGTGAGAGTTTTTTGCATTTTCTATGTGTTTTGTCACAAACGGTAGAAACACCAATTCTTTCTCGTTAAAAACCTAACGATATGAACACCTTTACAATAACAATATTTGTGCGGAATGTCTAATGCCAAACAAGTTGAAAAATGATGCATTCAGGGTATCAAAATGGTATAATCGAAAGAAAAAGGATATGGAAAAAAGCGGGTATTAAAAAGGATAGAAGTGGGAGATACGAGGAGGCCAGTCATGACACTCAATCAGATTTATTATTTTCAGACAGTGGCAAAATACGAGAATTTTCGGAAGGCAGCGGAGGAATTATATCTGTCCCAGCCATCCCTGAGCAGATCCATTGCAGCTTTGGAGGAGGAATTTGGAATTTTGCTTTTTGAGAAGAATGGGAGAGGCGTCAATCTGACCAAAGCCGGCAGATTATTTTTGGAATATGCAAACCGTATCGTCAGTGAGTGCCAGATTGCAAAGACAAAGATGACAGAACTGGCAGGGGACGGCGGGAAAATAGACATTGGTTATGTATTTCCCCTGGCAAGTCACTATATTCCCCATAACGTGAGAAATTTTCTGAATAAAGAAGAAAATAAAACCGTTACGTTTAATTTCTATCAGAATCATACGAAAGCCATTACCAAAAAGGTTTTGAGCGGGGAATTGGATGTTGGCTTTGGGGGCTATACAGAGAATGAAGAACTGGAATTCTTTCCCATCATCAAGGAAGAAATGATTCTCATTACCCCGAAGGGACATGCCCTGGAAGGATGCACAGAAGTTTCTATTCAGGAATTAAATCACTATCCTGTGATTGGGTATGACAGGGAATCCTATCTGGGGAATTATACAAAAAAATTATACAAGCGGCTGTCGCTCCATCCGAATATCGTTGTGGAATGTCCCGATGAACATTCCATTGCATCGTTGGTAAGTGAAGATTTCGGGATTGCGTTGGTACCTCGTATCTACGAAATGGATGCACACCGCATCAATATTCATAAGCTGAATGATATTGAACTGATTAACCAGACGTATATGTTCTGGCTGAAGGATCACTACCAGATTCCGGTGGTAGAACGCTTTATATCCTATATTATGGATAAGGCTTCCATGGAAGATTGATAGCTTAAATGTATCAAAAATCGACAATAAATGTATTTTACGTTATGGGTATTTGGATTTATAATGAGGTTGTCACAAACAAGAGAAATGCCTTATGTGAGTCAAAGTATAAGGAGGACAACGTCGTGAAAAAGTATTCTAAAATTTTTGAACCCTTAACCGTAAAAAGAACAACAATTCGCAATCGTATCGCAATGACTCCCATGGGTACAAACTATGGTGAAACAAGCGGCGAAATGAGCAATCGTCACATGAATTATTATTCCCTTCGTGCCAAAGGCGGTGTTGGTCTGATCATCCTGGAAAATGCTAACGTGGAATATCCCGTAGGTTCCAACGGCACAAGCCAGATTCGTATCGACCATGACAGCTTCATGCCTCGTTTCTATCAGCTGGTGGAAGACCTGCACAAAAATGGCGCAACTGTTGCCATCCAGATCAACCATGCAGGTGCATCTGCTTCTTCCGCAAGAACAGGTATGGAAACCGTATCTTCTTCCAACATTCCTACAAAAGTAGGCGGCGAAATCCCTCGCCCCATGACAAAAGAAGAAATCCTGACAACTGTGAAAAAATATGGTGAAGCAGCGAAGAGAGCACAGACAATCGGCTTTGACGCAGTGGAAATCCATTGTGGCCACTCCTACCTGATGAGCCAGTTCATTTCTCCCTATTATAATAAGAGAACAGACGAATTCGGCGGCTCCGTTGAAAACCGCCTGCGTTTCCCCCGCATGGTGCTGGAAGAAGTACGCAGACAGGTTGGCCCCTGGTTTCCTATCATCGTAAGACTTTCCGCAGAAGAACGTGTGCCCGGCGGCAATACACTGGAAGACACATTGGAATATCTGGAATATCTGGATGAATTTGTAGATATGTACGACGTATCCTGCGGCCTGAATCCCTCTCTGCAGTACCAGATCGATTCCAACTTCCTGCCCGATGGCTGGCGTTCTTATCAGGCAAGAGCCGTGAAAGAAAAATTCGGCAAACCCGTCATCAATGCCGGCAACTATCGTGACCCCGCAGTGGTGGAAAGAGTACTGGAAAGCGGCGATGTAGATATCGTTGGTATGGGTCGTGGTCTGATCGCAGATCCCAACTGGGTAGCAAAGGTACAGAATGGCGAAGAAGAAATGATTCGCAAATGTATTTCCTGTAATGTAGGCTGTGCCGGCAACCGTATCGGTGCAAACCGCCCCATCCGTTGTACAGTAAACCCCGCTGTTCCCGAAGGCGATGTTTATAAAAAATTGAAAGTAAATAAAAACTGCAATGTTGTTGTAGTTGGTGCAGGTACTGCTGGTATGGAAGCAGCTTGTACAGCAGCAGAAGTAGGCTGTAACGTATTCGTACTGGAAAAAGCAGACCACATTGGCGGTCTGTCCACCTTCATCTCCGACCTGCCCAGCAAGAACAGAATGAAAGATTTCCCCAGATATCTGGAAAAACGTGCAGAAAAACTGCCCAACCTGTATCTGTTCCTGAATACAGAAGCAACAATGGAAAAAATCAAGAGCTTTAAACCCGATATTGTTGTGAATGCAACCGGCTCCGTTCCCGTTGTTCCCCCTATCCCCGGCCTGAAAGAAAACATCGCAGCCGGCAATGTAGGCACAATCTTTGATATGATCAACAACCTGAATGCAGGCAAATATCCTGATGAATTCTGCAAAGGCAAAAAAGTTGTTGTTATGGGCGGCGGCTCTGTAGGTCTGGACGTGATCGAATACTTCGCAGAACGTGGTGCAGAATGCTCTATCGTAGATATGCTGCCTCAGATCGGTATGATGGCTGACCCCATTACAAAGTGCTCCATGCGTGAAACCCATGATAAATATGGTGTAAAAGAATATGTGAACACAGCACTGCAGGAAGTAAAGGAAAATGCATTCGTTGTAAAAACACCCGAAGGCGAAATCAAAGACCTGACATTCGATCTAGGCTTCAACTGTCTGGGTATGAGAGCAAACAACCCTATCCTTCCTATGCTGGAAGAAGAATTTGCAGATACCAATACATATGTATATCCCATCGGTGACTCCGTATGCGCTCGTCGTATCATGGAAGGTACAATGGATGGCCGTGCAATCCTGAACGTATTGGATAACAAAGGTTTCCTGGATTTGAACGACCTGAAATAACAAAAGAAAAAACCTAAAAAGAAAAAATAAAAATAAGAAGAAAAGAGGAATAAATTATGCCTAATGTTACAGGACATACAGAATTAGTTGGTTTGATGGCTTACCCCATTCGTCATACACAGTCCCCTACAACACACAACCTTGCTTATGATAAAAATGGCGATGATGTCATTCAGCTTGCTTTCGAAGTAGACAATGATTCTTTGGAAGCAGCTGTAAACAGCATTCGTGCATTGAAAATGCTGGGTTCCAATATCTCCATGCCCAACAAAACAGTTGTGCATAAATATCTGGAAGAAGTAGATGAAGCAGCTGCACTTTGCGGCGCCATCAATACAGTTGTCAATACCCGTGATGAAAATGGTCAGGTTACAGGCAAACTGAAAGGCTATAACACTGACGGTATGGGCTACTGGCAGGGGATTAAAGAGGAAGGCATCGATTTTAAAGGAATGAAAATGGTTCTGATCGGCACAGGCGGCGCTGCAACAGCAATCGCAGTCAGAGGCGCACTGGACGGCATTGCAGAACTTCATATCTTCAATATCAAAGACAACTTCTACGCCCGCGGCGAGGAGATTGTGCAGAAGATCAATGAAAAAACAAACTGCAAAGCAACACTCCATGACCTGGCAGACCTGGAAACACTGAAAGAAAAAATGCAGGAAGCAGATATTTTCTGTGATGCAACAGGCGTAGGGATGCATCCCTTGGAAGACCTGTCCAATATTCCTGATCCTTCCTTCTTCCGCCCTGACCTGATCGTTACAGATACTGTATATGCTCCCCGGGAAACAGTGATGATGAAGCAGGCAAAGGAAGCAGGCTGCACCAAAGTGTATAATGGTATGGGCATGATGCTGTTCCAGGCACTGATCGCAATCGAACTCTACACAGGGAAATCCACAGATGTAGCGTACATGAAAGAAAAATTAGGAATTTAATATTCTAATATCCCTCTCCAATATATATGAAAATAGCACCAGAATGCTCTGGTGTTATTTTTCATTGTGCAGACAGTCAAAGTAATGAAAGCCTCCCACGATATTTTTATTCTATCGTAGAAGGCCTTGTTATTTATGTTTTTACGGAGATTATTCTCCGTCTTCGATTGTATGCTTGAAGAAATCTCTTATTGAAAGAACAGTTCATACACATCTTTTGTGGGCATCTCCTTGCCTGTGAACAGGTGGAAGGCTACCGCCCCCTGCCACAGCAGCATGCCAATGCCGCCGACAGCAACTTTACAGCCTGCTGCCTTTGCAGACTGCACGAATTTTGTTTCCTTCGGGTTATATACTACATCTGCTACCACCAGATCGGGGCGAAATACGGAAGTATCTTCCACCAATGTCTGGTCATCCAAAGGCTTCATGCCAACCTTCGTAGCATTTACCAAAATATCGCTGTCTGCAATTTCTGCATACAGCTTTTCTGTATCCTCCAGAGGGTATACATTTACTTCACACTGAGGCAGCATTTCTTTGATTTTTGCCATTGTGCGTTCTGCGTTGTCATAGAATTCATCTTTTCTATTGAAAATAGAAATCTTCGCTGCTCCGTCCAAAGCAAACTGTACCTGAATCGCTGTAGCCGCGCCGCCTGCGCCCATAACCGTCATGCGTTTGCCCTTTACCTCTACGCCATTTTCTTTCAGGTTTCTGACAAAGCCCATACCATCTGTGTTATTGCCGTACATCTTGCCATCTTTGATGACAACAGTGTTGCAGGCACCAATCAGCTTTGCTGCATCGGAAAGTTCATCTACCAGTTCTGCAACCTTTGTTTTACAGGGCATTGTGACATTGAAACCTTTGCAGCCCAACACTTTCAGTGCGTTGACTGCTTCTTCTGTTTTTTCCAGAGGCACATCATAAGCCAGATACACATTGTCCAGACCTGTCTGTGCAAAGCTGTAGTTATACATGGCGGGGGAACCGCTGTGACCTACGGGTGTACCGATGAGGCAATACATTCCTGTCTTTCCTGTGATTCTTTTTTCCATTGCTTTTTCCTCCTTTTTCTTCTGTTTCAATATGCAAAGCCGCATTCAGACCTTCGCACCTTAAATTTCCTATTATGTTTTATCTTCTCAATACAGAAAGCTTTTGCAGTAGTTCTTCACAAATTGCCTGAGGCTCTTTTCCTGTGGTATCAACCATGATATCCGCAGCTCTTTCGTATTTTTCTCTGCGGCTTTCCATCAGATTTTCAATAAAGGGAATGTTCATGTTACCGTTCAGCAGAGGACGTTCTGTGCTGTCCTTAACTCTGTCATAGATGGCTTCGGGAGTTGCTGTCAACCAAACCACATAGCCGCTGTTTTTCATCAGCTCCACATTTTTTCCCCGCAAGGGCACACCGCCGCCGCAGGAAACTACCATGTGCTTGCGTTCTTTCAACTCGATGAGGGTATTGCTTTCGCAGTTGCGGAAATATTCCTCTCCGTGGACTGCAAAGATTTCTTTGATGGTCATGCCCTCCTTCTGCTGGATATGGGCATCCATTTCCATGATCTCCATGGCCAGCAGTTCGCTCAGCTTGGCAGAAACAGTGCTTTTCCCCGCCCCCATGAAGCCAATCAGCAGAATATTTTTATCAAACAGGGTCTTGGCCTGAATGCGCTTGCTGTTTTCGATGATATCCCGAAAAATATGTAAGATTTCTTCCTCAAATACCGTTCCTGCAACATTCTTTGCCACTTGTGCCAGCTGTTTTTTTTCCTGTTCCGGCTGCAAAACAGGCAGACCATTTTCTTTTTTATAGGCAATGATGCCTTCGATACACTCCATTCTTGTTTTCAGTGCCTCTGTGATCTTTTGATCACAGTCTGCAATCATGCTTCTCAGACAGTCTAGTTCTTTTTTCATATTGTTCCTCTTTTCTTTTGTAACAGTTTGATTGCTTTTCCTGCGCGTCTTTTTCAAAACGCAGATTTAAAATGATGGCAAACACAACGCCTATCGCCATTACCGCTGCATGAAGTACCTGCGAAATAAAAGGATTTTCCTTTTCATTGGCAATTCGATGTCGTGTTTTTTATTGCTCAGTGTACCGCAGGATCTTCAAAAGTACAAATTGATTATTTGCCATGTTTTAATAGATTTTGTCTATGTCATGTGATATACTGAATACAGAAAATGAAAGATCAACAAGAAAAATGGGAGAAAGGAGTTCTTATGAATCTGTATCAGCTTCGTTATTTTGTTACCCTTGCGGAAACAAATCATTTCGGAAAAGCCGCCGAAAAGCTCTGTATCGCTCAGCCCAGCCTGAGCTATGCCATAGCCCAGCTAGAGGCTGAATTAGGTGTCACTCTGTTTGAACGCAAAAACCGCGCCTCCCTTCTAACAAAGGATGGCAGGCAATTCCTCAGCTATGTACAAAAATCTTTGAAAATTCTGGACAGCGGCATCCAGACCATGGAGCGGATTTCACACGGCGAGGGTATTATCGAATTAGGCTTTCTGCGTACTTTAGGCATTTCCTTTATCCCCGAGCTGGCAGCCGACTTTTTAAAGAATCCAAGAGGGAAAAATGTGCAATTCCAATTCAGCAGCGATGTTTCTCAAACCTTGCTTCAAGGCTTGAAGGATGGTAAATTTGACATGGTTTTCTGCACAAAGATAGACGCAGAAAAGTCCATTGAATTTATCCCTGTTTCCAAGCAGGACTTAGTGCTTATTGTTCCCAGAAACCATCCGCTGGCAAACCGTCACACCGTTGACCTTACAGAAACCCTGCCCTATCCCCATGTCTATTTTGCAGAAAATTCCGGTTTGCGGGTAGTCATCGACCAGCTTTTCGATAAAATCGGAAAACGTCCACAAATTGCTTATGAGATTCAGGAGGACCAGGTCATTGCCGGCTTGGTGGCGCAAGGCTTCGGCATTGCCGTGGTACCCTATATGGAAGAAATGCTCCGCCTGAATGTGAAGATTATTCAGATTTCCTCCCCCTATTGGGAACGAAATTTCTATATGGCTACCTTGAAGGACCATTATCTGCCACCCGCAGTACAAAATTTCAAGCAATTTGTCCTGGAAAAGCACCACCTGTAATAACAGACAAGAGAAATGACACTTTTTGATATATCAAAGTTATCTATGATCATATAGACACTTTCTATCAAAAATACCATTATTTCTTTTGTTGGCACTCCGTTGGAGTCATCTTCTTTTTGATACCCATTTTTTTGCAAATAAAAAAGCCTTGAAAACTCAAGGCTTTTTTTATTGTAAATATGGAGATGAGGGGAATTGAACCCCTGTCCGAAAACCCATCCATAAGAACTTCTCCCATCACAGTCAGTCTTTTGACATTCCCTCGTTACAACGCCGAATGACAGGCTTTGTCCCTCAGTAGCTTCATATATCTTTTCCTGCCGCAAAGCTTAGGCAGAAAAGTGCCTCGCAAAGTCGATGCCGGATTCTCTGGCAGCGAGAGACCAGAGGCCGACAGGCGCCGTTAATTAGGCAGCCAGTGCAAAATTATTTTTGTCGTTTCTTTTTTAAAAAGGTTCCAGCTTGATGACGCGGTTCACTGGTCCGCGGATGGCTATCCCTACTTTCAAGACTCCCGTCGAAACCATTGCATCCCCTTGGTAGTGAAGTTTTTCCCTTTTGGAATCTCTCCGCTCACAAAAGTGAAATGGTGTAAAACGACAACTCTTTACAAAGTAAGATTTCTGACTTTAAAATCTTTTTCCGCCTGACGGCGCATATCATTTTTCGCAATGGTGTCCCTCTTATCGTAGAGTTTTTTACCTTTTGCCAGCGCAACATCTACTTTCACATAGCTGCGGTCAAAATAAACCTTCAGAGGAACCACCGTATAGCCCACAGCACGAACCTCATGGTCCCATTTGCGGATCTGTACCTTATGCAGCAGCAATCTTCTGGGGCGCAGGGGGTCTTTATTGAAAATATTGCCCTGTTCATAGGGGCTGATGTGCATGTTATAGATGAAGGCTTCCCCATCCTTGATCTGGATGTAGCTTTCCTTCAGGCTGCACTTGCCCGCCCGCAGGCTTTTCACCTCTGTCCCTGCCAAAGAAATGCCGGCCTGTATGGTCTCTTCGATGAAATAATCATGATATGCTTTTTTGTTTTGGGCGATCAGCTTTGTTCCCTTCGCCTTTGCCATACAGAATCACCTGCTTCTTTGTCTTTCCACTCTTACTGCAGGAATAACTATACCATAGAATAGCGAAAAAATCAAATGACGTTTCCATGACAAATATTTCAATTTATTTACAAAAACAGCATCCGCCTTCCCTTTTCTGAATGGGAAAACTCAGAATCTTACAGTTTTCTTAAATTTCCACAGATTTTCCCCACATCTCCGCCTTTCTCTGCTATGATGAAAAAAAGCATATTGTTTTTTATCAGAAAGGGGGACATATTTATGACAATGGAACAAACAACCACTTCCATTGCGCCTTGGCTCCATGAGCCCAAAGAATCGGAACCGGCTTTCGTGCCGCCGAAGGCACCCTATCCCTGGCGGCGATATTTCGCCCGTGGTTTGGATTTCGGGCTGATCCAAACGGTGTATCAGGTCATCCTTGCGATTTTTCTGGGTATCAATTTTTCTGACAGAAATCTCCTGCTGGAAATTCTAGATGGCTATCTCTGCTGGGGCATCGTTTTCCTGCTGGAGCCTCTCTTCCTTGCCAAATGGGGCAAAACACCGGGCAAATGGATCTTCGGTCTTTCCATTCGGAACAAAGACGGCGGCTTGCTGACCCGACAGGAAGCCTTCGACCGCACAAAAGAGGTATTCTTCCAAGGGGAAGGCTATAACATCCCCTTCTACAACCTTTACCGCAATTATCAGTCCTATAAAATCTGTCGGGACGATGGCGTCATGGAATGGGATAAAGAGCTTCGCTACGAAGCAAAGCCCTTCCGTACCATTTCCGTCCTCGGCTATCTGGGCATTACCGCCGCCACCGTTGTTCTGATGACCTGCATCGGTTTTTGGCAGATGATCCCGCCCCATAAAGGTATCCTGACGACAGCCGAATTTGCAGAAAACTATAACCACCAGCTAAAATATTTCAAGATGGAAGATGTTTCCATGCTGACGCCGGAGGGAAAATGGGTAGAGCCGAAGCAGGAAAACTACACCGTTTATTTTTCTTCTGACATCCTCTCGGGACCTGTCATAGAAGAATTTAACGGAAATCTCTTATCCTTCTCCTTCACCATAGAAAATACGGAAGGAGATGTCCTTACTCCTTCCGCCGAAAAACAATGGCTGACCGCCGCCCTTTTGCGGACCCAGATCCGCTATTACTATCCCCATCTGATGCAAGTGGGCGGCCATGTCGCCTTTACCAATGACGCAGATGAGCAAGTCCCCTTCTATATTCCTTCTGTGATGGAGTATATCGAAGAACATCCCTATTGCGCTTACGTCATCGAAACCGGCAATCTCCGCATCTCCCAGGAAGTGACCCTCGTCGGCTATGAGGACGCACAGAAACACTATAACAACCACTACCTCTTTCCTATCGAAAATGCGGAAGAAACTTATTGTTCCCTGACCTTCACCCTGGAACAAAAACCGGAACTGACCTCGACTGAAACGAAATAACGAAAAAGGAGATTCTTATGAAAACCAAAACCGTAAAACGACTTTTCCTTTGCTTTCTTTTTCTCTTCCTTCTCTGGTTTGCCATGGCTGCCACAGACCTGCTGCGCCTGAAAAGCTTTGAAAAGCCCATCTTTGCCCGCCCTACCCAGCTTTATCAGGACGGCGGCTCCGGCACCTACAAGGGCCTTGGCTGGCGCATCGAACTGGAAGGCAATTTCATGCCGGAGGATGAACTGCCCGGTATCACCCAATTTGAATACTATCTCTTTGATGACCTGATCCTTGCAGCCATCCGAGATTAAAAAAGACACTCTCACGATTCCTGAGAGTGTCTTTTCCTTTTAGTCCTCAAATGTTTCAAAATCCTCTTCAAAGGCAAAATCGATGGTGCCCATCATGCGGTCCACCTTCGCCACGGAAACCGTCACCCTGTCCCCCAGGCGATAGCTTTTCTTCGTTCGTTTGCCGCATACCTGCATATTCCTTTCGTCGAATTCGTAGTAATCATCATCCATTTGTGCCAAAGAGACCATCCCTTCGATGGTATTGGGCAGCTCCACATAAATGCCCCAGTTGGTCACGCCGGAGATGATGCCTTCGTAAATTTCGCCGATCTTATCTTCCATATATTCTACTTTTTTCAAAGCATCGGTATCCCTCTCCGCATCCTCGGCGATGCGTTCCTGTTTGGAGCAATGCTTTGCCCAATCGGGCATTCTTCTGCGATATTCCAGAGAGGATTCTTCATCCAGCTCACCATGGAGCATTTTTTTGATCATGCGATGAATTTCCAAGTCGGGATATCTGCGGATGGGGGAGGTGAAATGGCAGTAATATTTCGCCGCCAGCCCAAAGTGTCCGCCGTTTTCCGCCGTATATCTGGCCTGCATCATGCTCCGCAGCACCATACGAGTGATGATGCGTTCTTCATCGGTGCCTTCTGCCTTTTGCAGCACCTTCTGAATCTCTCTGGGATGAATTTCTCCATCCTTCTTCCGCAGATAATAACCAAAGCCCCGCAGGAACTGTTCCATTTTTTCCAGTTTTTCCTCGTCAGGCTCCTGATGGCTGCGATACATGAAGGGCATTTCCTGCCAGAAGGAATTTTCCGCAATGGTCTCGTTGCACACCAGCATGAATTCCTCGATCATATTTGTGGCAATGCTTCTTTCGTAGGGTTTGATATCGATGGGCTTGCCGTTTTCATCCAAAATGATCTTGGATTCGGGCAGGTCGAAATTCACGGAGCCTCTTTTTCTTCTCTTTGCCCCCAGAATCTGGCGCAGTTCTTCCATATCCTCCAGCATGGGCAAAATTTCTGCATACTGCTCCAGCAGTTCAGGGGTTTCATCCTCTAAAATCTCCCGTACTGCTGTGTAGGTCATACGGTAATCGGAATTGATGACCGTTTCCGCAATGCGGTGGCTCACCACTTCTCCTTTCTGGTTCAGCTCCATGATGCAGCTGAGGGCCAGCCTGTCCACATGGGGATGCAGAGAGCAGATGCCGTTGCTCAGCTTATGGGGCAGCATGGGAATGACCCTATCCACCAAATACACACTGGTACCCCTTGCATAAGCTTCCTTATCCAGCTCCGTATGTTCCTTTACATAATGGGAAACATCGGCAATATGCACGCCCAATTCAAAATTACCGTTCCCCAGCTTCCGCAGGGAAATGGCATCGTCCAGGTCTTTGGCATCCTCGCCGTCGATGGTGATGGTCAGCAGGTCACGCAGGTCTTCTCTGCCCTTTTTGTCCTCTTCTGCCACTTCTGTGCCGATGGTTTCAATTTCCTCATAGACTGCATCAGGGAATTCCACCGCCAGATCATATCTGCGGATGACAGACAGGATATCTACGCCAGGGTCGTTCACATGCCCCAGAATCTCTACCACTTTCCCTTCGGGGTTGCGTCTGTCCTCACCGTAATCGATAATCTCCACAACCACCTTATGACCTGTCACTGCACCTTTCGTATGGTCTCTGGAAACAAAAATATCCTTGGGGATCTTCTTATCATCGGCCACAACAAAGCCATAGCCCTTGCTGCCCGCTTCAAAGGTACCCACAATGCGCTGCTGCCCCCGTTCCAAAATCCGCACGATGACGCCATCGGCTTTCTTGCCTTTTTCCGCCTTGTGCAGCACCTTATAAAGGACTTTATCCTTCTGCATGGCACCCATGGTCTCGCTGGCAGGGATAAAGATATCATCGCCGCCTTCCTCAGGCGTCACAAAACCAAAGCCCCTTGCGTGGCCGATAAAGGTACCCGTCGCCATCTGCAGATTTCTGGGAGAAACCAGCTTGCCTTTTTTCGTTTCAAAAACCCGACCTTCCTCAATCAGCTCATTGATGAGCAGCTCAAATTTTTCCCTGTCCTCCGCAGGCACAGAAAGCATGGCACGCATGTCCCTACGTTTCATGGGCATGTAGTCTTCGCTTTCAATATATGCTAAAATTCTCTCTTTTCGTTCCTTCAGAATATCCATCTCTTCCATAGAATTCTCCTTTTTTCCTAGTATTTCCGTTTTCCACTAAAATCATTCGCAGGACTTCGTCTTCCTCTTTATGCCCCAACGGAGTCATAGTTTTCCGTACCATGTACAATTTGCCCCACAAATCTTTTTTATTTCACGATATAACAAAAAAGAGATACCTTTTCGGCATCTCTTTCCTTCGCTTTTTCTTAACCTACCAGATTTACGATGAACGCAATAATCATGAACAGTGCGCCGCCGATTTTTGTATATTTTTCCAGTGCGCCTTCCACAGAATTGCCTTTGTTTTTGCTCCAGTAAGAATCACTGCTGCTGCCGCTCACTGCGCCCAGACCAGCGGAACGTTTGGACTGCATCAGGATAATAGCTGCCAGAACAACTGCCAGAATCATCAAAACAACTGTTAATACCATACCGATTGTAGACATACGAAAACCTCCTGTATTTTCACTCTTCCGAGTGTAACATCTTCAGTTTACGGGGACACTCCACCCCACGATTTGTATATTGTAGCACATTCTCTTTCCCTTCGCAACAGTTTTTTGCCCAAAACTCAGGCTTCTGCCTCTTCTTTCAGGGCAGCCTGCTGCTTGTTAAGGCTGCGGAAATTGATGGCGACCATGGTAATGGAAAGGATCGCTGCCAAGCCATCTGCAATGGGTCCTGCGAAAAGAACGCCGTTCAAGCCAAATTTTAAGGGCAGCAACAGCAACAGGGGCAGCAGTAAAAATCCCTGTCGGGAGGCAGAAAGGAAGATGCCCTGCTTCACACTGCCGATACTGGTAAAATAATTTACCGTGATCGGCTGCATCCCAAAGGTAAATACCATAAACATATAGATTCGCAAATACTTTTCCGCAAACTGGAAATATAATTCCTCCCCCACCCCAAAAATGCCGATGATGGGTCTGGGGAAAAACTGAAACAGCAGAAATGCCGTAACGCTGAAGCAAAGCCCGATCTTCACAGCTTTTTTGTAGGTAGCCTTTACTCTGTCATACTGCTTCGCCCCCATATTGAAGCCCAAAATAGGCTGGCACCCCTGGGCAAGCCCCACCACAAAGGAAATCATGATCATGTTCAACTTCGCCGCCACGCCGGAAACCGCCAGAGGAATATCACTGCCGTAAATGGACAATGCCCCATAATAGGTCAGGGAATTGTTCAGTACGATATTCACCAGCATCATGATCGTATGGTTGATGAAATTACCGGTCCCCAGTTTTGCGATCTGCCCAACATAAGCCCCATTCAGTTTCAGCATATCCTTTCGGATAGGGAATGTCTTGAATTTTGGAAAATATCGGATGCACAGCAGGAAAGAAACGATCTGCCCGGTGATCGTTGCCACAGCCGCCCCCTGAATACCCCAGTCAAAAACGAACAGGAACAGCCAGTCCAAGAAAACATTCAGCACAGCCCCCACTATAGTACAAAACATGGAATAGGAAGGGCTGCCATCTGCACGAATGATCACACTTGCGGCACTGCTGAACAACAGAAAGGGAATCCCGATGGCAGTGATGCCCAAATATGCCTGTGCATAGGGCAAAACCGTGTCCGTTGCCCCACAGAGGATCAGAATGGGTGTTTTCAGCAGCAAAACCAACGCCATATACAAAATGCCCACCACAGACATCAGCATCAGGCCGTTGCCAATAAATTTTTCTGCTTCTTCCTTTCGTTTTGCCCCAAGATTGATATTGAAATTCGCCGCAGTCCCCACGCCGATCAACTGGGCAAAGGCCGTCAGCAGCATTGTCGTAGGGAAAGCCACGTTGGTTGCCGCATTGCCCAGCATCCCTACCGTATGCCCAATGAAGATCTGGTCTGTAATATTATAAGCTGCCGACACCAACATACCGATGATAGACGGGATAGCAAATTTTCGTATCAAGCCGCCCAAAGGCGCATAGCCCAAGGGGTTTTCCTGCTTCATCGCCTGTTCCATCCTTCTTCCTCCCTTTGCATTTTCTTTATCTTTTATCATACCACCCACAAAAAAGAAGAGCAAGGCAATTCACACCGGTATCTTCCACATGGCTCGGTTCCGCCTTTCCCCCGCCGCATCCTCAATTTTTTACAAAAATCCATTATTGCAAATAAAAAAGCCCCAAGCAATGTTTTTTTGCTCAAGGCTTTCTCTCATTCTCTTGTCTGGTAAGGGGTCAAATCCTCAAAAGGAATCTGTCCATAAGTCCATCTCAGTTCCTTCATCTGCCCGTGGGTCATCACGCCCACCTTTCCGTAAGTATTCGTATTCAAATCTACTTTCAGGGTCAAATTCGCCGGAATGATCTTTCGCAGATGCTTCTGCAGGAAGTCTCTTTTTTCCTTTATGCTCAGCCCCAATACCAGATACAGAAAATACTTCTCCCGTTCCAGTTCCACTGTATATTTTCCTTCCCCGCAGCAGCCATCCAGCCAATCCAGCAGATGGAACCAGGTATACGGGCTTCGGCTGTTCCAACGATACAGGATCTCTTTTCGAAGCGCCTCCGTTTCCAGCACCTCTGCCCCCAGAAACCCCATCATCTTCGCCAGCCGCAGAAGTCCGCTTCTCTCCGCTGTCAAAATCCATTGGTTGTTCACCACTTTGTCTCGCTCCGCCGCTTCTTCCTCCAGAATCTGCCCCTCGATCTCCGCCAGCTTCTGAAATTCCTGCAATTCTCTCACTGTGCTGGGCAAATACCTGCTGTATCTGTGTTCCCTCATGCTGTCACCCCGATTTCGCCCAAAACAGGGATTTCATCAACCTTCAGCACCGTGTTGCCGCCGTTGCCGTTGACCATACAATCAGAAATATCCACCACGCCATCTGCCTCCAAGGCTCTGGATTCCAGATAACTGATGCGCACCGTCAGGTATTCGCTCTCTGCCCAGCTTTTCCGCAGTTCTTCAAAATACACCTCAAATCTGCTTCGGATATCTTCCAGCACCGTTTCCTGCACCGCTCCTTCTGCCAGAGAAATGTTCATGGTAATGCTGCAGGTCACTTCCGTAACGCCTTCCACCGTCACCTGATGCCCGATGGGTGCAATCCCATATCCGTCTCCTCTGCGTTCCGGGTCGATCTCCTTCTGCAGTTCCGCCAGTTCCGTTTCTGTAGGGGCCCGCCAGCCCTGGTCGATGATGACCAGCTTTACCGTACCGCCGCCGTCCCATGCAGGGTATACCTTTACCCCGCCTACATTCTGCAACGCGGTGACCTTTCTCTGATAATCAGCGATGTTTCCGCCGAAAGCATCTGCGTCAAAGCTGGCGAAATAACGCTTCCGAAGTTCCTCATCTCCTTCTTCATCCTCGCCGTCCGTACGCAGTTCTTCCAACGTTGCCGCCGCCAATCCATCCATATTTTCCAAAGGCAGCAGGTTCCCTAAGTAATCATTCCCACAGGCACCTGCTGTTTCGCATTCCAGCACATATCGCCCGTCCGCTTCTCTGGAAAGCACCACATAATAGTATTCCTCCAAAAAAAATCTCATACCTGCTTCCACAGGGTATTCCTTGCCGTCTTCATTCAGAAAACGCCCGTAAAATGTTGCCTTTACCGCAGGCTTTCTGGTGATGCCCCGTTCTGCCGCCCGTCTGGTCAGGTCGTCCCCCGTTGCCGTATCCCCGAAAGTTCTGTCCTCCAGCAGATCCAGATCAGCGTAAAAGGTGGCTGTTTCCGCCGCATTGGGTGCCAGGGCATCAAAAACCAAGCTGCCCTGTCGCTTGTCCCGTTTGTCATCGATCTGATCCAGCTTCTGCTCCATCAGTTCCTCATAGCTTTTCACCATCAAATATCCACCGTCCTTTCTGCCGTGATCTCACCAAAGATAGTATGCACCAGAAATCCCGCTGTCACGCTTCCCTTTTCCTGCTGAAAGGAAAAGTCTGTCACCGCCGTGATTCTATCGTCTGCCAGCAGTGCATCCTCAATCCGCTTTTTCAGTTCCGGGATCACATAGGTCACATTTTTTCCATATAATTCTTCCAGCTCAATACCGTAATTCCAATCGTAAATAGCATATCTGTATCTTTCTGTCTGCAAAATTTTATGGATTGCCTGTTTCATGGCTTCCAGCTCATCCACCGTTCCCCGCACCTCTGCCCGTTCCTCGTTGATCTTCCAGGTCAGGCTGGGGATGATTTTTTTCTCGATGCTTGCCATGTTCAGTTCCACTTCCTGTGTTGGTGTCATCCTATCCCTCCTTTCTCACTCTGCCCAGCACCAAATATTGCTGTCCGCCGGCTGCCCGCAGCAATGCCACAGCCTCGCCGGCCTTCAGTTTTCTATCCCGTATCATGCGATAATAAGACCATTTGTCTCCTTCCGTATCTGTCCATGTGCGGATACGCCCTGTTTCTTCCCATTTCAGCACTGCTTCTGTCAGCACCAGAAAGGGTTCTGTCAGTTCCAGCCCCTCTTCCAGTCGGATGCAGAGGGGATTGTCTGCCGTCACCGTTCCGATGCAAAAATCCGCACCTGTTTCCGCCGCATCCAATGCCAGTTGTTTGATAATTTCAAGCATTTTGCTTCCTCCTTATCCTCTCAGCCGCCTGCCACAGCTTTCCCGCTCTTCCCAGAGCTTTTTCGTCATCTGCTGCATCAGCTTTTCTATGTCAAATGGTGTCTCCGTCTGGGCTTCTTCTCGTTTTGCCTTTTCCGCTTTCGGCATTTCCGGTTTTTCTTCCGCAGCGAACACCTTCTCCTGTTCCGTTTTCTCCGCCACAGGCACGATGCTTCGTCTGTCTCTTTCTTCCTCGGGACTCTCCCAAAGGAAAGCCTGACCCATTTTGCTTTTCTCTACTTCTGCCTGTCTTTCTTCCCGAAAAACCTCCGCCTTAAAAAGATGAGAAACCTTCCGTTTCTCTGCTCCCTCTCCTTCTTCCGCAGCCCCCAAATTCTCTTCCTGCTCCTTTTCCGCTTCCACAAAAAAGAGCTTCTTCTCCTGTTCCAAAAGGCCGCCTTCCTCTTCCTTTTCTCCTAAAACAGCCGCCACCTTTTCTTCCCAGAAAGTCTTTTTCTTCTCCTGCTTCAAAGAAACAGCATCGCCCCTCTCAGCAAACCGGTTTTCCAATTCCCTCGCACCATTCCAAAACCCAATGCCCTTCGTCTCGCCTGTCCCGATCTTCTCCTTCCAAAAATCCAACAGCCGCCCAAACAGCCCTTTCTTTTCCTTCTCCATTCCCCTTTTCACCTCTTATCCTCCGGCCTTCTCTGCAGCCTCTATCTCAAGCTCGATGGCGGCGCAGCAAAACATCCGCTCCGGTGTGGTCATTTCCACCCATTCTCTGGGCCGTATCCCGTATTTCCGGAGGGCATAGCAGGCATAATCCGCCTCGTCCACGCCCTCCTCAATCAGTTTTTTGCCTGCGCCTTCCAATCCTTTCTCCGCTGCTGAAAGCCGTTGA
Source organism: [Eubacterium] saphenum (assembly GCA_945912105.1). GTDB lineage: Bacteria > Bacillota > Clostridia > Lachnospirales > Anaerotignaceae > Anaerotignum_A. Next base: position 95,193 of record CAMEBC010000004.1, on the reverse strand, counting down.
TGTCCTTCACTGCTTCCAAAAGCTGCATATATTCCCCGGGGTAAAGCATCTCCTTCAACGCCTTTTCTCCGCTGTCCACACCATAGCTTTCCCATAGTCCCTTGTCCTGCAGATCAGGCTTCACCACAGAAAGCAGGCACAACGCTGCCCATTTGTCCTTTTTGCCTTCCGCCGCTCTGCGATATTCCTCCTCGCTGACTGCTCTGATCTCCCAGAGCACCTCTGCGCCATCCTCCGCAAAGCAAGGGGAAATCCTTACCTTTCTGTTTTCCGGAAATCCATTGTTCTCCTTCAAAAAGCTTTTCAAGTCCATTCTTATCCCTCCTCAATGCGAATCTCCAACTGCATCCGATGCTCCCCGTCGGCAAAGAAATGGGTACAGCTTTCAATGAGGGCTTTCCCTCTCAGGCTGATCTCCGCCAGTCCCGGAATCTCCAGCCAAATACTGTTCCCGGCATAAAGCATCACATCCCCATTGATGTTCTCAATGGTCAGCTTCTTCACCACTCTGCATTTTTCCTTCAGAATACTTTCTGCAAGTTCCTTCAACTGCCCACTGTTCATGGTGTAGGGTACCCGCTTGTAATACTGCAGCCTGCCCCATTTTTTCACCTTGTCTCCCTGCTCCACTTCCCACGCCTTCCGTTCCGTTTCCTTCCGTCCCGCATGGTAAAGCCGCACTGCGTTATAGGTATCCTGACTGATATCCGTCTTATATGTATACTCGCTGATGCCACCGTCGCATTGCAGCACCGCATCCGCTTCCATTTCCTTTCTCTCCTTCACCGTCAGCCAGCCGGCCTTGTCAAAAAGAAAATATTCCTTCCCTGTGGCCTGCCCGCAGATTTCCAAAGCAGAAAGGATAATGTCCATCAGCGTTTCCCCTTCTTCAATCCGCTGGGGAATCTTCCACCCGCTGTCGGTCACATCTCCAATCTGCAAGCCGTAGTCCCCAGCAATGGTTTGAATAATCTCTTTTGCCCCTTTGTTCAGGAAAACATAAGTGGCTTTGTTTCTTGCCAGATAAAACATCTGGTCATAGGCCGTCACGCTGATGATCTGTTCGCTGGTTCTCTCTTTTGTCATCACAAATCCGCTGAACAGCAAAATCGTATCCACATAAAGGGAAACCTTATCCCCCTCCACGAAATTCACAATACCGTCCCTGACCACCTTGAATTTCAGCCTTCCGGCTTTCCCCATGACACTGGCGTACCATTCCACGCCCCCCTCCAGAATGGGTGTGGCATCATAGATGTTGCTGCCGTGCTGCAATAAAAGCTTAATCGTCATCCCCTTCTCCCCTTTCTCTTACAGCTTCAAAACCTGCCCGGGATAAATCTTGTTCGGGTCGGCAATGCCGTTTTTCTGGGCAATCTCCTTATACCTTGTCCCATCGCCCATCTGCTTTTTCGCAATGTTCCAAAGGCAGTCCCCCTTCTGTACCGTATAGGTTGCGGCAGGCTGCTTTGCCTGCCTCTCCTGCCCCTGTTCCACCATGGCATTGCCTTTGATGCTGTAACGGATGCTTTTCGCCGCTTTCCATTCCTTCCAGTGCATCTCCACCCAGAAGTCTCCCTGTTCGCCGCCTTTTTCCGTCACTGTGTAATCCTCCAGCAGCACTTCCATGTTCCCGCAAAAAAGCTGTGTCCCGTCTGCCATTTTTCGGAATAAAATCATCTGCACAGGCTTTGCCGCCGCCTTATATTCCTTGAAATAATTCAGAAAATATTCCGACTCGTGGAATCCATCCTCCACCTGCACAAAGCTGTACTGTCTCCCCGGCAGCAGTGCCGTAAATCGAATCTCCTGCAGTCCCGGCTTTTTCGCCAGGTTCATCTCCCCGAAGTTCAGGATATATACCGTCTTGTTTCGGTTCCCCGTTTTTGTTTCCATCTCGGCAGGTGTCACAGGCAGCAAAATCTGCTTCCCGTCCTGCTTCAAATACAGTCGATACATCCGCCGTCACCTCCATTGATCTCCTCCACAGCCCTGCGCAGTCGGTCGTATTCCCCCGCCAGCAGCAGTCTCGCCAACAGCCCTTCTGCCCCGACCACGCCATAGCTGTTCTGCAGTGCCGCATCCTTTAGGTCGGGAAAGACCACACTCTCCGCCAGAACCGCCCCTTCATATCTCTTCTCATCCTCGCCGCATCTTTTCCAGATGTCCTCGTTCTCTCTCTGGCTCATGGGGCGGATGCGCCAAAGCATCTGCCCCCCGTCTGCCGCCAGTCTTTCCGTCAGAAGGACTTCTCTTTCGCCCCTGTCCTTCCTGTTTTCTCTATAAAAACATTCCTGTCCCATAAAACCCTCCCTTTTCTGATTGCTTATAAGCTATTAAAACTATCCAGCAGTTCCACGCCGCCAAAGGTAAATTTCATTTCCTCATCCATGGCCGCTTCGTCCACATCCAGCTTGCCAATGAGCATTTCTTCAATGTTCACATCCTTCAGCAGCACCGTCTGTCTGCCCGCTTCCCCCGTGGGGTCTTCATTGGTCAGCATCAGTTCAAAGTAGGTGTCCACACCATTTTTCATGTAGTCCACCATCACCTTTCTGAACAGGCTGCTCACGTAATACACCGTCATAGTGCCGATGCCTTCCCAGCCGCCGCTTTTCTGTTGTTTTGCTGTCAGCCCCAGAATGGGAATGGTAGTTCTGGTTTTCTTCACTTTCGCCTTGATGTTCTTCACCTGCATCAGTTCATGTCTTTTCCCGTCAATGATGGCAAAGCAGGTGCCCAGGGCACCATTGACGGTGTCTTTTGCTCTCAAATAACCCATCTATCGCACCTCCTTTACGCAACTTCCACTTTCATATACAGCTTTTCCATGGCGTCCACAGGCTGCACGGTTTCAAAAACCACCACATCCTGTTTTTCCACGCCTTTTTCCACAGTGAGATCCTCCGCTGTAAAGTTTTCAATGGCTTCAATTTTCATCAGCTGCTCATGGTATGCCAGAATTTCGGCCTTCAGCAGATTTCTGCCGTTGGCATTGTTGCTCTGTTTTCCCAGATAATACTTACTGAAAATATTCGCCACATCGTTGGCAATGCTGTCCAGCACCCTTACCACTCTGTTACTGGAAAAATCACTGTTTCTCGCCGCCTCAAAGGAAGTAAAGCTGCTGATATCCCGCAGCACCCGCAGCTTGCCATCCTCTTCATAGAACAGGAACTGGCCTGCCTGAATGCCCTTGATATATTCGCTTTTTTTCAGTTTAATGTCCACATCATATTCGCCGTCGTAAACCATGTTTGTCAGGCTTTCGTTCACTTCTGCCCCTGCTGTGGCACCGGCCACCCAGTACACCAGTTCACTGGCTGTCCCTACAGAAATCACGCCTTCGTGGTCTGCTTCTGCGTAATCATAGAGAACTGTCACAAATTTCACGCCTTCTTCCTCTCTCATCCGCTTTGTGAAGTTCACAAACAGCTTCTTCGTTGTCTCGTTGCTGCCGTTGTATGCCAGCACATTGAAATCCTCTGTCTCTGCCGCTGCCAGAAAATCTGTATATACGCTGCCTGCCGCCTCCTCTGTGGTGCCCCCTGTCAGGTACAGCCCTGCCACTGCCGTTAATACGCCCGTGCCTTTGAAGGAAACATACGCATTTTCCACCAGTTCTTCGATGCTCGCCGCTGTCTGGCTGTCCACCAGTTCTGTCCCCAGATAGGTCTCCACATCGTAATAACCATCCTCGTCTACGTTTTCTACAATAGCAATGCAGATATCGTTGCCTCTCTCGCCGCTGTATTTTGCTGTCACCGTCAGGTTTCCTTCTGTTGCAGTCGCCTTTTTCCCGCCGTTCAGGCGATACAGATGTACCTTCTTCGCGTGCAGGAAAAGCTCCCGCATGTCCTTCATCTTTTCATCCAAATAGTCATAGCCAAACAGGGCTCTGCTGTCTGTTCGGAAGTCTGCCGCTTCTACCGTCAGCATCCCTTCTCTGCCCCAGTCCATTTCCATACCGATGCAAACCACGCCTCTTTCCCCCAGACTGCCCATGGCTCTGGGTCTGGAAACGAAATTGATGTATGCCCCGGGCAATACCTTGTTCTGCACTAAAAAAGTGCCGCCGCCTAATGCCATATCAATGCTCCTTTCTTTTTCCTGTCAAATATGCCTGTATTTCCTTTTCCGCCTCATCCTTGGTGTATGCTCTGTCCTCCAAAACTGCCTTCACCAGGTCAGCCCCATACCCCAAGGTCTTGCTCTTACTCAGCTGTTCCCTGCTGAATGTCGCCTTCTGTTTCATAGCCAACTGCTTCCTTTCCGTTGTATTCCAGCCGTTCCATCAGTCCTGTATCTTCCTCGTCAAAAATGATGTGATATTCATATTCCGCCGTCACCTTCACGCCGTCTGCCGTCTTTTCGTGCTTCATGCCGCTTGCCGCAAACTTTTCATCTGTCCCGATGATGCACAGCGCTTCATAAAGCCCCTCTGCCGCCGCCAGTCCTTCCGCAGCCTTTGTTTTCGTCTCGCCGCAAAAATACCGAATCTCCATCGTCACTTTTCTTGCCGCTCTCCTGCCCAGTAGCCGCTTCTGCTCCAGCCCTGTAATCTCCACCGTAAAGCAAGGCCGTTTCCCCCCTTGGGGTACTCCCTGCCCATAGACCGGCAACCCGAATTTTTCAGAGATGGCTTTTATCACTGCTCTTCTGATTTCCTCCGTCATACCGTATCTCTCCTTCTCAGCCCCACCGCTTTATGGGTCAAAAACACCTGGCTGTCTCCTGCCGCAAAATACTGCCGTTCCTCTCCGTTTTCCTTCCGTACCCGCAATGCACTCCCTGCAGGAATCTCCTTCCCCACAGGGTAAAGCAGAATGACTGTCTTTTCCATCTCCGCCAGCAGGCCGTTTTCTCCGCAAGGGGTGTTCTTTTCCGTCAGGCGGCAGGGAAAGCTGTCTGCCTCCCCCTTCTGGTGCATGGTCTCACCCCAGTCCGCCCTTTCCTCTCGGAAAATCTCCACATAGCAGGTGTCCCAGAATAGGCTCTCCACGGCTTTTTTCGCTCTTGCAAATTCCTTCTTCATGCCGTTTCCTCCTTACCAGTCCATCCGTCTCCAACGGTCAAGCTCCACCTTGAAGCAGGCCAGTAGCTTTTCCTCCTCGGCCCCACAGTCGTCCTCCTGAAAGGTAATAGAAACATCCCCTTCCTTGATGCTTTTTGCCTTCTGGGAAGGCGTCGCAGCCGCGCCGCTGTCCAGCAGCATCCCCGCCAGCGCCACGCCTGTCCCCAGCAGTGCTTCAGGCAGCATATCTATATTGCAATAGGCTTTCATCATCTCCTCGCTGCGCCCTGCCGCAAAGTCCATGGCGGCAAGGTCCTCTTCGGCTCTCAATTCCTGCAGCTTCGCCAGAATTTTTTCCTGCATCCTTCTGCCGCCTTTCCTTACGCCTTGCTGATGTTCACCAGAATACCATCCATGCCGTTGTCTGTGATCCAGATATCATGGTATTTTCTGTAGTCGATCTTCCATGCATTGGCGTTCTGGTTTGTCATAGGATCAAAAATTCTGGTCACATCTGTTTTGGAAATAGCCACAGGTGCGCTCTTCACCATAATGATCCAGTTGATGCCCTTGGCATCTTCTGCCTTGACAAAGCCGCCGTCGGTTTCACTCTCTGTCACGCCGTCCATAAAGGTATATTTTGTCTGGAATCGTGCAGAGGGCACTCTGATGATGGGGCAGCCGTCAATTTCCTTTACCTTCAGCTCTGCGCTGCCCTGCTGGAATACGCCGCTTTCCAGCACGTTTGTGCCGCCCTTCGCCAGGTCCAGCATCCCTGCCACCTTGGCGCTCATAGCAATGACCAGTTCACATCCGTCGCCTACGGCATCCCGAATGGCAGTCATATCGTTCATCAGGTTTTCAAAAATCGTATCCACCGCCGCTGTGTATTCCTTCGTCTTGCCCGCTGTTTTTGCCAGTTCCGCAATCTTGCTGTAGCGGTAAGCGTCGATTTCAGGAATCACCTTTGTATTCTGGAATTCCCGCATCACTGCCCCTGCGGTTGCCGCAAAATTTGTTTCGTCCACATCCATAGCGTCCAGCTGGAAGGTTCTGCCTCTGTCCTGGGTCAGTTTTCTTGTTTCGTAGGTCACTGTCACCGCCCCTTTGGCAAAGCCGCCGTCTCTGTCATAGTCCCCCAGACCGCTCATCTGCATTTTGGGGATTTTGACTTCTGCACCGCCGTTGTACTGCACCTGTCCCGCGTTTCCTTCCATCCAGCCGGTCGTAGATTTTTCCACCAGCTGGCTATCCAGTTCTTCCATAAAAACAGTTGCATACTGAATACTGTTAAAACTCATCTTTCATCCTCCTTATCTGCCCAGCCCTTTTCTAAAAGCCGCTCTGATCTCGTCCTCTCTCTTTTTCTGGCTGCTTTTTGCTGCGCCTGTGCCTTTTTTCTTTTCTGCCTTTTCATAGAACAGATAAGGCGCCTCCGCCTTTACCTTCTCCATGTCCAGCCCCGTCAGGCCTTCCTTCTGGTCATAGGACACTTCTTCCATATCAATCAGTGCCATAATAGCCTTCACATTTTTGCCGCCGGCCTCCAAAATGACTCTTTCCACTGCCGCTGTCTTTCTGTTTTCCGCCAGCTCGCCGTCCTTGCCGTCCAGGGCCTCCTGCATTTCCTGCATCTGGCTCTCCATCTCTTCTGCAGCCTGCATCAGTTCCACCTTTGCCGCAGGGTTCACCATGCCCTGCTTGGCAAATTTCTCTACCATCTGTGTCAGTTTCATTCTTCTTTCCCCTTTCTTTCTCTTTCCAGCTGTTCCATCTCACTGTTCACATCCTCCACAAAGGGATGTTTCCCCAACAGTGTCTTTTCGCTGACGATGCCCTTGCTTTCTGTAATGATCTGCATGGTCTCCAGATCATCGGTGATGCCGTTGGTGTTCAAAGTAATCTGGATTTTTCTCCAGTCCCAGTCTGTGCCGTTTTCCCGGTTCCAGTCCTCCACCACAAAGCGGAAGAATTCCTTCACGGCTTTTTTAATCTCCGGCACAATGCCATTGATCTTCAGGTAAAACATGGCATACTGAAATTTCAGTGCCACCCCGCTGGCGGCCTTGCCCCAGTCGTCGCTGTCGGTGTCCACCCCCATGCCAAAGTGGAAAATATCCTTCCGCAGCATCTGCATCCAGTCCAGCCTGCCCTCCACAGGCAGCTGTACCTGCTTGGCCTCCACGCTGCCGCTGCTGTCGCTGATCTGCACCGCCTTGTTCACCTGCAGCTTTCGCGCCACGGCACTGGCTGTCTCGCCGCCGTAGCCTTGGATCACCCAATACAGGTCGACCAGGTCCAGCAAGTTATTTGTCCCTTCGCTGCTCACATAATCATAAGCATCAATGAGTCCCTTCACCAGCTGCAGGTCCGTCATTTCCCTGTCATTGTTCCGCAGAGGAATAAAAGGCACTCTGCCCCAGCCGTGTTCCACAGTCTCCCGTTCCTCGCCGTCCAACAGCTCCGTCACCGTCCAATGACCGCATTTGTTCTCCTTCAAAAATTCCCCGTCGCTGTTCTCCGTGTAAAAGGTCACGTTCTCCCCAGTCCACCATTCCACACGCCGCTTGGTTTTTTCTCTGCCGCCATCCAGCACCTTGATGTCATAATATCGAATGACCTCCCTGATATCCTGCTGATAGACCTCATCGTAAACCACGATGACCTCCTCCGCAGGCACGATGCAGTATCGGAACTCCCCTTCTTCGTCATAATAAACGTGCAGAAATTCCACACCCTTGTTTGCCGCCCCAGTAATCCATTTCTGCAGCATACTGTTGAAGCCCTCGTCAGCAAAGTCCGTCAGCATGGTCTCAAATCCCTTGCTCTCCTGCCCCCTTACGCTGATGGTAGGTTCTCTCCCCACCAGATATGCGGTCTTTTGGGCCACCAGTGCATGGTGGAATGGGTTCACACAATGGTGATTGCTTCGGTTGGGGTTGAAAAACATCTGCATGCTTTCTTCCCCGTCTCTCCCTGTTTCGGAAACAGGACTTCGGCGAAAATCCTTCTGCAAAATATCATGCTTCCCCTGATAATATCGCTCGCCCTCTTCCATCCTCTTTTTCTTTTCGCTGTTTTTGTCCTCCTGAATGATCTCCTTCAGGATGTGGCTGTCGTTGAGGCTTTTCCCCGCCGCCAGCCTTGCTTTCAGCAGCTCCATTTCTGTGATAAACAATTCCCCTTCTCCTTTCTTTACCTGATCCGTATGTGTCTCATGTCATCCTCCCGGCTGTAGCGCACCGCATCAATGGCATGATTTTCTCTGTCCGGGAATGCGGCCTTCCAGCCGCCCTTGCCGTCCCCTTCATATTCGTATCCGTAAAACTCCTTTGCCGTCTCCGGGCATCGCTTCGGGTCAATGATGATCTCCTCCAAGTCCTGTAACCACTTGATGCCGTAATACACGCTGTCAGGGCCCTTTTTCGCCCCCACAGCAGCCACCCCATAGTCCCGCATCTCCGCAATGGATTTCGGCTCTGCGCTGTCGCAGATGACCTCTCTGTGGTTCGGGTTCTCCTTCCCGATCTCCTCTGCCAATCTTCGGTTGCTCATGCCCTGGGCCCGCAGTTCAAAGAAGATATACAGCCGCCTTCTGGTCTTGTCGTAGTGGTTCACCGTGTAGTGCAGTGGGTCTACGGCATACCCCCAGTCCAGCCCACGGCTGATTCTGTCAAAAGCAGCAATCTCCTCATCGGAAATTTCCCGTAACATCAGGTTGCGGAAAACCTCGCCGCCGCCCCCCGTCACTTCCCCTAAATATTCGTGTCGGTAAGTCTCCGGGTGTCGCTTCCGAATGTATTCCGCCTCCGCCAGAAATTGGCTCCCCAGCCATTCCTGCGGCATCTCTTTGTAGGTGCTGTGGTGGACCAGCCTGTCCTCCCGTTCCTCTGCCATCTCCTGGTTCACCCAGCTTCTGGCGTGCTTGGGCGGGTTATAGCTGTAAAAAATGCGAAATTCCTCGCCCCCTCGCATCAGGCTTTGGTTCAGGTTCCGCAATTCCTGCATTCCGCCAAATTCGTCCACCTCTTCATACCAGATAAATTTGGCATAGCCCCGCTGAAATTTAATGGATTTCAACTTTCTCGGGTCATCGCATCCCCGGAATAGTACCTTCTGCCCTGTATTTTTTCGTACCAGCTCCATGGGGCTCACCTTTCGCTCCCATTCATCCTCCACACCCAAAGCATGAATGGCCCATATCATCTGCTCAAATACGCTGTCCCGCAGATTCGCCGCCACCTTTCGCAGCACCACCGCATTGGCATCCTCGTCCTCCACCAGCCCCAGGATAATTTCAATGGAAAGAAACGAAGATTTCCCGCTGCCTCTGCCGCCTTTCAGCCAGTAGTGAGTATGTCCCCCTTCGCGGATATCTCTGTGCAGCCCGTAAAATCCCTTCCCGATACACTGGCTTAGTTTCGTCATCCTCATGGCAGATCATCCACGATGAAGATGGGGCTCTTTTCTTCCGCTTTTTTCTCCTTTTCAAACAAGCTCTCCCGCTTGCCCAAAAGCTCCGCTGCTTTCATCCGCATCTTCGGGTCATCATCCTCCCGCATCATTTCCGTCAGAAAACACAGGATTTCTTCCTTCTCCGCCACTGCTGTTTCTTCTTCTGTTTTCGGCATCGTTTTTTCCGCCCGCTCTTCCGTCTGCTCCTTCCGCCTTTGGATCTCCTTCTGGATCTTCTCCATCCGCAGCATATCGCCCACCGTCCTGCTGATGTTTCGATACCCCAGCAGCTTCGCCGCATCCAAAGGCTTCATCCCTGCGGCGCAAAGCCTGCAAAATTCCTTCTGCCGTTCCGTCAGTTTTCTCTCTGCCACATTTGCATCGCCTCCTTTCTCCACTGCTCCCTCAATATATCCCCTTCCAACTCTTACGTAGTCTCATCCTTCTCCATCTGCAGCAGCTTTTCCAATATCCTGTCCTGCATCCGAAATAGCGTCGCCCGGCTCATGTGCAGCTTCATCCCAATAAAATCAAAGCCGCACCCTTTCTCATATCGCATCTGGATGTATTCCTGCTCTTCTTCCGTTAACCCCTGCAGCATCCCATCCATCTGCTTTTTCTGCTCCATGATTTCCAAGATCTCCCCCTGCAGCTTCTCCATGTCTCCTTCGTACTGCCTGTCAATGTTCTTCAGCATCTGGGCCACCGCCGCAGAATCATTCTCCTTCATTAGTTCCTTCTGCTCTTCCCGCAGCTTGATGATCCGTTTCATCTCCTCCTGTCTCCGTCCGCATCTTTCCATCGCATCTCCCCAGTCCAGCAGACGGATCTTTATGCGCCCCTTGTCGCTGTCCAGTCTCCCTTTCACATATGCCTTCCAACCCAATCTCTTCTCCCCCTTTTGAATACAAACATATATTCTCATTTTAAAAATATTTAGAACATTTGTTCTTATCTTTTTTCTAACATTTTCCCTTCCATTCTGTCAATAGCAAATGAGATGATTGAGACTATCTGGTACAATGCCTCAGGAGCCTTCCCCCTTTTCCCCCAATAAAAAAAGGCCCCAAGTCCTTTCGAACTTGAGGTCCTCTCTCCATTATCCTTCGGGGATCCACAGTGCCTGTCCTTCATAGATCATATCCGCATTCTTTAATCCATTTGCCTCCATGATCCGTGGGATCCCGCTGTTATCTCCATAAAATTTTCTGCTGATGTATCCTAAGCTATCTCCGCCTTCCACGATATATTTTTTGTTTGTCATCTTTTCTGTTGCTGCAGGCTTCTCTGCCTGTGCGTCTTTTGCCTGCTGTACGGCAAAAACGCTTTGTACCTTCACCCCTTCGAAATCCTCTGCCAGGTTCTGATAGGAAGTCTGCATGGCAAGCAGCTCCGTCTCCACCATCTTTAACCTGTCCAGGCTCTGCATCATAGCCACTCCCATGCAGACGCAAACTGCACAAAGCACACAGCTTACTGTGGCCAGCAGTCGATCATGCTCCTTCTTGGCCTGCTTCACTTCCTTCTCCCGCTTCTGCAGCACCCGTCGGATCTCCTTTGCCGCATCCATCCGTTCCTCTGCCGAGGGCTTTCTTTTCTGCCGATCTCTGTCTTCCGCCTGTTCTGCCGCAAAAACCTCCGTTTCCGCCTGTGGGCTTGTCCCTTCCTGGGCTTCCTCTCTGGGGCGGATCATGCTGTTCTCCAGCATATATTCCTGCATCTCCCGGTTCCTGTCATAGTAGACGAAATATCCTCTGGCCTGCCGCAGCCCTGTTCCGTCCTCATTGTAGATATAGAATGTGTCCAGCTTGTCCATGGTATCAACCACAAACAGCACCTGCCATTTTTCTTTAAAATATTCCTTGTGGAAAGCCTCGTCCCGTGCCATCAAGAATGAACCAAAGCTGGGCTGACAATGCACCCAACCTACAATGTTCATCCCCTTGAAATAGGTCTGCATCTGCCCGCCGATATATTCCCATGTCTCTTCGCTAAAGCATTCCACGCCGTTCTGCTGCACTGTTTCTTTTCCCTGAATGGCCCCAGAGATCACCAGCACATCCTGTCCTTCGATCTCGTAATGCTTCCCGATCAGTGCCGCCAGCTTTTCCTTTCCGCCGCCGCTTCTGCCGTATTGATACAGATATGTATAAACATAATCCTCCACGAAGATTTTCACATGATTCTCAATGCTCCCCATCTGTTTCGTTCGTGCAGGCATGGAAAACTCCTTTCCCGCCGTGCCGTATAAATTGCTGTCGCCGTCAAAATAATATTGCATGCTGCTTCCTCCTTTTGCGTTGTTCTCGTTGCTCAGACTGAAAATCGTATCTTTCCATTCCTGTCTACAAAGATACCATTTCTTCTTTGCATATCCTGTCAAACGCTGTCGCCGCAGCCCCTTTTTCATCAGCAAAAGCCGCCCTTTTTCGCTGTTGAAAAAGGAGCGGCTCGCTCATTCAAATTCATATTTTCTTTACATCAACGGTGCCAACACCTTCAGCAGCCATCCCTCCAGCCGCAGCAGCAGTGTCCCCCGTTTATAATTCTCCAAAGTGATCTCCTGGCATTTCTCCAGTGTCGCCTGAAAATCCTTCTCAATATTTTCGATTTCATCCACATGATATAAAAACGCCGCACATTCGAAATGCAGATACAGGCTTCTGTAATCCAGATTGATCGTACCCACCACAGCCTTCTCATCATCGCTGGTAAACACCTTAGCGTGAACAAAACCGGGTGTATATTCGTAAATCTTCACCCCTGCCTTCAGCAGCGCAGGGTAATGATTCTTTGCCAGAGCAAAGGCAAATTTCTTATCAGGCACATGGGGCAGAATCAGCTTCACATCCACCCCCCGTTTTGCCGCAAAGCTCAGCGCCGTGATCATCCTCTGGTCGATGATCAAATATGGCGTCATGATATGCACATAATCCTTGGCCCGGTTCAGGATATCCATGTAAACCGTTTCCCCGATCAGCTCATCATCAAAGGGGCTGTCCCCATAGGGCATCACAAACCCCGTTGCCTGCTGGTCTTTTTCTTCTTTCTCCAGATATTCTCCATATTCCGCCTGCTTTTCAGAAACGCTCCACATCTGCAAAAACATCATGGTCAGCCCCTGCACTGCGTCCCCTTTCAGCATCACCGCCGTGTCCTTCCAGTGGCCGTGCTTCACCACTCGGTTGATGTATTCATCCCCGATGTTGATGCCCCCCGTAAAGCCCACCTTCCCGTCAATGACGAGGATCTTTCGGTGGTCACGGTTATTGTAATGGGTGGAAAGAATGGGCTGGATCGGCGCAAACATCTTGCATTGGATGCCCTTGGCTTTCAATTCCTCCGGATATTTATAAGGCAGATCAAACATAGCACAAGTCCCGTCATACATCACTCGCACCTCAACGCCGGCTTTTGCCTTTGCTTCCAATATCTCAAGGATTTTTTCCCACATATACCCTTCCTTCAGAATAAAATATTCCATAAAGATAAATTTCTCTGCCTTTGCCAATTCTTCCAGCATGGCTTCGAATTTATCCTCGCCCAAAGGGAAATATTTCACCTTGGTATTCTGATACACAGGAAAATTTCCGTTTTTGTGTACATATCCTGCCAGTCTGGCCGTGCCCTTGTCCGCAGTTTCTAAAGCCTGCAGTACGCTCTTGTCCTGCTGTACATAATCTTCCGTCTGCTTGTAAATGCTGTTCAGTCGTTTCTCCAGGAATCGATATCCCGGCTGCATTTTTACATACAAATATAATGCCCCGCCCACCAAAGGCAGCAGCATCGTTATGATGGTCCACATCAGCTTTGTCTCTGGGCTTTCTTCTTTGTTGATAATGACCAGCACAATGCATAGTGCAAAAACCATGTAGCCCCCAAAGACCATGGGTATGTATTGACCAAAAAAGTTCACCATGCAGAACATCAATAAAATTTGGATGATAAACAGCAGTGCGATCACCGCAGTCCGCCCATAAACCACCCGCATGGCACCCTGACGTCCTTTTTGCAAAACCGTGTTTTCCTCTAAAATTTTCTTTTCTTCTCTGCTCATTCTCGGCTCGCCTCGATCCGATCTCTCAATGCCTGCATCCGCAGATCCAACATACTGCTGGCCTCCGCACACTTGCTCAATTCTCTGGAGATCTCTTCTGCATTTTCAATGTTTTTCTTGTATTTCAACTTATGCTCCAAACTTGCCCAAAAATCCATAGCGATGGTTCTAAACTGTACTTCCACCTTCATATTTTTCTTTTCATTGGATAAAAAGATTGGAATTTCCAGGATCAAATGTAGACTTCTGTATCCATTTGGCTTCGGATTCACAATATAATCCTTTACCTCCAATACTCTGATATCATCCTGAACTGTCAGCATTTTGGCTGTCATATAAATATCGTCAGGGAAAGAACAGATCACACGGATGCCCGCAACATCTGCCAGGTTTTCCTCGATCCCTTTCACACTCATCTCGTATCCTTTTCGCTGCATCTTTTCAATGATGCTTTTTGGGGATTTGATCCTGCTCTTGATGGATTCAAAAGGATTGCGGTTGTTTTTCATGGTAAATTCTGCATTCAAAACATTCAGCTTCGTCTCCACTTCCATCAGCGCGCATCTGTATTGCATCATCAGTTCCATAAATGGTCTTGCCTGCTGCAGCAGCACCTCAGGAAATTCAGATGTTGTCAATGATTCCAAATCGAATTCTTTTTTCAATTCCATCCATTCCGCCTCCTTTTCTATTATGTAAACAGTATAGCATATCCCTCGAATCTTGTCTATTTTCTGTTTTCCGTCCTGCTCCGCAGTTTTCCCCCAGCTTCCCCCTTCGTACTCATCTGTCCTCTTCCCCGTCCGTAAAATTTCATAAAAAAAAGAGACCTCTAAAAGAGGTCTCTTCAAAACTAATTCAGTTTTAATTAGCTGTTTGCTTTTGCTGCTTTGTATTTTCTTACAGCTTCAGCCAGTTTAGGCAGGATCTGTTTCAGGTCGCCAACGATACCCAGGTCAGCTACTTCGAAAATAGGAGCGGATTCGTTTTTGTTGATAGCGATGATCAGTTCGGAGTTTTCCATACCTGCAACGTGCTGGATAGCACCGGAGATACCGCATGCCATGTACAGGTCAGGGCGTACTGTTTTACCTGTCTGACCAACCTGTCTGTCTTTTTCGATCCAGCCAGCGTCTACACATGCTCTGGAAGAACCAACTTCTGCGCCCAGTGCATCTGCAACGTCTCTGATGATGTCGAAGCCAGCCGCGGAACCGATACCACGACCACCGGAAACGATCAGTTTTGCTTCTGTCAGGTCAACGGATTTCTTATCGGATTTAACAGCTTCCAGGATTTCAACGTTCATGTCTTCTGCTGTGAAGTTAACGTCGAATTTAACCAGTTCACCTGTTCTTGTTTCGTCTTTAGCGATCATTTTCATAACGCCGGGACGTACTGTAGCCATCTGAGGTTTTGTTCTGGGGCACATCAGAGTAGCCATGATGTTACCGCCGAATGCGGGACGTGTCATCAGCAGAGCTCTTTCGGGTGTTGCGTTACCCATTTCAGCTTCTTTAGCCAGTTCAGCTTCTGTTTTAGCCATTCTCAGACCTGTTGTATCAGCAACCAGACCTGTTTTTACACGGCTAGCTACACGAGGAGCAACGTCACGGCCGATGGAAGAAGCACCGAACAGCATGATTTCGGGATCAAATGCTTTGATAACTTCTGTTACAGCTTTTGTGTAGGGTTCTGTTACATAGTTTTCCAGCATGGGATCGTCAACCAGGATAACTTTGTCAGCGCCATAGTGGAAGATTTTTGCAACTTCGCCTTCGATGTTGTGACCCAGCAGCACTGCTACTACGTCATCTTTCAGATCTTCTTTCAGTCTTGTAGCTTCACCAACAAGTTCCAGACCTACGTTCTGAACCTTGCCGTATCTCTGTTCCATTACTACGAAAATACCTTTACTCATTGTAGGGTTTCCTCCTTATATTTCAAATTTTAGTATCCGATTCCTCGTCTAATTAAATTAGATGATGAATTTAGCTTCCAGTTTGTCCATGATAGCTTTAACAGCTTCGTCTGCAGACAGACCTTCCAGAATTGTACCAGCGCCTTTAACTTCTTTAGTGAAGGACTGATATACGTTTGTAGGGGAACCCTTCAGACCGATCATATCCAGTTCCAGATCGTCTTTCAGATCTTCGAAGCCCAGAACTTTGATTTCTTTTTCGTAAGCTTCAACGATACCTCTTACGGACATGTATCTGGGTGTAGCCAGTTCAGCGATTGCTGTCAGCAGGCAAGGTGTTTTGATTTTGATGATGTGGTAACCATCTTCATACTGTCTCTTAACTACTACGTAGTCAGCTGTAGCTTCTCTTACTTCTTCTACATAAGAAACCTGAGGCAGGTGCAGTTTTTCAGCGATCTGGGGACCAACCTGAGCTGTGTCACCGTCGATAGCCTGACGACCTGTGATGATCAGATCATAACCAATGTTTTTCAGAGCTGCTGCCAGAATACCGGATGTAGCATATGTATCGGAACCACCGAATTCTCTAGCGGAAACCAGAACTGCTTCATCACAACCCATAGCCAGAGCTTCTCTCAGAGCAACGTCAGCCTGAGGGGGGCCCATGGATACTACTGTTACTGTGCCGCCCAGCTGTTCTTTCAGCTGCAGAGCTGCTTCGATACCTGTTTTGTCATCGTGGTTGATGATAGAGGGAACACCGTCACGGATCAGTGTGCCTGTCTTAGGATCGATTTTAACTTCTACTGTATCGGGTACCTGTTTAATACATACAACGATTTTCATTATAGTTGTTCTCCTTCCAAATTTTTAGTAATAAGCTTTTTTCAAAATGAACTCTTAACTCTCAAGATCAAACTTTCATGGAGCCAGCAACGATCATTCTCATAGCTTCGTTTGTACCTTCGTAGATTTCTGTGATCTTAGCGTCTCTCATAGCTCTTTCTACGGGGTATTCACGGCAGTAACCGTAGCCACCGAACAGCTGAACAGCCATTCTTGTTACTTCGTTTGCAACTTCGGAAGCAAACATTTTGCACATTGCAGCGTAAGGAGCGTAGTTGCCATGCAGGTCTTTTTCTGTAGCAGCTCTCCAAACCATCAGTCTAGCAGCGTCTGTCTTTGTCTGCATTTCAGCCAGTTTGAACTGTGTGTTCTGGTATTTGCCGATGGGTTTGCCGCCCTGTTTTCTTTCTTTAACATATTTCAGTGTTTCGTCGATAGCACCCTGTGCGATACCTACGGACTGAGCACCGATACCGATACGACCGCCACCCAGTGCTGTCATAGCGATTTTGTAGCCCTGGCCTTCTTTGCCCAGCAGGTTTTCAGCGGGAACTTTTACGTTTTCATAGATTACTTCACAGTTGGAAGCAGCTCTGATACCCATACGTTCGATGTTAGGACCAACTGTCAGACCTTCAAATTCTCTTTCAACGATGAAAGCGGACATGCCTTTAGGGCCTTTGGATTTGTCTGTCAGAGCAAATACGATGAATGTATCAGCGAAACCGGAGTTTGTTGTGAACATTTTTGTACCGTTCAGTACATAGTATTTGCCGTCTTCTGTTTTGTCAGCTGTTGTTTTAACGCCAGCAGCATCTGTACCAGCACCGGGTTCTGTCAGACCAAAGCAGCCGATCTTGGAACCGTCAACCAGGGGTCTCAGATATTTCTGTTTCTGTTCTTCTGTACCGAACTCATTGATGCAAGGGCAGCAAAGAGATGTATGTACGGACAGTGTGATACCTGTGGAAGCATCTACTTTGGACATTTCTTCCATGCACAGTGTGTATGTCAGAACGTCTGCACCCTGGCCGCCGTATTCTCTGCTGTAAGGAATACCAAAAGCACCGATTTTCTGCAGTTTCTGAAGCAGTTCTGCGCTGTATTCTTCTGCTTCGTCCATGTCTTTAGCGATTGGTTTAATTTCTGTTTCAGCAAATTTTCTGAACAACTCTTGCTGAAGCATCTGAGTTTTTGTTAATTTGAAATCCATTCTAATATTCCTCCTATTTTTTAAAAATTTTGAAACATCCACGATGAGGCCACATCGGGGTGTTTCATTAAAAAACAACCTACTTCCTTACGACGCTGCCGTATGGACGCAGTTTATCAGCTCCTCATTTTTTGCTTGCGCATATCAATAAGAAGCCATAATGCCTCCACAATGAATATACCATTTTTGTTTAAAATTTGTCAACATCTTTGTCGATAAATATTACATAAAAAACGGCTGCGTTTGTTGGTAATACCGACATATTTTCCACTGCCGGCGAATGGAAAAAAACCTACAAAAAAACAGTCCCCAAAACCCCCGTCGGCACGCTGTTCCTGTGGGAATTTTTTCACACATTTTGGACTTTATCCTTTTTCTTTGGGATCGGCAGCGAATGCTGCCCTTTCCTGCGGCAGATCTCATTATTTCGCATGCGAATCATACTGCTGAAAAAAAAGCACGCCGCCCATCTATGCGTGTGTTTCACTGTTTTCTTGTTTTTCTTCACTTTACACTATTGTCATTTCTCTGTCAATATATTTCGCACAGAAGCTATTTCCCGCCTCCTCCTTTTGTCTGACAACTAACCGTCATATTATACAATAGACATCAAATATTTTAGAAAATCCATCTCTCATTTTCCCAAATTTATATATCATTTTTCGTCCATCTCCTAGGGATCTCCTTTCTCATAAACCTTTGCCGCCTCTTCTTCCACAAAAAAAGGAGTACCCTATTGGGTACTCCCTTTGATGAGTCACATATTAGATTATCAAAATTATTCGATAACTTCTACTACGGAACCAGCGCCTACTGTTCTACCACCTTCACGGATAGCGAATCTCAGACCCTGACTCATAGCTACGGGTGTGATCAGTTCGATTGTCATTTCAACGTTGTCACCAGGCATGCACATTTCTGTACCTTCGGGCAGAGAGATAACGCCTGTTACGTCTGTTGTTCTGAAGTAGAACTGAGGTCTGTAGTTGTTGAAGAAAGGTGTATGACGGCCACCTTCTTCTTTGGACAGAACGTAAACCTGAGCTTTGAATTTTGTGTGAGGTGTGATGGAACCGGGTTTAGCCAGAACCTGACCTCTTTCGATTTCGTTTCTCTGAACACCTCTCAGCAGAACACCGATGTTGTCACCAGCTTCAGCCTGATCCAGCAGTTTTCTGAACATTTCTACGCCTGTTACAACTACTTTTCTGATTTCGTCTGTCAGACCAACGATTTCAACTTCGTCCTGTACTTTAACAACACCAGATTCTACTCTACCTGTTGCTACTGTACCACGGCCTGTGATGGAGAATACGTCTTCGACGGGCATCAGGAAAGGTTTGTCTGTTGCACGTTCGGGTGTAGGAATGTAAGCTTCGATTTCTTCGAACAGTTCCAGAATCTTGTCGCCCCATACGCCGCTAGGATCCTGCAGTGCCTGGAAAGCGGAACCTCTGATGATGGGAATATCATCGCCGGGGAATTCATATTCGTTCAGCAGTTCTCTGATTTCCATTTCAACCAGATCCAGCAGTTCATCGTCTTCAACCATGTCACATTTGTTCATGAATACAACGATGTAAGGAACGCCTACCTGTCTGGACAGCAGGATGTGTTCTCTTGTCTGAGCCATAGGACCGTCTGTTGCAGCTACTACCAGGATAGCGCCGTCCATCTGAGCGGCACCTGTGATCATGTTTTTAACATAGTCAGCGTGGCCAGGGCAGTCAACGTGTGCATAGTGTCTAGCGGGTGTTTCATATTCAACGTGTGCTGTGGAGATTGTGATACCACGTTCTCTTTCTTCGGGAGCTTTGTCGATGTTTTCGAAAGCTACAGCTTCACCGATCTGGTATCTTTCATGCAGTGTCTTTGTGATCGCTGCTGTCAGAGTTGTTTTACCATGGTCAACGTGACCGATAGTACCGATATTCATATGGGGTTTGGTTCTTTCAAATTTTGCCTTTGCCATTGGAATCTCCTCCTAGTAAAAATTTTTAGATTCTTATTTGTGAGTCAAGTTACACCCTTTTTGTGATGCACCCATCGACTCTAATTATATTAGACTTCTTGTCTTTTTGCAATACCAAAAAGCGAATCTGTATCGTATTTTTTGGCATTTTCCTTCCGTTATCGTAAACCGGAGGGCAGAATTACTTTCTGCCTTCCAGTACTTTTTCCTGAACGGATTTAGGACAGGGTTCGTAGTGGTCAACTTCCATTACGTAGTTACCACGGCCCTGTGTTCTGGAACGCAGGTCTGTGGAGTAACCGAACATTTCTGCCAGAGGAACGAAGGAGTGAATTACCTGTGCGTTGCTTCTAGCTTCCATACCTTCGATACGGCCACGTCTGGAGTTGATATCACCGATAACGTCGCCCATGTAATCTTCGGGTACTGTTACTGTTACTTTCATGATGGGTTCAAGCAGTACTGCATCACCTTTTCTCATAGCTTCTTTGAAAGCCATGGAGCCAGCGATCTGGTAAGCGGATTCGGAGGAGTCAACGTCATGGTAGGAACCATCGTAAACTTCAGCCTTAACGCCCAGTACGGGATAGCCGCCCAGGATACCGCTCTGCATTGCCTGCTGGATACCTTTATCGATAGCGGGGATGTATTCTTTAGGAATAGAGCCACCAACTGTCGCATTTACGAATTCGTAGTTGTTTTCCGCATCTGTGGGGATGGGATAGAAACGTACTTTACAGTGACCATACTGACCACGACCACCGGACTGACGTACGAATTTACCTTCAACGTCAACAGCCTTGCGGAATGTTTCTTTGTAAGCTACCTGAGGAGCACCAACGTTTGCTTCTACTTTGAATTCTCTCAGCAGACGGTCAACGATGATTTCCAGATGCAGTTCACCCATACCAGAGATGATTGTATCTCCAGTTTCCTGATCTGTATATGTTTTGAAAGTGGGATCTTCTTCTGCCAGTTTTGCCAGAGCGATGCCCATTTTGTCACGACCAGCTTTTGTCTTAGGTTCGATTGCAACGGAGATAACGGGTTCGGGGAATACCATAGATTCCAGAATTACTTCGTGATCTTCGTCACAGATTGTGTCACCTGTTGTGGAAATTTTGAAACCTACTGCTGCTGCAATGTCACCGGAGTAAACCTTGTCGATTTCTTCTCTGTGGTTTGCGTGCATCTGCAGGATACGGCCAACACGTTCTTTTTTGCCACCCTTTGTGGAGTTAAAAACGTATGTGCCGGAGTCCAGTGTACCGGAGTACACACGGAAGAATGCCAGTTTACCTACGAAGGGGTCATTCATTACTTTGAATACCAGAGCGGAGAAGGGTTCTTCGTCAGAAGAATGTCTTTCTGTTTCTTCGCCTGTTGCAGGGTCGATACCCTTGATTGCAGGGATATCTGTAGGTGCGGGCATATATTCAACAACGCCGTCCAGCAGTTTCTGAACGCCTTTGTTTCTGTAAGCGGAACCACACATTACGGGCATCAGTTCGCAAGCGATACATGCCTTACGCAGAGCTGCTTTCAGTTCTGCTTCTGTGATTTCTTCTTCAGCGAAGAATTTTTCCATCAGTTCTTCGTCTGTTTCGCAGATTGTTTCAACCATGATTGCTCTGTATTCTTCAGCCTGGTCTACATATTCTGCGGGGATATCTTCTTCGTCAACTTCTGTACCTGTTGCGTTTTCATAGAAGTAAGCTTTCATCTTCATCAGGTCGATGATGCCTTTGAAATCACTTTCAGCACCGATAGGCAGAGTAACTGCAACGGGATGGCAGCCCAGTCTGTCTACGATAGATTTCATGGAACCGAAGAAGTCTGCACCCATGATATCCATTTTGTTAACGAAAATCATACGGGGTACATGATAGTTATCAGCCTGTCTCCAAACTGTTTCTGTCTGAGGTTCAACACCGCCTTTTGCGTCCAGTACGCAAACAGCGCCATCCAGTACACGCAGGGAACGTTCTACTTCAACTGTGAAGTCAACGTGACCAGGTGTGTCGATGATGTTGATTCTGTTGTCGTTCCAATGACATGTTGTCGCAGCGGATGTGATTGTGATACCTCTTTCCTGCTCCTGCTCCATCCAGTCCATTGTTGCTGTACCTTCGTGAGTATCGCCGATTTTGTAGTTACGGCCTGTGTAGAACAGGATACGTTCTGTCAGAGTTGTCTTACCAGCATCGATGTGCGCCATGATACCAATGTTTCTGGTTCTTTCCAGAGGGTATTCTCTGTTTGCCACTGTGGAATCCTCCTTTTTGTAGTCATAATCAGGTTTATGGAAAGACTATGAAATAGCCTTTCCATATTACCTGGTTTCCATTCGTTTTTATCCAAAAACCAACTGCTGTGCAGTTGACGATATTCGTAAGGCTCCGCCTTGCTCATATCGTTTGGTTGTCTAATGTCCACTTGGTCATGCCTGCAAGCAGTCATGCCGCTGCGTCCATTGACAACGCTTTTGCGGTAATTACCATTTGAAATGGGAGAAAGCTTTGTTTGCTTCTGCCATTTTGTGCATTTCGTCTTTTCTCTTGCAAGCGCCGCCGGCGTTGTTCAGAGCGTCCAGGATTTCGCCAGCCAGACGGTCTACCATTGTCTTTTCGCCGCGTTTTCTGGAGTACAGTGTGATCCATCTCAGGCCCAGTGTCTGTCTTCTTTCAGGTCTGATTTCCATGGGTACCTGGTAAGTAGCACCACCTACACGGCGTGCTTTAACTTCCAGTACAGGCATTACATTGCCCAGAGCTTCTTCGAAAGCTTCCAGAGCATCTTTACCTGTTTTTTCTGCTACTTTTTCGAATGCACCGTAAACGATCTTTTCAGCTACACCCTTCTTACCATCCAGCATGATGCTGTTGATCAGCTTTGTCACCAGCTTGCTGTTGTAAATAGGATCGGCCAAGACCTCTCTTTTTGCTACATGTCCTTTTCTAGGCACGATTCTTCCCTCCTTGATGAATAAATGCTATTCTCGGTACTTCACGGCCCTTAATGTCCGTGTTTTCATGCCTTATCTTCGTCAACGTATATCTCGTCTAAGCAATCGCAGATTGTATTGATCTGTATAAGGCATTTCTAGTGATTAGATTTGTCTTTTTTAAAAAATTGTTCCCGCAGTCGGAATTACTTCTTAGCTGCTTTAGGGCGTTTTGCGCCGTATTTGGAACGAGCCTGCATTCTGTTTGCAACGCCAGCTGTATCCAGAGTACCTCTTACGATGTGGTAACGTACACCAGGAAGGTCTTTTACTCTACCGCCTCTGATCAGAACAACGGAGTGTTCCTGCAGGTTGTGGCCTTCACCGGGGATATATGCTGTAACTTCGATACCGTTGGACAGACGAACTCTGGCAATTTTTCTCAGAGCAGAGTTAGGCTTCTTAGGTGTGGAAGTTTTTACCGCTGTACAAACGCCTCTCTTCTGGGGAGAAGATACGTCTGTAGCTTTTTTCTGCAGGGAGTTCAGGCCTTTCTGCAGAGCGGGTGCTGTAGATTTTTTCTCAACAGTTTTTCTGCCTTTTCTTACTAACTGGTTAAACGTAGGCATTAACTGCACCTCCTTATAAAATAATACGATCTGCTAAATTGCAATACTTCTTATCTTGTTCCGTCTCATAGGCCCGCTTAGAAAAGCCCCTGAAACCGGACACTAGAAAATTCTATCATCGGCAAATGTAAAAGTCAAGGATTTTTCTTTGAAATATCAGCTTTTTTCGCTGTTTTTTTCTCCTGTCTTTCCATGATAAACACTCGTCCCGAATCGGAAGAAATTTCCGACTTTTCCGAAAAATCGAAAAATCAGCCACAGGCCTCAGGGCCTATGGCTGATTTGTTTCGCAGATGACCTTCCTATCCATCGACCTCTGCCCTGCCGGCAGTTCATTTGTCGATATATTATTAAGGATAGATTTTTC
Organism: [Eubacterium] saphenum; assembly: GCA_945912105.1. Lineage (GTDB taxonomy): Bacteria > Bacillota > Clostridia > Lachnospirales > Anaerotignaceae > Anaerotignum_A. The sequence continues at coordinate 71,772 of CAMEBC010000004.1, read as the reverse complement.
TTGGCTTTAGATCATTTCGTCTTCATCGATAAATACAGCGTCTTCCTCGGGAGCTGCTGTTTCTTCTTCTGCGCCTTCGGGTGCGATTTCGATATTGCGATATCTTGTCATACCTGTACCAGCGGGGATCAGCTTACCGATGATAACGTTTTCCTTCAGACCGATCAGTGGATCGATCTTGCCTTTGATGGCTGCTTCTGTCAGGACACGAGTTGTTTCCTGGAAGGAAGCTGCAGACAGGAAGGAGTCTGTTGCCAGGGATGCTTTTGTGATACCCAGCAGCACTCTTGTACCCTTAGCAGGTTCTTTGCCTTCTGCTTCCAGGGCAGCATTTGTATTTTCAAAGGTCAGCCAGTCAACCAGAGAGCCGGGCAGGAAATCTGTGTCGCCGTTTTCTTCGATCTTCACGCGTTTCAGCATCTGACGAACGATAACTTCGATATGTTTGTCACTAATTTCTACACCCTGCAGGCGGTAAACTCTCTGTACCTCCTGGATCATATAGTCTTGAACACCTCTCAGGCCTTTGATCTTCAGGATATCGTGAGGGTTCACGCTACCTTCTGTGATTTCGTCACCGGCTTCGATCACGTCGCCGTCATAAACCTTGATTCTGGAGCCGTAAGGGATCAGATAATCCTTTGTTTCCCCAGTTTCAGGGTTTGTAATGATAACTTCGCGTTTTTTCTTTGTATCATTCAGTGTGACACGGCCGCCGAATTCTGCGATGATGGCAAGACCCTTAGGTTTTCTTGCTTCAAACAATTCTTCGACACGGGGAAGACCCTGTGTGATGTCATCGCCGGCGATACCGCCTGTGTGGAAGGTACGCATGGTCAGCTGTGTACCGGGTTCACCGATGGACTGAGCCGCAATGATACCTACAGATTCACCGATACGTACATATCTGCCGGAAGCCATGTTTGCGCCATAGCACTTCGCACAGATACCTACTTCGGAACGGCAGGTCAGTACCGTTCTGATCCATACCTTCTTCACGCCTGCTTTTTCTACTGCTTCTGCCTGATCTACTGTGATCATCGTATCAGCGGGAACGATGATCTCGCCTGTTTCGGGGTGGATGATATCGTAAGCAGACCATCTGCCGCGGATACGATCCTGCAGACCTTCGATGACTTCGTTGCCATCCATGAATGCAGAGATTTCCATGCAGGGTGTTTCGATGTTTCTGCCTTCGCAGCAGTCCCATTCTCTTACGATGATATCCTGAGAAACGTCTACCAGACGACGGGTCAGGTAACCGGAGTCGGCTGTCTTCAGGGCTGTATCGGTCAGACCTTTACGAGCACCGTGGGCGGAAATGAAGTATTCCAGTACGGACAGGCCTTCACGGAAGTTCGCTTTGATGGGCAGTTCGATGATACCGCCGTTAGGGGATGCCATCAGACCACGCATACCAGCCAGCTGTTTGATCTGTCTGTTGGAACCACGGGCACCGGAGTTTGCCATCATATAAATGTTGTTATATTTACCCAGACCAGCCAGCAGAGCTGCTGTGATCTTATCATCGGCAATGTTCCATGCTTCGATAACTTTCTGGTGACGTTCTTCGTCTGTCATCAGACCACGTCTGAATTTTCTTGTGATCAGGTCTACTTTTTCTTCTGCTTCTGCCAGATATTCTGCTTTTTCCTTAGGAATTTCCATATCGGATACGGATACAGTCATAGCAGCTCTTGTGGAGAATTTATAGCCCAGAGATTTGATCTTATCCAGAACGGATGCAGTTTCTGTTGCGCCGCAGCGGTTGATACATTTGTTGATGATCTTACCGATGCCTTTTTTGTCAACCAGGAAACCGATCTCGTAATCGAATTTTGTTTCGTCGTTTGTTCTGTCTACATAGCCCAGATTCTGAGGGATGGCTTCATTGAAGATGATACGACCAACGGTTGTCTTGACCATCTTTGTTTCCATCACGCCGTCGAATTCCAGTGTTCTTCTAACTCTGATAACTTCCTGCAGATAAACCTCGTGGTTATCATAAGCCAGCATTGCTTCTTTTTCATCCTTGAAGGATTTGATGATGATGTCGCCTGCTTTTTTGATGACATTGCCTTCTGCATCAACAATATCTGCTTCGTATTTCTGGTTCAGGTCTTCTCTTTCCAGTGTCAGGTAGTACATACCCAGGATCATATCCTGAGAGGGTACAGTTACAGGAGCACCATCGGAAGGTTTCAGCAGGTTGTTGGGAGACAGCAGCAGGAAACGACATTCCGCCTGAGCTTCCACGCTCAGGGGAACGTGAACCGCCATCTGGTCACCGTCGAAGTCGGCGTTGTACGCGGTACATACCAGAGGGTGCAGCTTGATGGCACGGCCTTCTACCAGAACGGGTTCAAATGCCTGGATACCCAGTCTGTGCAGGGTCGGCGCACGGTTCAGCATAACAGGATGCTCTTTGATGACATCTTCCAAGATGTCCCAAACTTCTGTCTGCAGTCTTTCTACCATTCTCTTTGCAGATTTGATGTTGTGAGCCAGACCGTCTTCTACCAGCTTCTTCATTACGAAGGGCTTGAACAGTTCGATGGCCATTTCTTTGGGCAGACCGCACTGATAGATCTTCAGTTCGGGGCCAACAACGATAACGGAACGACCGGAATAGTCAACACGTTTGCCCAGCAGGTTCTGACGGAAACGACCCTGTTTGCCTTTCAGCATATCGGACAGGGATTTCAGCGCACGGTTACCGGGGCCTGTTACAGGACGACCGCGGCGACCGTTATCGATCAGGGCGTCAACAGCTTCCTGCAGCATTCTCTTTTCGTTTCTTACGATGATATCAGGAGCGCCCAGATCCAGCAGTCTTTTCAGACGGTTGTTTCTGTTGATCACTCTTCTGTACAAATCATTCAGGTCACTGGTTGCGAAACGACCGCCGTCCAGCTGTACCATAGGACGGATATCGGGAGGGATAACCGGGATGGCATCCAGGATCATCCATTCAGGCTTGTTGCCGGAAAGACGGAAGCTTTCGATCACTTCCAGCTTCTTGATGATACGAACACGTTTCTGACCTGTAGTATCCTGCAGCTGTGCTTTCAGTTCTGCGGATTCCTTTTCCAGGTCGATATCCTGCAGCAGCTTTTTGATAGCTTCTGCACCCATAGCTGCTTCAAAAGCATTGCCATATTTATCATAAGCTTCTCTGTATTCTCTTTCTGTCAAGAGCTGTTTGTACTGCAGTTCTGTATCGCCTGCATCCAGTACGATATAGGAAGCAAAGTACAGAACCTTTTCCAGCGCTCTGGGGCTCATGGAAAGGATCAGACCCATTCTGGAAGGGATCCCCTTGAAATACCAGATATGGGAAACGGGAGCAGCCAGTTCGATATGACCCATTCTCTCACGTCTTACTTTTGCTTTTGTTACTTCAACGCCGCAGCGGTCGCAGACAACGCCTTTGTAACGGATTCTTTTATATTTACCACAATGACATTCCCAGTCTTTTGTGGGCCCGAAAATTCTTTCGCAGAACAGACCGTCCTTTTCAGGTTTCAGTGTTCTATAGTTGATGGTTTCAGGTTTTTTTACTTCACCTCTGGACCATTCATGGATTTTTTCGGGAGATGCCAAACCAATCTTGATGGAATCAAATACGATTCCCTGATCTGTATTCTGTGTGCTCATGGGTTTGTTCTCCTTTCTTATTCTTCATCCTCATAGTCGTCGTAATCATCATCGCCGACATAATCATCGGAAAGCAAATCGCTGTTGTCAGCCACTACGCCTTCTTCATCGTCGAAGAGGAAATCTCTCAGTTCTTCTTCCGCTGTCATGGGGCGAGGACGATGGAATTCATCATCTTCATAGCCGTCGATGTTTACATTCAGATCATCCACATCTTCGATACATTCCTTGATCTCTACTTCTGTCTGGTCTTCACGCAGCACGCGGATATCCAGTGCCAGGGACTGCAGTTCTTTCAGCAGAACCTTGAAGGATTCGGGAACGCCGGGTTCGGGGATGTTTTCGCCTTTTACGATGGCTTCGTAAGTTTTTACACGACCAACGATATCGTCGGATTTTACTGTCAGGATTTCCTGCAGAGTGTAAGCTGCGCCGTATGCTTCCAGCGCCCAAACTTCCATTTCACCGAAACGCTGACCGCCGAACTGAGCCTTACCACCCAGAGGCTGCTGTGTAACCAGAGAGTAAGGACCTGTAGAACGAGCGTGGATCTTTTCGTCTACCAGGTGGTGCAGTTTCAGGTAGTGCATGAAACCGATGGTTACGCGGTTGTCGAAAGGTTCGCCGCTGCGGCCGTCTCTCAGCTGAACCTTACCATCTCTGCCCAGGGCAACGCCCTTCCATTCTTCTCTGTGGTCTCTGTTTGCATACAGTTCATCATAAATGTCGCCATTCAGCAGGGGTTTCCATTTTTCGGAGAATTCTTCCCAGCTTGTGTTGACATAGTCGTTTGCCATTTCCAGTGTATCCATGATGTCGATTTCGTTGGCACCATCGAATACGGGTGTGCTGATCTTCCAACCCAGTGCTTTTGCAGCCAGGGACAGGTGGGTTTCCAATACCTGCCCGATATTCATACGGGAAGGGATACCCAGAGGGTTCAGCACGATGTCCAGAGGACGACCGTTGGGCAGGAAAGGCATATCTTCTACAGGCAGTACACGGGAAACAACACCCTTGTTACCGTGACGGCCGGCCATTTTGTCACCAACGGAGATTTTACGTTTCTGAGCGATATAAACACGTACCAGCTGGTTTACACCGGGGCCTACATCGTCGCCGTTTTCTCTTGTGAATACTTTTACATCCACGATAATACCTGTTTCACCGTGAGGCACACGCAGGGAAGTATCTCTGACTTCTCTTGCTTTTTCGCCGAAGATGGCACGCAGCAGTCTTTCTTCTGCTGTCAGTTCTGTTTCACCCTTAGGTGTTACCTTACCAACCAGGATGTCGTTGGGGCGAACTTCCGCACCGATGCGGATGATACCTCTTTCATCCAGGTCTTTCAGGGCATCTTCACCCACGTTGGGAATATCTCTTGTGATTTCTTCAGGTCCCAGTTTGGTGTCTCTGGCATCTGCTTCAAATTCACTGATATGAACGGAGGTGTAAACGTCTTCCTGTACCAGCTTTTCGCTCAGCAGAACGGCGTCTTCGTAGTTGTAACCTTCCCATGTCATGAAACCGATCAGAGGGTTTTTGCCCAGTGCCAGTTCACCCTTGCAGGTGGACGCACCGTCGGCGATGATCTGACCAGCTTCTACTCTCTGACCCAGGTCTACGATAGGCTTCTGGTTCAGGCATGTGCTCTGGTTACTTCTCTGGTATTTTACCAGTTTATATACATCTCTCTGAGAGTTATCGTTTCTGACAACGATTTCATCAGCAGAAACTCTTTCAACGATACCGCTGTTTTTCGCGATGGCGCAGATACCGGAGTCTTTCGCTGTTTTATATTCCATACCTGTGCCGACGATAGGAGAATCTGTCACCAGCAGAGGAACGGCCTGACGCTGCATGTTGGAACCCATCAGCGCACGGTTTGCGTCGTCGTTTTCCAGGAAGGGGATCAGCGCTGTCGCAACGGAAACCATCTGCTTAGGGGATACGTCCATCAGCTGAACCTGGCTTCTGTCCACTTCGATGATGTCTTCTTTATGACGACCGGATACTTTCTTATGCACGAAGTGACCTTCTGCATCCAGAGGTTCATTCGCCTGTGCTACGTTGTAGTTTTCTTCTTCATCTGCTGTTACATAGATGAATTCATCTGTTACACGGGGTTCATCGCCGCTGTGGTCAACCACTCTGTAGGGTGCTTCGATGAAGCCGTATTCGTTGATGCGGGCGAATGTCGCCAGTGTATTGATCAGGCCGATGTTAGGACCTTCTGGTGTTTCGATAGGACACATTCTGCCGTAGTGAGAATGGTGAACGTCTCGCACTTCGAAGCCGGCTCTTTCTCTGGACAGACCACCGGGGCCCAGTGCGGACAGTCTTCTCTTATGTGTCAGTTCGGACAGAGGGTTATTCTGGTCCATGAACTGAGACAGCTGAGAGCTGCCGAAGAATTCTTTGATAGCAGCTGTGACAGGACGCACGTTAATCAGCGCCTGAGGAGTTACCACTGCCAGATCCTGTGTAGTCATTCTTTCACGAACAACTCTTTCCATTCTGGACAGACCGATACGGAACTGGTTCTGCAGCAGTTCGCCAACGGAACGGATACGTCTGTTGCCCAGATGGTCGATATCGTCTACGTTGCCGTAGCCGTAATCCAGATGGATCACATAGTTGATGGAAGCGAAGATATCTTCCAGTGTGATGTGCTTGGGCAGCAGTTCGTGGATGTTTTCCTTGATGGCTGCTTTCAGTTCTTCTGCTGTTGTGTTTTCTTCCAGCAGTTTTACCAGCATAGGATAGTAAACTCTTTCCTTGATGCCCAGTTCTTCTGCGCTCAGGCCAAATTCTTCGATATAAGAATCGATAGCAACCGCCTGGTTGCTCAGGATCTTCACTTTCTTATCTTCTACTGCGATATAAAGGTAGCCAACACCTGTATTCTGGATCTGGTCGCACAGTTCCATTGTCAGGACAGCACCTGCTTCTGCTACGACTTCACCTGTCATAGGGTCAACTACGTTTTCAGCCAGCACTGCGCCGCGGATACGGTTTCTCAGTGCCAGTTTTTTATTGAATTTATAACGACCTACTTTTGCCAGGTCATATCTCTTAGGGTCGAAGAACATACCATTCAGCAGGGAAGCGGAGCTTTCTACTGTAGGGGGTTCACCGGGACGCAGTTTCTTGTAGATCTCGATCAGACCTTCTTCATTGGATTTTGCTGCGTCTTTTTCCAGTGTTGCCAGGATCTTGGGTTCTTCACCGAACAGATCGATGATCTCCGCATCGGTGCCAACGCCCATAGCTCTGATCAGAACGGATACGGGAACCTTTCTGGTGCGGTCAACTCTTACATAAAATACGTCGTTGGAATCTGTTTCATATTCCAGCCAAGCACCTCTGTTGGGAATCACTGTGGAGGAAAGCAGCTTCTTGCCGACTTTATCGAAATCAGATGCATAGTAGATACCGGGGGAACGAACCAGCTGGCTGACGATAACACGTTCCGCACCATTGATGATGAATGTACCTGTTTCTGTCATCAGAGGGAAATCGCCCATGAAGATTTCCTGTTCCTTTAGTTCATCCAGTTCTCTATTGTAAAGTCTTGCCTTCACCTTCAGGGATGCGGCATAAGTCGCGTCTCTTTCCTTGCATTCTTCAATAGAGTATTTGGGTTCGGAATCCAAAGAAAAATCGACAAATTCCAGTATCAGATTGCCGCTGAAATCTGTAATAGGGGAAATATCCTCAAATACTTCTTTCAGGCCTTCGTCCAAAAACCACTGATAGCTGTTCTTCTGCACTTCAATCAGGTTGGGCATTTCCAGAACTTCGTTGATTTTGGAATAACTGATTCTGGTCGTGTCACCAAGCTGGAGCGCACGAATTCTGTTTTTTTCCATCTTGTCACCTCTCGTAATCTAAACTGCACCGACAAAATCGCCGCCGTTAAGCGGATAAAAGAATTTGCAGGATCGCAAAATCATTTTATTTCTTACACATTCTGAAAGAAGAATCCCTCAGACAAAAATTTAGAATTTTCCAAACAAATCTAGACCTTTGCCTGCACCTCCTTTGATCAGAGGTCGTGACAAAAGCCTGTTCATTCAAAAAATTCTATTCCTAAAAACCTTGAGCAAACCGAAAAAACAGCTTGCTCTTATATAGTTTGAACAAAAACCGCACTATTTCAGGCCATTTCCAAGGCATTTTGCCTGTAAAAGGTACCAATTTCCAAAATTTCTGTTGAAATTTGGAATCCCCTATGCTATACTCGATAGCATCATGGGTTGATGTGCGTGTTCGCTAATGTGGAGATATTTTACCATAGTGATCGGGCGCTGTCAAGCCTTTTTTTATGCTCATTTCCCGAAATTCCAGGGTTTTCAGCTTCCGGCGAAGCCCCTCTTCCACGGCCTGTTTTCCTTCCGGGTTTGGCGTCCTATCCATAGATATTTTTCTTTTTCTGTCATGTTTGACACTTGATTTTTTGCTGAAATTTCAATATGGACAAAAAGAATGGTATTTTTCATTAAAATTTCATCAAATATTTTTTATTTTTCTATTCCAAAAAATCAAAACTTTGTGAATTATTTTTGTACTTTTTTTCGTACAATCCTACTTTCCTTTACTTCTGCCACTTTTCTTGTTAAACTGGGTAGGATGAATTTTAGAAAAGAGGCGACTCATTTGAAACAGAATTACCAGCTGGTGCTGGAAAAGACCATACAGAGCCTGCAAAAGGAAGGCAAGCGCCCCTCTCTGCTGCTTCATAGCTGCTGCGGGCCTTGTTCCTCCTATGTGATGGAATATCTGGCACAGTATTTTGATATCACAATCTTCTATTATAATCCCAATATCGCCCCCGAAGCAGAATTCCGTTTCCGGGCGGAGGAACAGGAACGGCTCATCGGCGAAATGGGGCTGGGTGTGAAATTCATTCTGGGGAACTATGACCCGGAACGATTCTTTGCCTTGGCAAAGGGGCACGAAACCGAACCGGAGGGCGGGGAACGCTGCTTCAAGTGCTATCGCCTGCGGTTGGAAGAGGCGGCAAAAGCAGCAAAGGATGGCGGATTCGACTATTTCACCACCACCCTTTCCATCAGCCCCCATAAAAACGCTCAGGTATTGAATGAATTGGGGAAAGAGATTTCTGATGCATACGGCGTTTCTTATCTCTTCTCCGATTTCAAGAAAAAGAATGGCTATCGCCGCTCCTGCGAGCTTTCTGCGGAGTATAACCTCTACCGCCAGGATTACTGTGGCTGCCCCTATTCCAAAGTCGAAGCCGAACAAAGAAAGGAGGGGCGAAAATGACACAAAAAAATAAAGGGGTCTGCTGTATCCTGCTCTCCTCTTTCTCCTTTGCTCTCATGAATATGTTCGTCCGTCTGTCAGGCGATCTGCCCTCTATCCAGAAAAGCTTCTTCCGCAACTTTGTGGCAATGCTTTTCGCCCTGATGATTTTGCTGAAAGAACGCCCCGAGATCAAATTGGACAGGGACTCTAAAAAATTTCTGATGCTCCGCTCTGTCTGCGGCACACTGGGTATCCTCTGCAACTTCTATGCCGTAGACCATCTGGTGCTGGCAGACGCCTCCATGCTGAATAAAATGTCCCCCTTCTTTGCCATCCTCTTCGGCATCCTAATTTTGAAAGAAAAGATCAATCTTTTTCAGGGGCTTTGCGTGGTAACAGCTTTTACAGGCACCCTCTTTGTCATCAAGCCCACGCCTTCCAATCTGGCGTGCTTCCCTGCTTTGATCGGTCTGTTGGGCGGTCTTGGCGCCGGGGTAGCATACACTTATGTTCGTGCATTGGGCATGCGGGGGGTAAAAGGACCCTTCATCGTGTTCTTTTTCTCTGCATTTTCCTGCGTGGTGACCCTGCCCTACCTCATCTTCTGCTACCACCCCATGACCATGGCGCAGCTGGGCACACTGCTTTTGGCAGGTCTGGCAGCCGCCGGCGGGCAATTCACCATCACCGCCGCTTACACCTATGCCCCCGCAAGGGAAATTTCCGTTTACGACTACAGCCAGATCATCTTCTCGGCAATCTTAGGCTATTTCGTTTTCGGACAGGTTTCCGATGCCTTTAGCTGGCTGGGGTATCTCATCATCACATCCACAGCAGTGTCGATGTTTATCCGCAACAATCGTCCCCATGTAAAGGCATAAACAGGAGATATTATGTTACTAGAAAGAACTTTTGAAACCTTAAAAAAGATCGGCAACGAACGACTGCAGCTTCCTATCTTCTACGAAAGTCCCGTGTCCCTGCGGTTCGAAACAGGGGACCCCACCTTGGATATTTTTCTGGATGAAATGCACCTGAACCCCCGCTACCTGAAAAGTGCCCAATGGCGGACCTCTTTCCTCTATGAAAAAACGGCCCCCTTCGATACGCTGCTGTGGGTGCTGTATCGCACACCGGATCTGGATACAGATATCGATGATATTATCGAAAAATTCTGCCATTTGGCTCATCTGCCCTCTCCTGCGGAGGTCTATCAGCAGGAAGTAACGACAGCAAGCGAGGAACCTATGACCCGCATCCTGCTTTTCTGGGATATGGAGCAGACACCTCCTCGGATAACGCCCCTGCTGGAAGCCATCATGTCCTGCGATTTTAAAGGATTGGGCTTTCGGGAATTATCCTCCGCTGTGTTCTTTTTCGATACCACCCGCCATCTGCTGTTCCATCCTTACGATGACAGGGGCGCAGATGTGGTAGCAGAAAAAACCGAGGATATCCGCTTCCTCTACGAAGATTGTCGAAATTGGCTGCTGGAATATGATATCGAACGAATGAAAACAACATTTGAGCAAAGATAAAGACCTCTTTCGAGGTCTTTTCTGTTTTATTTCATTTTAAGGGTTTTCCGTCTGTGCACCATATGCATTTTTCAATATCTCGCTTCTGTTTATTTTGCCATTTCCAAAAGCTCCATCAACGTATAGCTTTCTGTTTTGTTTCCATAATTGATGCTGACGGTGTAATCCTCCAATACCGCCTCACCCGTCTCACCAATGGTGATGCTGGTCGCTTCATCATCTTCCTGGAACATCATGATAGACACAGGGACCTGATCGCCATTCTGGATAGTCGTAGCAGGTGTTTCAGCAGTTACTGTTTCAGCCCTTTCTAGGCTGCCATCTACCATGGCGACCACTACTTTTTCGCCAGCACCCACTGTCAAAATATCCAGATCCATCCCCCAGCTGAAACGATTAGGATATTTTCCGCGGTCATCAAAGGGTACTTGCCACGCTCTCCGCAGACTGATTTCCGCACTTGCCTGATCGTACATTACGGCAGCCTGCAAAACAGCATCCTCCTGCAGTTCAAAATCCAAATAAAGACTGTCTTCTGCAACACGGACATCCATGGTAATGTCATCCGGTTCTACTGCAAACCCTTGTGCAAATGCCTTCCATCCCGCACCGCCAAGACATATGCAAATTACCACTGCCGTCGCAACCGCTCCTTTCATCCTGCGGTTAAATTTCCGAAAAGGGTTGATCTTTCTCTTTTCCGATTCTTCTTTTGTCTCCATTTCCTTCTGCATCTGCTGCAGCACCTGCCTGCAAAGCTCGCAGTCTTCCATGTGGGTTTCAATCTCCATATTGCTCTCCTTACTAGTCAGTCCGTCCAAATACATGGGCAGCAAATCTCTGATAATTTCACATTTCATCTCTCCCGACCTCCTCCATGATCTTCTGTTTTGCCCGGTAAAAAGTCACCCGTGCCCAATTTTCATTTCTCCCGCAAATCTCACCAATCTCCTTAAAGGAGAATCCACCGGTGATACGCAGGAGAAAAACCTCTTTGGCATTTTCCTCCAAGATATGTACCGCTTTCATCACTTCCATGGTCTGTTCCTTCCTGCAGTAGGCGCTTTCCAAACCATCCCTCGCCCCATTTTCCTGCAATGGTTCTTCTTTTCTTCGCCTGCGCCTGTCCAATTCCTGATACCAGATATGCTTTGCGATCTGGCAAAGCCATGTGGAAACCTTGCAGCTTCCATCGAATCTCCCCGAAGAACGGATCGCCCGATAAAAGGTTTCCTGGGTCAGTTCTTCCGCCAAATCCCCATCGCCGCAAAGGCTCATCAAATATTTGAATACGAACCTCCCGTATTCCTCAAAATCTTTTTCGGGCTGAAACATTCTCTTTCCTCCTCTCTTGTGGATTCATTTATATATCCTGTTTAGACCATTTTCGTTACATACTTTTCTAAATTTATCTTTTGCATTTTTACAGAATCCCTCAACGCATTGCAAAAAGCATTCATAAGGCTACGCCTTATTTTTATGCCCTGAAAGGGTTACAGTCCTCCGGACCATATATATTTGCTCCGCAAATATTTTAAACAAAATAAAAAACCAGTGATTCTGCAAGCAGTTCACTGATTTTTATTTTGATTAAACTTTTTTCTCCGCTTTTCAACAGGAAAAGGGACGGATTTCTCCGTCCCTCCCGAGTTCTTGCTTAATCGTCTTTGTGTAATCGAACGAAATTTTTCAATTAGGTTAAATTATACCAGACCCTGAGCCATCATAGCAGCTGCAACTTTCTTGAAGCCAGCGATGTTAGCACCAGCTACCAGGTTGTAGCCCAGACCAGCGCCTTCAGCAGCTTCTACAGAAATCTTGTGGATGTTCTTCATGATGCCTTTCAGTTTAGCGTCAACTTCTTCGCCTTCCCAGCTGTATCTCATGGAGTTCTGAGCCATTTCCAGAGCGGAAACTGCTACACCACCAGCGTTAACTGCTTTAGAAGGAGCAACGATCATGCCGGGTTCTGCCATAGCACGAGCCAGACCTGCGTTTGTTGTAGGCATGTTAGCTACTTCGATGTAGTATTTTGTGCCGTTAGCGATGATCTGTTCGATTTCGGGAACATCCAGTTCATTCTGGTATGCTGCGGGCATGCAGATATCAACTTTCTGGCCCCAAGGTTTCTGTTTAGGGAAGAATTCTACGCCGAATTTGTCAGCATAGTCCTGAGCACGGTTTCTACCGGAGCTTCTCATTTCCAGCATGAAATCGAATTTTTCCTGTGTTGTGATACCATCGGGATCGTAGCAGTAGCCGTCGGGACCGGACAGTGTAACAACTTTACCACCCAGCTGAGCTACTTTCATAGCGATACCCCAAGCTACGTTACCGAAACCGGACATAGCTACTGTTTTGCCTTCGAATGTGTCGCCTTCATGCTGCAGAACTTCGTTTACATAGTATGCAGCGCCGTAGCCTGTTGCTTCGGGTCTGAACAGGGAACCGCCGTATTCCAGACCTTTACCTGTCAGTACGCCATTTTCCCAGCAGCCTTTGATTCTCTTGTACTGGCCATACAGGAAACCGATTTCTCTGCCGCCTACGCCGATGTCACCAGCGGGAACGTCAACGTCGGGACCGATGTGTCTGTACAGTTCTGTCATGAATGCCTGGCAGAATCTCATGATTTCCATATCGGATTTACCGTTGGGATCGAAGTCGGAACCACCCTTACCGCCGCCGATAGGCAGACCTGTCAGGGAGTTTTTGAAGATCTGTTCAAAGCCCAGGAATTTAACTACGCCAGAGTATACGTTGGAAGCAAAACGCAGGCCGCCTTTGTAGGGACCGATAGCGCTGGAGAACTGTACTCTGAAACCACGGTTTACCTGTACTTTACCAGCATCGTCTACCCATGTTACTCTGAAGGATACCTGTCTTTCGGGTTCAACCAGTCTTTCCAGCAGACCCATTTTTTCATATTCGGGATGCAGTTCAACTTCTTTTTCGATAGAAGCGAATACTTCTTCTACTGTCTGGATGAATTCGGGTTCGTGTGCGTCACGCTTTTTAACCTGTTCGATTACTCTTTCAATATAAGCGTTCATAACTCTTTGACCTCCTATTGTTTATACATTAACAATTAGTTTTTTCCGCACCGCTGGATGCGGGTTTGCCCCATGCGGTTAGGGCAAATTGAAGAAAAAGCTTCGTGGATTTCGTTATTCTTTTGGAACATACTACTCCCACTCGCTTCTTTCATGGATTATTATAACACATATTTTGGACTTGTGTAGTATTTTTTTCAAGTTTTGGAATTATTTTTACACAAATTTTTATGTTAAAAATTATGCAAAAAAAACCTTTGCCTTCTTTTTTTGTGCATCGTTGCAGAAAGCATTTCTACTATCAATGTTTTGGCAATACTTTTTTACAGTTCTTTCAACAAACTGCACAATTTTTCAGTGAGAAGCAGGATGTACACTTTGTCCGTCCGTCGGATATTGTTATTAAAATGACGATTCTTTTTCTTGCAAAACAAAAGAGGACGCATCTTCACGTCCTCTGTTTCTTATTTCTTTTTGAAAAAGTTCCCGATATCGAAGCCCCGTTTTTCCTGATGCTCCTCTTCGCCGCCTTCGGAAATAAATTCGATATAACGGCCTGTACCAATGGCAACACAGCTGACTGCATCCTCTGCCACCATGGCATGGATGCCTGTTCTGCTCTGGATCAGCTTATCCAGGCCATAAAGCAGGCTGCCGCCGCCGGTCATTACGATACCACGTTCATAGATATCCGCCGCCAATTCGGGTGGAGTGCGTTCCAAAACGCCATGTACCGCATCGGCAATAGCTTCCACGGATTCCTGCAGTGCTTCCAGCATTTCATCGGAGGTTACCGTGATATTCTTCGGCAGACCTGTGATGAGGTTTCTGCCCCGCACATCCAGCGTAACGGGAATAGTACGTTCAAAAGCCGTACCGATCTTGATCTTCAGTTCTTCGGCAGTTCTTTCGCCGATCAAAACGTTGTGTTTCTTTCTCATATAGCGAATGATGGCATCATCAAAGTTATCCCCTGCGATCTTCAGGGAATAGCTGACTACGGTGCCGCCCAAAGAAATGACTGCGATATCCGTTGTGCCGCCGCCGATATCCACCACCATGCTGCCGCAGGCACGGGAAATGTCAATGCCGGAACCGATGGCTGCCGCAATGGGTTCTTCGATGATATGCACGCGTCTTGCCCCCGCCTGACGGGTCGCATCTTCTACTGCTCTTTTTTCTACTTCCGTAACACTGCTAGGTACGCAAACAGCAATGGTAGGCTTCACGAAGGAACGCTTGCCCATAGCCTTTTCAATGAAGTACTGCAGCATTTTTTCTGTCACATCATAATTGGAGATAACACCTTCCCGTAAAGGACGGATGGCAACGATATTGCCGGGTGTTCTACCCAGCATACGTCTTGCTTCTTCGCCCACAGCCAGAATCGTGTTGCTGTCCTTATCAATGGCAACAACGGATGGTTCGCGGATCACAATGCCCTGCCCCTTGATATATACCAGAACAGTGGCAGTCCCCAGGTCGATGCCGATATTTTCGCCAAAACTCATAAAATTAAACATACCGCCGCTCCTTTGTTCTTTTTGAACCAAAAATTTTCCTGTGTCTTTTCAGTATACTTGAATCTACGCTCCTTGAAAAGCCGTTTCTGAAAAAATTAAGAAAATTCTTCCTATTTTAATAGGAAGAACCTCTTTCCGTTCTGTGTTTTTTATCTGATCTCGCTTCGCAGTACTTCCATACCCTTCTGCAGCTGGGTATCCGCTCTTTCGGGAATATCCTTCAGGGCTGTGTTCTGATATTCCGCCGGCAGCTCTACCACTTCGTCGGGCTCGATGCCTACGCCATGGATGGATGTACCGTTGGGCGTATAGTATTTCTGAATGGTGATATTCAAGCCGGAACCATCGGGCAGGGTAAACAGCCGCTGCACCAGCCCCTTGCCGAAGGTCTGGGTGCCGATCAGCGTGCCTCTGTCCATATCCTTTACGGCACCGGCGAAAATTTCCGATGCACTGGCACTATTTGCATTGACCAGCACCACCAGAGGGATATTTAAATATTCTCCATCACATTTCAAATCGTTTCTATTTTCATTTTTATCCAGAGTATAGACCATGGTGCCTTCCGGCAGCAATTCTTCCCCGATCTCGTAGACAGAACGCACCAGACCGCCGGGGTTATCTCTCAGATCCAGGATCAGCCCCTTCATACCTTCTTTCTGCAGTTCATCCAAGGCTTCCTTGAACTGGGTATAGGTATTTTCCTTAAACCCGCTGATGGAAATATAGCCAATCTTTTCCTCCATCATACGGCTGGATACACTTTCCAGAACGACCTTTGCCCGTTCCATGGTAAATTCCAGAGTCTCTCCGGTGCTTCTGCGAAGCACCTTGATGGTCACTTCCGTGCCTTCCCTGCCGCGGATCTTCGCCGCCACATCGGAAAGCATACTCCCCCGCATATCCTGGCCGTCTACACCAATGATAACATCCCCGGCTCTCATGCCTGCTGCTTCCGCAGGCTGCTCTGCCATCACACTGCTGACGATGACTTCCCCTTCCTGGGTGCTGTAGACCTCGATGCCTACACCATCGAAATTACCGTTGGAATTATCCATATACTGCTTCAGGTTTTCCTTCGTCAGGTAATATGTATATCTGTCCCCAACGCCTGCCATCATGCCCGCATACAGCATCTCTTCCACCTGTTCTTCCTTCAGATCATCCACATAATATTTATCCAGATAGCTTTGGATGATGTCGATCTTCGCTTCCCGGCTCATGCCCACCGAAAAGGGCAGGGCATGCCAGGGGATGATTCGGCAGATGGGGTTCCATGCCACACTGACCACAAGGACCAGCGCCAGTGCAGCCCCAAAGCCTTTCCAAAAATCCTTTCGTTTCACATTCATCGCCTCATTTTTCTCAGACTTTCTTTATCCTATGTTTTTCCGAAAAAAATTATCCTATGGAAAAGGGGGAAGCATTGCAAGGCATTCCCTCAATGTTCCCCCTTTTGTTTTCAGCTGCACTGCCGAAAGGGATATTTGATTTTTTCCGTTTTCTTTCTCTTTTATACGCGCAGATGCTTACGGATAGAAGTCACGCTGCCGATAACCCCCAGACCGATACCAAAAATAACACCGAAGGGGATCAGGAAACCAAATACATCCCCCGTCAGGCGGAACTGGATGAATTTGATGACGGGCAGATATTGGAAAATGGCGCTTGTCACCTTCGCATAGATAGGGAATCCGAGGATCAGCGGAACCATAGCCCCCACCAGACCAATGATGATACCTTCGATGATGAAGGGCCAGCGGATGAACCAGTCGGTAGCACCCACATATTTCATAATATTGATTTCCACTCTTCTGTTTACAACAGAAATACGAATGGTATTCATGATGATCATGACGGAGATGGCCCCCAGCAGCAGCATGACGATCACACTGGCTACACTGAAGATGCGGTTTGCTTTCAGCAGCAGCTCTGTTTCTGTCTGCCCATGGCGCACGTTTTCGATACCATCTATACTTTCTAGGGCAGTCAGGACACCATTCTGATTTTCGATACTGTCCAGAGAGATCTGGAAGGAATGGGACAGAGGATTGTTTTCATTATCCAAGCCCACAAAGATATCTTCATCGGCACCCCAGTCCTGCTTCAGTTCATCCAAAGCATCGATGGGCGAGATATATTCCACGCTTTCCACATGGTCGATCTTGCCGATCTCTGTTTTCATATTTTCGATCTGTTCCCCTGTCAGCTCGCCTTTCAGGAAAACAGAGATACCGATGGAATCCTCCATCTGGTTCAGCATATACTGCAGGTTGCTTCCTACACAGTAGGAAAAAGACAAAATGGAGATACAGGCAGCAACGGCGACCATAGAAGCCATTGTCATCAGCAGGTTCTTTTTCAGCCCGCTCAAGCCTTCTCTCACAAAATATTTGATCGTACTAGGCCTCATCGCTATAACCACCTTTTTCAATATCTCTTACAATGTGTCCATGCTGCAGGGTAACGACACGCTTCTGCATGGCGTCTACGATATCCTTTGCGTGGGTCGCCATAACGATGGTAGTACCGCGTTTGTTGATATCGTCCAGCAGCTGCATAATACCATCTGCTGTTTCAGGGTCCAGGTTCCCCGTAGGTTCGTCACAGATGAGGATAGGGGGATTGTTTACGATGGCTCTGGCCAAAGCAGTTCTCTGCTGTTCCCCGCCGGAAAGCTGGTTGGGATAGCTTCTGCCTTTTTGGCCAAGGCCCACCAGTGCCAAAACTGCAGGCACATTTCTGCGGATGATACGGCTGGGGGCTTCAATGACACGCATGGCAAAGGCCACATTTTCGTATACGGTCTTATTGGGCAGCAGACGGAAATCCTGGAATACAACGCCCAGATTGCGGCGCAGATAAGGGATCTGCTTTCTGCTCAATTCGTTTGTTTTCACTCTGTTGATAATGATATCCCCTTCGGTAGGGTCCAACTCCTTCAAAAGGAGCTTCATCAGTGTGGATTTACCGGAACCGCTGGAACCAACGATGAATACAAATTCACCTTTGTTGATATGCAGGTTGATATTTTCCACGCCGACAGAACCATTGGGATATACTTTTGTTACGTTATTCATATGGATCATAACGTATCTCCCTCTTTCTGAAAATTTTCAATATCTATCATGATTTGACGAATTTCTTCTCTTTTCGCATCTCAATCCGAAGCGGAAACCCTCGAAAAACTTCGTTTTCCTCGTTCGCGTTGCTCCTTCAGGTCAAAAAAACAAGCCCTTTCGTCTGCAAACAGCCGAATGGCTTTCTTTTTTTGCCTTGTCTCCGCTTCTTCGCGGATATTATACCATAAACAAAAAATCCTAACAAGGGGCATAAATACTCTAAAATCTTCATTTTTCTTAAAATCACCTTAAATTTCACAGAATTTCCATGAAAAAGGGCGAGAAAATACTCGCCCTTATCCCTTCCTGCTATAAAATTCTGATTTTGACGAAAAATGCCGAAGCATATATCAATACGCCATTTTATCCATGTAGATCATGTATTTGCTTACCATCAGTGTGATCTTGAAGATGATGGCATCATCAAAGTTTCTCAGATCCAACCCTGTCATCTTCTGCAGCTTATCCAGTCTGTAAACCAGTGTATTTCTGTGAATATACAGCTGACGGCTGGTTTCGGAAACGTTCAGGTTATTTTCGAAGAATTTATTGACTGTCGCCAAGGTTTCATCATCGAAATCATCCATCGTCAGTCCATGGAGCACTTCTTTGATGAACATACGGCACAGAGGCAGAGGCAGCTGATAGATCAGGCGGCCGATGCCCAGCTTTTCATAGTTCACGATAAATTTATCTGTTTCAAAAATCTTGCCAACTTCCAGAGCCATCTTCGCTTCTTTGTAGGAACGGGAAACATCCTTCAGATCGCTGACGATGGTACCGCTGGAAATATAAACATGGCTGTTAGTTTCCGCATTCAATGTTTCTTCGATGGTCTTTGCAATACGGTCGATCTCTTCCGCTGTTTCTTTTTCCCGCAGTTCTTTAACCAGAATGATGCTGTGTTCATCTACCGCAGTTACAAAGTCCTTTGTTTTTGCAGGGAAAATGCTGCGTACGATCTCAACCACGTTCATTTCCTTATCGATATTGGTTTCGATCAGGTAAACGATGCGGTGTACGTTATTTTCGATGTGCAGCTTTTTCGCACGGCTATAGATATCTACCAGCAGCAGGTTATCCAGCAGCAGGTTTTTGATGAAGTTATCTTTATCATATCTTTCTTTATAGGCCACCAGCAGGCTCTGGATCTGGAATGCGGCGATCTTGCCGATCTGATAGCCGGCTTCATCCTCCCCTTTTACCTGGATGACATATTCGGGTACACCATTATCGTAAATTTTAAAATACTGATAGCCCAGGATCAGCTGGCTTTCCGCAGGGGAACTGATGAAGTTTTCCACAGCGTCAATCTGACGGCCGATCATGTTTTCTTCTGTTGTGGCAATTACCTTGCCCTCTTTTTCCACTACGCTCAATTCCTTACGTGTGATGTTTTTCAACCCATCAATAGTGCTCTGCAAAATCTGATTTGAAATCATCGCCCTCACCTCAATACTTTTTTCTGATTCTTTTCCCGACACTCTTTCCTTGCCACAGAATACTGTATAAAATGCCTAAAAGCCTCTTTCTGACGAGGTATCAAATTCACCTAAACCCATTTTATAACAAAATGCCAAAAAAAGAAAGAGGAAATCAAAAAAAAACAGTCAAAATCTCTTTCGGTTTGATTTTTCCATAAAAACATGACACGTTTTTTATGGAAACTGACCCTTGATTTCCTCTGATTGGGATAAAAAAAGTATATTTCTAAGCGAAATCAGACGTCATTTTTTACTTTTCCGGAAAGCCCTTACCCAAAACTTCCCGTATATCCGTCAAAAGGAAAAAGGCGTTTCGGTCGATATTCATAATAATGCTTTTGACGGAATGGACTTCTTTTTTAGAAAAAACACAAAAAAGCACTTCTCGTCCTTCACCGGTGTACTTTCCCGTTGCCGAAAATGCCGTGACCCCTCTGCTCAAATCTGTCAAAAGTGCCGCGGCGATCTCCTCATTTTTATCAGAAATGATCCATGCCGCCTTGGCATAATTCATCCCTTCGATCACCAGATCGATGAACTGATCGGTGACATAGACCGCCAAAATCGCATAGAGCCCCTTTTCCACCCCGAAAAGCGCGATGCCCGCCAAAATAACAGCCGCATCTAATATAAAAATGAATTTGGGAATAGAAACAGAACGGAATTTTGTATGCAGCAATGTAGCCGCCAGATCCACGCCGCCCGTGGTGGCATCCACCGAAAGCACCAGCCCCAAGCCGATCCCCAGAAAGGCCCCGCCAAATACCGCCGCCAGCAAAGGGTCTCTGCTATACAGGGGAAATAATTCTTCCACATACAGCATCAGGGAAAACAAGGATGCCGTCAAAACACTGCGCCCCATAAAGGCTTTTCCCTTTTGCTTCCATGCCAATAAAAAAAGAGGGGCGTTCAACACGATGTTCACGAACCAAAGGGGTATATGCAGCCCGAACCTTGCCTGTGTCCATGCGTCCAGCATGATGCCGATACCCGTGATGCCGCCGGCAACCAGATCCGCGTGTTCGAAAAACCCCTCTGCGCCAATGGCCATCAAGGCCGTACCGGCGATCAGATAGAACCAATCCCTCTTTTTTAAAATTTTCATATCCTCACGTCCCTTTCAGGACGCTTTTGCTCAAAAGTCCATCAACGTCCCTTTGTTTTCAGGACTGTCAGCGCAAATTTGGGCAGACGCATCATACGTCTCCATCTTGTAGGCTGTGTGATGAGGCGGTGGAACCATTCCAGACCCAGCTTCTGGAAGATCTTCGGTGCCCGCTTCACATTTCCTGCCATAACGTCAAAACTGCCGCCAACGCCGATGGCTACCTTCGCCCTAACCAGACGAATATTATCATAGATCCATTTTTCCTGCTTGGGTGCGCCCAATCCTACTAACAGTATGGACGGGGATTTTGTTTTTATGTCTTGGATGATCTTCTTTTCTTCTTTTTCATCGAAGTAGCCGTTGTGTACACCGACCACCTTCAGACCGGGGTATTTTTTCATCATCATCCTTGCGGCTGTAGATGCCACGCCGGGGGCGCCGCCGAAGAAATAGAAGGTCTCCCCTGTTGCAGCCAGCTCTGCCATCAGGTTCTGGGTCAGGTCGTAGCCTGCCACCCTCTCCTTCAGGCGGATCTCGCTGTATTTGGATGCCCAAACGACACCGATGCCGTCAGGGATCACCATATCCGCCTCATGCAGGATATTCATCAGTTCTTTATCCTTCTGGGCTTCCATAACGATTTCAGGATTTGGTGTGCAGATGAAATGCTGTCCCTCTTCCGCAAGCATCTTTTTCGCCTTTGCCACAGCCTGTTCCATTGTCACTGCATCAAAAGGTACCCCTAACACATGTGTTTTTTTGCTCATTCCAAACACCCCTTATTTCTTTCTGTGTTCCAACAATTTCGCCAGATATTTTTCGTTTCTGTGGGCCATCTTTTCCAGTTCCAGTTCCTTCTGTTCCAGCTTCGCCACATATACATCCTTATGGTTGATGACATCATCCACCAACGCCAGTGTTTTTTCCCGATCAAATTCCTTCAGCTTGCCGCCGCTGGGCATATCCAGTTTTTCCAGATAATATTCAATCTTAGGATCGTAAATAAAGCCGATGAGAGGTACCCGCTGTCTTGCGGCGAAAATCAGGGTATGCAGACGCATACTCAGAATGAAATCTGCCTGGGAAATGATACCCATGACTTCATAGGGAGAATAATTTCCCTTTAAAATATAAGCGTCCTGCTTCATTTTCTTGCGTACTTTTTCGCTGACTGTGATATCATTGGGCATCTGCATCCCCAGGAACACAATGTTTCTGTGGTATTTTTCCACAATGATATCGCACATTTCCGCGAATCTGCCGATAAATTTGTCCATATCCTTCCAGTTACGGACAGAAACCACTACCATAGGCTTATCCGCAGGCACGCCTTCTTTTTGCAGGATCGCCTGGGCTTCTTCCGCGCCAATGCCGTCCATAGTAAATACGGGGTCGGCTGTGACGAAGCATTTCTTGGGGTTCACGCCCATGGAAAGCAGTTCTTCATAGGAATTTTCTTCTCTCAATGTAATCAGGTCGGCTTTATTGACCACCTGTTTCACCAGTCTTCGGTTGCGCTTGCCGCTGACAGGGCCGATGCCGTTGGCATAAAGCATGACCTTTTTCCGCATCATCTTTGCCGTAGCCGTGATGGAAAGGTAATACATCAGGGAACGGGTGGAGGTGCTGTCCTGCAGGAGAGAGCCGCCGCCGGAAAGGAGCACATCACATTTTTTGATGGCACGGAGCACATCCCGCACGCCGAAGCGATAAACCGCTTCTATGCCGTATTTCTCCTTAGTTTCCTGGGGTTTATTGGACAGGACGGTGATATGGTAATTATCGCCCATTTCCTGAATATTCTTGTGCATGGAAAGCATGATGGCTTCGTCGCCGGTATTGTTGAAGCCATAGTAGCCGCTCATCACCACGTTATACTGAGGCACATGGGTCTCCTTCCATGCCGCATTATAGGCACAGATGCAGTCTCCTGCCATTTTGGTTACGGAATAGTATTCGAAGATGACCTGTCTGCCGTATGCACCCATTTGCTGGCGTTCCGCATCGGTCAGGTCGTTGAAGGCATGGACCACATCTCTGTAAAGCAGTGCTTCGCTGGAAAGCTCGCATCCACGGCAGCAGAAGTTGTTTTCCTGAGCCAATTCCAGCTTATCCTCTGCGAACAGACCGATATAGCCTTCGTTCCCTGCCACGATAACAGGTTTTTCCGCCGCCATGGCTTCCAGTGCCGCACGGCTGACGCCAACGAATACATCGCCCACAGCCACCAGTTCATTGATATCTGTTCTGCCGCCGGTCATAGTGATACATTCCCTGCCGATGGCAGCATTGGCTTCCTTCGTTTTTTCCAGCAGTTCGTCAAATACGTCACCGCCGCCGACGATCAGCATTCTCAGCCCGGGGATGGCTTTCGCCAGCTTGGGCCCCAAAGCGATCAGCTGTCTTGCCACCAGGGCACGGCTTTCATCCATACGGCTGACATAAACCAGTGTAGGTTCTTCTTCCTTCAGGCCAAATTCTGCACGGATTTTGCTCTGGTCTGTATTGGGAGAAAATTTTTCTGTATCAATACCGTTGATGGTCACAAAAATATCTTCGAAACGCACACGGTAATTTTCCATCAGATAATCCCGGATATCATCACTGACCGCAACCACCTTCTGTCCCCAGTTGGAGAGGTATTTCAGGCCCATGCCTGTGTAGAATACCCAATGGGCAGAGGTCACAAAAGTAAAGGCATTTTTCATGCGGACCTTCAGCAGACCGCAGACAAAGCTGGGAATTCGCGCATGGGAATGGACGATATCCACCTTTTCCTTTTTGATGATCTTTTTCAGCATGAAATAGGAACGAGCCATTTTCAGTACATTTCTCTGGTTCAGAGGCACCTGATAATGACGGATGCCCGCTTCTGCCAGTTCCTTTTCATATACGCCGCCGTTGGAAGCAACGATGATATCATAGCCCTGTTTTTTCAGTTCCTTGGAAAGCTCCACCACGTGGGTCTCCGCCCCGCCGATCTCCAAGCCCATCAGAGCCATCAAAATTTTATACTTTTTCATAAGCTGTCCCCCTGTTTATTCCTGAATACTTGTGATCTTCATAACGGGTTTCGCATATTTTGTTACCACATTCATTTCAGAATTTGCCTTCATTTCCACGATGCCTTCGACGAAATAGCCTTCTTCCTTTTCGATGACAGGGCCTTCGATGGTCAGCGTCACACTATAGTAATCAGGGAATTCCACCGCCGTGATGGTGCCGTCATTCTGCAGAACGTTCTTCATAAAAGGCTTGTGATCCACCTTTGTGATGGTACCCAGGCAGATGCCTGTTTTTTCATCGAAGATCTTGTCCCCTTCGTGGAGAGCATTGACCGTCGCCATACGCACCTCATCGATGAAAGCCGTATAGGTTCTCTGTTCTGCGGAAGCATCCACCCCTGCGGATTCCTCTTTATTCACCACGCCGTATTTCAACACCGCCACGGCGCACAATGCAACGATCACAACGATAATGAGGATATCTACAATATTCGGTCTTTTCTTTGCCATATCACTCACCATCCCTTACTTCCACGACAATGCCCTTAAAAGCATAGCCTTTGCCTTTGACATTCAGTTCCATACCGACCTTTACTGTGGTGCCTTCCACTGTGATGTCCTTTTCTGTCTCTGTGCCATTGCCTTCAATGGTCACATAAATATCGCTGTAACCAGCTACAGGCACTTTTTCATATTTGCCTGTGGTGCGGTTGAACATGGTTTCTGTAAAAGGCTCTGCCTTTACGTCCGTTACCACGCCCAGATAAGTAGATGTGGAGCTTTCATAGGCATTGCCCCCAACCACAGGGAAATTTGCCGTTTCTTCCACCACTTCTTTCCCCATGACCACGTAGGAATAGGTCTTTGTTTCTGCCGCCGTATCCATCTGGCTGTCGCCGCCCAGGAACATTTTCCCCCCGACGATGCCTGCAGCGATGACCAGCAGGATCAATAGAATATCCACGATATTAAAAATACCGAATAGTTTTCTGTTTTTCATTTTCTTGCCTCCAGATAGAGTTTTTCGATTCTTCTTGTCATCTTATCCGCCAGGAAGGTGCTTTCCGCATCCTTTTTCGCCTGCTCGCCAAAGGCTTTGCGCTTGGCATCATCCGCCAGCAGCTCTTCCAGCCGTTCCGCCAGAGCGTCGCTGTCTCCAATGGGGATCAGGAAGCCGTTTTCGCCGTGTTTGATGACCTCTGCCACACCGCCGCTGTCTGTGCCCACTGCAGGAATGCCTGCGATCATGCTTTCCAAAATGGACAGGCACAATGCTTCCGCCTTAGAGGTGATCACAGCAATATCCAAGGCCGCCTCGATGGTTTCCACATTCTGCAAAAAGCCGGTAAAGATCACGTTTTCGCTGATGCCCAGCTCTGCCGCTCTTCTTTCCAGTTCTTCCCGCAGGCTGCCGTCGCCGATGATATAGAAGCGGACATCCTTTCGGTTTTCCAGCACCTTTTGCGCCCCCAGCAGGAAAGTCTCATGGTCTTTGACTTCTTCCAGTCTGGCTACCATGCCTACGGCCTTTTCGCCGGCCTTGCCGCCGAAGGATGCCAGCAGTGCCGCTTTTTCCTCCGCAGTAGGGATGGGGATAGGCTCGATGCCGTTATAGACCACTGCAATCTGCTCCGGGGATGTGCCGCCGTGTATCATACTGCGACGCACCGCCCGACTGACTGCAATGATTTTATCGCTGAAAACTGCATTGACCTCTCTGCGGAGGATTCTCTTGGGCAGGGGACCGGGGGCCCCTTCCATGCAGTGCTTCGTATTGAAGATATAAGGCACTCTTGCCAGTCTTGCCGCCATGCGGGCTGTCATGCTGGCATGGGTATGGACGATATCCGGCTTTTCCTGCCGAAACACCTTCGCCAAAGCCTTCATGGCCTTTTTGTCGAAGGATTTATCTTCCATCTCTTCCATGGCGATGACAGGCACATCCAATGCTTGCACCGCTTCCACCAACAGGCTGTCATGGGGCAGCAGCACCTTTACCTCAAATTTTTCTCTGTTATGATATTTCAAATAATACAACAGCCAGCGCCCTGCGCCGCCGATGTTTCTGTCCGTCAAAACATGGAGGACTTTCATTTTTTTCTCCATTTTTATCTTTCCTCCGTTTCTCTTTCGCCCTTTCTTTCCCCCACACGCACTGCCGCCATGCCGATGCCGATGAAGCACCAGAAGAACAGCACGATGCGGTAGTCAAACCACAGATGGTCTGTCAAGCCCTGCAACAAAAGCCCCGCAAAGCCGCCAAAGACTGCCCCCAAAAGGAACTTAAACCTTCTGGGTACGGTTCTCATGGCAGAATACAGCTTCTGGAAGAAGAACAGGAACAGCAGTACCATCACGATGAAACCAACCACGCCCAGTTCGATGAATTCCTGCAGGAACAGGTTATGGGCATGATATGCATTGGCCGCCTCAAAGGAGAACAGGGGATAGATCTGATTGAAAGCACCGATACCGATACCCGTTGTCCAGTAATGCCGAATGATATCGAAAGCAGCGCTATAAATAGACACACGATACAGGGAAGAAGAGTCGCTCATAGTTACGGAGCTGGCAATTCTCGCCCAAAGGCTTTCCGGCAGGATGAAAGGCATCAGCAAAAGCAGGATGATGCCCAGAGGGATGAGTCTCTTTTCCGAAAGCAGAACGAACAGCCCTGCGGAGAACATCAGACCCAGCATCGCCCCACGGGAGCCTGTTGCCACCAGACCTAAGCAGATCACACCGAAGCAGCCGGTATAATACAATCTACCGAACCAGTTCCGCATCTTCCACATCATACCTGCCGCCAAAGAGCCTACCAAGATCAGATATTCCCCCAGAACGTTAGGATTGTTGAAGGTAGCATAGGCACGGGTGGTGATGTCGAAGCTTTCCGCATCCACCCAGGCGGCATCCATTTCTACGCCGACAATATATTGGTATACCGCATACAGGGCAATCAATGCCCCCATGCTGATGAGCACCCAAAGGATGAAATCCAGTTTTTCTTCCGTATCAATGGTATCCTTCGCCACAAAGAACACCGCCATCAAAATCAGGAACAGGCAGGTTGCCAAGATCGCCGTAGGGAAAGCATAGCTTGTCACCCCTGCGTAAAGGATGCAGGCTGCAAAACAGCCCAGCAAAACGCTGACCATACTGGTTTTCTGCACCTTGATGCGCCCCAGGAACAGCTGAATAAAATACAAAGCAAATGTTCCCAGACACAATACCGCCAAGAGCATAGTGGGGAAAATAGGGATCGCCGCCACGATGCCCGCCAGGCACAAAATCAGGAAATTCTGATTGAACACACGGAAAAGGAAGCTTTCCCCCATGGCAGCCGCCAGTCCGTTGCTTCTTCTGCGTACCGCCATGCCGCTCCAGTGGGTCAGGTTATGCCAGAAACGGGGCAGGATGCCATGCTGCGTATGCAGATACTTGTCCCAGTTTGCCCGCAGGAAATTCAGGATCGCACTGTTTTCGAAGGCATTTTTCCAGCTTCTGCAGATTCTTGCATATACGCTGTAGGCGATGCTGTCCATCCAAAGGACCATCAGCACATTCCAGATGCGCTCGATGACACGGAAACAGAAACTGTCTTCAATGATAAAAGAAATCTTTTCTGCCATAGAGTATGTTCTCCATTTTTTCTTTCTCTTGTAAGAGGAAGCTGCGGTGCTTTTCTCAACGGCTTCGCCATCGCCGCCGGTTCCTCTTTTTAAAATCTTTTTAATGATATCAAACACAAAATCGCTTTCTTCGATTTTGAGAAGCTTCGCAAAAATCATGTAGGACACAAGGCCCACGCCGCCGCAGACACACAGCAGGATGATCTGCCCGATCAGACCGCCCATGACAGATGCCACTGCCATTTTGCAGCCGAAAACCAGCACCAGCATTCCCGCCGCCGCCAGAAGCATCTTGCCGATCTGCCCCACCAGGGACTTATCCAGGATATCGGGATACTGCTTTACCGCAGGAACCAACAGTACCACTGCCGCCGCTGTGGAGGAAACCGCCGCTGCAAAGGCCAGACCGCCAATGCCCATAGGCTCTAAGAGCAGCCAGCAAAGCACTGCATTGATGCCGATGGAAACCAGACCGGAATAAAAGGGAGTTTTCCCATCCTGATTGGCATAAAAGGCACGGCTCAGGATATTCTGCACGCCATAGCCCACCATGCCCAATGCAAAAAAGAACAGGGCTTTGGAGGTCAGCTCCGTCGCCAGCAGGTCAAATTCCCCACGCTTATAAATCAAAGTTACCACTGGCTCTGCCAAAACCATCAGCCCCACTGTCATGGGGATCAGCAGAAAGATCATGGCTTTCAGGGTTCCTCTGACCGCCAGACCAAAGCCTTTTTTATCCTCCGTCATGCGGGAAAATTTGGGGAATACCATATTGGCGATAGCCAGAACGAACACCCCTACGATGATGGTATACAAATTGTTGGCATAGCCCAGAGAGGTCACCCCCAGCTCCCCATTGGAAAGCTGAGAAGCAAATCTTGCGTTGATCATATAGTTGATGGGTTGGATCCAAGTGCCTACCATAACAGGCAGCATCAGTTTGCCGATCTTTTTCAGGCCTTCATCCCTGAAATGAAAATCGGGACGATAATGATAACCCTTCTGATGCAGAGAAGGGATCTGGATCGCTGCCTGCATGGCCCAGCCGATAAGGAATGCCACCGCCAGACCATATACCCCAAATCTGTCATTCAGGAAAATATAATAAAAGATCAAAATACCATTGGACACCACGCTCAGTGCCGCAGGTATATTAAATTCATCCAAGGACTGCAAAATCCCTACAAAAGAAAAGGCCACTGCCGTAAACAGCATCGTGGGGAACAGCATTCGCAGCAGAGGCACGGCTAATTCGATGGTCTGCACTTCATAGCCGGGGGCAAAGAGCCATGCCAGAGGCTCTGCCAAAACCATACATCCCAGCATGACAATGACCGTTCCTGTGGAAATGATCGTGATAAAACGATTGGCCAGTGCAAAAGCTTCTTCTTTTCCTTTTTTCTGCATATATTCCACAAAAATAGGAATAAAGCTGGCTGAGATCGCCGATGCAAAGACTACATCAAAGAAGGTACGGGGGATCTGGCTGGCAATATAAAATGCCGCGCCGGCGGTACTGTATCCATACTTTGCCGCCAAAAACTGGTCTCGCACTAGACCTAATATTTTCCCAAAAAGGGTGATCAACATCATAAAGCTGACGGTCTTTACCGCCCGATTGCCTTTTTCCGACATAATAAACTCCTAAAACTCATTTAAAATCTAAATAAAATCCATGGGATAGGCAAAAAAATTCTCATCCTAACCCACCCTATATAGTACCTTATTTCCCTCTGTTTTACAACAAAAAGCGGAGATTCCGGGCAAAAAAAATGTTTTCAGAGAACCCCCTGAAAACATTTTTTCTTTCTTATTTAATATTGACTGCTTCGTAAGTCACATTGCCATCCTTCACACGGAAACGCAGCATGGTATAGTTCTGGTTCACTGTGCCGTCTGCTCTCCAAAGGTTGGGCAGGTTGATATAACGGATGCCGTCCTTTGTGGAAGACCAATAGCCTGTATTGTAGCAGGAGATGACAAATACCGTCTTGCCCTGTTCCACATATTTATTCAAAATCGCACGGAAATAGTTGGCTTCTGCCGCAGATTTAAAATCGGAAGGGGTCTTATCCATCACCAGAACGATGGTATCATTGCCCGCATTGTCGATATCCCTTGTGAAGCTTGCCCACTGGGAAGGATTTGTAGCAGTAATGCCGCCCTTTGCCGCAGAAAGCATCGCAAGGCTGACGCCGCCCCGGTTCAGGAAACGATAGCTTCCGTTCCAGCTCAGGGAATCCAGCTTTTTGGCAGACTGGATATCGTTGGCACCGCCATAGATAGCAACGTCCGCATTGGCATCCACATAGGATTTCACCTTGCTTCTTGCGCTGTTGTATGTTTCCGCTGCAATGGTTTTGTCCCCTGTATATGCGATCTTGCCTGCTACATTAAAGTAGTAAGCACCGTCATTTTTCTTTGTCACAGGCTGATTCAGCACATCCTTTGCCGCTGTGGCTGCAGGTGCTTTCACCGCTGCGGCATTGCCGACGGTCACTGTGATATAGGCTACGGCGCCGTCTTTTTCACATTTGATATAAGTAGAACCTGTCTTTTTCGCTGTGAAAACATTGCCGGAAACAGAACCGATCTCCGGATTTGCTACCGTATAATTTGTGCTGGTGGATGCCCAATAGGAGAAACCATCCTGGTCATAGGCATTCATGGCGATGGTGGCTGTATCGCCGGCCTTTGCCAGCTTGATGCTTGTATTGGTAGGGCTCAGTCTCGCCACCTTGCCGCTGACCACATTATTCTGCTGTGCCACAAGGTTTTTATAGACAGCGATCACCGTGAATGTGCCGCTGGTCTTGGGTGTGAAGGTATAGCCATTCCATGTGCCATCTACCCCAACTGCATCCAGATCTACTGCACTGGCGGGAATTTCGATGCGGTTATAATATTCATCCAAGCCATACACCGTAAATGTGATGGGCTTGCCTGCCAAAGTTCTCGTCATGGAAGGCTGAATAGCGATCTGTTTGATCTCGCCCTTTTGTGCATTCTGGAAAACGCCTACAGCATTGATGACTTTTCGTTCAGAGCCTTCGGAAACATCATTCTGCACAACAGGGGCTTTGTCCTCTGTTGTCTGGACAGCCATAGTGGAAGAACCGCCGCCGTCCAGGTGCATAGCTTCATAAGCACCATATTCCTGCATCAGCAGACCCATTTCCCAATGGGTGGCACCGATGCTGTCGCCTCTGCCGTCCACTACCATGAAAATGGCTGTGTTGCCGTCCTTAGAAACACCAAAGGCGGTTCTGGGCTGTCTGCCGCCGGCAACGATGGAATTTGCCGTTGTAATCTTGCCGTCTACCAGCAGTTTTCCGCCGCCGCCAAAGGCAGTATCGATGCCGTCCAAGTCAACAGAAGAGGTGATATCCAAGTGAATGGCATCCCCTGCCGCAAACATGCTGGCCGCATTGGTGTAATAATCGCCGCTCATGACGATCAGATAACCATCTTCAGGCACTGTCACCGTTTCGCCCTTCTGGGAAACGTATGTAATGGTATCATCTTCTACCACAAATTTCACCAGATTCTGGAACCGTTTGTCCAGGCTGGATGTATTGGTCATGGCATTTCTGTCCAGATAGATAGGGAATACCATGGATGTGACTTTATTCATGGAAGCCAGTTCAATGGTCTTTTTTTCATTGCCGAATCTGGCTGTCATGGTGAAATAATCGAAGAAGGGATTGCCGTCCTCATCCATGAAAAATGCCGCATACTGCCCTTCTCCTTTATTCAGAGTCGTCCCTGAGGAAATCACTTCCCCGTCACGGACAATGGGGCCAAAGGCCGCAGAATAAGAACCGCTCAGGCCGAAAAAGTCGGAGTTGACCCCTGCCACAGCGCCATTGTCTGTCAGCAGTTTTTTGACAGTCTCCTTCAAGCCATACTCGCTTTTGCTTTCCACTTCCCGAATCTCCAGTGTGCTTTCTGTCAGGTCTACCTTCAGCACATGGATATTCTGGATGCCCGCATCGGTCATACGGCTGCTTTTTTCATAAGTCACCCCGCGGGTCACTGTTTTTTCTGTTTTCTGGTCATAATAGGTGGTTGCCCCATAGGCTGTTTGCGCTCCGAAATAGCTCAGGGGAGAAATCAGCATGGCCGCCGCCAGCACGGTTCCCATGGCGCGCTTTGCCAGTTTTTTGTTTCTGTTCATACCCTCATCTCCTTCACATAAGTACCTTTTTATTCAGACGGAACTTCTCTCCAAAAGTTCCTGTTTTCCGCAAAATTTCTTCATTATGTAAATCATCATACCACAAAGGACTGAACTTTTGTTCATTTTAAAAAAATTTTAAGAAAACTGTAAAGATTCAAGAAAAAACTTCCACGAGAAAAGGACACAGCATCCGCTATGTCCTAAAATTTTTATCTTACAACTTTGATTTTTTCCACCCCATAGGCACGGAACAATGCTGCCATTTCCAACGTGATTTCTTCCCCGCTGGCGGCAATAGGTATGGCAGGGGGGCAGGAAACACAGGGGCTTGCACAGATGCGCCCTACAGCATCCTCGCAGTCTACTTCTTCCCACGGGCTGAAAACCGCCTCTCGGATGGTCATTTTCTGCTGTGGCAAAGTTAAAGGCATCTGCATAGTCGCAGGCTTTTCTTTTTTCGGGGGCAGGCTGCCCAATGCTGCCGCCACCTTGGCAAAATCCTCTTCCCGGTTTTCCGGTGTCGCCATCAGCACCACCCCATCCAAGTCGGCAAATTCACATTCCACGCCATTTTTCCGCAGTACTTCCGCCCCTCCTTCCCCGGTATAGCCCATTTTTCCCGTGAAGATCGTCAGCTTCAGGGGGTCACCGTCCATGATTTCCCAGCCCTGTTTCCGCAAAGCATCCTTCAATCGGTTTACCCGTTCGATGGTCTGGTTCAGTCTTTCAGGATAGCCCTCCGCCAGATATGGATTACATTTGTCCAAGGACTGCAAAATCAGATAGGAAGGGCTGGTAGAGCCGAAAAGCTCCATGGCCTTTTTCGCCTGACCGCCGATCTTTTCCGCCCATTCCTCGGAAAGCTGCAAATACGCGCCCCCTGTCAGCACAGGCAGTGTCTTATGGGCAGAATCACAGCTCATGGCTGCCCCAAGGTCGATGGGGTGCAGAGAAGGGTTCAAAAATTTCAGATAGGCCCCGTGGGCATTATCCACCAACAGTGGGATACCCGCATCTTTGCAGACTGCCGCCAAAGCCTTGATATCGGGTCGATACCCCAGATAATCGGGAGCGGTAATGTAGACCGCAAAGGGCTTTCTCTCCATTTCAATCAATCTTTTTTCCACCTGTGCCGCCGTAATGGGGCAGGTGCAAAGGGAGCTTTTCTCTCCCCTCTCCGGCATCAGCCATTCCACATCCAAATCCAGCAAAGCACAGCTATAGAGAAACGCCTTATGGGCATTTCTCGCCGCCAACACCACAGGGCGTTCTGCCCTTCTTTCTGCCTGCTGCAAAGCAAGAAACAGCATAGTGCGGATACACTGGGAAGAGCCTTCCGTGCTGTATAGGGTCTTTCCGAAGCCAAACAGACTGGTGGCATTTTCCTCACTTTCCGCAATGATGCCCTCAGCATCATAAAGTTCATCAGCCCCGCTGATTTCCGTAATATCCATTTTTTCGCAGCCCAAAAAGGACACGCCCTTGTGTCCCGGCATATGGAAACGGGTCGTGTCCTTATCTGTGTACTGTTTTACAAAATCACAAATGGGTGTTTTCATAAAAACCTTTCTTTCTGTTCATGAGGTCACCTGCTGCTCTCGTATCAGGCTCATTGGCAACTCCGAGCATACTCTTGCTCATGCTACCGCTCATAAAATATATTACTTATAAACCTTCCTCAGCTTCTGCGACTTTCATCATAATCGCACATTCGATTCTCTTCTTGAACAGGTCGCAGCCATATTCATAAATGCCTGTGATGCTGCCTGTTGCATGGTATGCATTTGCCGCACAGCCGCCGGAGCAATACAGCTTCGCCCAGCAATCCTTGCAGCCTTCTCTGGCATAGGCGTTGCAGCATTTGAATTCATCCTGGATTTCTGTGTTTTTCACGCCTTCCCAGATATCGCCCATGCTGTATTTTTCATCCCCAACGAACTGATGACAGGGGTACAGCTCGCCCCAAGGGGTCACTGCCATATATTCTGTGCCGCTGCCGCAGCCGGAAATTCTCTTATAGATGCAAGGGCCATGCTCCAAGTCCAGCATATAGTGGTAGAAAGTGATGGGCTTTCCGTCTCTTTTTCTCTGGAGCATTTCCTTTGCCAAAATTTCATACTGTTCAAACAAGATGGGTTTATCCTCTTCTGTCAGAGCATAAGGGTCTGCGGGGTCGCAAACCACAGGCTCCATGCTCAGTTCTGTAAAGCCCAAGTCTGCCATGTGGAACAGGTCTTTTGTAAAGTCCACATTGTTGTGGGTGAAAGTGCCGCGCATATAGTAGTTCTTATCGCCGCGGGCTTCCACAAATTTCTGGAATTTGGGCACGATGATATCGTAGCTGCCTTCCCCTGCATAATTCTTTCTCAGATGGTCATGGACTTCTTTTCTACCGTCCAAAGAAAGCACCACATTGTGCATTTCCTTGTTGGCAAATTCGATGACTTCATCATCCACCAGAATGCCGTTTGTTGTCAGTGTGAAACGGAAATTTTTATTATGGATCTTTTCCTGTTCTCTGGCATAAGCAACGATCTGCTTTACCACATCCCAGTTCATCAGAGGCTCGCCGCCGAAGAAGTCCACTTCCAGGTTCCGTCTTGTGCCGGAATTTTCGATCAGGAAATCGATGGCACGTTTGCCCACTTCAAAAGGCATCAGTGCCCGTTCCCCCTGATATTTGCCCTGGCTGGCAAAGCAATAGGAGCAGTTCAGGTTGCAGGTGTGGGCCACATGGAGGCACAGCGCCTTGATGACGGTATTTCTTGCCTTGAAATCATAGGCCAGATGTTCATAATTGTCAGGGGTAAAAAGCTTGCCTGCTTTTCTCAGTTCTACCACATCGTCGATACATTCCTGTACGTCCTCTGCTATGACATCATCGTATTTTTTCACCATAGCATCGATGATATCCCCCTGTGTATTTTCCCGAATCATGCTGATGACATCATACGCCAGCTCGTCCACACTATGGATAGAACCGCTGCAGGTGTCCAGCACGATGTTATAACCATTCAATTGATATTGATGTACCATTTTTCTACCTCATACTCTACTCTTTTCTATGGAAACAGATCAAAAAGCATTCGTAAGGCTTCGCCTTACTCATGGATTTGCTCCGCTTTTACAACAAAAAAGGGCTGTTTGAAACAGCCCCTTTCTAGGTTTTTCTGATTCAGTTCGCGATTACTGTTTTTCGCAAGGCTGGTTTGCTACGCCGCAAGATGTTTTGCAAGCGGACTGGCAAGATGTCTGGCATTCGCCGCAGCCACCGTTCTGTACGCTCTTGTTCAGGTCGCGAGTTGCGATTGTTTTGATTCTGCTCATATCGTTTACCTCCCCTAAAGTTCATGGATTTTTTATTGAATCATAAGTTCCTTCTCATTATACCCTAACCATCCAAAATAATCAAGTAAAACCTCTGGATCCCATCCCCTTCCCCACCTGCCTACAAGGCTGCCCACAGGTCTTTTCCCCCTCCCCCGCTCCTTCTTTTTCCTGTTTCCGCTGAAATCTCCATACTACTTTTTCGTCCGATTTCATAGATTGAACTAAATCATATTTTCAGGAGGGATTTATATGAAACGAATCCTCTCATTTTTATTATCCATGGGTCTTGTTTTCGCCGTTGCTGCCTGCAGCAGGGAAGGTTCCCTGACAGAACTGGAATCCATCCAGAAGCAGCTGGCGGAAATGGAGGGCTATGCCTGCACCGCCACCCTGACCCGTACCTCCGAAAAAGGCGAAAAAGTCTACGAAACCAAGCAATATTACAAATCCACCGGGGAATACCGTCTGGAGCTGACCGCCCCGGAAAACGTGGCAGGAAACTACACCGTTTTCGACGGGGAACGCATCTGCCAGCATAACCCCAAGCTGGACAGCAGCATCATCAAAAACGTGCCGGAATCCCAGCAAAGAAACGAACTGTTCTTAGGGCAGTTCGTCCAGAATTATATGCAGTCCGAAGGGGTCAGCGTGGAAACTGCAGCTTTGGATGAATCCAAATGCATCGTTTTGGAAGCTGTCATCCCCGGCAACGATCCTGCTCTTTCCACGGAAAAGCTCTGGGTAGACCGGGAGACCCTCCTGCCCGTCCGCTTCGTCATCTATGATACCAACGGCAAGGAACGCTACCAAATGGATTATCACGAATTCACATTCAATCCCCAGTTTGATGCATCCCTTTTCACCATCGAAGAATAAATCCCCCTGTTTCTGTCCATACTGAGAACAGTCAGCAGGGAAGTTTTTCAAATCATACATATTTCTTCCGCCGCTGACCAATCCAAAACAGCGGAGTGTGAGAACATGATCGTCAGAAGAGGAGATATCTATTTTGCAGACCTGAGCCCCGTGGTAGGCAGCGAACAGGGGGGCATCCGCCCTGTCCTCATCGTGCAGAATGATGTGGGCAATAAGCATAGCCCCACCGTCATCTGCGCCGCCATCACATCCCAGATGAACAAAGCAAAGCTGCCGACCCATATCGCCCTTTCCTCCGCTGTTTATGCCCTGCCAAAGGATTCTGTGGTCCTGCTGGAGCAGATCCGAACCATCGATAAACAACGGTTGAAAGAAAAGCTTTGCCATCTGGATGATGCCATGATGAAACGAGTAGATCAAAGCCTGCTCATCAGCTTAGGCTTAAAATAAAAAAGGGGCTGAGAAAAAAGCCCCAAAAACCATAACAAAAGCCTTGGGCAAACGTTCTGCCCAAGGCTTTTCTCTGTTTCTGTCTTATCTTTTTCCGCCCTTCCCGGCACTGACCAGCACCAGCCACAGGAAATACAGCAGGATAAACACCACTGTGAAAACCACAACCTGCTTCAAAGTAATGGCTGCGCCTGTGATGAGCATGAATCCGTGGTAAAAGATACTGCAAAGGCATCCGGATTTTACCGCACGGATAAAAAGTTCTTTTACGTCCATTTCTATTTCTCCTATCATTTCCAAATCAAACCCTATGCACCATCGCTTTTCGGATGAAACCATCAGGATTCGTTCGTCCCAAGGATGATGCGGATATCTGCGCTGCCCATATCGGACGGTGCCTGTTCCACCTTGGCATCATCGAAATATTTCACTAAATCCTTTCCCGCCCCTTGGGTCTTGACCTGGATCCGGGTATAATTCACCTGTTCCCCGTTATAAGTTGTGGGGTCTGTCAGGTGGAAGCCTTCGCTGCTCAGCAGTTCCGTAAATCTGCCTGCCAGGCCTGCCACGTTGCCCCCATTGGAAACCTCGATCAAAAGGCTCTTGCTGTCGATGGAGCCGTCTTCGTTCACCTCAGGAGCCACGCTGTAGAAAATACGGTCTACCATTTCCTGGGTGGCATCGGGATCATGGATGAAGTAGGACACACCGCCTACATACTGCCCCACACCGGGCAGGGTTTCCATGGTCATTTTGCTCATGTCGATCTTTGTGATATAGTTGGCGTATTTCAATGCGTCAGACAGGCTGACGTCTGTTTCCACATGTTTATACATGACCTTGATATAATCGCCCAGGTTCTTTACGATGCTTTCCGTACTCAGCACCTTCTCCGCCAGGGCCTTCAGGAACAACTGCTGCACCTGAATACGTCCAACGTCCCCGTTGGCATAGCCTTTCCGATAACGCACCAGCTGCAGTGCCTTATTGCCATCCAGTGTCTGCAGGCCTTTTTTCAGGTCGATTTTGATATCGCCTGTATCACTCATATCCCATTTCATATCCTGGGGAACATCTACCTCTACACCGCCTACGGCATCTACGATCTCCACCAATGCATCAAAGTCTACTTTTACATAATGGTCAATGCTGATGCCCAGCAGATTCTCCAACTGCAGCACTGCCGCCTCAGGGCCATGCTCCTTCCCGCCGATGGCATGGACTGCGTTGAATTTCATCACGCCATATCTTCCGCCCAGCAGTTCCTGCACCTCGGAGCAGACAGAAACACGGGTATCTCTGGGAATGGAGATCAGGCTCAGGCTTTCCTGGGCACTGTCATAATGTACCACAAAAGCCACATCCGTTCTGGTGCCGTCCTTATCCACGCCGAAAACAGCTACGTTCATCTTGATATTTCTGCCCAGCAGTGCATCCAGAATATTCATATCTGTTGCGTTTGTGGTGATGCCCAAATTGGAAAAGGGCATATTGCCTGTCACCTTATGATAGGCAAAGCAGGCACCCCCTGCCAAAATCACGAACACCAGCACAATGGAACATACGATTTTAAAAAAGGTCTTGATCGGATTAAAAGGTTTTCTTCTCTTCGGTCCTCTTCTTTTTCCACTCATTTATTCTTCTCACCCATTCATCAGTTCTTCATCCATAGTCTGTACGTCTTCTGTCGGTTCGATTCCGTTGATCCTCCAGTCGATCAATTCCTTTGTACCTTCTTCGTCCATATAGAAATAGGAGCCGGGGTCCTGGGAATAAGGAACGGTATCGCTTGTGATCTTCGAAGGGTCAAGGTCTTTCACATATTTTACATATTTCAATGCTTCCGATACGGAAATATTGCTTTCGGTGCAGTCCAGCGCCACCTTCACCAGATCATTCAAGTTCTTCATCAGTGTTTCAGAGCTGCAGACCTTTTCGATCAGCGCCTGGATGAATTCCTGCTGCACTTCGATACGCTTCAGGTCCTTCTGGGCATAGCCCTCACGGAAACGCACCAGCTGCTCCGCCTTTTCCCCGTCCAAATGCTGCATGCCGGGATACAGGTCGATATACAGGTCCTGATAAGGGTCTACATAATACAATCTCTGCTCTACTTCAAAATCTACACCGCCCACAGCATCTACGATCTGACGAAAAGCAGAAAGGTCTACCTTTACATAATAATCGATCTTGATATCCAGCAGATCTTCCAGCATGGCTACCGAGAAGGTACAGCGGTTGTCATTGCCCGCATAGGCGTGTACCTCTGTCAGCTTACACTGACCATAAACCCCATTGCGGTTGGGCACGTAAGCATTATTATCCTCCAGATATTCAATCATTTCATCGGTCATGGTGACTCTGGTATCTCTGGGAACGGAAATGAAATGCAGCTCCTTCGTATTGGTATTGAAGCTGGCTACCATATTGACATCGGCACGGAAGCCGTCCTCATCCGTACCAAAAATCGCCACATTGATGACTTCTTTGATCTTGGACTGATCTGCCGTGGAAACGACAAAGTCAGATTTTTCCGCCTTGCTCTGCCATTGATCCATGGCTACCCAAACCTTTGCGGCAGCGTATGTACCGATCAGGATCAAAATCAGAGCCACCACCAGCAGGATACCCCTGCGGCGTCTCTTTTTCTGTTCCGCTCTGCGCCGGGACATCCTTCTGCCCTGGGCCACTCTTCTGGGGTCGATATAGGTCTGTTCGTCATATCCCCCTCTTTGCTGTTCTTCGGGGTAAGGGGTGCGGGTCTGTCTGCGGCGCACCTGACGCTGGCGCAGCTCCATATCATCGGGGGGTCTGCGGCGTCTTCTGTATTCTCTCTTTTCACCCATGATCTCTATTCTCCTCTAGTTCAGAGTTTACTGACAATATCATGTCTATTTCTTTGCAACCCTATAATTATAGCAAATCTGACAATCCCTGACAATAACAGAATGGTCGCTCCCTCCGCTTTTTCACAGTTTTTGCCCTTTTGCATAGATTTCTTATAAAATTCGAGCCTATCCTATTTTATTATACACGATTTCACTCACATGAAAAGGGACAAAATTCTTAATTTTCCAACCTTCCCCCCTTCCGCCTTTCTTTACTTTTCCGACAAATTCTCGTATAATCCCTATTTATAAGGAAAAAACCATCCAAAATTCGATTTGCAAGGAGGAATTTGTATGAAGGAACAAGCTTCTGAAAAAGCTTCTGTTGTCCATAAAATAAAGAAATTTTCAGCCACGCCTCAGGGCATCGCTGTGGCTCTTCTGATCAGTGCCGTTTTCATCACAGGCCTGGTCTATCTCATCACCACCACAAAGATTTTGCACGTAGGCTGGAAAATTCTCCACGCCCCTTCCATGCTGCTGCTGAATATCCTGCCGGTGCTGTTGGTATTGCTGCTGCTCTTCTTCCTGACGAAGCGGCTATTTTTCTCGGTCAGCTGCACCGGGGTGGTTCTGGTCTTTTTCGCCATTGCAGACCGCATGAAGGTCTCCATGCGGCAGGAACCCCTGCTCCCCACCGACCTGACACTGGTAAAAGAAGTCATCGCCATCCTGAAGACCTTTCCCGTCTATCAGCTTGTCCTGATCGGGCTGCTGCTTGTGCTTTTCGCAGCACTGCTGGTGCTGAGCTTCCGGAAATCCACAAGGGCAACGATGGCTGCTGTCCCCCGCATCACCGGTATCATTCTGGTCATCGCCTGCGCCTTTGGGGCAAATCACTTCTGGTATGCCGATAAAGCCCTTTACGACAGCTATCCTACCGTAGACAATCCTTATTTTCAGGTGAACCAATACAACACCCGTGGGATGATCTATTCCTTCCTGCATCAGTTCAACATCACCCAGATGAAAGCCCCCGAAGGCTATGATGCCACCTACTTTGCAGAACTGGAAGATACCGACTGGGCAGCCCCCGAAGCAGCCCCCGGCGAAGAGACTCAGTATCCCCATATCGTGATGATCATGGGCGAAGCCTTCTCCGACCTAAGCGAAAATGAACATCTGGATTTCACCAACTATCGGGATCCTCTGAAAAATTTCAAAGCCATCTGCGCAGAGGAAGACACCGTCAGCGGGCATATCGTAGTGCCCAATTTCGGCGGCGGTACCTCCAACACGGAATATGACGTACTGACGGGCTGTGCCACCCGTTATCTGGACAGTTCCCTGCCCTCCTATAACTTTATCCACAGCGATTTTGACGGCATGCCCCATCAGCTTTCCAAGCTGGGCTATGAAACATTGTCCATCCACCCCGGCTATGCCTGGTTCTATAACCGTCAGAACGTTTACCCCGATCTGGGCTTCGAAACCTGCTATTTCCTGGAGGATTCCTTCGATCTGGCAACCCAGGGCTATGGCGGCTATATTAATGAAGAAGCCACCATGGACAAGATCATCGAAACCCTGGATACTCACATCAAAGAAAAGGATACCCCTCTTTTCTCCTTCACCGTGACCATCCAGAACCACGGCCCCTATGAAAAGAAATACGGCACACTGCCTGCTAATTTCTCCACGGATGTTCCTCTGGATGAAACCCAAACAGACCTGCTAACCCAGTATTTCCAAGGCATCCTGGATGCAGATGAACAGATCGGCCGTCTGAAGGAATATGCGGAAAATTCCGATGAGCCCATCGTACTGGTCTATTTTGGCGACCACCTGCCCGGCTTCTCCAACGGCATGGAATTTTTCGACCTGCTGGACTATCCCATCGATGCCAACGGTACACCGGAAGAACAGCTGGCTGTTTATGAAACACCCTATTTCATCTGGCAGAACGACAGGGCAAAGGCTCTGGAAAATATGCAGACCGCCGAAGAAATCGGCTTCCCCGAAAATGGTCTCATCAGTTCCCAGTTCCTGGGGTCTGCCGTGTTGGAGCTGTTCGTCCCCGGTTATGAATCCCCTCTTCACGGCTCCAACAACAGACTGATGAAAGAACTGCCCGTCTGTGCAGAAAATATCTATGTAGACAGCAACGGTGATTTCAAAAATACCATTTCCGAAGAACAGACGGAATGGGTAAAACTCCTGAAAAACTGGCAGTATTACAAGCTTTTTGACGAAAAACGACCTTGATTTTGTGCTGCAATATTTTTCGTGTCGGGAAACTTTCCCGACACTTTTCTTTTGCGTAAAATTTTCGAACCTCAGACAAGAAATTTTCTTTCCCGAAAATATGCTGTTCTCTCCGCAGATATTTTCCTTTATTTTCCATTTATGTAATAAATTTAATGTAAAAATTTTCCAATTAATATAAAAAATGCTTTGTGAAATATCCGCTATTTTTTGCGAAATGACGCCTTTTCCAGCATTGTATTTATTTTAATACACACATATGAACAAAAAAAAGGCATTTATTTTAAAATTTTTATTGAAATTATTTAATATATAGGGTAGAATAGTCTTGACCCTAATCACTGTTGCAGTTTTTATTTCCTGACACGCTTTTTGGCAGAAAGGAAATTTGAGGGAGGGAATTGCAACAGGAAAAAGTTTCGTTTCGCGAAATTTTTTCATTACAGGAATGGTTTTCCCATTCATGCTATTATTATCATTTTTTTATGTAAGGAGGAATTCTTATGACAGCAACTGAAAATCGTGGTCAATTTGGTTCCAAGCTAGGCTTTATCCTGTCTGCGGCTGGTTCTGCTGTAGGTCTGGGTAACATCTGGAAATTCCCCGGCAAAGCTTACAACTGCGGCGGTGGTGCTTTCCTGATCATTTACATCCTGATGGTTGCCCTGATCGGTACAACTGTTATGATGGCTGAATTCACAGTTGGTCGTAAAACTCACAAAAACGCTATCGGTGCTTTCCGTGAAATCAACGAAAAGTGGTCCTTTGCAGGTGGTCTGGGTGTCCTGACCGGGTTCATCATCCTGTGCTACTACTGCCAGGTTGGCGGTTGGACAATGAAATACATCTATGCTTACATCGTTGAAGCACAGACTGTATATGCTGACCCCATGGCTTACTTCCTGGGTATGTTGGGTGTTAATGGCTTCCCTCTGCAGGGTGCTATTATCTTCCCTTTGATCTTCCTGCTGCTGACATGCTTCATCATCAGCCATGGTACTGCTGGTATTGAAAAAATGTCTAAAGTTCTGATGCCTCTGCTGTTCGTGCTGCTGATCGGTCTGATGATCCGTTCCTGCACACTGCCCGGCGCTGACGAAGGTCTGAAATACATGCTGCATGTAGATTTCTCTTTGATCGGAACAAATGCAATTCTGGTTGCTCTGGGTCAGGCGTTCTTCTCCTTGTCCCTTGGTATGGGCGTAATGGTAACATACGCTTCCTATCTGTCCAGCGAAGATAACCTGGTTTCCAATACTGGTATCGTCTGCGTACTGGATACTCTGGTAGCTCTGTTCGCAGGCTTCATGATCATCCCCGCTGTATTCGCTACAGGCATCGACCCCGGTATGGGCGGCGGCTTCGCATTCGCAACACTGGCAGGCGTATTCCAGTCTATCCCCGGTGGTACACTGTTTGGTCTGCTGTTCTACTTCCTGCTGTTCTTCGCAGCTGTAACATCCTCCACATCCATTCTGGAAGGTACTGTTGCATTCCTGGTTGAAGAAAAAGGTATCGCAAGAAACAAAGCTCTGGTTGGTACAGCCATCATCATCTTCATCGTTGGTGTATTCTA
Organism: [Eubacterium] saphenum; assembly: GCA_945912105.1. Classification (GTDB taxonomy): domain Bacteria; phylum Bacillota; class Clostridia; order Lachnospirales; family Anaerotignaceae; genus Anaerotignum_A. The sequence goes on along the minus strand of CAMEBC010000004.1, from coordinate 28,874 downwards.
CACACTGTCTCAGGCTTACATGAACATCAAAGGTATCTGGATCTCCAAAGACGGGCTCATGTACCCTATCTTCGGTGACTTCCTGGAATACCTGACAGACAGACTGCTGCTGCCTCTGGGCGCATTCTTCTCTGTACTGTTTGTTGGCTGGGTATGGGGTCCCGACAACGCTGTGGAAGAAGCTACTTCCAACGGCAAGTACAAATTCGCACTGGCTCCTGCATGGAAAGTTCTGGTTAAATATGTAGCACCTATCGCTATCATCTGTATCATCGTAGCAGGTATGGTATTCGGTATGTCCATTTCCTAATCAGAAACAATTTCTTAAAAAAACAGAAAAGTGTATCTTTAGCATAAGAGATTGTGCAACAAGGTCGGAGGCTCCCCCTCCGACCTTCTTTTTTCCCCATTCCTTTGGCATTTTTCCACTTTGAAATGCCAATTTTTTATTGTTTTTTTATTCATGCCATACAACCCATCCCCATATTTTTCCTTTGTGTTAAGAGAAACACTCCTAAATCTTAACGGGATTTTTATAGATATTTACTTGGTTTTACGCTATCCTTATTTTAGGATATCTATGGAAATAATTGGAAGTTCATACAAATTCTTCTTATTTTAGGATGAAATATCCATTAGACGTCAGACAAACTGCAGGAGGGAACAGTTTTGTGTGCCATGAGAAGAAGGCAATCATTTTTCCACATATCCTTCCAATTTTTCCTATCCTCGGAAACAATCAGATTTCCGTCTTATTGTTCTTTTGTAAAGGAGGTATACTTATGTCTACAACTGAAAATCGCGTTGAGTTTGGTTCCAAGCTAGGTTTCATCCTGTCCGCTGCCGGTTCTGCAGTTGGTCTGGGCAACATCTGGAAATTCCCCGGCAAAGCTTACAACTGCGGCGGCGGTGCTTTCCTGATCGTTTACATCCTGATGGTTGCTCTGATCGGTACAACTGTTATGCTGGCTGAATTCACAGTTGGTCGTAAAACACACAAAAACGCCATCGGTGCTTTCCGCGAGATCAATGAAAAGTGGTCCTTTGCAGGCGGTCTGGGCGTTCTGACCGGGTTTATCATCCTGTGCTACTATTGCCAGGTTGGCGGTTGGACGATGAAATACATCTATGCTTACATTGTGGAAGCAAAGACTGTATATGCTGACCCCATGGCTTACTTCCTTGGCATGCTGGGTGCTAATGGCTTCCCTCTGCAGGGCGCTATTATCTTCCCTCTGATCTTCCTGTTCCTGACAGCTTTCATCATCAGCCACGGTACTGCTGGTATTGAAAAAATGTCTAAGGTTCTGATGCCTCTGCTGTTCGTGCTGCTGATCGGTCTGATGATCCGTTCCTGCACACTGCCCGGCGCTGACGAAGGTCTGAAATACATGCTGCATGTAGATTTCTCTTTGATCGGAACAAATGCAATTCTGGTTGCTCTGGGTCAGGCGTTCTTCTCCTTGTCCCTTGGTATGGGCGTAATGGTAACATACGCTTCCTATCTGTCCAGCGAAGATAACCTGGTTTCCAATACTGGTATCGTCTGCGTACTGGATACTCTGGTAGCTCTGTTCGCAGGCTTCATGATCATCCCCGCTGTATTCGCTACAGGCATCGACCCCGGTATGGGCGGCGGCTTCGCATTCGCAACACTGGCAGGCGTATTCCAGTCTATCCCCGGTGGTACACTGTTTGGTCTGCTGTTCTACTTCCTGCTGTTCTTCGCAGCTGTAACATCCTCCACATCCATTCTGGAAGGTACTGTTGCATTCCTGGTTGAAGAAAAAGGTATCGCAAGAAACAAAGCTCTGGTTGGTACAGCCATCATCATCTTCATCGTTGGTGTATTCTACACACTGTCTCAGGCTTACATGAACATCAAAGGTATCTGGATCTCCAAAGACGGGCTCATGTACCCTATCTTCGGTGACTTCCTGGAATACCTGACAGACAGACTGCTGCTGCCTCTGGGCGCATTCTTCTCTGTACTGTTTGTTGGCTGGGTATGGGGTCCCGACAATGCCATCGAAGAAGCTACTTCCAACGGCAAGTATAAATTCAGCCTTGCACCTGTATGGAAGGTACTGGTAAAATATATCGCACCTATCGCGATCATCTGTATCATCGTAGCCGGTATGGTATTCGGTATGGCTATTTCCTAAGCAAAACAATTTTAGCCACGAAAATGGCTCTTGAGCCATAAATATAAAAAGGCGGCGTTATACCGGCGAAGGGAATCCATTCCCTCCCCGGCTTCCCTTCTCACACGCCCCCTGATTACGCGGCAAAAGAAAGCGGCAGCATTCCAATGAATGCTGCCGCTTTTCTTTTTGTCATTTTCTTTCGCACCATAATGGGCATTTTCCATAGAATGGTTATTGTAAATGTCTAAAGGAGGAACTCTTATGAAAGAAATGTGCAGAAACTTCGTCTGCAATACAGGCAGATGCCCGCAGCAGTCTGCCAATACACAACGTTCTTCATCCTCTGCGGCGGCGTATCCGACCGCACTCCCCCCTGAAAATTGTAATGCCTGCGTGATCGAACGGGTGGGCCTGGCACAGGCTATGGTCCCCTTCCAGCCTTATGAAGCACCTATGGAGCAGGAACAGAGCCTTATCTGCGGTACTGCCTTTGCCGATCTGGCGATGCCCTATTGCTCCGGCTGGAATCTTTATCGTTTTAGAAGGGAGGATTGAACATGGATCGCGATGAACTGCTGAAAACATTGACCGAACTGGATTTTATCGCCGTAGACCTGGGGCTGTTCCTGAATACGCACCCCGACAATATGGAAGCCATCATGGCATACAATCAAGTCATCACTACCGCCGATGCCGTCCGCATGAAATACGAAGAAGCCTTTGGTCCCCTGTGTTCTTTCCGCAGCTATGCTTCCAATACCCAGGATTGGCAGTGGAAAGATAATCCCTGGCCTTGGCAGACAAATGCGAATTTTTCTCTTGCCGGAAAGGAGTGTAAATAAATGTGGATCTATGAAAAAAAATTAGAATTTCCTGTGAAAATCACACAACCCGATGCTCGTCTGGCAAAGATCATGATTGAGCAATACGGCGGTGCTAATACCATTATGGTATAATTGACAACCCATTTTGTGTCTATCCGTTGTAACCAAAAAATAGATACATAATGGGAGGTAACAATATGTCCAAAATCAATGGTTTATACCGTAGTTATTGCAGGGAAAGAGAAGAAGAATTTAAAGAATACTGCACGGGTGGTGATAATTTGAAAGAATTGCAGGAATTTTTAAAAAGCAAACTAAATGCCGATGATTATTTCGTAGCAGAAGAAATGTTGAATGATCTGATTGTCGAAATCGAAGAAAAAGGATTTACTGCAGGCGCAAAATACACAGCCAGCCTCGGCAAAGAATTATTCACAGAATAATGAAAACAGCCCCTCAAAAGAGGGGCATTTCTTTTGAAATTTTTTAAATTATTTTTCATTTTCATATTGACACACCACCGAATCGGTGGTATAATTTAACCAAGATAAGAGAACGGAACAAACCAAAAGGAGGAAATCGAAATGACAAGACAGGATGCGGAAAAAAGATTAAATAGAATCATCGAAGAAAGCACTAACGCATACGATTATGAAATAGTTATCAAAGAATGGAGCAACTACGGCAAGAACAGATTGTACATCTCCATCATCGAAACCTGCAAAAACAGCAAACACTATGCAAAATACGATTTCGGTTTCATCGACATGGATACAAACGAATACCACGCAGGAAAAAAAGACATCACAAGAAATTTCAATCTTGCAGGTGCTAAATTTGAAGAAAAAGAAGAGATCGAAGAAAAAGAAGAGGAAGAAAACATGAAAAACGATAACCACAAAGAATGCACACAGGAAGAACTTATGGAAGTCCTGAACGGAGAGGTTGAAACAGAAATCAAATACACTCCTGAACGTACCGCAGAAGAAATTAAAGAAGCGTTTTTTAAGTCAAAATTCAATGATGGAATTGAAATGGAATTCGTTGAACACTATTGGAACCATACCATCTACCAGATTTCCTGCAACGGCAGAAAAGAATTTTTTGACACGGAAAAAGAAGCGAATCGCCGCAAAGATGAACTGATTGAAAGATTCGGTATCAAAACAGTAATTAAAACAGTACCTAGATCTGAACAGATCATCTACATGGAAAACCACAGAAAAATTTGAAAATAGACGCAATCACGGGGGCGGGCAACCGCACCACCATCCAAAGGAGGCAACCAAATGAAGAATGAAACTACCTACACAGCAGAAAAAATGAAAGCAACCGTATTCACACCAAATTTTGTTCCTGATGGGTTTCGCCATGTTCGCGAATATGCAATCACCCACCCTAATGGGAAAAGCTGTGGGGCATTGCTACAAAATGTTAATACTGGAATTTATGTGCTGCATTGCGCCGGCGTAAATGAATCTGTACCGCAGGATTGGGCCAGAGAAAATGCGGACACCGAAATCAGAATGGCAAGACTCGCCGCAGGCCTGTCCAGAGCCAAAATGAGCCGCATATTTGAAATTCCGATAAGAACGTTGGAGAACTGGGAATCGAAAGTAAACATTCCACCTGTTTGGGCGGAGAAATTGATTGTAGAAAAGTTGCATTCCATGGAAGAGGAACAGAAAAATGGTAAAAAAGTCTAATCGCCAAACGCCAAAGGTCTGCCAACGCTGCGGCAAGCCGTTCCAGCGGTCTATGGATGCTAATTACTGCGAAGAATGCGCCAATGAAAACAACTTAAATCGAATTTCACTTAACTTATGAAATTTGATAAGTTAGCCTAATTATTTACACTAAATTCCACTTAACTTATCAGAAATTTAAATTTTCCGACGAGTTAATTCTAAATAAAAAAAGACCCCGGGCCCGAAGGACACCGGAGTACGTTCAATGGGTCTTCAGGGACTCGAACCCTGGACCGTCCGGTTATGAGCCGGATGCTCTGACCAACTGAGCTAAAGACCCGAAAAATATTGCCCCGGTTACCAGCCGGGGCATTTGTCATTTCAAAGAACCGAGGGACCAGTCTCGGTGTCTTTGCAGGATGACAGAAGCACGATGGGAAAATGGTGCTTTGTCAAGTATCGCAACATTTTTATTATACCATATTCCTGAACTCAAGAAAATGATTTTCGAACATCCGAGAAATCCTCTGCAGTTCACCCTTTGATAATTATGACAGGCATCCTGCCCTCATTGGTGATCTCGATCTCATCCGCCTGCTCCAAATCTCTGGTTTTTACATATGTTTCACCATCGATACGGATCATCTTCATTTTAAACTTTTTACCATTTACTTTGATATCATCTTTTTCAGGCACAAATAAAACCTCCTCATCATACTTTGTCAGCCCATACTTTTCGATCAGACTTACCAGCTTGTCCGTATACTTCACATCGGTAGCCCAGCCATCGGCTTTGATGAGCCTACAGGCTTCCTTATAATCCGTCACGCCTTTCAGATTGGCATATCTGGGATACTGCAGGAACACATAATACCCGCGAATCCCAGCCTGCACATCAGGATAGGCACGAAAGTCCGCATTGATGGTAAAGGCCTGTCCCGCCGGTGTCTGCTCCTGCGTCTTGGAACTGTATGTTGCCCCCTTCCAACCACTTCCGGCCTTCATGCCGAAGTAGTTATACGCTTTCTGGGACAGCATGGATCTGCCCCAGTTGCTTTCCAGAATGGCTTGGGCGATGGTCAGAGATGGCAGGATTTTGAACCGCTCATACTCCGCCACAGCCGCTTTGCCGATCATATCAATAAATTCTTTATTCGTCATTTGTCACACTCTCCTTTCCCTTCTGATACTGCGTACCGAAGTAAAATGCCACCACTACGGAGAAGATCGTCAAAAACTGCTCTCCGCTGATGCGCCCCACCACAGCCAGATAAGAAAAAATGACCGTCAGGATGATGGTCACAATGCTCTTGACTGTAAGCAGGTTTTGAATTGTGATTTTTGTTGTTTCATTCATCTAACTCTCCCCTTTCCAGCTTCACCCGTTCTTCCTCTCTGGTCTCAAAGAAGGACTTTAAAAAATACCCAAGCATCACGCCGATAATCGTATCGGTGATATTACCGGATAATGTCTCTGCAATCTGCTCCCTCCCCAGAAAGGCCAGAATATAGGTCAACTGCAAATCAAAAAGAGCGATGAACAGGATGGCCCGCACCGCTCTTTTGGTAAATGTTCTTTTGTCAAATCGTGTTCTTGCCATATCCGCATCACTCCGCTTCCGTCGGCAGATTCAAAAATTTTTCGTGCAAATCATCCATCACGCCATTTTCGCCCAGGGAATGATACTGCGTCCAGCAGTTATCAAAATTCTCCCTGGCATAGATGGGTGCATACCCTCTTTCGCTCCACTTGTTATAGTCTGCGATCATCTGGCTGCGAAGAAGGGCCTGCACGCCTTTTTTGACTGCCATATTATCGGCAGCATTCTTCTTCACCATAGAATGGAGATATTGGAACCCGCCGAGGATGATGGTTGGCACACCCAGCAGACATAAAATCTGATAGACTGTCATTTCCTCACTCCTCTCAAGTCGTTCCAGACGCCACCGCGGCCTGTTCCGTTGTTACATGATGAGGATTGCTATGGTCATTCAAATGGGCCTGTAATGCAGCCATGACCGCCGAAACATTCACATAAGCATTGGAAGCAAGATGACCGCTTCGCACGCCAGATGTAACGGAAGAAGCCAGTGTCGGCATGAAGTCCCCCAATTCCACCTCGTTGTACTGCTCTAACAGGCAATCCCATTCATAGGAAATCACCCTTGCACGCTTGGAGAAATTCATCTTGTTATGGATGACCGTAACGATATCCCCTAGCTGCACATCTTCCAGCACGGCGTAATTTTTGTATTCCACGGTTTTGGACAAAGGAATGAAATCAACTTTGATGTTTACCAACGGGATATCAACGCCGCCGTCCAATAGGGCTTGCGCTTCTTCACGCAGTTCTGAAACGGTTTTGTTTTCATCCTCCAAGGTGTGAATTTTCGGATACAAATACGCACCCAGATAGGGGCTGTCCACGGTAGCCGAACCATTTTTCCCATAACACTGGATCCTGGTTTTTACATCAGATTCATCCTGTGTCACTTCCAGCCCAATCAGGTTTTTGCCGTAGCGGATAGCAACATCCCTATCCTGCCCCATACTGGTTTTGATGGATACGTTGAACCCATCCCGCAGGACTTCCCCGCCGAAACCTTTGACAAAACTGGTGGTATCGTCATCATCGGACAAAAGAGCCTGTACAGGGTTCATCCTGCCCGTTGTGAGCGTTCCTGAAACGGAAATATCTGTATCAAAGGAAAATGGCATAGCGTATGCAAACGCTCCCTGCAGAGCCGTCAGCCCATCAGAAGCTGTGCCATTGAAGGAAACAGGATTGCACTGGTTGTCCAGCAAATCATAAAAAATATGTCTGGCATTTACCGTGATGCCGTTCATATCAGGGCGGATGCGGTAGATGCGGAAAGGCTGTCTGCCTCTGGGTGTGGATGCGTAGAGGATACGACCTTCTTCGATGCGTTTCCATTTGCCGTCATCGTCGTAGGGATGTTCCATTTCCAGTTCATATGCACCGTTCAATTCCTCTGTCACAATGCAAGAGGCTGGAAGCAATGCCCCCAGCCCTAGTGTATTGAATGTTCGTGCAGTTTTTTCATGAATGGTAACCATGCCATCACCCCATCAGTGCAATCAGTTCGTTGTACTGTTCCTCTGTGATTCTGTTACACAGCAAATACACATCCATCTTGTTTTTCAATTCTTCCTTATCGTATGTACCTCTTGTGATTTTATTTTTCAGTAATGTATAAATCATGTGTCATTCCTCCTTATGTCAGACTGGATTCAAGCAAACAAGCCATATATTCCACGGTCAATGCTGCGTCAATGGAAATTTGCTCCTGTTCGGTGAGTGGTTGCAGTTCTGGTGCAACATCTTCCCATTTTCCATCAACATATCTTTTCCCAAGAATAGTCATATCGTATGTTTGAATCTGCATCATGTTTTCTCTATGTACTTCTCCAGATAACTGTGACACACCAACACAAATATTTTCTTCGTTTAACTTCGCATAATACATTGAATCACCGCCTTAATAAAACTCGATAATCTGCCAGCCGATAGTATAATTAGTATGATTGTAGGAGTAAACAATCAACTCATCAGTGTTTAACCCTGCAAAAATGCAATAAGTATTACCACTACCGCTAGAGCCAGTTGCACCGCTTGGTGCGTCAATTATCGCTATAGATTTATCTGGATCAATGGAACTAATAGAAATTGAATGATTTCCACTATTGTTTACGACGTATGTTCCTCGTTGAACACTTTTCACCACTTTAACTCCGCCGTTTAAAGTCGAATTCAGTTTCCCCATTACTGTTCCCGCCGTATCACTGCCGCCAGTATCCGCAGTATTCCCAATCAAATCCAGTACGCCTTGTACAGAAGCATTTGCCAGTGCATCCGCATTCACACGATATACGGCCTCCAACATCTGCCAGAATGTCGTTGCCGGAACGGATGCCGCGGTTTCTCCTGATTCCCCAAAGCTCTCCACCATGGTTGTCATTAAATCATGGGCTTCATATAGGTTCTGGAACAGCACTACCAATGCGCCGTATTCGTTGGAAGATTCGACACTGCCGCTTGTACGCAGTTTTTTTGTCACCATGATTTTGAATACCTGCGTAGAAAGGATTTCCTCCGTCCCCTTCCAGATGGAAACCTGTGCTTCCAATTCGCCTTCCTTTGCCAATGCCTGTGTGGAAAGCAGGAACTGACAACGCCCCCGTGTCGCTTCTGTGATTTCCCCATCGTTGAAAAATTCCTCTAAGGGGTTTGTGTTCGGGCGGCGCATATAGATGCGTACCGTGTGCCCCGTCAGGTCGATGGGGATGCCGTTGTTGAATAAATTGATATCCAAATAGCGGCTGTTCTGGTCGCCCTGAACTTCTGTCACAATATTGCCGATTTTGCCGTTTACGTCCATCAGCATTTTGTTATAGGTTTTTGCCATTTATAACCACCTCCTCATATCTCATAGCCAACGCCACTTGGGATGAATTTCTACTTTTTCCACGTTCCCTGTCCAGCTGATGGCATTTTCGCCAACCTCGAAACGTGGGAAGGTTTCTCCGCCATATTTGCTGTTCTGGTTCGCATTCCCTTTGAATACTTCCATCATCTCAGAATCAATGGTGATGCTTTCGTTCACGCCGTACAGAGGATAGTCCACATCATTGATACTCAGTGTGATATCTCCGCTGCCGTATACCGTGATGATGGGTTCGGAATAGACCGTGCCGCTGTTTCGGATAATGGTGGGGGCGGTCAGTTCCAGATCATCCCGGAATGGGTTGGCTCTGTATTTGAAGGGCTGAACATCAAATTGTATCAGGAAATCATTGATATTTTTCAGGATGCTTCCAAACGAAATCTGATTCTTTATGTATGCTCGATAAACCTTATCCGGCTCACTGGAAAAAATGACCTCGCCAAAACCAGTAAGCCGCTTGCATACCTCGTCAATCTGGCTTCTGTCCATTACATGACATTCCGCTTCCTTTGTGTAATTCTCAAAAGTCTGCTCGTCTTCATGCAGTGTGCCATTCCTTCCGGAAACCTTAATTTCATTTACCCTTCTCTGCGGGATAGAAATGGAAGGCGCTTTCAGCATGATTACACCCATATCCGTAGACTTGATTCCGTTCCAGATAAAATACTGATACATTATGCTGCACCTCCTGTTGCAGAAGCTCTCTTTCTTCTGTAAAATTCCATTTCATTCATAAGGTCTTTGGTTGTCCTTTCGTCCTTATTGACTACTGTTCCAATATAGACATTGAAATTTTCCGTCTTGTTTTCTGTTGCATTTCTTCTGTATCTATCTGCTTCAGGCTGTGTCAGAACCATTTCTCCTTTGTGCAGGATAGCTCTGTATCCATCGAATGGAACAGTATTCAATCCTGTTCTGTGCTTGCCATCAGATCCAGAATCACTATCCATTCCAGCCTCTTCTTTTGCCGCCTTGATTGCCGCTTTAATTGCCCTAGTGATTGCATTTACAATGGCACTCTTTCCGTCCTCAATTCCCTCTGCCACGCCATCTGTGATTGCGGTACCAACATCAACGAAATCATCGACGTAGCTAGATGCCTTTTCCAGCGCAGTCTTTTCAAGTTCGTCCATTTCATTTGAATAGAATTGTCTCGCTGCTTCATTTGCGACGCGCTGTTTTTCCTCATATTTCTGTACATATTCAGAAAATTTCTCCGGCGACAATTCATCCAGCTTTTTCGTGAATTCAAGTGCATCATCTATATTCATGTCTGCAATCTCAGAAAGGAGACCATTCGAAATGCCCTTGACTTTTAGCGATTCAATCTGTTCATTATATCTTTGAATCTGCTTTATGCTTTCATCCAGGTTTTCCAGCTTAAAGATTTCTTTGTCGCTATTTTCATCTTTTACCCATGTAAATAATTTACCGTAATCAGACAGTTTATCGTTCAAAGAGGACTGTTTTGCTTCGATAGACGCCAGTTCGGATTCATATTCCTGTTTAAACTTCTGCAGCGCAGACAACCGCTCTTGCAGTTTGTTTTGTTCCGATGTTCGCGCAGCTTCAACCTGTTTCTTATTCCAGTTCTTCTCGATTTTTGCAATTTCATCAAGAATAGCCTGTCTGTTTTTAGGCTCTGCCTTTTTCAGTTCTGCTTGCTTTTTGGCCAAGTTTTCTTTGTACTGTGCAAGTTCTTCTGCAGCTCTTTCATCCTCTGATTCCTTCTGGATTCTCAGGATTTCTGCATTTGTCGCATCCAATTCTTTTTCGATCGCATCACCGATTTTTGCGGTTGCTTTCTGAGCTGCTTTTACTGCCGTATTGTCGTTTTTCATACCGATGCCAAGACCCTGCATGACATATTCACCGATTTTTTCAGACCATTTTGATGGAGAATGCGTGTCAAAGCCTTCCTTGCTTGTAAACCAGCTTTTTATTTTATCTACTACACCTTTGACCTTACCCTTCAGCCATTCAACCTTGTCGTTAATACCGTTCCAAATGCCTTCCATGACATTTTTTCCGACATTAACAAATTCCTTCGCCTTTCCAATCGCTGCTGATAACGCACCAGTTACTGCATCCCTCACGCTTGCGAAAGCATTGTTGACCCTATTGCGAAATTCTTCCGATGTGTTATAGGCATGAACTAATTTCACGACAAGCGCAGTAATTACCGCAATTACAATCGTAACAGGCCCACCGATTGCCGCAAATGCTACTTTGACCGCCCCAAGGACTGAAATCAGAGTAGGTCCAAGCGTCATAATAGTTCCGACTGATTGTATTAGTTTTGCAATTATAACGATAATCGGTCCAAGTGCAGCCAATACGCCCATGATCGCAACAATAACCGTTTGTGTCGCAGGAGACAAATTTGAGAACCGCTCAGCCAATGATTTTACTACACCGGCAAGTTCCGTCAATAATGGCGCAATTGCTTCTAAAACAGTCGAACCAAGCTCTATCCCAACATTTTTCAATGCATTTATGCTTTCTTTCGCTTTTGCGCTTGGAGTACTAAGTGTATCCAGTGCTTCCGCAACATTCCCTGCAGAATCCTTCATGCTTCCAAGTTCATTATTGAAAGCACCTACGCCAGACGAAAGAATAGATAACGCACCTGTGCCAGCTTCACTTGAACTCCACAATCCAGCCAACGCCTCTGTATCTCCGTTTACACTATCATTCAGTATACCAAGCACATCACCAAGGCTCATTCCGTCATTCATTAGCTGACCAAAAGATTTTCCCGTTTTGTTTTGCAGGATTTCCCCAACATCTGAGCCAGAATCACCCAATTCATTCAACATACTTTTCAAATATGTTCCAGCCTGTGATGTCGCTACACCGTTTTTTGTAAGCTGTGCATAGGATGTTGCTAAATTTTCAATGTTTACTCCGTATGCAGAAGCCAACGGAATAACCTGCCCCATGCTCTGCGACAATTCATTTACCGTTGTTTTACCGTCGTTCTGCGTCTGGACAAGGATATCTGACAGCCTAGCCGCATCACTAGCTTCCAGACCATACGCATTGATAATTGTTGTTAATACATCCACAGCATCAGATGTTTCTAAAAAGCCAGCCTTCGCAAGGTTCGATGCTGTTTCTACGAATGCCACTGCATCCGCAGTATCAACAGAAGCAGAAATCGCTTGGTATGTCGCATCTGCAATTTCTCCTGCTCCTTTCCCTGTATCTGTTGAAAGCTGAAGCATATCATCCGCTAATTGTTCAAGTGGTACTTTTGATAAATCAGCCACAGTTCCAACCTTCGCAACTGCATCAGCGTATTCGCTTGCAAGTTTTGTCGAAACACCAAGCGCAGCTGCAGAAGCGCCAGAAGCAACACTTACTTTCTTTCCGACATCCTCAATCTTCCCTCCAAATTCCTGCATCTTGCCGCCAACTGCAGCAATCTGCTGCGCGGATACGCTTCCGAATTTTTTCATTTCATCGGTCAGATTTTTGAGACTGTTTTCGGCAGAGGATATTTCACGAATCAGTTTGCGGTATTCTTCCTGATTGATTTCCGTACCATTTGCCATATCTCTGTCGGCACGTTCTTTCGCGGCTTTCAGCGCTTCCAGTTTGGTATTTGTTCCTTCTATGGATTTTGTCAGCAATTCTTGTTTCTGCCGCAGCAATTCAGTATTTTTTGGGTCATGCTTCAGCGCATTATTTACTGCACTTAATTCCTTCTGCAAATCTCTGGATGATTTATTCAATTCCGCTAAACCGTTCTTAAATTTCCTGGTATCGGAACCAATTTCAATGGTAATGCCCTTAATATTCGCCACTGCCTCATTCCCCCTTTCCAAATTTTTCTCTCAGATGTTTTCTATCCGGTTCTGTTTGGCTCATGATCCAACACTGTTCCAGATATTCTCTTCCAGCTTCTGTCTGTTGCAAATTATAGATATATGCGTCACGCTGAATGCCGAAATACACATCTATCGGCAATCTGTCAATTTCAAATAAATTCAGCCTAGCATAGTCCATAACCATCTTTTCAGACAACGAAACAACCTTGAAATGTGCTTCTTCGCCATCATCGTATGGCAGTGATGGCGGTCTCAGTTTGGGTTAGATACCACTCCAGTCACGAAATTCAGATAATCTTTCAGCAGTTCCACTGCATCATCCAAATCGAACATTGATTCGATTTTCGCGCGGGAATATTTTTTCTTCTGATTCTGATTGATGATGATTCCCAGCAGCTCGTACACTTCACTGGAATCTGTCATATCCTGATAGGAAATCATTTTATCGAAAACTCCCTTATCAGGCATAGGAAGTATAGCAACGAAACCATCATGCAATTTCACCTTGTATTTTTTCTTTTCCTTTTTTGTAAAATCCAACATCGTTTATCTCTCCTCACAAAAATGAGGGGCATAAAGCCCCTCCTATCAACCAGTAATGCTATTGTCAGATTCTTTAAATACGATCAGCGTACCTTCTTTGTCATGTGGCTGCGCCTTAAACTCCGCATTGATAACTGTTTCCTTGTCTTTTGCAAAGGACAGTTCAAAACCAGCTTCATTGCTGCCGACAATGGTAACGCGGATATCTCCATCCACTTCGTCTGTATGAACGAAACGCAGAACATATTTTTTCCCGTCATTGTTTCCGACGCCGCCGATCTTAACAGTTCTTGTCTTTTGGGACGCATCCTCTGTTACTCTAGCGGTAGGTGTCAGTTTTTTCAGTGTTTCTCCGTTCCAAGTCATGATACCGGATTTCAGCACCGCTTCTTCTTCTGTAATGATCTTTTTGCTTACAATGCCCAAATCATCTTTTGCTTCATAGAATGTAGGACTATAACCCAGTGTCGCACCACCCTGGATGTAACCAAGCAATTTATCATCTACTTCAATCGCAGAATCTTCAGGGATTGTATTTGTAAATTCATCGATGTACAGCTTTCCGCTGCCAAGTACAATTCTTTCCATTATCTCTCCGCCTTTCTTATAATTTCGAATGTAAATGCGACCATATACATTTTTTCTTCTTCGATGTGTGTTTCTGTCGCACTGTAATTGATTCCAGCATTGTCAAGTGCCGTTTCAATTTTCTTCTGGTTTTCAAAATTTTTATTCGCTGAATAAAACTCTACGATGTAGCTGTCTTTTCGCAAATAATTTCTTTCATCCGCTCCCCATGCGGCTGTGTTGTCTGTGAAATAAACGATATACGGAAGCGATGGATTTTCGTCAGCTTCATAGTAATATACAGGCAATCCTGTTTCGGAAAGCAGTTTATATAACTCACTTTGCAGCATCCTCTATCGCCTCCTTCACTTTTTTTTCATACGACTGAATGACTTGTTTCTCCACTGGTTTGATGTGCGTGATTGCTTTCACTCTTTTTCCGTTTCTTGACAGATGCCCATTTTCCAGAAGGTGCGTTAATCTGTAATGCTTTTTATTGTGTATGATATACTTTGCATCTTCTCCAAAGGACCCTTCTTTTTTTGTTACCGTCCATCCTTTGGCATATTCGCCGGTTCGTTTTGGGCTTGTCTGCCTGAGCTTCTTTGCACCTTCATTTGCGACAGCCTTACCGCTTACGTCCAAATTTTTAATGATTTCAGATTCATAGGCAGACATCATTTTTACAATCTCGTCCGCCATCCTATCAACCTGTATGCTCACGCAGACCACCTCTCGCTTCGCAGTACAATTCAGTGTGATGGCTGTCGTTGCGGTAACGATAAACGCTGTACAACACACCATTGAATTTAACTACTTCTTCTCGTTCGTACTCTCCGTATGGAATACGCAGGCACAACTCAGGTCGTATGCCGGCTTCACGACATTTGAAAAATTCGCTTTGATTGATTGGCAATTCCTCTGCGAACACTTCTCTTTCCGTATAGGATGTTTGCTTCATGCCGACACCATCTCTGGTTGTCTGCTCTTTTAACAGAATCGCAATATCGTTATACATGATACTCACCACACAAGCTCAGGCCGTCTCTCATTTCCTTATAGGCCCTTTCGTATTTTTCGCCCTCCCCCATGAAGTTGTACTGCCATTTTAAAAACAGTTCGATCACTTTATGGATGAGAGGATCAGTATCATCTGTTTTGGTGATTCCGACCCGTTCCATATCCTTTTTGCAGGCTTCTACGTTGGACTGGATATCGTCATTCAGCCTATCATGCGTAATGCGGAGGGCTGTTTTATATTCCACTAAGCCCATCATTTATTCCTCGCTTTCTACGATCTCCACAGTGAAAGGAACATTGCCAGCACTTGTTACCGCTGTAAAAGTCTCGATGCCGACAGGGAATGTTGCCAGATATACCTTTTTCAGCACAACGGATGTGCCGCCGGAAACAGACCAGTTTGCCCCACTTTCCTTAGGCACTTCCGTGTCATTCCACAACAAAGATGTTACAGTCTGTCCATCTTCCGCTGCAGAAATGGTGATATCCTTATATCCTTCACTGCTGATGTTTTTATCAAATGTGCCGCCGGAAATTACCCCGTCACTTTTTTTTTAATAATCAGCACGCCGTTGGCATCCGCAAGTTTGCCGTCGCATACCATAGTAACTTTGACCTTTTCCTTGTTGTTATCGTTGTCTCTCCATCTGTCAACGCGCATCTGCATATTTGTGTTGATGATGTAATCTTTCAGATTCATGAATACGGCAAACACTTCGCCGTTGGATGCCGCTGTGAAGCTTTCCAGAATATCTTCTTCCACGGTCATTACTTCCTTGCCGCCGAAACGATATGTTTCACCGTCTGTAATGCCATAGTTTACTCTGCCGATGGGCTGACCTGTGCTGTCTACCATGCTGTCAATATTCGCATCGAATGTACCCTGTGCCATGATGAAAACACCGTTTCTGTACTTCTTTTTCATCTTAGCAAATACTTTTTCTTTCCATGCCTTCCAGCTTCCCACTTCTTCCTCTGTCATTTCAATGACATTTGCTGCAGGAACTCTGCTATCCTTTGTAACGCCTGTCATCTGACCGCTGCCTGTGCCCGCAATGATACCCTTATCAAGCGCAGACAGGATAGCTTCCACCGCCATAGGAACGAACATTGCAGTGAATTCCGCAAAATCAACCACATTTGCCAGCAGTGTCTGTGCGATTTTGCATTCCAGACCGTAATAGCTGAATGTAATTTTTGTGTTTGCCTGCACTTTCTGGTCTGTGGATGCCTCATCCTCTGTCACCCAGCTTGCAGTAGGTGCCAGGCTCAGGATAGGAATTTCCAGACCGCCCTGCACGTTTGTTTTTCTTACTCTGTTGTACAGTTCGCCATGATCCTTCATTTCGTCGATGATCTCTTTCATCGTTGTTGTAGGGATCACCGCAGTAGTATCGGATACGGATGTTGCTGCATTCATCAGTTTGCCTTTGATGGCATCCTGGAATTTTTCAGGAATTTTCACACCCCTGCAGGCGAAATTCATAAACGCTTCTTTGTATTCTTCGCTGTCCAGAACATCATTTTCCTTTGTTGCCGCGCCCATGGAACCAATCATCGTACCGCCTTCGCCGGAAACACCCATGCCGCCCAGACCAATTGTTCTTGCATTGCCTGCCGCAGCTCTCAGATTTGCCTGCGCCGCTGCATAGGCTTCGTATTCCGCATCAATGTCTTCCATATCCTTCATTTTGGCATTGGCTTCGTCAACGTTGCCTTCGTTAAGCATTTTTTCCGCTTCGTCATAAAGATCCTGTCTCTGTTTTTTGTAATCTTCGTAATTTGCAAATTTAAATTTCATTTCGCATTTCTCCTTTCATTTTCAAAAGATGCAGTTTTGTTTTTTCCACTAAAAAATCCGCATTTGCCTGCGGATTTCCAATGGTTTTCTTCATTTTTGTAATGGTTTCTGCGGATAACACACCGATGCCATTGGTCAAAACAGGCGTTTCCACAAACATCACTTCATCTACGAAACCATATTCCACAGCCTTTCTGGCATCCATCCATGTTTCATGGTCCATGATGTTCTGCAATTCCTCTATTGTCTTGCCTGTCTTTTCCATGTATGCGTTTGCGATAGAACGGTTTGCTGTTTTCAGAACTTCCGCCTGATGCTCCATATCCCGATAGTCCCCTCTGGCACCACCGGAAACATTATGCACCATGAATAACGCCGTTGGGCTGATTTTGGATTTCCCTGCCTGTGCAACGACGCTAGCCGCACTGGCAGCCAGACCAACGATCTGAACCTCTACACCTCCGGCGTATCCTTTCAGAGCCGTATAGATCTCGCTGCCTGCGAAAATATCACCTCCGCCAGAGTTGATCTCTACGACAACAGGCTCACCGTCCGCTTCGTCCAATGCCTTCTGAATATCCTTCGGACACACCGCTTCTATGCCGAACCAGTCATAAATCCACTTTTCATTGCTGGAAACGATACTTCCCCTTACGCTCACCTTCTTCATGCTCCTTCACCTCCTTCCGTCATAAAACCTGTATCCTTACGACGCAGGAGCTTGTCACCGCCATCTACAGGAGCCATGTTCAGCACACGGCGCACCTCGTTTGGCGTCATGATACCCCTGTCTACATACTGCACCAGTTCCAGCTTTGTTTTCATGCTGGCAAATGTCAGGTTGGAGCATTCGAAAACGATTTTATTTCCGAAGGCGCGTTCCCGTCTGGTAAACAGCCGATTGGTATAAACTGCACTCATCTGCATGATATCCGGCTCGATAGCATTTTCGTAATAGGCGATCCATTCATCCTCTGTGTATGAAGAATTCACAATCTTCTCGTTTGTGTTGAAGAAATTATAAATCCTCTGGATGATGCGGTCATTCTGTGCCGCATTTGGCACATAGTCCTTTGGCTCAATCCTCTGCACATCTGCCTTGCTGTCCACGCCAGCTGCACCGAATGTATCGCTTTCCACAGACAGGTATGTATCAGCAAATGTTTTTACGTTTTCCTTTACGTCATCTGGACGCATGGCATTGGTAAATTTCAGAAGCCATCGCACCACACCACTGTTTTTGATGGCGCGTACAAAACCCTGATCCATGATACTGACACATTCCATCATCTGCACTAAAGCTTCCGCAGGGCTTTCCCCGAAAATATCATCTTCGTTGTAATCATTCCGCAGATGGATGATATCAGCATATGGAAATGTGCTTTCCTTCCCATTCCGAAAACGGAACCGCAGGAATAGCTCATTGTCACGATACAGCGCATCCACGCCGTAGCATGGAATCGGGAACAACTCCACTGGCTTTTCAAATTCGTCCCGAATAATGAGAATAAACGCATTGTTATTCAATGCCAGCTGATTTGCTACCTTTTCCTGCAGCATCTGACCCGTCATCAGTGCATTTGGTTCTTCCAGCAGAAAACGGATATATGCATCCGGATTTACTTCTACTTTCTGCCCCTCTGCGGTGACTGTTTCTCTGATCTGCTTTGCCACTGCCTTGCCGATGGCCTTCGTCTTTGGCCGGATACAGGCGCGCACTACATCAGAGCGGTATAGGCGTCCGTTCCAGGAATAAAAACCATTTCCCTGTTCCTGCACCATCCGGAAACTCTGCCGGCTCATCCTCTGCTTGATCCTGTTCCATAATCCCATTTTTTCTCACCTCCTTAAATCAGACTCTCAAATTCATCTTTCTTGTCCAAATAAACAACATATGCATCTAGCAATGCCGCCGTACCGTCGATTCTCCGTGTACGTTCGTCACTCTTTACTGGCTGCACATTGCCGTTGACGTCTTTCTTTTCTTCGGTATTTATCAGACACCATTTGTCGATCGGATTGTTGTTGTATACGATTTTCTTCTCCTGAAAATCCGCTTTCAAATCCTTCATTGGTTGGGATAGTGTCAATACGCCCTGACGTACAGGAATCATCACATTTCTGCCAAATTCCTGCTCAAACGCCCTGAGCAATTCATCCGAGATATGCCATGGGTCATATCCAATGTATAACGGGTAAATATCCTCTTTGTCCCGCAATTCGCAGAACCAGTCCAAAAAAACCCGCTTGTCCACTTTCTTCCCCGGACATGTTCGCATAAGACCTTGCGATACCCACAGGCTGTATGGAACGCTGTCTCGCTCTCTGCGGTCTCCTCGTTCCTCCTGCTGATCCAGAAGAGCTTGCGGGATCCAGTACATCTGTTTGATATACAGTTTGTCATCCCCAGGACGTTTGCAGATTGCTTTTGCCGCATTCAGGTCTATGCTGTCAGCAGCATCAAAACCGCCGATACAATAACGAAACTTCGCTTCCTCTGGAATCAATTCTTCGTTGTTCAGTTCTTCGAATCGCATCCACGCACTTTCCGCAGTCTGCGGGATATTGAAATCCTTTACCAAAACAGTCGGTTTAAAAGATGGGTCATCCTTTGCCTTCTGCACCATCTCTTCAAGATACTCTTTCTTTTTGATTGTACCCAGACCAGGATTTGCTTTGATCCACATCTCCGGCTTATCCCATTCAGATGCATCATCCAATTCATAGATCAGCGGCAGGAACCTTGGTGCCAGGATCTTACCCATCAAAACTTTTTTTGCATATTCATACTGGGCATCAAAAATACCATTTCGAACAAAACCGTTTGTCGTAATACAAAAAAGCAATGGTTGCTCTCTGGCACCCATTGCCTGCTTTATCAAGTCGTACGTATCTCTGTTTTTGATCGCTGCCAGTTCATCTATGATTGCCCCATGTGCATTCAGGCCATCCAGACTGTTTGTATTGCTGGCCAATGCTTTGATGAATCCCATGTTCATTGGTGCATACAAATCTGCAGCCCGCTTCCTTATGTATTTTCTCAGTACCGGACTTTGGCGTATCATTTTGTGGCACGCATTGAACCCCAGCTTCGCCTGTTCCAACATAGTCGCAACATTGTAGATTTCAGGCGCACCCTCCCCATCATTCAATAACAGGTCAGTTTCTACAGCGGCACACTCTGTTGTTTTCCCGTTTTTACGTCCCTCAACAATCATCGCTTCGTTGAACTGCCGCAAATTATTGTCATCCACGAATCCAAAAATAGCCTGCAATCTCGCTTTTTGAAACAATTCAAGTTTTAACGGCTGTCCAAGTTTACCTGTTGGCTGTTTGCAGAAACGTTCAATAAATTCAATGTGCCACCGAGCAATTTCATAGTCAAAATGGAATTCCCCCGGACTTGAAAAATTGTTTAGGAGCATCTCACTTACCCGCTTCATTTTTTCGCAGGCAATAATCGAACCATCATAAATGCTAGTGAAATACAATTCAAATTCAGTCATTTAAGACCACGCTCCCGCATGAAACTGGTAAATTCATCCTCTTTATTTCCATCAGTTTCAGGCATCAGATCCAAAAGTTGTTTGATGACACTGGAATAATTTTTAATGGTCGCAGTGTATATCTCTACCTCCGGCGCCTTTTTTGTACCCCACTGATTTTCGCCATTTTGATACTCAGAAACATAGCCTTTTTCCTGAATGTCTCTTTGTAACAATTCCAGCTGTTCCGCCATAAACGCCGCATTGTCCATCAGCTTTTCTACGACCTTCTTTTTATTTTCCGGAATTTCTTTAAAGATGCGCTTTAATTTCCGAAGCTCTGCATTTTTGACCTTACCTTTCTCCATTTTACACCTTCTTTCTCGGATGCCTTATACCACACCCCCCTCGTGCATGCGCGCCCGTTGAAATGGTAGTCCTGTCCTCGGTCTCCATTCGGAAAAACCAAAAATAAAAATAGGGGGGGATACTGTCATTCCAAATTCCTTTTGTCTATCGGCTGTCCGTCCGCATCGAACGAACAATAACCCTTCTTCCTCTGTACGAAATGTCCTTCTTCCTCATCGTGACAAGGCTTACAGACATACTCCAGGTTATCATGTGATAATGATATTTCAGGATCTCCGATGTTCTCAGGTGTCAACGCTATTTTGTGGTGAACGATGTACCCTACCCGCTTCCCGCATATTTCACAGAGACCACCGTCTATCATTCTTCTTTTGCTGATGTAGGATGCTCTGCACTTCTTCCATGCTTTTGATTTATAAAACTTCTTGGCAAATTCTTTCAACTTTTCTTCCTTTCTCTCCAAATAAAAAATCCTGACAAACGTTGAATTTATCAGGAATTTTCGCAATTTATTTTCTGTTTTCGCTTGACTACCACGTTATAACGTGGTATAATTAAACCATAGAAAGGAGGTGAACAAGATGTGGGAAGACATAAAAGAAGCTATCTACTTAATCGCAGCCGTAAGCACCATTACAGCAAGCATCATCCAGATAGTAGATAGCTTCAAAAAGAAAAAGTAAGGTTTGGGGCGAAAGCCCCTCTCCTTCCTTCGAATTATACCACATCGAAGAAATATGAAAAAGTATCTTTCCGAAATTTCTTTTATTGCTCTTACCATCATGTATCTGCTTTCAGTGGATTTTGGAAACCTCTCTCCGCTGAACATTGTAGCATTTATCCTGATTTTTGTTTGGATCATCGTTACTATTATTAAAATCCGGAGGTTAAAATGAAATTACGAACCATTAGACTTGAAAAAGGACTTTCTGTCCCTGCTCTCAGTCGATTAAGCAATGTTCCTGTTCGCACCATTGAGGACATTGAAAAGCGTGGAGATTGCAAGGTTTCCACTGCTAAACTGCTCTCTGATTCCCTAGAAGTTTCCCTCGATGAACTATGTGCAGATGATACAGAAGAAGGCCGCTGATGCGGTCTTTTTCTTTACTAGAAAAAAGCATTGGTCAAGCCAATGCCTTTCCTGAAGGAGTTTTTGTCTATCTACTATCCTCTCCCTCGGAGTTCGATGATACCATAATATCACATTTTTTGGTTTTACTACTGCAGACTTTTTTGTATTCTTTTTTTGTTACCCTCAATCCGCGCTCTTTTGCAAAGATTCTTCTTGCTCTTGCAAGCCATTCGTAAATACTTCGTTCACTTGCTGGAATTTCTATTTCTGCCCTATGCACCCTGTTAGAAATATCTCCCCCCTGAATCGGTTTATCTGCATCAGTAAAATATACAATCTCCACCGCTTTCCGCTCCGGCTCCCGAATCCTCATCAATGTTTTTTCCACTGCAATGATGTCTCTAAATTCCGCTTCCATATCGTGCAACGCACCTTCTGCCGCCATAACCGCATAAGCTGTTGCATCAGTTGGCATTCCGCTTCCACCGCGATAAAACTCTTTCTTCGATGCCGTATAGATCTCATCGTATACCTTCTGCTTCAGTTGCTCTGATGTCAACTTCCCGCAGGCAGCATAGAAGCGGAAAGCCTCTGTTGCATAATCCCGAATATTATCTTTTTTCAACTTATCATCCCTCCTTCTGCACCTGACCACATTTCACCGGCATATTCATACATCTTGCTTCACAATCCATCTCCCTACAGTCAGCACAGCAAATATGCACCCATTTTCTTTTCCTGCATTTAAACAGGCCGCACCACCGGACACCTATCCTTTCTTCTTTTGTTGAACCCTTCGGTCTGCCCGGCTTACCCATTTTCCGCACCCGCTTCCAGCCCATCCAAGAAATACAGGACATCCCCTTTTTCTTTGATGCGGTATCTCTCCAGTTCGCACCGCTTCATGTACTTTCTTCCGTAGAGCATTTGCATATCATTCCATTCTGTCCACGGGATACGGTAGAAATCGCAAAAGCTGAATGAGACAAGAATAAAACATTCCGCCCCCATCTCATGGTATGCTTCCATGGCATCCATCTGTGCTTCTGTCAAACGGTTATACGTAATGGTTTCTTTGTCCGTATGCTTCGCTTCGAAGATCAACGTGCGCCCGCCCTGCAGTGTTCCTTTATAGTCCGGCTGTGCTGCTTTCGTGAAGCAGGCTTTGAACTGTCCACGCTTGTCCATCTTAGAGAGAGGTTTCATCGGTTCCGGTGTTTTTTCGATTACAGCAATACCCGCTTCTCTGTAATATCTGCAGGAAGCACTAATCATCTGCTCAAATAATGCACCCACCATTTTCGACCGCTTCCCCTGCAGCTTCTTTTCTACTTCGTATGCCGTCAGATCTGTGTATCCTTCATTATTTTTTCTTGGATTGTACTGTTCCATCCAAATTCACCTCCTGCACATTCACGATTTTATAAAAATCATTCATCCTCGAATCTCCCAAGCAGCATAGTCATAGCCGTAATTGCTGTGTCGAAATGTTTTCCCAGTTCTTCACTGTCAATTAACCCCTGTTTTTTGTTATTTCCGTTTGCAAGAATTACAACCCGCTGCAAAAAAGGTTTTAACTGCGAAAGACCGCTGATGCTGTCCTCTAAATCCTCTTTTTTCACGCCGATAACTACAAATCTGTTTTCTTTGTTTTCTCTCATTACTGTTTTCCTCCATCATAAAATTCTAACGAAAAAGCAACATATCCCTTTGCAATCCCGATGAATCTGTCATCAATGATATATTTAATTACCCCTCTCAACTCTCTGCCGGAATACTTGATGTTGTCCCATTCTTTCAGGATAACAATATCCCCGACCTGAAAATTTCTATCATTCAGGCGAATTTCAAAAGGCTTGTTTCCATCAATACTTTGTTTGAAATAATGCGGATATGTTTTTAATTCATGCACGTTCATTTCTCTCCGCCTCCCATCTTTTCCAGTGCCGCTTCGGCTTCCTCTTTGGTGAAATACAAATATTTATAACCAAACGCCACCCAATTCCCTGCATACTTCACCGCTTTTGCCGATATGTCCTGCACTTTGTACGACTTGATGTAGAAATAATGCTCAGGCACACTTTCTTCGATGATTTCATAGACTGTATCCCCTACTTTGCGCGTCAAAACCAACAACCGCCCTTCTGCATCGGCCTGAATCAGCTCCCTCACCTGCTCATAAAATGCGATTTCCTCGCCCCATGCTTTATTTGCACATACAAAATTGTCACAAGCAATGCAAATATTTTTTTCTGTATCACATTTGATACATCTTTCTTTTCTTTCTGCAATTTCCAGCATTTTTTCTTTTGACAGTTCCATCCTTTTCTCTCCTTTTTTAGTTCTCAATCCCGAACGTCACATATACTAATTTGCATTTTCTTTTTGCCACATCGATGTTGATTTCTGCAAAATCAGCCAAGCAGAAATCAAATTGAAAATCATATCCTTTCATTGCTTCTTCGTATTCGTATCCTTTCCCCTCGAAGCTGTATTCCTCATCTATTTCAGAACGGTCACTGTAAGAAAAGACATAATCCAGAGTGACATCGAAATCTTTCACACTATTCATAAAGTCCATAATATTCATGTTCAACATATCCGCTTCCCTCCAAATCCTCAAAACGGCAGATCATCATCTTCGATACTCTCATCGATGGGATAGAATCCATCCGGTGCAGATCCGCTCTTTTTTCCCGCTCCGCTTCTGCCTTCCGCTGCGGCCTTGCTTTCTGCAAAATAGTGTTCTTCTACGACTACCGTAGTATCCCATCGCTTTTTCCCTTCGTTATCATCCCAGCTGCTAATTTGCAGATGGCCTACGGCGGAAAACATCCCGCCTTTTTTCATAAATTTCTCTGCGAACTCTGCCGCACTTCCCCATGCGATACATGGAATAAAATCAGCATCCGGCTGTCCCTGTTTTTTGAAACGTCTGTTTACGGCCAGAGTATATTTTGCATATTTCTTGGAATCTGCCGACCGTGTCCAGCTGATTTCAGGATCACGCACCAGCCGTCCCATCAAAATCACTTTATTCGTAGGTCATTCCTCCTTTTTGGTTTCATCATATTCCCCGTAGTCCATGCCGCCCTCTCGGACGGCTTTCATGTATCGCACCCAGCCGATTTCCTCGAAGTAGTCCTCTGCAGAGAAAACCACCTGATATCCCTTTGGAGGTCGCAGCGTAACTTTTTTCTTTGTTTCCTTTACCCGTTCGATCTTTATTTCAGGTTTTTTGAGATTGCGGCTGGTACTCCATCGCTTTGCGCCTTTTTTGATATTCTCTTTGGATATGTAGCTTGCAAGGCGGTTATCCTTCTGATTTTTGTAGAGGTGCTTTATGAGGACGGTTCCATGCCCCCATTTTTCCAGAAGGATCTCCAACCCTTCTTTCATGCTCAGACCGTCAAATGTGTTCATCACGACATGATGGTGTACTCTTTCGTTCTTCCCCTGGGTCTCTGTGACCGCTACATATTTCAGATCAGAAAATCCATTCTTGCTCCGGTACCGCTTCAGCCGAAGAAAGAAATTCGCTAACAGCCTTCTTGCTTCTTCTACTGTCACTTCCGCTGCGTATGTCAGCAGAACAAAATAGTCTTTCCCGGTAAAGTTTGCATTGATCAGACGGGTCATGTTCTTTCTGGCAATCTGCAGGTTCCGCTTCGCCTGCTCTTCTGATGTCAGATTTTCCCGTTTGCCTCGCTCATATTTTTTTCCGATGGTTCGTGGACAGTAAAATTCTTCCACCTCATAAACATCACCGGCTTTTATTTTCTTTCTGTACTTTGGCATCCTTGCCCCTCCTCCATTCTGTATTCCTTCTATATAAATAGGAGAGTGTCCATTAAGTTAATTGCTTTATGGACAGTCGAAAGAGGCAATCGCCTCCTTAAAAATAGGTCTCAGGAAATGCCGTTCAAAATAGCGAAAACCATTGATTTTTCAATGTTTCTCTGCTATACTGTTAATAGATATGTACGGTCTCCCGAGACCCGTTCCCGTCTGTTCCAGCAGGCGGGATTTTTTATTTCTTATTCGGTTTCTTCCTTATATATGGTCTGCGGCTCAGCAGGCTCCGCTTCACAGTCACACTGTTCCCCATGGTCCAGATGCGCACCGCATTCCTGACATACTTCATATTTCCCTTCGTTTTTTCTTTCTGTCATGTTGTCACCCCTCACAAATTATCCTGTACACTTTGACAGAGGGCTTTCAGCGCATTTCGAAGCTTATTCGCTTCCTCTGCTTCTCCTGCTTCTTCTACCTGACCGATGCAGGTCAGCATCTGATTGATATTTCCCTGTACCGCTTCAAAATGAACCTTGAATACGGTAATGCCGGAAGATCCGGCGGCTTTCAGCTTCTTTTCCGTATCCGCTTTTACCTGTGCCAGTTCTTCTTTTATCCGCATGGCCTTTTCCTCTGCTTCCTTCTGGGCGGCTTCATGGGCTTCGATGGCTGCCTGTGCCTCTGCTGCTTCCTTTCTGGCTTTCTCTGCATCCTTCTTCGCCTTATCCAGTTTCTTCTGCATGGCGGCTTCTGCCTTCTGCTTGGCGGCTTCTTCCGCTTCCTTTCTAACTCTTTCCAGTTCAGATTCGTTCGGAAGAGTAGTTTGTTCTGCCTGCATCCGCAGTTCGTCCATTTCTGTTTCCATGGCTACAATCTTATCTTCCGCCGCTTTCTGCGCCTGCTCTGCCGCTTCCTTCTGGGCTACTAATGTTTCCAGCTTGTCCTCTGTATCCTTGTAGGCAGCATCCACCGCCGCATCTACCGCAGCTTCCTTGGCTTTTTCCGCTTCATTCTGGAATAAATCCAGCTGAGACTGCAGTTTTTCCTTTTCTGCCCGCTCCGCTTCCAATTCCTTCAGCAGCTGTTCCATTTCTTTTGTTGTCATTTCCGCTACGGTCTTGGCTTCCCCGTCAATCTCATGAGCTTCTCCCACAAATTCTTCCCGCTCATCCTCTGGCACAGAAAGGAGGAGCAACGCCTTTGTAACCGAATTTCCCATATCCGTAATCAACTGCGGATTTTTATATTTTTTTGCAATCTGCATATAGTTCTGTGCGGTGCGCTCGGAAAATTCCACTTCATTCTGCAACCATTCACCCCATGCACCGTGTGGCAGGCACTGTTTTGCTTCGCAGAGCCGCTTTCCGATCTCGATAATGGCTGACCCCGCCTGAAATTTATAAAAATTGATTTCCTGTGTAATGACCTCGATTGGTCTTGTCATTTCATTCATGCTGCTGCCTCCTTAGATTTCTTCTTTTTCTTTGTGCCGCCTTTCAAAACAATCTTTTCCATCCACATGTCCACAAAAGTTTTCACATCCTGGTCTAATTCATAGGATTTGTTGTGGTCAGTTCGGCACTGAATAATTTTTTTGTTCTGTAGTTCCAATGTATAAAATGGCTTGTCCGGTCCCGATTCCCTTCTAATGAAGAAAATAGCAGTTTCACCTCTGGCCATCCGCTGTATATATCCGCCGACGCAATGATGCAGTGCCTTCCCTTCATCCCGTAATTCTTCCTGTGCTCTTGCCGGTCGAATGATGAAGCTCCCGCTCTGCCATGCAAATTTTTCTAAGCTTTCTACCGCTTTCTGGAATTTCTCCTGATCCGCTTTGTTTTTTTCAAATTTGATCTGCTCCATGGTACGGTTATGAGCGGCTCTCAAATCCTTCGGGAAAAGGATCTCTTTATTGCTTAGATCCAGATGCAGCTGCTCACATTCCTGCAGATAATCCCGGTATACCATGGCTTCTATCCTAACAAGGCATGTTTCTTCTGCTTGTTTTTCTATGTAATTCAGAATTTTTATTGCCCCTGCATAAGGCAATGCACACCGGATCATCTTTACGTCGATGTCGCTTTGGAAAATAGCAATGATTTCTTTCTCTGTCAGGTTGTTTTCTCTTTCAGTCCAAAGGTTGCTCAGTTTCTCTATATCGTCCATGGACCACTCCCCCGGTTCCTTCAGGCCTAGTAATCGAATGGGAAATTTGAAACACTCCTTCACGGTTTCTCTCTGCCAGCGGATGGCATTCCTGTTTTCCTTTGTCATGCCAAAAATACGTTCATTCGCAAGTTTCCTGTATCCTGCTTTCCAGAGAAATTCTATGACTGGATATTTCGCATGGTATTCCAGGAAATGAACAGGATCCGTATAACTCTTCTTTTGATTCAAATACCCTCGGATATCTGCATACTGCATTGCTGTTCCATGCAAGGCTTCTTCCATTCCTCCTGTAAAGAAATAATAGGCACCGTCGTAGATGCGATTATCCCCCCAGCGTGTCCACTCCTTCAAGCTATATCGTTCGCTGCGCATAAAATAGTTATCCTTGCCTTCTTTCTGCCACTTTGCTGTTTTATTCCCCCGAATGGCATATCTGGCTGTTTCTTTGAGATATCTCGGCAAATCATTCCACTGTGCACTCATATCCCTTTGGATCTGCCACTGCCGGAAGAATACTGTTTCTCCATCTGTCCCTTTCTGCACCGCCACTACATTTCCTACATAGTCCGCTATGTAGCTATTACTGGTTTCTAATACACAAATGACCATCTTGCCACAGACAGGACATTGAACATGGATATGCTGCAAAAACCGCTTTCCCCACGCCCTGACCTGTCTGCCACAGCAGAAGCACGTCCCTCTTACATTTCCTTTTTTATAGACCAACGTACGATCCTGCGGTAGGATCTCTCTGCGGATATAGTCTTCCAGACCTTCTGGTAATGTTTCGGGGCAAAGCCGATAGTCGTCATCCATCAGTTCGCCCCGTTTCTGCCGTTCCCGTTTTTTCATTTCTTTCTTTGTCTGGAACACCCATCCGGCCAGGTTGTCAATCTGGTGATTTCCCGTTTTCTTCCCATCCTTCCCCATGAAACGAGCCAGAGCCTTTTCCTCCCGCTCTGAGATCAAGACATAATCTCCGCTGTATCCATATAAGGATTGTAATACCCCATCGGATACCTTCCCTTCATGGGTAATGCCTTTTACCTCTCCGCTTTTCTTACCGCAGACGATACGGAAGGATGGCGTATCTC
>CAMEBC010000003.1:0-188988 GCA_945912105.1 [Eubacterium] saphenum | reverse complement strand
CAGGCATCTGCTTGTTCCACTTGCGGTAGGAAGCAGGCTTGCCCGTTCTTTTCATTGAGTCCAACAACTGCCAAAACAGACCTGCGGAAATGGTCTTTCGACAGAGGGGATCACCTCGATATTTGATTCGCTGTGCGGTATCGGAACAGAGCCAGTCAACGGAAGTCATATTGGGCGCAAACTTCTGATTGTAAGTCTCAAAAGACAGCTTCTTAATTTTCTGTGTGGAACTATCAAAGCCATGTGCCTTGATTTCTCTCTTCACAACCGGCATCAACATATTCAGAACCGTCCCAGGCTGATGACCAGTTCCCATGATGATTGCTCCATCCACCTTGTCACGATACAAACTCAGGTAATCACGAAGCAGAAAAGAACCCAGTGAAAACCCCAACATAAAGTGTGGGATATTAGGAAACTTACTTTCCAGTTCCAGATAGAACAGGTGCATATCGTGAAGTGCGTAGTTCCAACCGCCCTCGCCAAAAGATGCACACTGATTATCGCCGGGATTGCGACCATGCCCACGCAGATCAAAACCGGCAACGGCGATGCCGTAGGCAGTCAGCATATCTGCCAGTTCTTCATAACGTCCGATGTGTTCTGTCATGCCATGCGTAATCTGTACGACCATTGTGGGACTGCACATCGGATACCAGATGATGCCAGGGAGTGAAACTCCGTTGGCACCGGTAAAACGAATTTCTTTTGCTTCCATCTTATTTTCTCCATGCCTTGAAATGAAAAAAGCGACTACCCATAAGCCTTAAGGCTCATAAATAGTCGCATGGTTAAGCAGCTGAGCGAACATACAGGTATCATCCAGCTGACAGATCAGATCTTCAGGCTCGAAGAAAACATCCTCCTCAGTGCGGATGGTCTTCACATGGCGGCGATACTCTGCGATGCAATCTGCGTCCTCGCCGTTCTTGGTCATGGTTCCCGCATACTGAACAACTGCAAAAGTCATATCCTCCAGGAACCACAACTCTGTGTAGGTAACTGTGCGCATTCGCTCATTTTCAATGATGCTTTCGGGATAAGACAGGAGAATCACGCCCCTGTGCTTGAAAAGCACTCTGCCGTTGTAGTTGATGCCATCACCGGCACGACACACCATACGGAACTCAGGAACCGTACTGGCATTTTCGGTGAATGCCTTTGCCAACCACTTGGGAGAGATGTCGTCGATCTCCTCGCCATAGTTTTCATACAGGCCCTCCATGACCTCGGCATCGAACAGGTCAAAGAGTTTTACCAGCGCATTTTCAATTTTCTTGGGTGTAAACATTGGGTGTCACCTTACCTTTCCATACTTCTCTCACGTTTTTTCTGCCATTGTTCAAGCAGCTGAATGATTTTATCCTCCATCTGCTTGCTGGTGTAAGATTTCGGGAAGTATTTTCTAAGTGAATCTGTTTTGAAAGTAACTCGGTCGAGTTCGCCCTTCTTTATTTCATTCATAATTTCACACATCGCATCAAGGGTACATTCACCGGACTGTGCCAGTTTCTTGATACGCTGTGCCTGGGAGAGAGAAGGAGCAGCCTGAGCATAATCCATAGCTTCCAGAAAGTCTTTCTGTTCTTCTTTTGCAAGATAGGAAAGCTCAACAGCGGGATTAAACTTAATCTGTCCGTTATCGACCATATCCAGCAATTCGGGGATAAGCTCAGTCAGTCGGATATAACGACGAACCGTGTCACCGCTAATCCCTTCTTTCTGTCCAACCTCATCATCACTTCTCGACTTCGCCGCAAGTTGCGGCGAAGTTGTTTTGCCCTGATGCTTGATAGCATCCATCTTCATGCGATAGGCAAAAGCTCGTTCACTCGGCAGGAGGGTTTCTCTCTGCAAGTTGGAATCGACCATTAAAATGATTGCAGCATCGTCATCCAGATCACGAACAATAACTGGCATGGTCTCTTTGCCAGCAAGCTCAGACGCATGGTGTCGCCTATGACCAGAGATGATTTCATATCCACCATCAGGGTCAGGACGAACAATGGCAGGTGTCAGAACGCCATATTCCTTGATACTCTCGACGGTTTTTGCCATATCCTCATCGTCCACCACACGGAAGGGATGTCCCTCAAATGGATGAAGATCGGAAAGGGAAATATCCTGCACACGTTCCTGTTGGGCTTCAGCTCTGCTTTCCTCCGTAGAGAAAAGATCATCGTACCCCTTCAAGTTGATGTTTGCGCCTTTTTTCGGCATTGTTCAACACCTCCTTTGTTAAAACACGATAAGCGTCTGCCACTTTGCCTTTCGGATCGTGCTTAAAGATACTGGTTCCCTCGGCACTGATTTCTTCAGCACGGACAGAACGAGGGATGTCCGTCTTGTAGACCTTCAGCTTACCACCGTAGCTCTCACGGATCAGATTACTGATGTCCTTTGCATAATTGGTTCTGGTATCTACCATCGTCAGAAGAATACCTTCGATTTTCAACTTGGGATTGATCTGGCGGCGAACGTTGCTGATGGTCTGCAAAAGCTGTTCCAAACCCTTTGCGGGAAGGTATTGCGCCTGCACCGGAATAAGAACAGTATCCGCTGCTGCAAGAGCGTTCACAGTCAACATCCCCAGGGAGGGCATACAATCCAGAAGAATGAAGTCATAATTCTGTCTTACCGTATCAAGATACTGACGGAGAATGGTCTCACGGCTCATTGCATTTACCAGGGAAACTTCCAGACCAGACAATTCGATGTTAGAAGGCATCAAGTCAATACCCTCAGGATGATGAAGAATACCTTCTCCTTGTTCAATGGGCTTTTCCATCATCACTTTTGCCATCATGTCGGAAAGTGTTACCGGCAGTTCATCCGGGACTGGATAGCCAAGGCTGATCGTCAGCGATGCCTGCGGGTCTGTGTCTACGACCAAAACCTTTTTGCCCTCCATCGCCAATCCAACACCAAGATTTTCTGTAGTGGTTGTCTTTCCGGTGCCGCCCTTCTGATTAACCACAGCCATGACGGTTGCTTTCTTTGCCACCATTCATCACCTCGGCTTTCTTATTGGGTTTCAAGTTATATCACTCCTTCCTATGAAAAAATCCCTCTGACATATCATGGCGAACTAACGCATCGTAGTAGCTGCCAATAGTCAAAGGGGCATTGTAAATAGCGGCAAGCAAATACTGTCGCACATTACGCACTTTAGTAGTATTCTCCTTAAAGCAATCAATCACAAAACAGATATGCTCGGAGTCCAATTTCATAAATCGACTTTTTACGACTTCTGCTGGCTTATCATCACTTGCTATGCGAATCATTTTGCGATTGGTACATACGGTATCTACAATCAGTTCAAGTATTTCTTCCAAGACATCCTTATCATTAGGATACCTGCTTTTCAGACATTCATACTCAAGCTGATCTACGAAATACTCATAATATCTTTTTCTGAGAAGCATCCCTTCGCTTTCCGTTCCTAAAAAAACGGAAGAAGGGATAGGATCAGTATCACTAAATTCAGTATAAATATTATCAGTATTATTACCGTGTGATTTTCGTGAGTCCGGAATTGTGCTTTTCACATTCCCAGAGTCATGATTTTCATGATTCAAGAAATGTGATTCCACAGAGGTTTCAATTCCTGTAATAAAGTTCTTCACATAGATAAGGTTAGGCTTGCCAAGCCCTTGACGTTTTCGTTCAATAAGACCGCATTTCTTTTCAAGCTCATTGAACAGCTTGGTTGCTTTCTGATTGCCACAGTTCAGCGCTGCCATCGTTTCCTCAAGTGTGTAGATGATATATACTCGTCCTTTTTCATCAAGCCACCCATTCTTGGCTGACAGATTCATTCGGTCAAGTAGAATACCATAAAGCAGCTTTGCATCTGCTGAAATATTCCAGAAGAGGTCGCTGGTAATCAGGAGCTTCGGAATTCTATAAAAAGAATACTGCTCTGCCTGCTGACCATAGAAGTAATCAAATTGCATCCATGTTCACCACCTCCCTTAGTTGGGAAGGATTGTCCTGGAGAGGTCTCTCTCTAATGGTGCTGCCTGATATATGATAGCGACATTCCGCATAGTAACAGGAGCGATATTTCCATCTTGGTTGATAAAACTCGTATTCCTTACAGTTGCGGGGAACTGATCTCCTGCTCACACGGGAGCCGGGAGATTTCCTCATTGACTTGTCATATCGCTGAAACTCTTTTTCCTTGTCTTTCATATCAACGGATGCCAAGTTCCCTCAGGAGCTTCTTGGTACACCATCCGATGCATGGATGATCTCGTCCATAGGGACAGCCATCACATTCAGACTTTTCCTTTAGGGGAACACTAATCAGGTAATAGCAGTTATCTTTGCCCAGACTACAGCCCAATCTTGCTCCACTCCAGAAATAGCACTTGCGACAGTCGCTTGGCTTGTCTGGGGCATATCTAACATCCTGCACATCCTTAACCTCCAATCTTTTAGATTTTCCCATCTGGGAATAAAAAAAGAGCGCTTACCGAACCCAAGGAAGGGACGAATAAACGCTCTATGTATGATGTTCCTCTATAGAACTTCCGTATTCAATTATGATGTTCCTCTATTGGAATCAGTTCAAAACCTGATGTTCCTCTATCGGATCATTGTATCAAGTCCGATGTTCCTCTATGATAGGGGATCATCAACCCTGATGTGCCGGTGTTGGTCAGACACCGATATTTGGTTCGTTATTTAGGGTAACTGCGGAAAACCCGTATTTACGGGCTTTTGGGTGTTGTCCATATTATCAATCACTCCCATGCCTTGGACGATACCTCCTGTCAGGTTCAGCAGTCGTTCATCGGTGATGCGGATGGTCATATCCTTATTTCTTTTTCCCCCATTGAGGTCGATACTTTCGATCTCCAGGGAGTATTCCTTCACCTTTCCACCTTCCAAGTCAGAAAGCAAAACGGCTTCTCCTTTTTTAACCTCATCCGCTGTGGCGATGGGTAAGGCCTCTCCCTCAAAACTCTCATCTTCCGTCGTGCCATAAATGCCCACTTCTGTGTTTTTTTCGATGTGAGCCAGTTTTTCCTCCATGTTCACCTTTCCCATCAGTTCCCCCGCTGCGCCTTTCTGCCCTTTTACGATCTCCGTCAGGTCGGAATCCACCAGCGAGCCTTCCCGGATCTCCATCAGTTCATCGGTATCCACATCATAGACGCCATGCCCCAATGCCCCGAAGGTCCCATTTTTCGGGTCATAATAGGTCACCGTGCCGATGCCCTGAATGCTGTCCCGAATCCATGCGCCAATCTTAAAGGCATTGTCTGCCGTGCTGAATACCGGTGTGATCTTCACTTCCTTCTCTTTGCCATCCCGTTCCAGGAGCAGCTTCATTGTCTTGCCGTCACTGCTTTCCACCGCTTCCAGAAACGCTTCCTTGTTTTCCAGCGACTTTCCGTCGGCCTCCAAAATCAGGTCACCGATTTTCAGGACACCTTTGCTGGGCTCATAGGTTTCATTGTCCTCTCCGCTCACAAAGCCTGTCCCCAAAACCAAAAGTCCCTTCGTATCCATCGTCACGCCAACGGTCTGCCCCACCGGAACCAATTCCCGCCGCTCCGATGCCTGTGCCGTTTCTGGAAGCCATAGCAGGGTCGGTATCAAAATCGCCGCCAGCGGGAATACTGAAAAAAATATTTTACTTTTGATCCGCTGCATCTTCTCCTCTCCCAACTGCATGATTCGAAGCAAAAATTTTCGTTTTTTTGCTCCAAGCTTACTTTTTCCCTAAAGAAAAGGCGATATTCAGCCCAAAAACACCAGAAACATACAAGCCTTGACAGGCTCAGCGAAAATTCCCTCTGGCAATTTTTTATTTTATTTTTTAAAAAATCATACTTATCTAAATCTTTTCAAAATGTAGACATAATAATTTTGAGGCAGCGGAAGGGTTCGGGAAACAAATCCGTTTCCCGACTGAAATCCGCAGGTGGAATTCACTTCCACCGAGGAAAACAGCTGGTTTCAAGGCATTTGTGCCGATGGAACCTGTCTGTTTGTTCCTCTGTCTAAACTCGTCGAAATCCCGATTTCGACGAAGGGTGTCGCCCCTGTCGACACCCTCTCTAAAACCAATTCTTCAGCATCCGCTGCAGCATAGTATTGATATTGGCTTTTTCCACCGCTTCTGCCGTCACCAGATCTGTCCTCCCCACCTCTTCTCCATTGATGAGGTAGACCAGCTCGCCCACCTTTTCCCCTGCTGCCACAGGTGCATCCATGCTGGGCAGGACTTCTGTCTGTGTTTCCCAATCGCCGCCCATGTCCTTTTTCAGAAGTATGGAAATTTCTTCTTTTACCACCACTGGAACACTATCCCTCATCCCTTTGGTCACAGGGATCTCAACCATTTTCTGCCCCGCGGGCAGACCTTTTTGGGCAGTGTAATTGGCAAATCCATAATCCAGCAGTTTCATCGTCTCCTGAAAACGCACCTTAAAATCCGGTGCAGCCATGACAACACCGATCAGGTGCAGCCCATTTCGCTCCGCCGTGCCGGAAAGGCAGTATAACGCCTTCCCCGTAGAGCCTGTTTTCAGCCCCGTTGCCCCTTCATACCATTTGATAAGCTTATTGGTGTTTGTCAGGCCAAATTCAGATTCCCCCTTACGGGTCTTATGTATGATGGTGTCCTGCCAGGTGGTAGTGTATTCCTGGATTTCAGGGAAACGGGTCATCAGTTCCCGGCTCATCAGGGCAATATCGTAGGCACTGGTCTCATGCCCATCCACATCCAGCCCGCAGGCATTGACAAAATGGGTATCCTTCATTCCCAGCTCCTCGGCTTTTTTGTTCATCCGTTCCACAAAAGCCTCTTCGCTGCCTGCTACAAATTCTGCCATGGCCACTGCCGCATCATTGGCAGAAGCAATGGCGATACACTTCGTCAGATCTGCTGCCGTCTGGGTCTCGCCCGGTTCCAGAAAGACCTGGGAGCCACCCATACCAGCCGCATGTTCGCTGACTTGCACGCTGTCCTCCCATTTGAACTGCCCCGCTTCTTCCGCCTCATAGATCAACAGCAGCGTCATAACCTTTGTCACGCTGGCAGGGGGCATGGCTTCATGGCTGTTCTTTTCATATAAGACCGTCCCCGTTGCCCCATCCATCAGCACAGCACTTTTGCTTTCCAATGTCAGCGGGTCTGTTTCTGCGCCATAGGCAGGAAAAAGCGAACTAACCATCAGCATCAAAGCCAGTATGGCTGACAGCAGCACCTTTCCGTATTTCTTCATCCTCCCATTCCTCCCAAAAGTATCTTACTGACACTTTATGTTTCTTTTTTGAAAGATATGTCTTGGCAGGGATTTGTCGAAATTCTTAAATCTTTTTTAAATTTATGAAACCTATATTAAAATCTCCCTATATATATTATAATCAAAATATAACGATAACAAGTTTGCTATACTGGTACTATGGATAGTATATGAAGAGAGAAAAAGGAGGTCCTTACCATGAAACATAGCAAAACCAAACAATCTATGGCATTTGTAGTGGCTGCCTTGCTGGCTTGCCAGCCTATTTCCGCCTATGCAGCGACTTTTGCAGATATGAATCAGGCCCCCTGGCCCGGTGCGGAAGTATCTATCAATAAAGCTGCAAGCCTTGGCCTGGTCGTTGGGGAGACCGTCAATGGCAAAACATATTTCCGTCCCAGAGATTCCGTATCTCTGGCAGAATCCTGCCAGCTGGCATATAAACTGCTGCTGCAGACAGGCAAAGCAACTGCCAATGCTTCCGTAACAGAAAAATGGGCTGCTGTACTGAAAACATACGGCATCAAGGAATGGGCGCATCCCGCTGTTTCTTTCTGCTTGGAAGAAGGTATCATCTCCATCTCCAATCTGAGCAGCTTTATGAAAAACGGCTCCAACCTGCCTGCCACAAGAGAACAGGCAGTAACGATCCTGGGCCGTGCCTTGACCACTGGCGTACCTTCCTATTCCGCCAATGCCACAACAACAAAATTCAACGATAACGCCAGCATTTCTTCCGAGGCACGCCCTTATGTTGCCCTGCTGAATCAGGTTGGCGTTGTAAACGGCGATAATGTAGGCAAATTCAATCCAAAAAGCACACTGAACCGTACAGAAACTGCTGTATTGGTCACAAATCTGTACAATGTGCTGAATAAATCTACTGCGACCACACCTACAAATCCCGCCGCTTCCACAAAGAGCGGCACAGTGAAGGATATGAATGCCCTCTATGTAAACTTTGAAAACAGCAATGCATATTATCTTTTTGCTTCCACAGGTGCCACAGTGACCCTCAACGGCGCATCCTCTTCCGCTGCCGAACTGGTAAAACTGTTTAAAAACGGCACAACCATCAAAGCAACTTTGACACTGGACAGCAATACCCGCATCACAAAGCTGGTTGCAACAGCTGATACAAAAACAGCAGAAGAAGATCTGACAGGAACGATCAAATCTCTGTCCAAATCCAGCATCAAGATCGGCTCCAATACATATAAAATCGATGACAGCAGTTCCGTGTCTGTGAAAATCAATGGTTCCACCAAAAAATTCAGTGATCTGAAAGAAATGTATGATGACGGCGAAACCATCACTGCTACCCTGACACTGGATAAAGATGATTATGTAACAAAAATCGTTGCTACCACAAAATCTTCCAGCAGCAGCAAAACAGACGAACTGAAAGAGATCAAGAAAGTCAGCGGCGAGGATTATGAAGCCTATATCAAAGTCGGCTCCACCAAGTATTATATTGAAGACATTGATGATCTAAAAGTAACCATCGATGGGAAAACAAAAGATTTCAGCGACCTGAAGGATGCTTTCGGCGATCTGGATGATGGGGAATACTACACAGTGAGCGTCACATTGGATAAGAATAGTGATGAGGATAACTATATCACCAAAATCACTGCCACCAAAAAAACTTCTTCTTCTACCAAAAAAGGTACGATCACCAATTTGAAGGAAAAGAGCGGCTCCAAGGGTACTATCGAACTGGATGATAAAAATACGTATTCCATCAAAGATATTGATAAAGTTTCGGTAAAAATTGATAATTCCTCCAACAAGGATTTTGATGATCTGATGGATCTGTTTAAAGATGATGTTGAAATGACAGCAACGCTGACCATCAGCGGTGATTACGTTACAAAAATCGTTGTCACAACAAAAGACAAAGATAATAACGGTACAACCAAAAGCGGCACACTGAGTGCCGTGGACTACGCAAGCAGCAACAAGAGCTACGAAGCCTACGTTAAGATCGGCTCCAAAACCTACGAAATTGATGATGCAGACTGGCTTGATGTTGTCATTGATGGCAAAGCAAAGGATTTTGATAAGCTGATCGATGTTTTCGAAGATCTGGATGATGACGAATATCTTCAGGTGAAGATCACTTTGGATGATGACGACTATGTGACAAAGATCGTTGCCACCACAAAATATGAATAATAAAAATCATTTTTCAGCCCCGCTCTAGTGCGGGGCTCTTTTTTTCGTTGGATTCCCCGAAAAATTGACAAAATCCAACATCCGCAGTATGATGAAAACCGAAAAACAGATAGTATTGGGGGATCTCCCTCAAGAAAATCGGAGGGAATTTTTATGAACAGAAAAAACGGAATCTTAGCAGGCATCCTTATCCTTCTCTGCATCATCGCTGGCATTTTCTACATCCAAAGCAAGCCCGAAGCAGTGGTTGGCGCAAAGGAAATTTCCGTAGTCGTTACCCATGCAGACCAGACTGAGAAAACCTTTACCTATCAGAGCGATGGGGAATATCTGGCAGATGTATTGCTGGAGAACGAATTGGTCGATGGGGAAATCGGGCAATATGGTCTTTTCATCACCACTGTAGATGGCGAAACTGCTGATGACAGCAAACAGCAATGGTGGTGCATCACCAAAGGCGGCGAACAGGTGAATACCTCTGCCGATACCACTCCCATCGCTGACGGCGACCAATTCGAACTGACACTGACGGAGGGCTATTGATGGAAGGAAACAAAGCCCGCAGCTTGGCGTGGATGGGCGTGCTGACCGCCCTGCTTTTTACGGGACAAGTCGTCATGTCCTTTCTGCCCAATCTGGAAATCGTCAGCCTGCTCATCATCCTTTATACCATCTTTTTCGGCAAAAAGGTTTTCTGGATGATATACGGCTTTGTTTTTCTAGAAGGGTTTCTCTATGGCTTCGGCATGTGGTGGTTCCAGTATCTCTATATCTGGAGCATTTTAGCGATGGTTGTCCTGCTCCTCAGGAACAACACCTCTGCCCTTTTCTGGAGCATCATTTCCGGTTTCTTCGGTCTTTCCTTTGGTGCCCTCTGCACCCTGCCCTACCTCTTCACAGGGGGCCCCGCAGCAGCTTTTTCCTACTGGGTATCCGGGCTGGGGTTTGACCTGACCCATTGCATCGGCAATGTGGTGCTGTGTCTGGTGCTTTTCAAACCACTGTATGCCCTGCTGCAAAAAGTTTTCCCCGCCTGATTTCGCAAATTTCTTTTTTCTCTTTTATTCCATTAAACCTGCATTGATCTCATCGGCGTAACGGACGCTTTCCATAGCATCCTTGGCATATTTATCTGCGCCGATGCGGTCAGCATAATCCTGTGTCAGAACTGCGCCGCCAACGACCACCTTGCACCAAGGTGCTTCCGCCCGCAGCTGTTTGATGGTCTCTTCCATGGCAGGCACCGTGGTTGTCATCAATGCACTCAAGCCACACAGGGGTGCATGCTGTTTTTTCACTTCTTCCACGATCACCTCGGGGGCAACATCCCGCCCTAGGTCTGTGACATTGAAACCGTAGTTTTCCAACAACAGCTTTACGATATTTTTGCCGATATCATGGATATCTCCCTTAACCGTTGCCAGAACAAAGCTGCATTTTGCCGCCGCTTCGCCCTTTTCTGCGGACATGGATGCTTTGATCTTTTCAAAGGCACTTTTCGCCGCTTCTGCCGCCATCAAAAGCTGGGGCAGATACACTGTCTTTTCCTCATAGCCCTTACCCACAATATCCAGAGCAGGGATGATTTCATTCTGCACGATCTCCAAAGGGGCTGTTTCCTCCAACAGCTTTGCTGTCAGTTCCCCCGCCTGGTCTTTTAAGCCTTTTACAACGGCTTTCTGCAAAGCGGATTTATATTCCTCGGAAGCGGATGCCGCCGTCAGCTGTGTTACGGCTGTTGTTGCCGCTGCCGCAGGCACATATTGGGATGCGAAATCTATATAGTCGCCGCAGTTTTCATCCAGACCATGGAGGGCACGATAAGCGAAATAGGTTTTCATCATATCCCCGGAGAAGGGATTCATGATCGCCGCAGACAGACCATTTTCCAGCGCCATAGCAAAGAATGTGCTGTTGATGGCATCTCTGTTGGGCAGACCAAAGGAAATATTGGAAACCCCCAAGGAAGTGTGGCAGCCCAGACGATGCTTGATCTCACGGAGGGCATCCACAGTTGCTTTCGCCGCATTGGGGTCTGCGCTGATGGCCATAGCCAGTGTATCAAAGATGATATCTTTTTTCTCGATGCCATAGCTTTCCGCTGTTTTCAAAATCTTTTCCGCAATGACAACTCTGCCTGCCGCTGTATTGGGGATGCCGCCTTCATCCAGCGTCAGAGCCACCACCAGCCCGCCGTATTTCTTCACCAGAGGGAAGATAGCATCCATATTTTCCTGCTTGCCGTTGACGGAATTGATCATAGCCTTGCCGTTATAGCGGCGCAATGCCTGTTCCATAGCCGCCACATCAGAAGTATCGATCTGCAGAGGCAGGTCGATGATAGCCTGCAGTTCGAAGCAGACTTTTTTCAGCATTTCCACCTCGTCGATCTCCGGCAGACCAACGTTTACATCCAAAATCTGTACGCCCTTTTCCTGCTGGGACAGACCTTCATTCAGAATATAGTCAATATCATTTTCCACCAAAGCCTGTTTGAACCGCTTTTTGCCTGTAGG
Source organism: [Eubacterium] saphenum (assembly GCA_945912105.1). Classification (GTDB taxonomy): domain Bacteria; phylum Bacillota; class Clostridia; order Lachnospirales; family Anaerotignaceae; genus Anaerotignum_A. The sequence goes on along the minus strand of CAMEBC010000003.1, from coordinate 177,032 downwards.
GTTGATACGTTCCCCAATGATGATGGGGGATGCGCCAAATTCCACCGCATGGGTATAAGAGGATACACAGGTGATATTTTTCTTTTCCACGGGCAAAGGTTTCATATCCTTTGTTTTTTCTACAACTGCTTTGATATATTCTGGTGTGGTGCCGCAGCAGCCGCCGGAGATCCGTACGCCTTTGGCAATCAGCCCTGCCACATCATCGGAAAATTCATCGGGCAGCACATCGAATACAGTCTTTCCATCTACCTCTCTGGGCAGACCTGCGTTGGGTTTCAGTACAACGGGAATAGAAGCCTTCTCCAGATACTGTTCCACAACAGGAGCCAATGCTTTGGGGCCCAAAGAGCAGTTCACACCAATGGCATCGGCCCCCATGCCTTCCAGCATGGCAACCATAGCCGCAGGGGAAGCCCCTGTCATCAGCTTGCCATCCTCACCATAGGCATTGGAAACGAATACAGGCAGGTCACAATTTTCCTTTGCCGCCAACAGTGCCGCCTTTGTTTCATAGCTGTCGTTCATGGTTTCGATAAAAACCATATCTGCCCCATGCTTTACGCCCAAGCGGACAGTTTCCGCGAAAACCGCCACCGCTTCTTCAAAATCGAAATCGCCGTAGGGTTTCAGCAGTCTGCCGGAAGGGCCGATATCCAGCGCAACAAATTTTTCCTGAGCACCTGCACTGGCTGCCGCCGCCGCTTTCGCATTGGCAATGGCGGCTTTGATGATCTCTTCCAACTCTTCATGGTCGAATTTCAGGCTGTTCGCCCCAAAGGTATTGGTATTGATGATATTTGCGCCCGCATCAAAATACATCTTCTGCAGTTTAATGATAACTTCCGGGTGTTCCAGATTCCAGCGTTCCGGGTGTTCGCCGGGCTGCAGACCTTCCGCCTGCAGCAGCGTCCCCATGCCGCCGTCCATATATACGATATTGTCTTTCAAATAGTCTAATACGTTCATAGATTTCATCCTCTAAAGGCGCAGTCCAAGTTTGGGCAGGCGCCGCATTTATTTTTTTCCTTTTGATATTCTTCTCCGCCGATGCCAACGATGGCAGTCACCGATTTGGAAGGGCTCATCAGCAGGCTTTCGTTCAGGGTCAGGCCGATCTTTCTGGAGCAGTCCAGCACATGGAAAATATCCCTCTGCATTTCCAAGGGCAGATCCCCATAGCCGGGGCTGAAGCGGGGCTTCAAAAACTTCCCTTCTGCCTGCAATTCTTCCCTTCTTTCCTCGCAAAAGGCATCACAAAGGCTTTCGATGCGCTCCGCACCGATGGCCTGAAAAAACAACGCCTTCGCAGGGGAAAGGTTGGTATATTTGCGGATGGCGCGATCGATCTCCAGCCCAATGGTGGCCGCAAACAGAATGATCTCTTCGCAGCCCTCCAGGTTCTTCGCCAGTCCTGCCGAATCCACCTTGGCAAAGCCAAAATCAAGGCTTGTCCCCTCTTTTTTCACAGGAAATCTGCCCCAACAGACCTTATAGGAAAGCTTGCCCTGTATCTCCGACAAACAGGCTTCAAAAAGCTGCCGTTCCTCTGCCGCCGCTTCCCTGGAATGGCAGCCCGCGTATCGCAGGCACTCCCTCTCGTTAACAGGCGGAGCCGGATAGGTCTTTCCCCATATCATAAGCCCAGAATATCCTTTACATTGTGCATGATCTGCGCCGCAACATCAGGTTTATTCATGGTGTAGATATGTACCATTTTGATGCCGTTGGCATACAGGTCAACGATCTGGGCTGTGGCATAGGCAATGCCTGCCTGCTGCATGGCTGCGTCGTTGTTGCCGAATCTGTCCACCAGTGTTTTATACTTCTGGGGCATAAAGGAGCCGGAAAGCTCGATGGAACGTGCCACCTGATTGGCCTGTGTAATGGGCATGATGCCGGGGATCACGGGGACCTCGATGCCTGCTTCTCTCACCTTATACAGGAAGCTATAGAAAATATTGTTGTCGAAAAACATCTGAGAAGTCAGGAAATCGCAGCCTGCATCCACCTTTTCTTTCAGGTGTTTGATATCCTCCGCCATAGTGGCACATTCGGGGTGCTTTTCGGGGTAGCAGCCGCTGCCAATGCAGAAATCGCCCTTTTCCTTCAGTTCACGAACCAAATCAACAGCATATCTGTATGCCCATTTGCTTCTGTCCTGCCCTTCCATTTCGGGGGTCAGGTCGCCGCGCAGGGCCATGATATTCTGGATGCCTGCTTCTTTCAGCTCTGCGATACGGGCAGCTACAGTTTCCTTTGTGGAGGAAACGGCTGTCAGGTGCGCCAGAACGGGCACATTGCCTCTCTGTTTGATATTTTTCGCAATTTCCAGTGTAAACTGGCTTGTGCCGCCGCCTGCGCCATAGGTTACGCTCATAAAAGCAGGCTCCAGCTCTGCCATCTGCAAGACTTTCGCCTTCACACTTTCCAGGTTTTCAGGTTTCTTATTAGGGAAAACTTCAAAGGACATATTGAAAGTATCTTTTGCAAAAAGTTCTGTTAATTTCATATTTTTTCACGCTTTCTATCTAATTTATAAAATGGGTCTGAAGTGTATACTATGATAATTATACCGCTAATTCGACAGGGAAAGCAAGCCATATCCCTTAACTTTGTATAAAAACCGAAACATTTTTCCTGTCTTTTCAGCCGAAACGAAACTCTGCATCCTTCCCCCTTTTTCTCTCCCGCCTCCTTGTATTGATTTTCGTACATCACCATGCTATACTGTACTAATATTTATACAAAAGAAAAAGAAAGGATGCGATGCCATGCAGACAAATTCTTACCAACTTTACAATCAAAAGCTAAACGGCCTGACGGTTTTCCGCAGCCTGCTGGATGATGCTTTACTGCAGCGGCTGCAGGTGCTGCTTTGGGCCTGTGAAAAGGACGAACGGGAGGGGCTTGTCTCCGCCTACGGCGCCTTTGTCTCCACATTATTCCAGAGGGATGTAGATTTTTCCCATGCCCTGCTGGAACTGGTGCTGAATGATGAAAACCGTTTCCTGCTTTCTGTGGCCAAAGGAGAAGCCTGCCCTGTTCAAATTTCCCGGGCAGCCCAGAAAGAACTGGCATTTTTCACAGAACTGGCGTCCTTCTCCTCCAAAGATGCGAAAATATCCCTGCCCGAAGAGATTGCCGCTTTTCTGCCCGACTGGGAAACAACACCTTTGGATTTCCAGGCAGCCTATGAAAAACGCATTGCCGATGCCCCCAAAAAAGGCTATGGCATCTTTGCAAGATACCATGTCTTTTCCTTTGGTGCCGATGGTCTGCAGCCGGTAAAACACCCCGATCCCCAATCCCTTTCTCAGCTTTCCGGCTACGAAAGAGAAGTGGGCATTGTCATGCGGAATACGGAAGCCCTGCTGAAAAACGGCACCCCCAGCAATCTGCTGCTTTATGGGGATGCAGGCACCGGCAAAAGCTCTACCATCAAGGCTGTGGCAAATACATTGCAGGAGCAGGGTCTGCGGCTGATTGAAGTAAAGAAAAGCCAGCTGTTCCGCCTGCCTGCCCTGCTGGAGCTGCTTTCGGAAAATCCCCTGAAATTCATCATTTTCATTGACGATTTGAGCTTCACGGGGAATGACGAGCATTTTTCCGCTCTGAAAGCCACACTGGAAGGCAGCGTGACTGCCTGTGCGAAAAACACCGTCATCTACGCCACCAGCAACCGCCGCCATCTGGTGAAGGAAACCATGGGCGAACGCAGCGGCGACGATATCCACCTTAACGATACCTTGCAGGAGCTGATGAGCCTTTCCGCCCGTTTTGGCATGACCATCACCTTCCAGAAGCCCGACAAGGACGGCTATCTTTCCATTGTGCGCCATCTGGCAAAGGACTACGGTCTGGAGCTGCCCGATGAGGAGCTTTGCACCAAAGCGGAAGCCTTCGCCATCCGCCAGAACGGCAGAAGCCCCCGCACAGCGAAGCATTTCGTGGAAACACAAATGGCAAAGCTTTGATACAAACAAAAAGAGTCCAAATGGACTCTTTTTTTGATATAGACAAACTAGGTTCCACATCGCCGGAGGGTTCGGGAACCAAAGAGGTTCCCGAATGGAATCCGCAGGCGGAATTTATTTCCGCCGAGGAAAACAGGAAGTTTCGAGGTGCCTGCACCGCAGGAACTTATCTGTTTCTCCTCTGTCTAAGCTCGTCGAAATCCTGATTTCGACGAAAATATATTATTTCATGACTGCCCCTGTGTTTGCAGAGGAAACCAGCTTCGCATATCTTGCCAGCCAGCCGGATGTGATTTTCGGTTCAGGAGCAACATAAGCCGCTCTTCTTGCCGCAAATTCCTCCTCGCTGACCTTTGCATTGACTTTATTGTTCGGGATATCGATTTCGATAATATCTCCTTCTTTCAGCAGACCAATCGCACCGCCTGCCGCCGCTTCGGGGCTGACATGGCCGATAGACGCACCACGGCTGGCGCCGCTGAAACGGCCGTCTGTGATCAGGGCAACGCATTTATCCAGCTTCATGCCTGCCAGTGCGCTGGTAGGATTCAGCATTTCCCGCATACCGGGGCCGCCTTTGGGACCTTCGTATCTGATGACAACCACATCACCGGGGTGGATGCCGCCGGCATAGATGGTTTCGATGGCTTCTTCTTCGCTGTCGAATACACGGGCTGGGCCTTCATGGCGCAGCATTTCAGGGTCAACGGCACTACGTTTGACTACACAGCCATCCTCTGCAATATTCCCCCACAGCACAGCGATACCACCTGTTTCACTATAAGGATCGTCGATGGGACGGATCAGGTTATAATCTTTTACTTTCGCATCCGCAATATTTTCGCCCAGTGTTTTCCCTGTTGCCGTCATCACATCAAGGTCAAGGAGACCCTTTTTCGCCAGTTCAGCCTGTACAGCAGGGATACCGCCGGCTCTGTTCAGGTCGGAAATATGAGTGGAGCCTGCAGGAGCCAGATGGCACAGATTCGGTACTTTTGCGGAAATTTCATTAAAGATTTCCATATTCAGGTCTACCCCTGCTTCATTGGCGATGGCCAGCAGATGCAGTACGCTGTTGGAGGAACAGCCCAGAGCCATGTCGCAGGCAACGGCATTGTAAATGCTTCTGGTATTGATGATATCTCTTGCCTTGATATCCTTTTCCACCAATTTCATGATTGCCATGCCGGCATGTTTTGCCAGCAGCATACGACCATTGGAAACATTAGGGATGGTACCATTACCCGGAAGAGCGATGCCGATGGCTTCACACAGACAGTTCATGCTGTTGGCGGTGTACATACCCGCACAGGAACCACAGCCGGGGCAGGTATTTGTTTCATATTCATAAAGCTTTGCATCGTCGATCAGATTGGCTTTTCTTGCGCCTACGGCTTCAAACATCTTGGACAGGCTGACCGCCTCGTTATCCACCAGACCAGGCATCATGGCACCGCCAGAGCAGACAACAGCAGGGATATTCATACGCACTGCCGCCATGACCATACCGGGGACGATCTTATCACAGTTGGGCACCAGCACCAGGCCATCCAGTGCATGGGCCATTGTCATAGTCTCCACGCTGTCGGCGATCAGTTCACGGCTGGCAAGGCTGTATTTCATGCCCACATGCCCCATGGCGATCCCATCACAAACGCCGATGGCTGGGATCATGATAGGCGTACCCCCTGCCATGCGTACACCTGCCTTGACCGCTTCCGTTACCTTATCCAGATTGAAATGACCGGGAACGATCTCGCTATGGGCGGAAACAACGCCGATCAAAGGTCTGTCCAGTTCTTCTTTTGTATAGCCCATGGCATAGAACAGGCTTCTTGCAGGTGCTTTTTCCACACCCTGGGTCACCTGTGCGCTTCTCAGTTCCTTCATTCGATTTCCTCCTTTGTATGAAAAAGGCGAGCCTCTACCGAGACTCGCCGTATGTATCATTTCTTATTTTTTCAGCCAGCTCATCATTTCTCTCAGTTCCTTGCCTACCTGGCACAGCTGATGATTTGCCGCTTTTCTGCGGGATGCCAGGAATTTCGCTTTGCCGCCTGCGTTCATTTCCTGAACGAATGTGCTTGCGAAAGTACCATCCTGGATTTCAGCCAGAACCTGTTTCATGCCTTCTCTGGATTCTTTTGTGATGACACGTTTGCCTGTTACATAGTCGCCGTATTCCGCTGTATTGGAGATGGAGTATCTCATCTTGTCGAAGCCGCCTTCATAGATCAGGTCTACGATCAGCTTCATTTCATGGATACATTCGAAATAAGCCATTTCAGGCGCATAACCGGCTTCCACCAGTGTTTCAAAGCCTGCTGTCATCAGTTCGCAAACACCGCCGCACAGAACTGCCTGCTCCCCGAACAGGTCTGTTTCCGTTTCTTCCTTAAATGTTGTTTCCAGAATACCGGCTCTGCCTGCGCCGATGGCAGATGCATAGGCCAACGCGAATTCTTTTGCTTTGCCGGATTTATCCTGTTCCACTGCGATCAGGCAGGGAACGCCGCTGCCCTGTGTATACAGGCTTCTTACGATGTGGCCGGGGCCTTTGGGCGCTACCATGGAAACATCCAGATAGTCTGCAGGCTGGATCTGGCTGTAGTGGATGTTGAAGCCATGGGCAAACATCAGGGTGTCGCCTTCCTTCATATGCTTCGCGATCTGGTTTTTATAGATAGCAGGCGCCAGTTCATCGGGAACCAGCATCATAACTACGTTGCCTGCTTCTGCCGCATCTTCGATATCCATAACTTTCAGGCCTGCTGCTTCCGCCTTGGGAATATGGGCGGAGCCGGGTCTCAGACCTACAACGACATCTACGCCGCTTTCCTTCAGGTTCATGGCATGGGCATGGCCCTGGCTGCCGAAACCGATGATGGCTACTGTTTTGCCATCCAGCATACCTAAGTTACAATCCTGGTCATAATACTTTTTAATCATTTGAATCTCTCCTTTTATATTTTATCTTTTGTTTTTTAATCTCTTTCATCCTGATCGGATCAAATTCCTGTTGTATGTTTTTCCTCGCTGGCGTCCCGAGCCATACCCGTTACACCGGTTCTGGAAACTTCAATAATACGATAATCTTTCACCATATTCATAAAGCCATCGATTTTATTGGGAGAACCCGTCAGCTCGATGACCATACTGTCGTTATTCAGCCCGATGACTTTCCCTCGATAGATCTCCGCGATCTCATGGAGTTCCGTTCTTTCCTGTTTATTTGCTGCCACTTTGATCAGCAGCAATTCTCTGTACACGCTATTGTTGCTGTCCAGCACATAGACCTCTCTGACAGGTTCCAGCTTTTCCATCTGGGCAATGATCTGGTACAGCACGTTTTCATCATCCCCGCTGACCATGACCGTAATTTTCGTGATACCGGAAATGTTCGTTTCCGAAGCGGTGATGGTGCTGATATTAAAGCTTCTGCGGCCGATCAGGCTGGCCACCCGTGCAAGCACATTGGGCTGGTTATCTACCATCAGGCAGATCACAGTTCTGTTTACCGATTTTTTTACAGTGATCCCTTTCATGTCCCTGCACCTCCTTATTCCAGAATCATATCGTCAACGGTACCGCCATTGGGGATCATAGGCAATACTTTGATCTCTCTTGCAATGTCACAGGCGATCCATACAGGGCCTTTTTCCTGCATCGCCGCCCGGAAGGCTTCCTTGAAGCCCTCTTCTGTATCTACGTGGAAGCCTTTGCCGCCAAAGCCTTCGATGACTTTCGCAAAATCCGTTTTTCTTTCCGGTGTGGTAGAGGCATACCGCTTGCCATAAAAAGCTGTCTGCCACTGATAGACCATGCCCAATACCTTATTATCCAAAATAATGGTGATGATCGGCATTTCCTGGCTGACTGCTGTACAGGCTTCGTTCAGATTCATGTGGAAAGAAGCATCACCGGTAAAGTGAACGACTCTTTTTTCCGGGAATGCCGCCTGTGCGCCGATGGCTGCGCCGTAGCCATAGCCCATGGTACCAAGGCCGCCGCTGGAAAGGAAATGTCTGGTTTCCTGATGCTTTACATACTGGGCTGCCCACATCTGGTGCTGCCCTACGTCTGTGACATAAATCGTTTCTTTATCCACCATATCGCAGACATCACGGATGAGCCTGCCGGGATGGAGCCCTTCGCCCCGATATGCGACCTTTTCCTGTTCTTTCTGCCAGCCGGCGATACGGCTGCGCCATTCGGGATGTTCATTCTTTTCTACCAGAGGAAGCAGTCTTTCCAGAAAATCCTTTACATCCCCTACGATATATTGGTCAACCGGCACATTTTTATTGATCTCACAGGGGTCGATATCCACCTGAATCTTTACTGCACCGGGAGAAAATTTTTCAATATTCAGGGCAACACGGTCGCTGAATCTGGTGCCCAAAGCCAGAACCAGATCCGCATGGAACAGTGCTTCATTGGCTGTCACACTACCGTGCATACCGACCATACCCAAACATCTTTCGTCGTTATAAGGCACCATGCCTGCTGCCATCATGGTATATGCCGCAGGGACATCTGCCATTTCCATCAGCATACGGAGTTCCTTTTCCGCCTGCCGGGAGGCTGCACCGCCGCCGCAATAGATTACAGGGCATTTTGCCTGATTGATAGCCGCTGCCACCTGCCGCAGCTCTGCATCAGTGGCCTTTGGCATTTCCTTCAAAGGGAGCGGTTCCTGGGGCACATATTCTGTCAGTGCCGCTGTCACGTCCTTTGTTACGTCTACCAGTACAGGTCCCTTTCGACCACTCTGGGCAATGCAGAATGCTTTTCTGAGGGCATCCGCCAGATCCTCGATGCGGTTCACAAAGAAGTTGTGCTTCGTAATTGGCATGGTGATGCCTGTAATATATATCTCCTGAAAGGCATCTCTGCCGATCAGGCTATTTGCCACATTGGTTGTAATGGCTACCATGGGAATGCTGTCCATATATGCTGTTGCGATCCCTGTCACCAAATTTGTTGCGCCAGGGCCGCTGGTCGCGAAAACGACGCCTGTTTTCCCCGTGGCTCTGGCATAGCCGTCTGCCGCATGGGATGCGCCCTGCTCGTGAGCAGTTAAGATGTGTTTGATGCGATCTTGATACTCATACAGCGCATCATAAACATTCAGCGCTGCGCCGCCGGGATAGCCAAAAACCGTATCCACGCCATGCTCTATTAAGATTTCAAGTATCAGTTGGGCACCCGTCTTTTTCATCTTTGGTCCCTCCTTCTTTTGTAACTTACTTTATATCTTTTGTAAAAAATGTGATGATGTTTCCATTATACCCGTTCGCCTTTTCCTGTCAATTCAGAAAAAAACAGCAGAAAAACCCAATCTCATGTACAAAAATAAGTACAATTGTATGTCCAATGTATACATCCTGTCATTTTTACCAAAAATTGTACATAAAAAAATACATATTTCGCTCATTTCCTATTTTTTTCCACCCACAGCAATACAGTTGTCTGCTTTCCTTTAAAATTCCACAAAAAAACAGCGTGTTTCCACGCTGTCTGTTTCTTATCTTTCCACGATGCGTCCATCTACGGAAATGGTCACCACCTGCCAGGGGATGAATTTACCGCTGTTTTGCAGGGCTGTTACTGCTGCCCGCTCGATGCCGCCGCAGCAGGGCACTTCCATACGCACCACTGTCACGCTCTTGATATCGTTATGGCGGATGATCTCCGTCAGTTTTTCAGAATACTCCACCGCATCCAGCTTTGGACATCCCACCACTGCAATCTTCCCACGGATGAATTCCTGATGGAAGTTGGCATAAGCATAGGCTGTGCAATCTGCCGCGATCAGCAGGTTCGCCCCATCGAAATAAGGGGCTTTCACAGGCACCAGCTTGATCTGCACGGGCCACTGTCTCAGCTGAGACTGCTGAGGAGCCGCCGCAACAGGGGCTGCTTCTTCTCTTTGGATGGTCTTCGCCATGGAGCCTGCACAGCCACAGGGCTGCTCCTTCTTTTCTTTATTTGCCAAAACTGCCGCTTCATCATAAGCCGCCGCTTCTCTTTCCACAAATTTAATGGCATCCATCGGACAAACGGGCAGGCAATCTCCCAGACCATCGCAGTAATCATCTCTTAAAAGTTTTGCTTTCCCATCTACCATGCAGATGGCACCTTCATGGCAAGCCTGGGCACACAGCCCGCAGCCATTGCATTTTTCTTCGTTTATTTCAATAATTCTTCTAATCATATCGCTTCCTCCTTAAAACTTATCTTTTATGGTCTGAGTATAGCACCCTTTACCCGAAAAGAATGTTGCTAAAACAACAAAACTGAAAAATATTTAAAAACGGCATAAGCCAAGCTATGCCGTCTTTCTTTCCTTATTCCCACAGGGCGTTCATTTTTTTCGCAATGCGTTCCTGTCTCTCTTTTGTTTCTGCCGCATCCTTCTGCCAGATGCCGTCTTTCCCGAGGAAAACTGCATCGCCTTCTGCAATGCCTTCTGCCAAATCGGCTTTCCCCACTTCCAGCACGGCATCCCCATCCAGCAGGATGGCATATTCCCCTTCAAATCGATCTATGATCTGTGCCATGTTCTTCCCTCCTTATGGTTTGCAGGAGCCACAGGGCCCATAACCCAGAGAAATGGCTTCTTCCCGAGTTTCGAAATATACCCTGTTGCTTTCTGCAGGCAAAGAGGAACACTCCTCTGTATGGAATTTTTTTGAATTTTTATTGCCGATATAGGTTTCTGCAGTTTCTGCCACAGCAGGCGTGTCGGTAGTTTCTGTTTTGGTGCTGATACCATTGAACAGAATATTCTGACCGTCTGTGCTGCAAACGACAGTCCCCTGCAGGTCTGTGCGGTAAATTTCCGCACCGATGTTTTGCAGTTTATCCAGGGTTACCTTTTCCGGATGCCCATATTTGTTGCCTGTCCCAACACTGATGACTGCATATTGGGGAGAAACCGCCTGCAGAAAGGCATCAGAAGTAGAGGTGCTGCTGCCATGGTGGCCCACCTTCAGCACATCCGCCTGCATGTCATAGCCTGCATTCAAGATATCCTTTTCCGCCGTTTCTTCCGCATCACCGGTGAAAAGGAAGCTTCTCTCCCCTGCGGTTACTTTCAGTACAATAGAATTGTTGTTGAAATCATCATATTCCCGCTGGGGGCCAAGAAATTCCACAGGCAGCCCATTGAAGATGATGGCATCTCCGGGATTGGGAGCTTTGATCTTCAGCCCTTTATTGGCAATGGCATCCAGCACATCCTCGAAGGTCTGGCTGGTATGCATGATCTTCGGCATATAAACGGCTTCCACATCGAAGCTGTTGATGATGGCATCCAGAGAGCCGATATGATCTTCATGGGGATGGGTGCCCACCACGGCATCCAGCGTTTTCACACCCTGATTTTTCAGATAAGTAACAATGGTTTCTGCATCGTCATTATTGCCCCCATCGATGACCATATAATGTCCATCGGAGACCAGCAGCGCGCAGTCTGCCTGCCCCACATCGATAAAATGCACCTCCAATGCTGCATCTGCCGCAGCCTCCTGCTGTGTCTGCATTTCCGCCGCATCCGCTACCGTTTCGCTGCCGCAGCCTGCTAAAGCAAAAACCAAACTCAGCAGCAATGCTAGTTTTTTCATCATGTTCATATTTCATCTCTCCTTTCCTTTTCATCTTACCATAAAAAAACGGCATAGAAAATCACTATGCCGTTTTTCGTCTATTTTATTGATCGATGGTGGAAATACATAATGTCGTTTCTTCCAATACATCCAGCAGCACCCTCACCGTATCCAGAGAGGTCAGCATGGTAACACCGTTTTGACTGGCACAACGGCGGATGGCCGCACCATCCTCATTGTGGATACCCGACAAAATGGCTCTGGTATTGATCACATAGCTGACATAACCCGCCCGAATGGATTCCAATATCTCCTGACTGCCATCGCTGAGCTTGCCCCGCATTCTGGTGCGGATACCTCTTTCCTTCAGAAATTTGGCTGTGCCGACAGTCGCTTCGATATTGAAGCCCATGTCGTAGAAGCGGCGGATCAGGGGCAATGCCTCTTCCTTATCTTCATCTGCCAGCGTAACCACCACAGTACCATAATTCAGCAGCTGCATCCCCGATGCCACCATGGCTTTATACATGGCCCGATGGAGCTTTTTGTCATATCCGATGGCCTCCCCGGTGGATTTCATTTCCGGGGAAAGGTAGGCGTCCATGCCCTGCAGCTTGGAGAAGGAAAAGGCAGGCACCTTCACATAATAGCGTTCCTTCTCTTTCGGATATGCCTGGAACACGCCTTGTTCCACCAGGCTTTTCCCCAAAATCACATAGGTTGCCATATCTGCCAGGCTATAGCCCGTGGCCTTGGAAAGAAAAGGCACTGTACGGGAAGAGCGGGGGTTCACTTCGATGATATAAACATTTTCTTCCTTATCTATAATGAACTGGATATTGAACAGACCGATGATGCCGATGCCCATTCCCAACCGCTTCGTATAATCAATGATGGTTTCCTTCACTTTTTCGGAAATGCTGAAGGAAGGATAGACACTGATGGAGTCGCCAGAATGGACGCCCGTCCGTTCTACCAGTTCCATGATGCCGGGGATAAATACTCTTTCTCCATCGCAGATGGCATCCACCTCCACCTCTTTCCCGCGGATATATTTATCTACCAATACAGGCTTATCCTCGTCAATTTCCACTGCAGTTTTCAGGTAATGGCGCAGTTGTTCTTCCTTGGCAACGATCTGCATGGCTCTGCCGCCCAAAACAAAACTGGGACGCACCAGAACAGGATAGCCGATCTCTTTCGCCGCTTTGATACCTGCTTCGATACTGGTGACTGCCTGCCCTTTGGGCTGGGGGATATCCAGTTCGGAAAGAAGTTTTTCAAAGGCATCTCGGTTTTCCGCCCGCTCGATGGCATCACAGTCTGTTCCAATGAGTTTCACGCCCCTCGCCCGCAAAGGTTCCGCCAGATTGATGGCAGTCTGCCCGCCGAGGGTGGCGATGACCCCTTCCGGCTGTTCCAGTTCAATGACGTTCATTACATCTTCCACGCAAAGGGGCTCGAAATAGAGCTTATCGGAACAGGTATAGTCCGTGGAAACCGTTTCGGGGTTATTGTTGATGATGATGGCTTCATAGCCTGCTTCCTTGATGGTCTGCACCGCATGGACGGTGGAATAGTCAAATTCTACCCCCTGCCCGATACGAATGGGGCCGGAGCCCAGCACGATGACCTTTTTCTTTTCAGAAACGATAGATTCGTTTTCTTCCTCGTAGGTGGAATAGAAATAAGGGATATAGCTTTCAAATTCAGAAGCGCAGGTATCGATCATCTTATAAACAGGGCGGATACCGTTTTCCTTCCGCAGATGGAAAATTTCCACTTCCTTCCGATTCCAAAGATGGGCGATCTTTTTATCGGAAAAGCCCATTTTCTTGGCTTCCTGCAAAACTTCCAGATTTCCACAGTTTTCTTTGATCTCCTGCTCTTTTTCCACAATATTCTGTAGTTTTCTGAGGAAAAACAAATCAATCTTTGTGGCTTCTGCAATTTTCTCTATCTTGCATCCCAACCGCAACAAACGAGCAATGGCATAAATGCGGTCATCTGTGCCGATTTTGATATAGTCCATCAAAGCATCCTCTGTCCAATCGTCAAACTTATGATGTTCCAGATGATACAGCCCGATTTCCAGAGAACGGATGGCTTTCAGCAGGCTTTCCTCAAAAGTCCTGCCGATGCTCATGACTTCCCCTGTGGCTTTCATCTGGGTGCTGAGGGCATTGTTTGCGTCTGCAAATTTATCAAAGGGGAAACGGGGCATTTTCGTTACCACATAGTCCAGCGTCGGTTCAAAGGATGCGGGGGTATTGGCAATCTGAATTTCATCCAGCGTCATGCCTACGCCAATCTTGGCGGAAACCCTTGCAATAGGGTAGCCGCTGGCCTTGGACGCCAATGCCGAAGAACGGGAAACCCTCGGATTCACTTCAATCAGGTAATACCGGAAGGAATTGGGGTCCAGAGCAAACTGTACATTGCAGCCCCCTTCGATCTCTAAAGCACGGATGATCTTCAAGGCACTGTCCCGCAGCATATGGTATTCCTTATTGGTCAAGGTCTGGGAAGGGCAAACGACAATGGAATCCCCCGTATGGATGCCCACAGGGTCAAGGTTTTCCATATTGCAGATGGTGATAGCCGTATCGTTGCTGTCCCGCATGACTTCATATTCAATCTCTTTATAGCCCTTGATGCTCTTTTCGATCAAGACCTGATGGACAGGGGAAAGGACCAGCGCATGTTTCATCAAAGGCAAGAATTCTTCCTCATTATCGGCAAAGCCGCCGCCGGTGCCGCCCAAGGTAAAAGCAGGGCGCAGGACAACAGGATAACCGATTTTTTCTGCCACCTTCAAGCCCTCTTCCACTGAATTTGCCACATCGGAGGGCAGGACAGGCTCGCCCAGCTTTTCGCAAAGCTCCTTGAACAATTCTCTGTCCTCCGCCTGCTCGATGCTGCTGCTTTTCGTTCCCAAAAGTTCCACCTGACATTCCCGCAGGATGCCCTTCTTTTCCAGCTGCATGGCAAGGTTCAGCCCCGTCTGTCCGCCGATGCCGGGCAAAATGGCATCAGGGCGTTCATAACGGATGATCTTTGCAATATATTCCAAGGTTAAAGGCTCCATATAGACCTGATCGGCAATGGAGGTATCCGTCATGATGGTGGCAGGGTTGGAATTGCAGAGAAGGACTTCATAGCCCTCTTCCTTCAGGGCAAGGCATGCCTGGGTGCCGGCATAGTCAAACTCTGCCGCCTGGCCGATGACGATGGGGCCGGAACCGATGACAAGGACCTTTTTGATATCTGTTCTTTTAGGCATGGTTCTTTTCCTCCTCCATCATTTTGATAAACTGGTCGAAAAGATACCCGCTGTCCTGAGGGCCGGGGGCACTTTCCGGGTGATACTGCACACTGAAAATACGGTCTTTCTCACATTTCACACCTTCGATGGTATTATCCAGAAGATTGACATGGGTAACCGTCAGGTCTGTCCCCTTCAGGCTTTCGGCATCTACAGCGTAGGAATGGTTCTGAGATGTGATTTCTATTTTATTTGTTTCCAGATTTCGCACAGGGTGGTTTCCGCCCCGGTGTCCGAATTTCAGCTTATAGGTCTTGCCGCCGTAGGCCAGAGAAATGACCTGATGCCCCAGACAGATGCCGAAAATGGGCACACTGCCCCGCAGCTTCCCCACCGTTTCGATAACAGGCTGCACTTCCTCCGGGTTGCCGGGGCCATTGGAAAGAAACACCCCATCAGGTGAAAGCTGTCGGATAGCTTCCGCAGGCGTATTCCAAGGGACAACGGTGACACTGCAGCCCCGCTTGTTCAAGGAACGGACGATATTCTGCTTCATGCCGCAGTCGATGGCGACCACACGGTATTTTGGATCGGGCACCTTTGCATACCATACCTCTTTGCAGCTGACCCTTGCCACCTCACCGGAGGGCATGGGGCTTTCCGCCAGAATCTGCAATCCTTCCTCCAAGGGCAAAGCTGCATCCGCCAGCAAGACCTTTCTGCTGCCATAGTCACGGATAGAGCGGGTCAGTTTCCTGGTATCCACACCGGAAATACCAACGATATCATATTTTTTCATTACTTCAGACAACGTGGCCCTGCTTCTGAAATTGGAAGGAAAATCGTTATATTCCCGTACGATCAGCCCGCCGATGGTGAGTGTGATGGTCTCATAATCCTCGTCGGCCATGCCGTAATTGCCGATAAGAGGATAGGTCATCACCACCGCCTGATCGGTATAGGATGGGTCGGAAAGGATCTCCTGATACCCCACCATAGAGGTATTGAACACGATTTCGCAGACCTTCTGCCCTTGGGCACCAAAGGCATAGCCGTAATATTCGCTGCCATCCTCCAAAATGATCTTTCTGTCAAACTTCTGCAATATCAGTTTCTCCTTTCCACTTTGTATTTCCGGTTCTTCGGAAGCTTCCGTTCCAATCTGTGATGCTGCATCTCCCATCACAAAAATATAGTCTGCCATGGTCATCCACTTCCTATCCCTGTTTTATTTTACAAATTGATCTCTACGGTCTCTTTGGATACCTCTGCCAACAGGGGGCGTACCTTTCCAAGGAACGCATCTACCTGTTCCGGGCATCTGCCGATATAGTTTTCAGGGGCAAGCAGCTGTTCCATTTCCGTTTCTGTCATGCCAAATTCCTTTTTCGCCGCCAAGCGCGCCAGCAGGTCGCAGTCCTCGCCGTTTTTCATTTTTGCTGTTGCTTCGTGGGAGCAGGTGCGGATGATCTCGTGGATCTCCTGTCTGTCACCGCCCCGTTTGACTGCTTCCATCATCAGGTTTTCCGTAGCGATGAAAGGCAGATATTCTTTTACTGTCCGTTCGACGATCTTTTCATTCACATGGAGCCCATCGGTCACGTTCTGGGCCAGTCTCAGGATAGCATCGGCGCAGAGGAAGCCCTCGGGCATGGAAATGCGGCGGTTGGCAGAATCATCCAACGTCCGTTCCAGCCACTGCACAGAAGCCGTCATAGGGGCATTCATAGCATCTGCCATCAGATATCTCGCCAGAGAACAGATACGTTCGCTGCGCATGGGGTTTCTCTTATATGCCATGGCAGAGGAGCCGATCTGATTTTTCTCAAAGGGCTCTTCCACCTGACGGTCATGCTGCAGCAGGCGGATATCGTTTGCCATGCGGTAGCAGCTCTGGGCAATAGAGGAAAGACAGTTCAAAATGCGGCTGTCCACCTTTCTGGGGTAAGTTTGTCCGCAGACATCGAAACATTCCGTAAAGCCAAAATCCCTTGCAATCCTTTGATTCATTTCGTCGATTTTTTCCGCATCCCCTTCAAATAAGTCCAGAAAACTTGCTTCTGTGCCTGTGGTACCGCGGCAGCCAAGGAATTTGATATTATCCAGGGCAAAATCAATCTCCTCCAGATCGGAGAGGAAATCCTGCATCCAAAGGGTCGCCCGCTTACCAACGGTCACCAGCTGGGCGGGCTGATAATGGGTATAACCCAAAGTGGGCAATGCTTTATATCTTTCCGCAAAATCCGCCAGATTGGCGATGACCTGCAGCAGTTCTTTCCGCAGATAGCGCAGACCATCCCGATAGATGACCAGATCTGCATTGTCTGTCACATAACAGCTGGTGGCCCCCAGATGGATGATGCCCGCAGCGGAGGGTGCCGCCTTCCCAAAGGCATAGACATGAGCCATGACGTCATGGCGAACTTCCTTTTCTCTTTGTTTCACACAGTCATAATCAATATCTTCGATATGCTCCTCCAGATCTTTGACCTGTTCCGCTGTGATGGGTAAGCCCAGTTCTTTTTCCGCCTTTGCCAGGGAAACCCACAGCTTTCGCCAAGTCTGATAGCGAGTATCGGCGGAAAACAGCTCCAGCATATAGTCGGAGGCATAACGGGAGGCTAACGGGGATTCATATTTATTTTTCATGGAAATTCTCCTTACTTCTTCTGATGATACTGTCTCTTTCGGGGCCAACGGAAACATAGGTGATAGGGCATCCAATGACTTTTTCAATAAAGGTTACATAGTCCTGGGCCTGTTTGGGCAGGTCTTCCCATGTGCGGGCTTTGGAAATATCACATTTCCAGCCGTCAAAATATTCGATGACTGGCTTTGCTTCCCGCAATGCCACAGGGAAGGGAAATGCATCTGTTTGTTTCCCATGGAGCAGATAATGGGTGCAGACGGGAATCTTATCCATATAGCTGAGGACATCCAGCTTGGTCAGGGCAATTTCCGTTGCATCCTGTACCCTTACGCCATATTTCGTTGCTACGATATCCATGGGGCCCACGCGGCGGGGTCTGCCTGTTTTTGCGCCGTATTCAAAGCCGGCTTTCCGCAGTTCTTCCGCTTCCTCCCCAAACATTTCACAAACGAAAGGCCCTTCCCCTACACAGGTGGAATATGCCTTTACCACGCCCACGATATCAGAAACATGGGCAGAGGGCAGCCCGGAGCCGATGGGGATATAGGCCGCTGTGGTATTGGAGGATGTGGTATAGGGATAGATGCCATAATCCAGATCCCGCAAAGAACCTAGCTGGGCTTCGAACAAGATGCCCTTTCCTTCCTTCTGAGCCTCTTTCAAAACTGCAGTGGTATCGCAAATAAAGGGTTTGATCTTTTCACAATAGTCCATCATCCATTTTTCCAGCATTTCCATGGTATAGGGCTCTGCGCCGTAAACCTTTGTCAAAGTCAGATTTTTCCATTCCATCAGGTCTGCCAGATGGGCTTTCAGTTCTTCGGGGTAAAACAATTCCCCTGCCAGAATGGTTTTTTTCTGAAATTTATCGGAATAAAAGGGCGCAATGCCCTGCTTGGTAGAACCGTATTTTTTATCCTGCAGGCGCTGTTCTTCCAAGGCATCCAATTCCCTGTGCCAGGGCAGCAGAATAGAAGCTCTATCACTGATCTTCAGATTTTCAGGGGTCAGAGAAACCCCCTGCTTTACGACCTCCTGCATTTCCACCCAAAGGTTTTCCGGGTCGAGGGCAACACCATTGCCCAAGATATTGATGACACCCTTTCTGAAAATGCCGGAAGGCAACAGATGCAGCATGAATTTTCCCTTTTCATTGACAACGGTATGGCCTGCGTTGCCGCCGCCCTGAAACCGAACGACTACATCATATTTTTCTGTCAGAAGGTCCACCATACGGCCTTTCCCTTCATCCCCCCAGTTGATCCCAACGATTGCACAATTCGACATAAAACCCCTCCTCAGATATGTTCCAAAAGACGTTTCATTACTTCGCTGTAGGCATCCTCTACGCCGCCCAGATCCCGACGGAATCTGTCCTTATCCAGCTTTTCTCCTGTTTTGGAATCCCACAGGCGGCAGGTATCGGGGCTGATTTCGTCTGCCAGCACGATGGTGCCATCGGCCAATCTGCCGAATTCCAGCTTGAAATCCACCAATGTTACGCCGCATTCCGCCCAGAATTTTTTCAGTTCCTCATTAACACCAAAAGCATATTTTTCGATGGTGGCAATTTCCTCTTCCGTTGCCAGCTTCATGGCGATGGCGTGGGCTTTATTCAGCAGAGGATCGCCCAATTCGTCGTTTTTATAGGAAAATTCGATGGTCGGTGCATCGAATACCTGTCCTTCCTCCACACCGTATCTCTTGGAAAAAGAGCCTGCGGCGATATTGCGGACAATGACTTCCAAAGGCACGATGGAAACCTTTTTCACCAATGTTTCTCTATCATTCAGCTCCACCACAAAATGGGTGGGGATGCCTGCTTTTTCCAACCTCTGCATCAAAAGATTGCTCATCTTATTATTGATGACGCCCTTCCCCACGATGGTGCCTTTTTTCAGCCCATTGAAGGCTGTGGCGTCGTCTTTATAAGAAACGATCAAAAATCTTGGGTCATCTGTGCCATAGACCTTTTTCGCTTTTCCTTCATAAAGCTGTTTCCGTTTTTCCATTCCAAAACCTCTCCCTTCACGCACACTCTCTCATCTGCTGTAGTTTTGACCATTTTCCAAAAAATTCTGCATCTATTCAAAGAATCATCCCAATTTCTAAAAAAAGAAGGCATCTTTCCCATTTACAATGAGAAAGACGCCCTTGCCTTTACGCCTGCACTATACACTACTCAAAGACATTTGTCAATAAAATTCACTGTCTTCCATTATAAGAATTCCTGAGAAGACCTATCATTTCTTTTGAATTGACAAAAAATTTATTTAAATATATGCTAAAAATAACAGCGAAAGGGAGGGATGGCTTTGAGAGAACGAAAGTATAGTGTCCTTGTGGTATCCTCCGGGGCGACCTTCCATGCCGTCCTGAAATCCTTGCTGCCCCCGGCAGCCTATGCCCCTGTCTGTTCTGTTTCCAGTGTACACGAAGCAAAGGATACCATGAAAAAACAGGATTTTGATTTTGTCATCATCAATACCCCTCTGCCCGATGCTTCCGGCAAGGGGTTTGCCATGGATATCTGCGGAAAAAAAGAAACGGTCGTTCTTCTTTTTGTCAAAAATGAGCTTTATGAGGAAATTACGGAAGAAGTAGCAGAGCACGGCATTTTTACCCTGTCCAAGCCAACCACCAAAGCCACCATTTCTCAGGCTCTCAGCTGGATGGTCAGTACTAGGGAACATCTGCGGAAATTTGAAAAGGAAGCCATCTCCATGGAAAAAAAGATGGAGGAGATCCGCATCATCAATCGGGCAAAATGGCTCCTGATCAGCGAAAAAAACATGGATGAGCCAAAGGCTCATCGCTATATCGAAAAACAGGCCATGGATCGCTGTCTTTCCAAACGGGAGATCGCAGAAGAGATCATCCGGGCCTATCCATAACCTACGTATTCTAATCCTCTTCTATATAAAAAACGGTGTGACTATCTTTGTCGCACCGTTCTTTTTTATGAATTTTTCCACCTCGGCTTGCTGAGATATACACTTTCCGTTACATGTGTCTTGTCATATGAAGAAAAATATGCTATACTTGTTGCCGTATTCAAAAACATCCTAAAATTGAATAAAAAAATAAACAGAAAACTACGCCCTTTAGCAGAATCGAGGAAACTATGGATATCAAAGAAGAAATCAGAATCTGGAAAGAAAAAAAGGATGCTGTCATTCTTGCCCATTATTATGTTGAACCAGAAGTACAGGAAATTGCCGACTATGTAGGCGATTCTTTTTATCTGAGCAAGATCGCCGCAAATTTGCCCAATCAGATCATCGTTTATTGCGGCGTTTCCTTTATGGGAGAAAGCGGCTGCCTGCTGAGTCCCACAAAAAAAGTGCTGATGCCCGATGCTGTGGCAGACTGCCCCATGGCCCATATGGTAACAAAAGCGGAGGTCGATGAAGCGCGAGCTGCATGCAAAGACTTGGCTGTTGTCTGCTATATCAATTCCACAGCAGAGATCAAATCCTGGTCCGACGTCAGCGTGACTTCCGCCAATGCAGTGCAGATCGTAAAAAACCTGCCCAATCAGAACATCCTGTTCATTCCGGACAAAAATCTGGGGCGCTTTGTGGCACAGCAGGTGCCCGAAAAAAACGTGATGCTGGTGAAAGGTTACTGCCCCATCCACGAAGTGATTTCTCCCGCAGAAATACAGGAATTAAAGGCTGCCCATCCCGATGCGGAAATTCTGGTGCATCCCGAATGTAACGAAGCAGTGACGAAGCTGGCAGATTACGTAGGCTCTACCTCCGGTATCATTGCCTATGCCGCAAAAAGCAGCAAAAAAGAATTCATCATCGGCACCGAAGTCGGCGTACGCTATGAACTGGAAAAACAGAATCCTGACAAATCTTTCTATTTCCCCAAAACAACGCCTGTCTGTCAGGATATGAAGCGCATCACACTGGAAAAGGTTCTGCATGTTTTGCAGACAGAAGAAAATCAGGCCGCCGTTTTGGCAGAACAGGCAAAGGCAGCCAGCAGCACATTGACACGGATGCTGGAGCTTGCAAAGTAAGGAGAGAAAACACATGACAAAAGAATTACACTATGACACCGTGATCGTAGGGGCCGGTGCCAGCGGCTTATACGCAGCATTAAAGCTGCCTGCAGAACAAAATATCCTGCTGATCTGCAAAGAGGACCTGGAAAGCTGTGATTCCATGCTGGCCCAGGGCGGCATCTGCGTCCTGCGGGATGAAAACGATTACGATGCATTTTTTGAAGATACCCTGAAAGCCGGTCATTATGAAAACCGCAGGGAAAGCGTTGATATCATGATCCGAAACAGCAGAAAGGTGATCGACGACCTATTGGAATTGGGCGTGGATTTCGACAAGGAAGCGGATGGCAGCCTGAAATATACCAAGGAAGGTGCCCATTCCAAGCCTCGTATCTGTTTCCATCAGGATATCACCGGAAAAGAGATCACAGAAACACTGCTGCAGCGTGTAAAGGAATGCCCCAATGTGACCATTTGGGATCATACGGTCATGGAAGACCTTTTGGTGGAAGAAAATACCTGCCATGGCATCCTTGCAAAAGCAGCCGATGGCAATACCCTACAGATTCATACAACAGATACGATC
The DNA here is from genome assembly GCA_945912105.1 of [Eubacterium] saphenum. Classification (GTDB taxonomy): domain Bacteria; phylum Bacillota; class Clostridia; order Lachnospirales; family Anaerotignaceae; genus Anaerotignum_A. Next base: position 154,929 of record CAMEBC010000003.1, on the reverse strand, counting down.
CTGGCAACAGGGGGCATTGGCGGTCTGTATGAACATTCCACCAACTTCCCCAGTCTGACCGGCGATGGCCTGAAAGCAGCAGAAAAACACGGTGTTGCACTAGAACATCTGGATTATGTGCAGATCCACCCCACCAGCCTTTATCGGGATGAACCCGGCAGACATTTTCTCATCTCTGAATCTGCCCGGGGCGAAGGTGCCATTCTTTTAAACAGCAAAGGGGAACGCTTCGTTGATGAATTGCTCCCCAGGGATAAAGTCTCTCAGGCGATTCACGCAGAAATGGAAAAAGAAGGAAGCAAACATGTCTGGCTTTCCTTTGCGCCAGTACCGGCGGAAGATATCCAAAACCACTTCCCCAATATCTACAAGACCTGTCTGGAAGCAGGCTATGATATCACAAAGGAACCTGTTCCTGTGGTACCTGCCCAGCATTATTTCATGGGCGGCATCCATGTAGACGGCGACTCCAAAACCACAATGGAGCATCTCTATGCAGTAGGCGAAACCAGCTGCAACGGTGTCCATGGCAAAAACCGACTGGCAAGCAACAGCCTGCTGGAATGTCTTGTATTCGCCGAAAGAGCAGCCCAGAAGATCGCTGCAGGAAAGGAAGGAAACTGATATGATGAACCCCATTACAATGCAGCTTGTTGCAGATAAATATATCCGCCTGGCTCTGGAAGAAGATATCAACAGCGAAGATGTTTCCACCAACGCTGTCATGCCGGAATATAAAAAGGGCGAAGTGCAGCTCATTTGTAAAGAAGACGGTATCATTGCCGGTCTGAGTGTATTCGAACGGGTCTTTCATCTGTTAGACCCCAACACAAAAGTCGATTTCTATGTAAAAGATGGAGATACCGTCAAAAAAGGCCAGCCGATGGCTACCGTTACCGGGGATATCCGTGTGTTGCTTTCCGGTGAACGTACAGCCCTCAATTATCTGCAGCGCATGAGCGGCATCGCAACATATACAAATGCTGTTGCCAAAATGCTGGAAGGAACGAAAACCACCCTGCTGGATACAAGAAAAACCGCTCCCTGCATGAGAATATTCGAAAAATATGCGGTGAAGGTCGGCGGCGGTTCCAACCATCGCTATAACTTATCCGACGGCGTGATGCTGAAAGATAACCATATCGGCGCAGCCGGCGGCGTAAAAGAAGCCATTGCCGCAGCCAAAGCCTATGCCCCCTTCGTCCGCAAGATCGAGGTCGAAGCAGAAACACTGGATATGGTAAAAGAAGCCGCAGAGGCCGGCGCAGATATCATCATGCTGGATAATATGACCCCTGCAGAAATGACAGAAGCCATCCGTATCATCGACGGCAGAGCGGAAACAGAATGTTCCGGCAACGTGACAAAGGAAAATATCAAAACCATCACAGAATTGGGAGTAGATTATGTATCCAGCGGTGCCCTGACCCACTCCGCACCCATTCTGGATATCAGCCTGAAGCATCTCCATGCCATCGAATAAAAAGATAAAACAAAATATTCCTCTCAAAAAAGCCACCGGAACCACCGGTGGCTTTTTTCTGCTATTCTACAAGTCCATATTTTACTTTGATCCGATCCATTTTTTCCAGCATGGGTTCTGCCGCGAACCACAAAAACAGCCATGTTGCAGCCCCCTGCACACAGTCGATGGGAAAACCCGTCAGATAATAGGCTAAAATCAAATTCCAATCCAGCTTGCTGGCAGACAGCAATGCTGCCGCAGGGTTCATGATGCCCCCATAGATAAAAACAGCGGAAATAGCGCCGAATATACATAGAGACAGACGGTTCCGCCCCAGCAGTCCTTTCCGAAACAATATGCCTGCCAAAAAACCGATGATACCCATGGCAAACATCTGCCATGGCGCCCATGGCCCCTGAGAAAAGAGCACATTGGACACCAGCATAGTCATAGCCCCTACCAAAAAACCGCTTTCACCGCCAAAGGCCACCCCGGCGATGATGGTGATGGCAATGACAGGCTTACATTGGGGCAGCATGAAAAAAGCAGCCCGCCCTGCCACGCCAATGGCGCAAAGCACCGCAAGGACCACCAATTCTCTGGCCTTTGGTTTTCGTCCTTCAAAAATCATAAAAAAGGGCAGCATGGTTTCCAGCAGAACAATCAAAGAAATGATATTGTATTTCCTGCTCCCCAGATAATAGACACTGATAAACAGCGTGAAAGGAATCGCCAGCAGGATCAGCCCCGCCGCTGTCACTGTCCGTTTCTGCAATTTCCGATTTTCTTCCTGCACCACAGGCAATGTGATCTTTTCTCTGGCAGATATGCCTTGGGGCAAAGGGGGGATATCCTCCGGCAGCTTTGGCGGGGGCGGCAATTTTTCTCCGCAGGCGGCGATGACGTCCTCCGCTGTAATTGCTTTTGGTAGCAAATCCCTTGCCATGCGATTGGCTGCCGTGGTATAAAAGCTGTTTCCCGAAAAGAATTGACGGGGTGCCGCCTTTGTCACGATATTTCCATCGAAAAACAAACCGCAGCAATGGGCATAGGCGGCGCAAAATTCAATATCATGGCTCACCATAATAATAGTCATGCCGCGGCGCAGCAGCCCCTGCAGGATCTCTCCAAGCACCTGCTTGAATTCCCCATCCAAGCCTTTCGTGGGTTCATCCAGCAGCAGGATATCCGGCTCCAGCAGCAAGACCTTCGCCAAGGCCGCCCGCTGCTGTTCCCCGCCGGAAAGATCATAGGGATGACGTTCCAGCAATTCCGTCAAACGACAGACCGCCGTCACATAAGCCACCTTTTTTTCCTGCACTTCCCTAGGCCATTTTCTGCCTCTGCATATTTCATATAGGTCTTCTTTCACCGTTTTCTTCACAAATAATGTTTGCGGGTTTTGGGGCAGAACCCCCACATATCCATGGATCTTGCGTTCCCCCCGATAGGGTCTCAGCAATCCGGAGAGCAATTTCAAAGATGTGGTCTTCCCTGTGCCGTTTCCCCCCAGCAAAGCCAAAAATTCTCCTTTTCTGACGGTCAGGCTCAGGCCTTTTATGATGTCCTTCCCCTCTTTTTCATAGCGGAACCAAAGTTCTTTTGCTTGCAGCATCACTTCATCAGGGTATGGATGTTCTTCCTCTTTGGGAAGTTCGGCAAAGGGATGGGTTTCGGCAAAGGCATGCAGCCATTGCCTGCCATCGCCCACCGTCACCGGACAATCCGCCCCAGTTTCCACCGCCGCCCAGATACGCATGGCAGCAGGCATGGACAAAAACATCTGATGCTCCCAATCCTTCAGCTGCCGACCGACTTCCCTAGGTGTGCCAATACAAAGCAATCTTCCCCGTTCCATCACAGCCACCCGGCTTGCCAAAGGAAAGGCTTCTTCCAGCCGATGCTCCGTCAGCAGGATGGTCGTCCCCAGTTCCCGATTGATTTTTCCTAAAACAGAAAGAAATTCCGATGCGGCAATGGGGTCTAATTGACTGGTGGGCTCGTCCAGAATCAGGACAGAAGGCTGCATCGCCATAACAGAAGCCAGATTCAGCAGTTGCTTTTGTCCCCCGGAAAGCTCCGTTACATTTTTATAAAACCAATCCTCAATACCAAAAAAGGATGCCATTTCTGCCACTCTATGGCGAATGACCGCAGTTTCACAGCCCAGACTTTCCAGCCCAAAGGCCAGTTCATGCCAAACCTTATCCGTTACGATCTGATTTTCCGGCGACTGCTGCACAAACCCGATCCGCTGAGACTGTTCCCTTTGGCTCAGTTGTTCCAAGGGGGTTCCTTCAAAAAAGATACTCCCATCTCGAATGCCATGGGGCACCAGTACCGTTTTCAGCTGCCGCAGAAGGGTGGATTTGCCGCAGCCGGAAGGGCCGCAAAGCACCAGAAATTCCCCCCTATGTACTTGCAGGCTGAAATCGTCAATGGCTTTGACAGACTGTTCCGGATAGGAAAAGCTCAGATTTCGTATTTCAAATATTTCCATTTCCAATCCTCCCTTCTGTCCAAAGCCACAGGGGTATAGCAAAGAGCCAAATAGACCAGATGAAGGCTAACCGTCCACGGGGTCAGCGCCACGCCCTGTATCGTCGGGAAATATCTCCATTTCAGACCGCCTAGGAAGGCTCCGCAGCCAATATAACATCCGCAAAACAGCATCCAAAGCAAGGCGATCTTGTCCCTTTCCTGAAAACGATAGATGGAAAAGGCCGTCCGCCCCGGCAGGCCGTATCCCCGGCTTTTCATGCTGTCTGCCGTCTCGATGGCATTTTCCAAGGCCCAGGTCACCATGATGGAAAAAATCGTTACCATATGCTTCATGCGGGAAAGGATACTCCCATTAGAAATATCCCTACCCACACATTTTTGCGCTTCCTGCACCACATGGAACTGGGCTTTGAACCTGGGCACGAACCGCAAGGTCATGCTCAGAAGCAGAGACAATGCAGGAAGGATACGCCCAAAAAGATAAACGAACTTATCGGAGGTCATCACTTCCGTATAGCAGGAAAACCATAGAATGACCGCCGCCAGCATCCCCCCTGCGGCAATGCCATAGGCAATACTTTCCAGCGTCAGGGGGTTTCCCGAGGGCAGATAGGTCAGTATGGTCATGCCTTCATGGTTGAAGGCTGGATTCAGGATGGCAGCCATCAGTATCATCGGCAGCAGGACCGGCAAAGAGCCCCTCTTCCACCCTTTCAGATAGATACTGTAGCCCAATGCCCCCGCCAATGAAATGCAAAGGCTCACAGGATGCATGAAAACCATCGTGCCTCCCAGCACCAGCGCAAAAAACAAAAAATTGACCAGAGGATGATAGCCGGAAAAAGTATCTTTATTCTGCATCCCGCTCACCTCCTCATTCTTTTCCTGCGTTATTTCCGGCAGAAGTTCCGCCGCCTACATCGTTCCCCAGGTCGCAGGTATAGACCCATTGGATGGTATCTCCATCCTGCAGCTGATAGCGGGAACAGCCGTAATTGGGAAACCAGCCGTTGACCTGATACATCCAGCCGGAAAGGTCTCCCGCGTCAAATTCATATAAATTATGTATCCCTTCGATATAGGCACTGTTGTAAAGGGGTGTATCCATAAATTCCAAATGGATTTTCTGCTGCTTGCAGACCCTCTGCAACACCTGAAACACATTTTCCCCTTCGTAAAAGGTCACTTCTATCGGTTGCAAAACCCAGCCATCGGAAGGAACCAGTTCCACCTTATCGGGATCAAGCAGTTCCTTGTTATTCAAGAGAGTTTCACAGGAAATGGAGATGGTACAATGATATGCCTCATCGCTGACCTCTGCCGTCTGGGGTTCTACGGGCTTAGGCTTGTCCGCAGGGACGGGGTCGGTCTGGTAGGCATCCACCTCCTCTGCCGATTTCTCCTCTTGTGCCACATTTTCTGTGGTCTCGTCTTCCGATGCGGGTGTTTCTTCTGCCTGTTCAATGGCGGTTTCCTCTGCAGGTTCTGCTGTTTCCTTGCCGCATCCGGCAGAAAGCAGCAATCCGCTCACCATGCAAAGCAGCAAAAAGGCTTTCCAAACTTTCTTTTTCATATTTTCTCTCCTTACAGCAGTTCTGCCTGTTGCAGCAGATTGCAGACCATCTGGGCGATTTCGCTTCTGGTGATATTCCGTGCAGGCTCGATATTCCAGTCATTGCGATCCAAAATATCTTTACTGTAGCAGAAAGCCACGCTTTCCCTTGCCCATTTTCCAACAGAAGGATAATCTGCAAATTGGGTCAGCATATTCTGGATGGCATATTCCTCCATTTTCGTATCCATACTGCAGAGCTTTGCCGCCCGTGCCACCATGGAAGCGGCTTCCTGACGGGTGATCGTCCCATTGGGGTCAAAGGTGGTTTCTGTTTTCCCGCTGACAAGCCCGTGGGCATAAGCAGCCCCTACCGCACTCCAATACCATTCGCCTTTTTCCACATCGCTGAATGGATTTGCCGATTGCATCGGCAACCCCAACGCCCGCACCATGATAGAAGCAAACTGGGCACGGGTCATGGTCTCATCGGGGGAAAAGAGATCCTCTCCCATGCCGCTGATGATGCCCCGGGAAGCCAAAGCCTCGATGGCATCCTGGGCAGGATGCCCCTGAATATCTGCAAAGGTCTTGCCTTCCTCTGTCACTTCCGTTTTTTCCAAGTCACTATTCTTTTCTGTTTCTTTTCCATCCGCCACAGAAAGGGTCACATCCTCCATCCGATACAGGCTGTTTTTTCCGGATATAGCTCTTTGGGCTGCTACCATACCATAGAATCCCTGTTCCGTTGCCATCTGGTTGCCTTCCGCAGCACCCGTATGGCTGAAGCTGCCGTTTGGATTCCAATAGCCCATCAAGGCGTCCAGCAGCGTATTTCCATTTTTCACAAATCGACCATCGGTCAGATCGATACCCAATTCTCCCAAAGCCACGATGACCTGCACCACACTTTCGGAAGTATCCATATCATAGCTGGAAAAACCGCCCGTTTCATCCTGCATCTGGCTCAGGCAGGTCAACGCCTGTTCCACCGCCTTTTTGACAGCAGGCTGTTCTGTATAGTTGGACAAAGCCTGCAGCACCATCCCTGTCACATCCGGGTCGGCACTGCCACCGCCGGAAAGATTCCATCCGCCGTCCGTCAGCTGTCTGGAGAGGATCTCATCCACATACATCTGTCTGGTCGCCTGTATTTTCGCATCCGGATTCACAGGCATTTCATACTTTCCGCTGTCCAATGCGATCAACGCCCAAGCGGGGCCATTGATTCCCTGCCAGGTCACCTTTTCAAAATCCGCCAGGGGCTTCAGCAGATCATAGCCGCCTACATCAGAAGGGTCTGCGCCAATGGCCGTCAATGCCAAAGCCACACGGCTGTATTCTGTATATTTTTTTGCATGGAGCACGCCTTTTTTCTTCGTCACCGTTTCCACTGCTGTTTCGTAATAGGTTTCAAAATACTTCTCGGGCACATCCGCACCGCTGCGGGCCAGCCCAATGACCGCCCATTCCCCGCCGATAGAGCTTACCTGGGGCGCAGCAACCGTTTTCTGTAAATATGCCGCACTGGTTTGGATGGCTTTTTGCAGATCTTTGCTGTCCGCAGCAAGGACAGGCACAGACAATCCAAAAGTCAGCACCAACGCCAGCAGCACAGACAGCCCACGTTTCATTTTTCTCATCATATTTCTCCTTTTATCAGAACCTTATTTCCCAAAAGCACGATACAGGAAGGTGACGATCTGCCCCCGCTGACAGGATGCATCGGGGCTAAACATCCCTTCGCCCGTACCGGAGGTGATGCCATTTTCCGCCGCCCAAAGGACTGCATCGTGATAGTATGCTGTTTCAGGCACATCCCCAAAGGATTCTTTGCCGGAAGGGGCAGGACTGCCCATTGCTCTCCAAAGGAATGTGACTGCCTGGGCCCGAGTAACTGTCATTTCCGGGCTGAAGGAAATCCCGTTTGTCCCCTTTGCAATGTCATTTTCCATTGCCCACAGAATGGCATCATAATAATAGCTGTCTTCCGCCACATCGATATAAGGCACTGTCTTCGTTTCAGGGGCAGGGCTGCCTGCCATACGCCACAGGAACGTCGCCAGCTGCCCGCGGGAGCATGTCCATTCGGGGCCAAAGGTATCTTCTGCCACGCCGGCAGTGATACCATTTGCAACAGCCCACTGTACGGCATCATAATAATAGCTGTCTTCCGCCACATCCGTAAAATGCACCTCTATGGGTTTTTCTTCTGCGGCTTCTGCCATAAGGGCAGCATAGGCTTCCTCTGCCGCCAAAAGTTCCTCGTAGTTTTCCACCAGTTCCTTCTGTTCCGCTGTCAGGGCATCATAGGCTTCTCTGGCTGCTTTGATGGCTTCGCCGCTGTCCTTTGTGATGGTGCCGATCTTGTCGATCAGATCACCCACCTTATCTGCGGCCTCCTGATTTTCTTCTATGTCTTCTTTATAGCCTGCGCCTGCAGCAGAGTCCTTTGTCCAGTCCTCCGTATAATACCAGAGGATGCTGTCACCATCCTCAATTTCATAGGATGTCAGCCCTACGTCAGGCAGTTCTCCATTTACCTCATAGAGCCAACCGGAGTTTTTCCCCAGTGTAAATTCCGCCAAAGTTCTGCCCTGATAGGTCATGGAACTTACATAGCCGCTTTCGGCCCCCTCCTGGGTAATACCGCTGCCCTCCAGTGCCTTTATAAAAGCATGGTATACCGTTGCACCCTCGTCAACTGTGACATATTTATTTTTCATCCAATAGCCAACATCAGGGCGGATGGTAACATCCACGGTAATATCATCATTTTCCGCAGGAGGATTATCCGGCTTCGTTTCACTTCCGCTGCCCGTGGCACGCCCCGGTATAAGAGAATCACTATTGTGGCTGAAATCGTAGATGTTGAACGCCTTGCCGGTTTTCATCACCTGCTTTGCGGCGATCAAAGCACGGAAAGCCTGCTCCGTCGCATATGGATTGATTGCAGAATTGTCATTATATCCAAAACCGCTGTTGTCTGTAAGGGCAAAGCTCAAAAGGCCATCTAAAGCACTTACACCATCTTTGATAAAACGGGCATCTGTATCAGGATTTACACCTGCGGCGCATAAGCCGATCACTGCCATGGCCGCAACATTTGCATCCGGGCCATAGCCGTCATCAAATCTTCCGTAGGATTCCTGAGCATCATGCAAATACGCAACTGCATCTTCTATGGCTTGATCTATTTTCTCATCGGTCCCCTGATAAAAAGAAAGGCCAGCAATTACATTTGAAGTACTTTGTACGCTGCCCCATTCATTCCAGCTTCCATCTTCCCCTTGGTTTTCCAAAACAGCTTCTATTAAATCCTTTTCGTATTCTTCCGTTCCGCTGTAGCTATTCTGATTGTATGCCGCCATAGTATAAGGGGCATACCATACGCTGGAAGAGTGGCTCACGCTGTTTAAGCCCTCTACCGCGCTGATGGGCTCATTGCTGTTTACCGTATAAAGCTTTTCAGCATCTATACCTATAGCTGTGAGACAAATGATAGCCTTATCATATGTTGTATCTCCTGCACCAGCCGCTGTAATAGAAGCGATTGCAGAGTCAATATATGCCTTCTTTGCCTTATCACTTGTTTTATACTGGCTATTGGGGAATAGATCCTCATAGGCAGCCATATCCATGATTTGCCAATCGCCTGTATTGTTTACATAGGATGCAGCAATATTGTTCAGCAGGGCATTTATTTTTTCTTCTTTCTCTTTGTCAATATTGGTGTCTTCAGGGTCGGTTGAATTTCCGCTGTTGGAGAATGAAATTGCATAAAGCAATTCTGAATTCCAGTTCTCGTCAAATGGCGTCTGCACCTGTACATAAGGAGGTAACTCGCCTGTTATAACAGCTGTTGTTTCGCCTGTTTTTCCCCCATTGGCATACGCTCCATTTTCACCAGAGCCATAAGAAGCTATGTATCCGCCAGCTTTGTCATATCCATATGCTAATCTTTCTTCACTTCCAAAATTCAGCGTGATCATTTCTGCATCAGAAGGAGCATTTACGATATATAGTTCTACCTGTTTATCACTGTATGGGTCTTTATATTGCTCATCAGATTTCACAATTGACAGGGTGTTTTCCCCTGCCTTTGACGTAAACAGTACATTGTCAACTTGAAAAGACACCGCATAAAGCAATTCATTAGACCAAATTTCTTCAGAAACAATATATGGCGTCTGCACCTGTACATAATCAGGCAAACTGCCTGTTACAACAGCTGTTGTTTCGCCTTCGCAAATATCTTCGTATTTCCCATCTTCACCAAGACCATAAGAAGCTATGTATCCGCCGGCTTTGTCATATCCATATGCCAGTCTGCTGTATTCACCAAAATCAAGTGTTATTTCATTAGAGCCAAACGGCACGGTTACAACATACAAATCAACGATGTGTTCAATATTGTTCCAGTCCGTATATATATACTTACTCTCCGATTCTTCAACCGTCAATTCATCGTCTCCTGCCGCCGCAGTAAAAGGTATTCCGGCTTCCGTTCCTTCTTCTTCCTCAAGCAGCTGAACAAAATTCTGTTCTTCCGTTTCGACAGTATAAGGAACCTCCATCGGTTCCTCTGCCAACGCCGTCATCGGCAGCATCCCCAACACCATGACCAGCGTCAGGAACCATGAAAAAATTCGTTTCTTCATCTTGTACGCCTCCTCTTTGATGAGATGATAGAAAACTGCTCCTGCATTTCGCCGGCAAAAAGAAAAAGCGGGCATGAAAACACCCGCCTTTGCAGCAAAAAAGCGGCTGAAAAAGCCGCTTTCATGGTATGCACAAAAGACCAAACACTCTCGTATTTGGTTCGCACTTGTTTGTAGGTCTTCTGACTGATATGTTCAGGCGGCTGCCCGCCAGCGTCCATCCTTCGCCTTCTCAGCTTTTCGCCAATGACCTGCTTTCGCAGAAAAAAGATGCACTCCATACTTACAGCACAATGCAGGAAAAACCGCTGCACCGTGTTCAGGTTTTTCACCTGATTCCCTTGTTCAGCAGAACAAGATTGCGTGTCTCGCCCAAAAGGGGGAAAGGTCGCGCAATTGCCACAAAAATCGGAGCGATATAAATAAAATTTACCCTTTAAACATATTCTAAAATGCCCAGCTTGTCAATCTTCTTTCCCCACTTTTACCGTTCTTTCTTCCCGTAAAAAAGCAGACCCACGGCCGTTTTCCATGGATCTGCTTTTGATTTTTTCGAAATATCAAGAGGCTGCTTCTTATCCAAACTGATGCTCTTTCTGAAACTCCTCAAAAGCCTTTTTCAGATCCTCACAGGTCAGAATGGATAACCGCTGACGTTCCTCCCGTTCTCTTTCGTAGGGATTGGAAAATTCCGCTGTAATGGCCCATCTTGCGAACCGCTCTGCGGCGATCGCCATGGCGTTTTCCAAAAAGCGTCTCGCCTCTCTGCCATTGCCAAAATTTTCGTCCTGCACCCGTTCCTCAAAAAATGGCTGCATGATCTCTTCCCAGCCTTTTTCCAGACGGAAGGTCGCCATATTGGCCAAGGATTCAAATATCTTCAGCATCTCTTCCGCTGTATAGGGGGCGAATTGTACCATAAATGTGATACGGCTGGCAATACCCGGATTTTCATCCAAAAATTTTTTCATCTTATTATTTTTCTCGCTGATCTTGCCGCCATAGCCTGCAAATATGATAAGCTTATCATCACTGTGATCCTCTACCTCCATACAGAGCTGAGCCAGTGCTTCCTGGGAAAAATTGTCCGTTCTGTCTGTCTCGTTATAGTTTACCAAAGAATAGGCTTCATCAATAATAATGATGTCGTTGTCTTCAAACATCTGGTGGACACGATCAGAGGTCTGGCCCACATATTTGGCCTTCAGCTGCGTCCCCGTCACATAGGCGATGCGATTGCCTCCAAGGATGCCTTCTTCCGCCATCATCTCCCCAAAAAGCAGAGCTGCCGTGGTTTTTGCTGTGCCAGGAGGCCCTACGAAAGCCAGAACCTTATGGATGGGTGGAGACATCAGGTTATACTCCTCTCTTTTTCTGGCAAACTGATACACAGCAGCCAGCTTATAGAGGGTATGCTTCACTTCCTCCTGCCCGACGATCATATGGCAAAGATGCTGGTAGGCCCTTGTTTTTTCCGGATCAATGATCTCCGAGATTTTTCCCTTGTGAATTTTTCTCTCTTCTTTATCATGGGTGATGGCATATTTTCCATACTCCACATATCCCCGCAGAAAATCATATTCATAGGGGGAAAGGCGTCGCTGGTATTTATTCCCCTGCTCTAATTCCCCGGCATCCTCCATCAGTTCCAGAAAACGCAGACGATCCCCATTGAACCGTTGAGCAAATCTGTCATTGATAATCGCCGCATCAAATCCCTGATTTTTAAATACTGCGTAAATTTTTTGAATAGCAATCTCCGCATCGGTCTTATTCAACTTTGAGGTAAAGAGCCCATGGTCATAGGCTTTCTTTTCTATTTCCTGCAATCTCTTCTCATTCAAAATCGTTTCCTCCCCACGTAATCAGAAATCCCGATTCTGCCTCTATCAAACTGCCCATTTTTCCGATATACGTTATCATTTATTCATCATCCAGCTTCAATACGGACATAAATGCCTGCTGAGGTACTTCTACGCTGCCGATCTGACGCATACGTTTTTTCCCTTCTTTCTGTTTTTCCAACAGTTTTTTCTTACGGGTGATATCGCCGCCATAGCATTTCGCCAATACGTCTTTCCGCATAGCGCTGATAGTCTCTCTGGCAATGATCTTGCTGCCGATGGCTGCCTGAATGGGGATTTCAAACAAATGTCTGGGGATTTCCTTTTTCAGCTTTTCGCACATCTTTCTGCCCCGTTCTGTTGCAGAGCCCTTATGCACGATAAAGGACAGGGCATCCACAGGTTCTTTATTTACCAAAATATCAAGTTTTACCAGTTCACTTTCCTGATAACCAATCAGGCTGTAATCGAAGGAGGCATAGCCACGGCTTCTGGATTTCAGCACATCGAAGAAATCGTAGATGATCTCGTTCAGAGGCATATGGTAGGTCAGCATCGCTCTGGTGGAATCCAGATATTCCATGCTGATATATTCGCCGCGGCGCTGCTGGCACAGCTCCATAATGGGGCCGATATAATCCTTTGGCAGCATGATCTCTGCCTTTACGATAGGCTCTTCCATCTTTTCGATGCGGGCAGGGTCGGGCATATTGCTGGGGTTGGACAGATCAAAGCTTGTACCATCTGTCAGATATACTTTATAGATAACACTGGGTGCTGTTGTGACCAGATCCAGATTATATTCTCTTTCCAGTCTTTCCTGAATGATCTCCAGATGCAGCAGACCCAGGAAACCACAACGGAAACCAAAGCCCAACGCAATGGATGTTTCCGGCTCGAAAAACAGCGCCGCGTCATTCAGCTGCAGTTTTTCCAAAGCATCTCTCAAATCGGGATATTTTGCCCCATCCACAGGGAAAATACCACAGTAAACCATAGGATTTACCTTTTTATAGCCGGGCAGGGCTTCTGCCGTTGGTCTGGCTGCTTCTGTAACCGTATCACCCACACGGGTATCGGATACTGTTTTGATGCTGGCTGTAAAATAGCCTACCATCCCTGCGCTCAGCTCATCCACAGGCAGGAAACGGCCGGGACCAAAGATACCGACCTCTACAACGTCGAATTCTTTGCCTGTTGCCATCATTTTTACCTTGCTGCCCTTGCGGATCTTGCCGTCAAAAATACGCATCAGAACGATAACACCCCGATACTGATCGTAAACAGAGTCGAATACCAAAGCTTTCAGGGGCGCATCAGGGTCGCCTGTGGGGGCAGGGATATCTGTGATGATGCGTTCCAGAACATCCTCGATATTGATGCCGTTTTTCGCAGAAATTTCAGGGGCATCCTCTGCAGGGATACCAATGATATCTTCGATTTCCTGCTTTGCCCATGCAGGGTTTGCACTGGGCAGGTCGATTTTATTGATAACAGGCAGGATCTCCAGATTATTATCCAATGCCAGATATACGTTTGCCAATGTCTGCGCTTCGATACCCTGGGCTGCGTCAACGATCAGCACTGCACCTTCGCAGGCTGCCAGGGAACGGGAAACTTCATAGTTGAAGTCCACATGACCGGGGGTATCAATCAGGTTGAACTGATATTCTTCACCATCCTGGGCGTGGTAGATCAACCGCACCGCCTGAGATTTGATGGTGATACCTCTTTCTCGTTCCAGATCCATGTTGTCCAGAACCTGTTCCTGCATTTCTCTATCTGTCAAAAGACCCGTTTTCTGGATCAGTCTGTCTGCCAGTGTGGATTTGCCATGGTCGATATGGGCCACGATACAAAAATTTCGAATATTTTTCTGTTTGTCCTGAGACATACGCTTCCTCCTTGCACAAATTTGATGCATATATAACATCTTATTTTACCACATCTTTGATATGGAAGTCAAAATAATCCCATTATTCTCCTGTGTTCTTTTCTTCCGACTGTTTCTGTTTTTTCACGAACAAAATCCAATTAACGACACACACTGCCGCCGCCACAAAGCAGACCGCCGCTCCCCAGCCGATGCCTGCATTTTTGAACAGCACGCCCAACAGCAGGAAAACCACCACTGCCGCCTGACGAAGCAGTTCCCCCTTTTGCAGTCCTTCTTTCTTTTCTTCATCTATCAATCGAGGCATTCTTTTCTCCTCCTTTGTTTTTTTATGATATCATAAGAAATCCCTTCGTCTTTTTTAACAAAGCCTTAAGTTTTCATTCACAAAATGTCCATATTTTCATTGTATACTACAAGAGAAGTCAAAAGGACGCCCCCTTTTACTTCCCGCCTGCGGCTCTCTTCCCCGAACAGCCGCAGGCACCCCTTCCCAATTTCATGGCATATAAAAAAGCATATTACACTTTTGTTTGTTTAAAATATAGTAATACACCCTCCCCTTTAGGAAAAAGCAGCCCACTCGGACTGCTTTTTTCTTTTCGTATCATATCGATGCAGAGCCTTGCATCGTTACATATAACTCTTCTTCCAAATAGAAGGAGTAAACAACATGATGATGGGGAAGATTTCCAATCTGCCCAACAGCATATCCATACACAGCACCAGCTTGGAAAATCCTGAGAAAAAGAGGAAATTTTCCTCAGGGCCAACCATGGCAAAGCCGGGGCCAACATTCCCCAGACAGGTCACCACAGAGGTCAGGGATGTGATAAAATCATAGTTATCCAAAGAAATCAGGATAAAAGAACCCAGCAGGAGAAGAAGATATACAACGATATATCCCGTTACCCCGCTGATAATATCTTCTTCGATTTTCGCACCGTCCAATTTGATCAGATTTACAGAACGGGGATGCACGATACGTTTGATCTCCCGATATGCCGATTTCACCAGAATGATCACTCTGGATACTTTGATACCGCCCCCGGTAGAACCGGCGCAGGCCCCTAAAATGGTCAGACAGAAGATCAAAGTCTTGGAAAATTCCGGCCATACATCGAAATTCGCCGTAGCAAAACCCGTGGTCGTCACGATGGCTGCCACCTGGAATGCCGCATGTCGAAAAGCAGATTCCAATGTGGGATACATATGATAGATATTGACAGTGATCAGTGCGATGCTGGCAAATACGATCCCAATATAATATCTCAGTTCTTCATTTTTCCAGATATTTTTGACGTCCTTCAGGATCATCAGATAATACAGGTTGAAATTCACACCGAACAACAGCATGAATACCGTGATAACATATTCAAAGTAGGCATTATTGTAGCCAGCAATACTTGCATTTTTAATGGCAAAGCCCCCTGTGCCCGCCGTGGAGAAGGCATTTACGATACTGTCAAACAAAGGCATGCCGCCCAACAATAACAGCACCATTTCAATGATGGTCAGCGCAATATAAATTTTATAAAGCAGCATCGCTGTAGATTTTACCTTCGGCACCAGCTTGGAAACCATAGGGCCTGGTGCTTCTGCCTTCATCAGATACATGGTGCGTTCATCCCCCAGGGGAATGATAGCCAGGGTGAATACTAGGATACCCATACCGCCGATCCAATGGGTAAAGCTGCGCCAGAACAAAATGCTCATGGGCAGCCCTTCGATCTCTGTCAGGATGGTGGCACCGGTGGTGGTAAAGCCGGATACTGTTTCAAAAAAGCAATTGATATATCCATTTATCGTACCGCTCAAATAAAAAGGAAACGCCCCCAGAAGCGACATAACGATCCACGACAATGCTACAACAACGAAGCCTTCGCGGCCATAAATCCGCTTATTCTGCGGTTCTCGTCTGATCAGCAGCGTCCCCACCATCAGACAGGCTATGATAGTAGCAATAAATGCTATGGCTTCATGGGATTCTTTATACCAAAAGGCAACAAAAGTCGGTATCGCCAGCAATGCGCCTTCTATCCGAATAATGTTGCCTAAAATATAGGCAATCATGTTAAAATTCATAATTCTTCACCAATTTCAGATGTTATTTCAAAATATCTTTCAAATCCATCAAATGTTTATTTCTCGTTACAATGATAACACTGTCTCCCACCTCGATGGAATCATTACCACCGGGGATGATGACTCTGCCGCCGCGGATGATCGTGGCTACCAGCAATTCATCCTTCGTTTTCAAATTTTTCAGGGGAACACCCACAACGGAAGATTTTTCTCTTACCTTGAATTCCAGCGCTTCAATGCGGTCATTGATCAGCTTATGCAGGGTTTCTACATTGCTGCTGCCTACGGAATTCTGCATAGCGCGCACGTAACGGACGATATTGCTTGCTGCAATGGTCTTGGGAGAAATGAAGCCGTCGATATCCAGTGCATCCAAAATCTCATCAAAATTGATACGGTTGATCTTGGCGATGACCTTGGAAACCTTTTTCGCCTTGGCATACAAAGAAACAACGATATTTTCTTCGTCCATCCCCGTCAGGCAGACCAGTGCATCTGTTTTTTCCAGACCTTCTTCCTGCAGCAGTTCCTTATCTGTCCCATCCCCATGGATGATGACAGCCTCCGGCAGCACTTCGCAAAGGTCTTCGCAGCGTCTATAATCCATTTCGATGATCTTTACACGAACGTGAAGAGAAAGCAGTTCCTTCGCCAGATAATAGGCAACACGACCGCCGCCGATGATCATAACGGATTTTACACCAGTACGGAAAATACCGATGGTACGGAAAAACCTAGCGATCTCCAGATGGGATGCTGTCAGGTTGATCTTATCTCCCGCCTGCAGCACAAAATCACCACTGGGGATATAAACCTCGCCCTCTCTCTGCACCGCACAAATCAGGATCTTTACCTGAAATTCCTTATAAATCGCCCAAAGGGGCATACCATCCAGCACACTGTGGGGAGGGATCTTGATCTCCACCAGTTCCACACGGCCTCTGGCAAAGGTATCGATCTTCAAAGCAGAAGGGAAACGCAGCAAACGGGAAATTTCCTCCGCCGCCGCCAATTCCGGGTTAACCGCCATACTGAGCCCCAGGTCGTCCTTCAGCTTGTTGATCTGCTGAAAATATTCCGGATTACGCACACGGGCAATGGTATGCTTTGCCCCCAGTTTTTTCCCTACCAAACAAGCCAGCATATTGACCTCATCAGCGGAAGTGGCAGCGATCAGCAGATCGGAATGGGGCACGCCCGCCCTTTCCTGCACTTCCATACTGGCGCCGTTGCCTTCCACACTGATGATATCCATCGTATTGGACGCATTCGTCAAAACTCTCGTATTATTATCAATCACAATGATGTCATGTCCTTCGCCGGAAAGCTGGCTGGCGATGGTGCCGCCTACCTTACCGTCCCCTACGATCACAACGTTCATGGTCGTTCCTCCTTATTTCTCTAAGGTCTCTTTCCTTTTTAAGACCATCAATTCATCGTATTATCATAACATCTCCACTTAGGAAAAACAAGGTCTTTCCACGTTTTTATATTCATAGAAGTTCTTTCATTTCCAGCATTTTCCAATAAAAGAAAGAAGCCCGGAAGGACTTCTTCCCAAGGCTTCTTTCATGCCTGTTTCAATCTTTTATTTTCCACATTTTTCTTTCAGGATATCCAGCAGATCTGCCAGAGCCACTTCGCTCTTTTCACTGGTGGCCATTTCCTTCAATTCAACTCTGCCGCTTTCCAGTTCGGAATCACCGAGGATTACGGAATATTTTGCACCGATCTTGTTTGCATATTTCATCTGGGCTTTTACGCTACGTTCAACGGTATCGCAGTCGGCTTTGATACCTGCTTTTCTCAGCTGATATGCCAAAGCCTGGGCTTTCAGCAGCCCTGCTTCCCCCATGGAACCAATGTAAACGTCTCTTTCAGGAGTTTCTGTGATGGCACCGTTCTGTCTTTCCAGAATCATGATCAGTCTTTCGATCCCCAGACCGAAACCAACGGCACCTGTGGGCTTGCCGCCAACTTCTTCTACCAGTTTATCGTATCTGCCGCCGCCGCAGACGGTCAGACCATTGGATACGAATTCAAATACAGTTCTTGTATAGTAGTCCAGACCACGGACGATCTTGGGATCAATGGTAAAGGCAATGCCGTTTTCTGTCAGGATATCCTGCACCTTCTGGAAGTGAGCGGTACATTCTTCATCCAGACAATCCAGCACGGAGGGAGCATTTGCCACGATCTTCTGACAGGATTCTTCCTTACAGTCCAGTACACGCAGGGGGTTCTTTTCAAAACGTTCCTTGCAGGTAGGGCACAGCTTATCCAGATTCTGGCCGATGAATTCTTTCAGTGTTTTGTTGTATCTTGCACGACATTCGGGGCAGCCAAGGCTGTTGATCCGCAGTTCTACCCCTTCTACGCCCATTTCTTCCAGCAGAGCAGTAGCAACGGAGATAACCTCTGCATCCTGTGCTGCGCTGTAGGAACCCAGCATTTCGATACCAAACTGGTGGAACTGTCTCTGTCTGCCTGCCTGTGTGTTTTCACAGCGGAAAGTAGGGGAAATATAGTACAGCTTTGTGGGCTGTGCCTGATTATGCATCCCATGCTCTACATAAGCCCGCGCTACCCCCGCAGTCCCTTCGGGGCGCAGGGTCAGGCTTCTGTCACCGTCGTCTGTAAAGGTATACATTTCCTTCTGCACG
This sequence comes from [Eubacterium] saphenum, assembly GCA_945912105.1. Classification (GTDB taxonomy): domain Bacteria; phylum Bacillota; class Clostridia; order Lachnospirales; family Anaerotignaceae; genus Anaerotignum_A. The sequence continues at coordinate 136,263 of CAMEBC010000003.1, read as the reverse complement.
ATATCTGTTGTTTCGCCAACGCCTCTGGCAAAAAGCTCTGTAAATTCAAACATAGGTGTACGCATTTCGCCGATACCGAAGGTTTCGCAGACGCGTCTCATTTTCCCTTCGATTTCCTGCCATGCCTTCACCTCTGCACCGTAAATATCCTTTGTCCCTTTTACTAACTGGATCATATATTACCTCCTTGGGGCAAGCCCGCTCTTTTTCTTTCTATCATTTCATCGATACGTCCGATGTAATCTTCTATGCTTTTTACGTTGAATACCCGTTCGATGCGGTCTGTTTCAGGGTCAACAGTCTTTGTGCTGGCCCCTGCCCCTGCCGCAAGAATGGTCTGTTTTTCCTCCATAATCTGGACATTATAGACCCCTTCCTTACCGGGGTGGCAATAGCCAACGTTTTCAAAATTGCCCACCATATTTTTCTGGCGGTACATATAATAGGGCTCCATGCCCATTTTTTCTGCATATTCCGCAGAAATATCCAACATCTGCTCCAGCATTTCCGCCGTTGTCATGTCGTGCTGGTCCAGCTCTTCCCGCAGACGGGATGCCCGCTTCACCGCCAGGGTATGCACCGTTACGTTATCAGGCTCCAGCTTCATGATCTCTTCCATGGTATTGCGCACATCTGCGGCATCTTCCCCGGGCAGACCCAAAATTAAGTCCATGTTGATATTTTCATGGCCTTCCTCTCTGGCTTCGCGGAACACCCGGCGGATATCCTCCACCGTATGCTTTCTGCCCACCGCCTGCAAGGTCTTATCATTCATGGTCTGGGGATTGATGGAGATGCGGTTGACACCATATACCTTCATCAGGCGGAGCTTTTCTCTGGTGATGGTATCGGGGCGTCCTGCTTCCACTGTATATTCCATGGAAGCATCGGGATGAAACAGCTCCTCCACCTTTTTCAGCAGACGTTCCAGCTGGGCCTCGTTCAGGGAAGTAGGCGTACCACCGCCGATGTAGATATTTTTCATCACAAACTGCCTGCTGTATGCCGCCAGCCAGTCCAATTCCCTGAACATGGCATCCAAATATTCATCCACACGATTTTTATACTGATGCAGAGGATAGGCTGTAAAGGAGCAATACAAACATCTGGTGGGGCAGAAGGGAATGCCGATATACAGGCTGATCTCCTCGGGCTTGTTGCCCTGCAAAATCTTTTGTTCCGCCTTTGCCACCTTCAATGCCAGCGCCGCCTTATGCTCCATGACAAGATAATCCTCCGTCAGGAACGCCATACATTCTGCGTCGCTTTTGCCTTCCTCCAGCAGAATGCTCACCAGCTTGGCAGGGCGCACCCCTGTCAGCAGGCCCCACTGGGGGCGGATGCCTGTTTCTGCTTTCAGCAGTTCATAAATGGTGCGTTTGATGATGCGTTTCTGTTCCTTTTCCGTCAGGGTTTCTTCTTCATAGGACATAGACCATTCCGCCGTTTTTTCCCCACGGCGATAAAGCATTGCCGAAGCAATGCCTTTCTCCATGCGGCTGACCACGGTAATCTCCCCTGTCACTTCCTCCACACGGGTGTAGTGACGGTTGGCGAGAAACACCTGAATCATGGTCTGCACATCATTTTGCAGTTCATGTCCCTGCAGGACATAAGTAATCATTTCTGTATCCATAGTCATCAGAACAGCTTTTCACTGTCCAGCAGCAGTGTTACAGGGCCATCGTTCACAAGGGCAACCTTCATATCTGCCTGGAACTGTCCCTGGGCCACCTTTTTGATGCCCAGTGTCTGGGCTTTGGCGCACAGCTTGGAAAACAGTTCATTTGCCAGTTCGGGGGCTGCACCGCCGGAATAGCCGGGGCGTCTGCCTTTTCTTGCATCACCGTACAGTGTGAAGTTGGGCACAATGAGAAGCTCCCCTTCAATATCCATCAGGGACAGGTTCATTTTGCCGTTTTCATCCTCGAAAATACGCAGATTGATGACCTTATCCAGCATATAGTCAATGGTCTTATCGGTATCTGTGCCCAGCATACCAAACAGAACCATGATACCCTTGCCGATTTCGCCAACCACCTGACCGTCGATGGTCACACTTGCTTCTGTAACTCTCTGTAATACTGCTCTCATTTCTTCCTCCTAAATGATATTCAAAAATCAGCCCAGACCGGAAACACGTTCTACCTCTACGATGTCTTTCAGGCTCTTCAAACGTTTTACCACACGTTCCAGCTGTTCCTTTGTTCTGATTTCCATTGTAATATTAAAAATTGCAAACATATCCTTTGTTGTGCGGACATTGAATCCCTTTACGGAAATATCGTCATCCGCCAGCTGACGGCTGATTTCCAGAATCAGACCTACTCTGTCGTTGGCTGTTACACGAATCTCTGCCAGATAGGATGTGTTGGAATCCCCATGGGCAAACTGCACATCCCATTCCGCATTGATCAGGCGATGACGTTCATCATCGTTCAGATTGATGACATTGACACAGTCCGTCCGGTGGATGGTGACACCACGGCCACGGGTAACGAAACCAACGATCTCATCCCCGGGCACAGGGCTGCAGCATTTAGAAAAACGCACCGCCACATCGCCGATGCCTTCTACGATGATGCCGCTCTTGCTCTTATGCTTCTTCACAGGCTTCTGGTCGATGGTTTTTTCAAAGTCCTTCAGGGCATCTGCTGCCGTCTGGGTCTTGCGTTTTTCCTTCAGGTATTCATCCTTCAGGCGGTTGACCACCTGACCTTCCTTCAAGCCGCCGTAACCAACAGCCGCCAACAGGGCATCCCAGTTTTTGAAGTCGTATTTGACCAGAACGATTTCCTGCCATTCGGGGCGCAGCAGATCCTGAGGCTGGAAGCCTTTTTTCTTCATATCTGCCAAAATCATTTCCCGGCCGCGAACGATATTTTCTTCCTTCTCTTCCTTCTTGAACCACTGCTTGATTTTCGTTCGTGCCTGAGCCGTTTTGACAATCGCCAGCCAGTCCCGGTTGGGGCCTTTGGAATTCTGAGAAGTGATGATCTCAACGATATCACCGTTCTGGATCTTATGATCCAGAGGAACGATTTTATTATTGACTCTGGCACCCACCATTTTGTTGCCGACAGCAGAGTGGATCATATAAGCAAAGTCGATGGGTGTGGAATCCTTGGCAAGCTGGATGACATCCCCCTGAGGGGTGAAGGCATACACCTGTGTGGTAAAAATATTCAAATCCAGCTTGATGGTATCCAGATATTCCTTGTTGTCGGACATATCCTGCTGCCATTCCATGATCTGGCGCAGCCATGCCAGCTTCGCTTCTTCCTTTTTCGCAGATTTGCTGGTTTTTTCGTTTGCCTTGCCTTCTTTATATTTCCAGTGGGCAGCGATACCATATTCACTGGTACGATGCATTTCCCATGTTCTGATCTGCACTTCAAAGACCTGCCCCATGGGGCCGATCAGGGTATTGTGCAGAGACTGATACATATTGGGCTTGGGCATGGCGATATAGTCCTTGAAACGACCGGGCATGGGGGTATACATGGTGTGTACGATACCCAGCACAGCATAGCAGTCCTTTACATTATCTACCAATGCACGGATGGCAAACAGGTCGTAGACCTGATCCAGGGTTTTATTCTGGTTGACCATCTTTTTATAGATGCTGAAGAAATGCTTCGTTCTGCCATAGACCTTGCCTTTGATGCCGGCTTCGTCCATTTTCGCCTGCAGGTCGTTTACGATATTCTGTACAAATTCATCCCGTTCTTCTTTCTTTTTCTGGATTTTTGCTGCCAGATCAAAATAGGCATCGGGGTTCAAATACTTGAAGCAAAGATCCTCCATTTCGGAACGGATCTTGGAAATACCCAGTCTGTGTGCCAGAGGCGCATAGATATCCAGGGTCTCCTGTGCTTTTTCTCGCTGTTTTTCGGGCGTCATATAGTTCAGCGTACGCATATTGTGCAGTCTGTCCGCCAGTTTGATCAAAATGACGCGAATATCCTTTGCCATGGCAAGGAACATCTTACGGTAGTTTTCTGCCTGCGCTTCTTCCTTTGTAGAATAGGACAGCTTACCCAGTTTGGTGACACCATCCACCAGTGCAGCGATCTCTTCGCTGAACAGATTGCTGATGTCTTCATAGCTGTATTCCGTATCTTCAATGATATCATGCAGGATACCTGCCACGATGGTCTCCATATCCAATTCCAGTTCCGCCAGGATATATGCCACTTTCAAAGGATGGATGATATATGGCTCGCCGGATTTTCTTTTCTGATCCTTATGGGCATCCACCGCCAGTTTATAGGCTTTTTCGATCATAGAAAAATCATCGGATGGATGGTAGGTCTTGATTTTCTCGATCAATTCCTGATACAGTTGTTCTTCGATTGCTGCCATACTCATCACCCCCTCTTACTGTTAAAGATTTTATAATTTTGTCGAAAAAAGATTATAAAAATAATTATACAGTTTCCTATGTATATTTTCAAGATTTTTTCTATAAAAGCCCTATCCTGCGTTTCTGCTTTTCTGCAAACTGATTTGCAAGAAAGCAGGAACATAGGATAGGCAAGCCGAATGAGCAAAGAAGCCATGTGAAACAGCGTGCGGAGCAATCGGCTTTTACATCAACAAGCCCTTATCATATTTCAGGGAAAGGACGCGTGTCAGGCTTTCATTCACCCTATCCGCCGAAATTTCTCCACCCTCAATGGCTTCTGTCAGGCTTTCCGCCGCTTCTGCCAAATCTGCAGGCATCAGCACGATATCTACACCTGCCTGCACCGCCAGCACTGCGCTTTCCCCTGCGCCATAGGGTTCCACAATAGCTCCCATATTCATGGCATCGGTGATGATGATGCCGGTAAAGCCCAGTTCCTGCCGCAAAATCCCCAGCAATTCCGGGGAAAGGGACGCAGGCATGCCGTCTGTGGTGGCATTGGGCGTTTGGATATGCCCCGCCATTATGAAATCCACATGGGCAGCGATCGCTTCTTGGAAAGGAATAAATTCCACCGTCCGCAGACGTTCCATATCGTGTTCCACATAGGTTTCCCCTTTGTGGCTGTCCATAGCCGTATCTCCGTGTCCCGGGAAATGCTTTGCACAGGCACTGACGCCCGTTCCTTCCATGGCTCTGATAAATTGACTCACCTGTTCCGCCGCCTCTTTGGGGTCGGAAGAAAAGGCTCTGGTGCCGATCACGGGATTATCGGGGTTCGTGTTCACATCAGCAACAGGAGCAAAATCCACATTGATGCCCAGCTCCGCCAATTCTTCCCCAATGATCTGCCCCACCGCCGCCGCGTCTTCGATCTCTGCTGCCGCAGGAATGGGCGTATGGGGAATATTGCTCTTATCCAGACGGGATACTCTCCCCCCTTCTTCATCCACGCCGATGAAGAGGGGCAGGTCTGCCGCCGCCTGTAAGTCTGCCGTCAACTGCTTTGTCTGCTCTGCCGTGTCCAGATTTTCCGCAAACAATATCACCCCACCAATATGATATGCAGAAATGGCTTCCTTTGCTTCTGCCGAAAGGGTCGTCATTCCCGTTCCATCGGTATTTTTCCGAAAATCCGCCATCAAAAGCTGCCCCGCCTTTTCCGCAGGGGTCATATCGTCGATAATGGTTTGTATGGTTTCTGCTTTGATCTCCGCTTCTGTTTTCGGTGGTGTCTCTGCCGTTTCCGTCTGCTCCTTGCAGGCACCAAGCCCAAAAGAAAGGCACCCTGCCAAAAGCAAAGCCAGTAATTTTTTCATTTTTGTTCCCCCTTTGTTCATTCTTCCCTTTTCTAAATAATTTCTTCATAAGATACCCTTTCTCCTTTAAAATAAACAGAGTTCCGGGAAAAAACAAGTCCTTATCTTTTCTTTTTCATATCTTTTTAGTATAATTAGACTAGGAAATTATGTGATATTAAAGGAGAACGTTTATGAAACTGCAAAAATTACTCAGCTACGTGCGTCGTGCCGTGGATGATTATCATATGATAGAAGAAGGCGATAAGATCGCCATTGGTGTTTCCGGTGGGAAGGACAGCATCTGTCTCCTGATGGCTTTGAAACATCTGCAGCGGTTCTATCCCAAGCATTTCGAGATCGAAGCCATTACAGTCTCTTTGGGTCTGCCCGGTGCAAAATATGATGATATCCAGGCTCTTTGCGACGAGTTGGGTGTCCACTACACCGTGGTCAACACCGATATCGGTCAGATCATTTTTGAAGAAAGAAAAGAGAAGAACCCTTGCTCCCTTTGTGCGAAAATGCGGAAGGGTGCATTGAACGATATGGCGGAAAAACTGGGCTGCAACAAGGTCGCTCTGGGGCATAATAAAGATGATGTGGTGGAAACTTTCTTCATGTCCCTGTTTTATGAAGGCCGTATGAACTGCTTTGCCCCTGTCAGCTATCTGGACAGAAAGAAGCTCTGGTCCATCCGCCCCCTGATGTATGTGCCCGAATGGGAATGCCGCAGCTTCGTCAACAAAAGCGGCATCAGCATCGTGAAAAACCCCTGCCTTGCCGATGGCAATACCAAGCGGCAGGAAACCAAAGAGCTGCTGGCAGAACTTTCCCAGCGGTATGATAATCTGCAGGAAAAGGTATTCGGTGCCATCAAACGTTCCTCTCTGAAAGGCTGGAATGAGGAGGAATAATATGTCCACTTACCATGAAGAATTGAAAAATAAAGAGACTTTGCGGCTGCGGGAGGTTCAAAAGGAACTGCCACCCTTCACCCAGTCCTTTTTCCGAGGCATCGCCCAGACCACATCCACAAAGACCCGTCTGGCATATGCTTACGACCTGCGTATCTTCTTCCGCTATCTGTATGAAGAACACCGCACTCTGGGCGGCATCGAAGCAAAGGACTTCACGGCGGAACACCTGAACGAAGTCACCTCCGAGGATATCGACTGCTTTCTGGAATATCTTTCCTATTATATCCGCCCCGACCATGAAAACCCTGAATATGGCAGGGAAATGCACAATGATGAAAAGGGCAAATCCCGCAAGCTGGCGGCAGTACGAATGCTGTTCAAATATTTTTATAAAAAGAAAATCATCAAGGCCGACCCTGCGGCTTTGGTGGATACCCCGAAAATCCACGAAAAAGCTATTATCCGTCTAGATGTGAACGAAGTGGCAAACTTTCTGGACGCCGTGGAAACAGGTGAAAAGCTGACCGACCGCCAGAAAGCCTTCCACGAGCGGACGAAAAAACGGGATTTAGCCATGATGACCCTGCTTTTGGGCACGGGGATGCGTGTTTCCGAATGTGTGGGCATCAATATCAAAGACCTGGATTTCAAAAATAATGCCGTGAAAGTCACCCGTAAGGGCGGCAACGAAGTATTCCTGTATTTCGGCGAGGAAGTGCGGGAAACGCTGGAGGACTATCTGGAAGAACGGCAAAACGTAGTTACAAAAGAGGAAAACGAGCCTGCCCTTTTCCTTTCCGGTCAGGGCAAGCGCATCGGTGTACGCACGGTGCAAAATATGGTAAAAAAATACGCCAATGGCGTGACGATCAAAAAAATCACACCCCATAAGCTGCGGAGTACCTTTGGTACGAATCTCTATCAGGAAACGGGGGATATCTATCTGGTGGCAGATGTGCTGGGTCATGCGGATGTCAACACTACCCGCAAGCACTATGCCGAAATCGAGGACAGCCGCCGTCGTATGGCTGCCACCCGCATCAAATTAAGAAAGGACTGAACTCCATGGAACCCAAAAGATGCTTGAAAAAAGTCAAATCCATCTTTTCTGAACATCAGGCGGAGCCCATCTGGCGGCTGCGTTATTTCGCCGTTCTTGCCATGCTGACGGAAATCAACGGCGAACTGCATTTCATCCTCAACAAACGTGCCTCCGGCGTGAATCAGCCCGGCGATGTCTGCTTTCCCGGCGGGCATCAGGAAAAGGGCGAATCTCTGCGGGAAACGGCTCTCCGGGAAACGGAAGAAGAAATGGGCATCCAGAGAGAGGATATCCAGATTTTGGGCAAGAGCGATTTCATGCTGACGATTTACCGGGGCATGATACAGCCCTTCATCGGCTATGTCCCCTATGAAATTTATCAGAACGCCCGTCCCAATCCTATGGAAGTGGATGAGATCTTCACCGTTCCCTTGAAATTTTTCATGGAAACCCTTCCGGAAAAGCACGATACTGTGTGGAAGGTCGTGGAATCCGAAGATTTCCCCTATGATAAGATCGAAGGCGGCAAAAACTACCCCTTCAGCAAAGGAAAAACTACCCAGCTTTTCTATGAATACGATGGTCATACCATCTGGGGCTTCACAGCACAGGTCATCCAGAATATCATCGAGATTTTGAAAACAGCAAACGCATAAAAATAACAGCGGTAAAACCAATCTGGTTTCATCGCTGTTTTTCTTTATGCTTCCGGTCTTCCCATCTGTTCTCCGTTTTCATCCACTACAATGGTCTGTGCAGAGGAAAAACTGTACTGCTCATAAGGGTCGTACATATTGTCAGGGTAATCGATCTCATAAAAAGCATCGTTGATCCAGATATGCTCCGGGTCGTTGCCGTTGGTGTTCAGCTTCAACACCTGTTCTTCTCCGCTGAAAAAGGCATAAGAGCCATTGTCTGCTATCCATTCCTCATCGGGGTCTATTCTTTCTTCCACAACAGCACCGTTGAACACAGCAACGAGCTTTGCAATCTCCGTTTCATCGGTGATAACCTTGCAGTCTGCGCCATAGGCAGGGTTTCCCATGGCCAGGGTCACCACCACCTTATCGATTTCATTGGCATCCAATTTTTCCTGCAGCAGTTCCTTTTTCCCACAGCCCACCAGACAAAGCAGGCACAGAACCCCACAAATCCATACTTTTTCCTTCATGCTTTTCTCTCCTTTCGCCCATATTCTGTTCCAATTGGACGAAAAAAATCCCTCTTTTGTTCCAGCACATAAAAGGAAAACCGAGTGAAAGCACTCGGTTCAAAAAATCATTTTTTCTTTTTATTATTGTAGGCTCTTTTTCTTTCCTTATCCAGAAGGGCTTTTTCCGCATCTCTGGCGGCTTTTTCTTCCAGCATCTCGTCGATATCTTCGGGCAGTTCCAAGGTCAGCTTGCCCAGCTTGCCCCCGCGGAATTCATCGATCATGATCTTCGCTGTACGTTCCAGATCAGGCTCATCGCCTTTTTTCTTAAAGCCGCGGGCAACAGCAATCTTTTCCAAGATGACATGGGGTTCTTCGATGCTGTCAAATTCGATATTGTACCGCTTGCGGAAACAATCGGGGTCTCTTGCTACCATATGGTTGATGAAGGCAACGCCCAGGTTTTCCGCATCCAGAATATCATCGTTGATGGCACCAGTGAAAGCCAGTTTCAGCCCCACCTGCTGATCCTCGAATTTGGGCCACAGGATACCGGGAGTATCCAGCAGTTCGAAGTCTTTTTTCAGCTTGATCCACTGTTTGCCGCGGGTCACGCCGGGCTTATCCCCAGTCTTCGCCGTAGTTTTCCCCACATATTTATTGATAAAGGTGGATTTCCCCACATTGGGGATGCCAACGATCATGCTGCGGATAGGCACATTGATGCGCCCGCGGGCTTTCAGCTTTTCGATTTTTTCCTTCATCAGGGCACGGGCCGTTTCTGTCACTTCGCCAAAGCCGCTGCCCTTCAGGGCGTTGATACGGATGACACGGAAGCCCTGTTTTTCAAAATATTCCTGCCAGATATCCGTTGCTTTATCATCGGCCAAGTCACATTTGTTCAAAAGCAGGATACGATGTTTGTTTTTTGCGATCGTATCCAGATCAGGATTTTTGCTGCTGTAGGGGATACGGGCATCGACCAGTTCGATGACGATATCCACCAGAGATATATTCTCTTCCATCATTCTCCGGGTCTTTGTCATATGCCCGGGATACCATTGAATATGATTCATAGCTACCTCTTTCTATTCTCACTTGATCAGACCAAATTCACTAAAGGGGAGCAGGCGGAAAATCACTTTCCCCCTCAGGTTTTCCTTGGGAATGGCACCAATAGACTCTCTGCGGCTGTCGGAGCTGGCATTTCTGTTATCCCCCATAACGAAATAACAGTTTTCAGGCACCTCAAAGGGATATTCGATATCGCCTTTTGTCATCATAGGTTCCCCCAGGAAGGGTTCTTCTATCAATTCCCCATTCCGATACAGGTAATATTCCACATTTTCACTGTCACCATTCCAGACAATATCGATCTCGTCCCCAGGCAGGCCGATCACACGCTTGATGATGTTTTCATAGGTGAAATCATCCTCTATCCTGCAGATGACAACATCCCCATAATCGGGAGAGCCGATGGATGTGCTCAGCTTATTGACAAAGACCAGATCCCCATGGTAGAAATTCGGCTCCATGGAAGAACCTTTGACATAGATCGTCCCCATCACATTCCGCAGAACAAGCACCAGCACCACCAACAGCACCAGCTGCAGCAGGATGGGCATACTCTTCTTTTCTTTTTTTCTTCTATCTTTCTTTTCCGCTGTTTCCAGCAGTTCTTCCTGTTTCAATTTTTCGTTTTCCATGAGAAAGACCTCCTTTTTGCAAGCAACTTCTTTCGTCAAAGGCAGAAAAAATTCTGCCCCTCACGAAAAAAGTCTCGATGAAACCTGTTCACCGAGACCGCTTTTTCTTATCTCAATACTTCTTTAACCTTAGCTGCTTTACCAACTTTGTCTCTCAGGTAGAACAGTTTTGCACGTCTTACAACACCGCGTCTAACAACTTCGATACGGTCGATTCTGGGAGAGTGCACAGGCCATGTTCTTTCAACGCCAACGCCGGAAGCGATACGTCTTACTGTGAAAGTTTCTCTGATGCCGCCGCCCTGTCTTTTGATAACAACGCCTTCGAACATCTGCAGTCTTTCTCTTGTACCTTCAACTACTTTAGCGTATACACGGATTGTGTCGCCAACGTTAAAAGGAGTTACTTCGCTTTTCAGCTGTTCTTTTTCCAGTTCTCTGATGATATCCATTGTATTTCCTCCTTATACACCTTAGACGTTCTTGCCCCATCCCCTTGATGCGGCATTGGACCGTCCGTAATCAACATGAAAGATTATACCACGCATCCAGGTGTATTGCAAGCACTTTTTTCCGGTTTTTCAAGGTTTTTCGGCCTTTTTCAATAGAGCATATGGGACAGCCCCACGCTCAGGGGAATGGTCAGCATGGAAATAAAGGTAGTCCAAAGGACGATATTGGAAGATAATTTTTCCCCATAGCCATATTGTCCTACCATCATGGGAACGACCACCGCCGAGGGCATGCAGATGGACAGCAGGAAAACAGACTTTGCCAGGCTGCTTGCAGGCACGAAAAACATGATTAAAATTGCCAGCGCAGGCATCAGGATCATCTTCACCAAGCTGATCTCCAGTGCCAGTTTTTCTTTAAAGAGCTGGGTGATGCCGCTGCTGCCTGCCAATGCGCCAATATAGATCAGGGACAATGGCGTAGACAGATCCCCTACCTTTGTCAGCAGACCGATCACCATTTCAGGCACAAACTCGATGGCACGGGTCATGGCCAGTGCCAGCCCAAGCAGAATGGCGATACAGTTGGGATTGACAGCACCCTTCAGGAAGGTTTTGCCCATGACGATGGGATTCGTCTCTTTTTTGCCGGAAATGATATATACCCCATAGCTCCAAAGATACAGATTCAAAGCCAAAACCCCCGCGGACATATACATGATGCCTGCCTGTCCAAAAAAGATCATGGTAACGGGCAGACCGATAAAGCCTGTGTTCAAAGAACCTGTGGTCAAGTCCAGCATGGGAAGCAGAGCACTTTCCATCTTCCGCCATTTTCCATAAAACCGCATCAGAAAACCAAAGCCGATCATCATAGCCGCCTGTCCTGCCGCAGAAAGAAAAAATCCCTTCAAAATCTGATCGGTAATCACGATACTGGATATGGTGGTGATGAGCATGGCAGGAATGGTCACACGCATGACCATACTGCCCATGTTTTTATTGGTCTGAGGGGTCAGATAGCCCTTTTTATTACAATAATACCCCACGAGGATGAGCCCGAAGAGCATAAAAAATTGTCCGTACATACTTTACTCCTCTTTTATCGTATTCATAAAATATGGGGGCAATATGCCCCCAAGCTTTTTAGTAGTGGATCACAGATTCGATTCTGTAGCCGGGCAGAACCTTTCTACCTTCCAGGAAGTCCAGCTCGATCAAAAATACCAAAGCCGCCACTTCCGCCCCCATTTCTTCTACCATCTCGATGATGGCCTTTGCTGTGCCGCCTGTTGCCATCAGGTCGTCCACGATGACTACCTTCTGACCGGGCTGAAGGGCATCCTTATGCATTTCGATAGTAGCTGTGCCATATTCCAGAGCATATTCCTTGCTGATGACTTCCGCAGGCAGCTTGCCTTTTTTGCGGACAGGCACAAAGCCCTTGCCCAGATTATAGGCCACAGGCATGCCGAAGATAAAGCCTCTGGATTCAGGCCCCAGAACCATATCGAATTCCACGCCGTCCAGCTTTGCTGTCATTTCGTCGATGGCGGCCTTCATGCCTTCCACATCCTTCAGCAGTGTTGTGATATCACGGAAGATCACGCCTTCCTGAGGGTAATTTTCGATCGATCTTATTTTATCCTTTAAATCCATTATGTATCCTCCTTACTCTGCAAATCGGAAATCTTTTATCATCAGCTGCACGCTGCTTCTGCCGTTATAGGTATTGATCTCCACACTATAAATGATATCCAGCAGTTTTGGCAGCTGCCCAGTCTTTATTATTTTATCACAATCCTCCCCGGGATACAATTCCTTCAGCAGTTCTCTCAGCTGCCCATAGCCATCGAAAGAGACTGCGGAAAGGCGGATGCCGCTTTTCGGTTCTGAAAGGGTCAGCCGCAGGATATCCTTATTCTTCCCGATCAAGTCCAGCCTATCCACATGAATGCCCTTGGAGCCGAATAAGGGTGAAGGATTGCCCTTGCCGAAGGGTGCCAATGCTTTCAATTCCTTTGCCAAGCCTAAATCGATCTCCGCAAAGGAAAGGGATTTTTCAATCCGCAGGACAGGGATCATCTGCTGTTCCGTTAAGGGACAATTTTCATTCAGACGCTTTCGCAGCACATCGATATTTTCCACAGGCAGAGACAGCCCCGCCGCCATGGCATGACCGCCAAAGCGAGTGAAAAGGTCTCTGTTGGCAAAAAGCGCCTCAAAAAGATGATAGCCCTCAATGCTTCTGCCGGAGCCCTTTGCCCCCTCCTCGCTGCCTGTGATGAGGATGGTAGGGTGGTAATATTTATCCTTGATGCGGCCTGCCACGATGCCGGCGATGCTTTCGTGTATCTCCGGGTCATATAATACGAAAACCTTATCCCCCAGAGCACCTCTTTCCTGCAGGGCGATATCTGCCCGTTCCGCCGCTTCCTCTGTCAGCTGTTTCCGTTCTTCATTCAGCTGCACCAGATGCTTCGCCAGCCTTCTGGCTTCTTTTTCTTCTTCTGTGCAGAACAGCTCCACTGCCTGTCTGCCGCTTTCCAGCCGCCCGGTGGCGTTGATGCAGGGGCCAAGGATAAAGCCGATATGATAATCGGAAATGATCTTATCGGAAAGGCCCGCTTCTTCCATGAGGACACGCAGACCGATGTTATCTGTTTTCTGTATCTCCGGCAAACCTTTTCTGACGATGGCACGATTTTCCCCCAGCAAATCCACAATATCGCAGACGGTGGCGATGGCTCCAAAGGAAACCAGTTGTTTTTCCAGCCTTTCATCCTGTATACAAAATTCCTGCAGCAGCAGGCGGGCAAATTTATAAGCAAGCCCCCCGGCGCACATCTGCTTGAAGGGATAGCCACAGTCTCGCTGCTTGGGGTCAATGATGGCATCGGCTTTGGGCAGGATATCCCGACGTTCTTCCCCTTCCCCCGTAAAGCCCGGTTCATGGTGGTCGAGGACAACGACCGTCATGCCCTTTTCCTTCGCCAAAGCGATCTCCTGCAGGGCGGCAATGCCGTTATCGCAGGTAAACAGCACTTCCACCTGTTCCACCGAAAGGCTTTCCACCGCTTTCAGGTTCAGTCCATAGCCCTCCTTCTGGCGATGGGGCAGATAGAACACCGCCTTGCCGCCGCAGCGAGTGATGGTCTGATAGAGGATAGAAGTACTCATCACGCCATCCACATCATAATCCCCATAAACGGCGATCTTCTTTCCTTTCTGGATGGCATCTGCAATGAGAGTAATGCCTTTATACATGTCTTTCATCTGGGCAGGGTCGCCAAAAGCCTCCTCCCCACCATAAAGGAACTCCCTTGCCTCCTTGCGGGAATATAATTCCCTGTTGGCAAGGACAGCGGCAGTTGCCTGACGGATGCCCAGCTCCTTCGCCATTTCTGCCGTATTCACTTTTGTTCGTTTCAAAAGCCAGCGTTTCATGGGGTTCCTCCTTTTTTTATACTATCTTAGAGCATACCACAAAAATCTGTTTTTCGAAAGAAAAAAGCATTGGAATGCTCCAATGCTTTCATCCAATCTTTATTTATTTGATCCTTTTTCTGCCTTAGGCAGGAACGTATACCAAATAGAACCGGAAATACAAATGGAAGAATATGCCCCGGCGATGATACCTACCATCATAGGCAGTGCAAATTCCTTGATAGAAGGCACACCCAGTACATAAATGGCACCAACGGTGAACAATGTGGTCAAGGAAGTATTGATGGAACGAGCCAAGGTCTGGCTGACGCTCTTATTGATGCGCTCTGCCATCTGGTTGGGTCTGAAATGATCTTTATTTTCACGGATACGGTCGAAAATAACGATGGTAGAGTTGACAGAATACCCCAGAATCGTCAGCAACACGGCAATAAAGGTATTGTTGACAGGAATACGGAACACCGCATAAGCCGCCAAAGCTACCAAAACATCGTGGATCAGTGCCACAATGGCACTGCCGCCTGCACGAAAATCGTGGAAGCGAATGGAAATATAAATCAGCATTGCCACACCGGCGATCAAAGTCGCTTTCATGGCTGCCTGCTGCATTTCTCCGCTGACGGTACCGCTGATATCATTGGCCTCTTTCAGTTCCGCCGCAGGATATACTGCCTGCACTGCTTCCATCAGTGCCACACGGGTAGGGCTGTCGATGGACTGCAGCTTGATGGCAACCCCATTGGTTCCCATGATCTGCTGGATCTGGGGACTGGACTGACCTGTGGCTTCACTGATGATGGATTCCAGTTCTGCCCCATCATATTCACCGCCCAAGTCGATCTCCATGGAAGTACCGCCTGTAAATTCAACGTCCCAGTTCAGTGCGCCTTTGCCTGCTCTGGCATTGACGAACATGGCGCCAAAGCCAATACAGATGATGAGCAGGGAAAGGATAAAAAATTTCTTTCTGTTTTCAATGATCTTCATTTCCCCACCCCCTTATTTCAATCTCAAGCCGTAATATTTGGGATTATGCACACCGGCGTACATCAACCCTTTTACGATGATACGAGTAATAACCAATGCTGTAAACATAGAAACGATGATACCGATCATCAATGTGGTGGCAAAGCCTTTGACCGTACCGCTGCCCAGGAAGAACAGCACCGCCGCTGCGATCAATGTTGTCACGTTACCATCGATGATGGCAGAAGTTGCTCTCTGGAAGCCGTTTTTGATGGCTGCCCGCAGGCTCTTGCCCATCACCAGTTCTTCCTTGATACGTTCAAAAATAACGATATTGGCATCTACCGCCATACCAACGGAAAGGATGATACCTGCGATACCGGGCAAAGTCAGCGTCACATGGAACAGGCTCAGGGCTACCAGTTCCAGGCCAATATAGATGACCAGTGCCCAGTCAGCAGCAAAGCCCAGCAGTTTATAGCTGCACAGCATATAAACAAGCACCAGAATGATCCCCACGATGCCTGCTTTGATACCGGTAGAAAGGGCATCGGCACCCAATCTGGCACCAACGTTTTTCATCTGGATGACATTCAGATTGAAGGGCAGAGAGCCTGCACGGATCAGGGAAGCCAGTTCTTCTGCCTCTTCCCCGCCGAACTGCCCTGTGATCATGGCATGTCCATCGGTGATGGCAGTCTGCACCACAGGTGCGCTGATGACTTCATCATCCATTACAATATAGATCACTTTGCCGATATTATTCTGTGTTGCTTCTGCAAAGCGCTGTTTCCCTTCTTCATTGAATTCCAGGGCAACATAGGGCAGAGAAGGACCATTGGGGTCTGTGGCCCCAACCTGCTTATACGCATCCTTTACCATATCCCCTGTCAGCAGCACATTGCCTGCTTCATCCACAAAAGAAAGCTGCGCTGTCTGACCAATCTGCTGGATGGCTTCTTCCGCATCCTCCACACCGGGAATCTGTACACGGATACGCTTGTCCCCTTCCCGGGCAACCTCCGCTTCTGTCCAGCCGCTCCAGTCCAGTCTGCCCTGCAAAAGGGAGATGGCTGCTTTCATTTCTGCTTCTGTTACCGTAGGCTGATCCGCTTCATATACGATATCTACGCCGCCGCTCAAATCAAGCCCCTGTTCGATCCGATTGACGCTCAATGCCTTTTCTGCCCCGATGCCTTTATAGGAAAGCATACTCAGCAGCACTGCCACGATCAGCGTGACCAAGAGCATCATTCTGCCTCTCACTTTCATTTCTTCTCCTCCTTTTTTGCCCTAAAAGCTTTTTTCACACAAAAAAGGGGTGAATCTTTCCCCAATGCCCGAAAGGATCCATACCCCTTTATTCCATTTTATTACGAAAAATATTTTAGCACAAAAACCAGGATTTGCAAGTTTATTTTCTATTTACACCCAAGATGCCGCCAATGGCCCCTGCCGCTGCCGCAACGGCAAGGGTCATGATGCCCGATAATGCAAGGGCAAAGCTGTCTGCCGCAAGGCTGGTGATGAGATATAACAACACCGCATAGACCACCCCCGCCAATGCCCCCCAGATGAGCCCTTTCTTCTTCCTGCAGGCCGCCCAGTCATAGCCTGCTGCCGCCGCTGAAATGGCAGTGCAGATGAGAGAGACCATGGGCAGGCTTTCTTCCGAAAGGGAAGTATATGTAAGCAGGATGCCAAAACCAATGAAGATGATACAAGTGATGGCAAAGGCGATGCCCATGCCCCGCAGGAAACAAATCCCCGTGTTGTTGGCCGCAGGCATTTTTTCTTTTTTCCTGTTACTATGTATTTTTTCCCTTTTCTTTTTCTCTTTTTTTCCCTTTCCCAAAAGATCACATCCAAACATATCCGTTTTGGTTTTATCTTATGGGCTTTTCGCCAAAAATATGCTATGCTACCCATAGAAGAAAGGAGTGAGCTCCATGCAATATCCACCCATCATCGATCTGCACACCCACAGCACCTGTTCCGACGGCACATACACCCCCACGGAACTGGTGGAACTGGCGAAAAAAATCGGTCTTTCCGCCCTTGCGCTGACAGACCATGACACCATAGACGGACTGGAGGAATTTCAATCCGCAGGAAAAGCCTGGGGCATCGAGACCATCCCCGGCATCGAATTTGCCGCCCTTTGGGAACAGCATCACCGCCCGGAGATCCACATTGTCGGTCTGGGCTTCGATCCCAGCCATCCCCTTTTGCAGGAACGGATGAAGGATATCCGCCAAAGCCGTGACATCCGCAATTTAAAAATGTGCGAAAAGCTTTCCTCCATTGGTCTGCACATTACTTTGGAGGAAGTTGCGGCCAACGCAGGCGGGGAGATCATCACCCGTGCCCATTTTGCCAATGTCCTTTTGCAGAAAGGCTATATCAAAAAGAAGGAAGATGCTTTTTCCCGCTATATCTCCACAGGGCTGCCCGGCTATGTGGAACGGGAATTTCTTTCCCCGGAGCTTTGCATCCGCACCATCAAGGAAGCCGGCGGCGCCGCCGTTTTGGCTCACCCCACCCTTTACGGGCTGGAACCGGAACAGCTGGAAGAGCTTTGCCGGGAACTGATCCCCTACGGGCTGGACGGCATCGAATGTCAGTATTCCACCTATTCCCCGGCAGAAACGAAGGCTATCACTGCCCTGGCGGAACGGATGGGTCTGCTCCCCTCCGGCGGCAGCGATTTCCACGGCAAAAATAAACCCAATATCCATCTGGGCAGCGGCAAAAGCAATCTTGCCATTCCCTACGGCTTTTGGGAAGGACTGCGCCGCCGCTGCAGCATCTGCCCCCATCCACAAAAATAAACTTTTCCTCACAAATGCACCCTACAAGATAGTAGGGACGCCGCAGTGGCATCAAATTCCATTCACAAAAATAAACTTTTCCTCACAAATGCACCCTACAAGACAGTAGGGACGCCGCAGTGGCATCAAATTCCATTCACAAAAATAAACTTTTCCTCACAGAGACGCAGGCTCAGACAGTTCGGAAAAGTATTTTTTGCTGAATGGAGATGCCACAAGGCGGCTTTGCGAAGCAAAGTGCTGAACAAAACGCAGGCTCAGACAGTTCGGAAAAGTATTTTTTGCTGAATGGAGATGCCACAAGGCGGCTTTGCGAACAAATGAAAAAGAGGCCCCCGAGAGGGACCTCCTTTTTCTATTATTTATCTTGCGATCACTGCTTCTTTATAACCATCTTCATAGGATGTATAGGTTACTGTGTAGCCCAGTTTTTCAAAATCTCTTACCCCAACGAAGGCTCTGCCATCCTGCAGCAGACCTTTCATGTCGATCCGCTGTCCATTCTGCATCACATAAGGGGTCTTTGTGGCATTTTCCCAGCCAACATTTTCACCCAATGCATCGCAGATCACCCGCAGAGGCAGATAGGCACGACCGTCTTTCACGATCAGTTCTGTCCAGTCATAGTTGCTGCCAAAGAAAACCGCTTCTTCTCTGCTCTTAAACAGGTCTGCTTCATTGCCTGCTCCCTCGTAGCCCCAGCCCATAGTAACGCTGGTTATGGGATTATACTTATTTTCCACTGCTTCCAGTTTTGCTGTCAGATCATCGATAGATACTGCTTTTTTCGGCATAGTAACTGTCACAGCAGATTTTTTCATGGTGGAGTTGGATGTCAGGTGCAGCACCTTTTTGCCTTTGTTCGTCAGATCATAGGTTGCTGTAGAATCGAAGCCATCGCCTGCTTTCTTTACTTCTGCTTTGTAAGCAAAGCCGTCCAGGATCATTGCTACGCTCTTATCCTGCATCGTTCCCTTCAGGAAAGTGCTCATATCTTTCGCTGCCGCCACAAAATCATTCTGAGATGCTCTTGCTTCTGCAAACATGGCTGCCATTTCCTTTTGGGCTACTGCTTTTTCTTCAGCTGTGCCTGCAGGAACCTGTTCCATCACTGCATCCATATATGCTTCTGTTGCGTTGATGACCTGTTCGGGGTTCTTTGCTACGAAATCCAGCAGGTCTACCAGGAGCTGTGCCACTTCCCGACCATCTGCCTGGATCGCATAGCCGCCGGAGATCTCTTTCACCATGCCCGTTTCAAAGCCATCCAGTACATCTTCATAGAATGTCATCACAGCATCATAGAGATCGCCCATGCCATTCTGAGGCATTGCAGCGTCCATATCCACGCCGGTCATATCACCCATAGAAACCAATTCGATATAGGGATCCGCTGCCAGAACAGCTTTCAGGTCTTTTTCAAAGGCATCACTGAAGAGATAGCTGTCTTTACAGTCCTTATAGTCCTTCATAAAGCTGCCTGCCATCTGATATGCGCCCCAAAGGGTATCGGAAGTTACATAAACACCATCGGTCATGCTATAATACATGGTGCCCAGGTCATATTTTTTGCCTTCATAGGTCACATCAAACGCTATGTCATATTCCAGCGTATTGATATTCATGTTCATATCATAATCTACTGTCACAGATTTCTTGCCGGAAGGCATTTCTGTTCCGTCAAAATCGGCATCAAATTCGCCACCTGTTGCTTTTGCAACATCTTTTGCAAATCCCTGCAGGGCATCGAAGTCCACATCTGCCTGCATCGTACCTTCCACTTTGCAGGCTTCCATAGTATCCAGCATATCCTTGCTCATCTGCAGATAAGCCAGTTCTGTGCTGGAACAGCCGGTAAATGCACCTACACACATGACGCCGCAAAGCAATGCCGCCAGTTTCTTTTTCATACCTATTCCCCCTCTTTCATCATCATTTTTACATTTAGCTTGGAAAACCTCTTTCAAAAAGACATTCTTCCGCCCCACAAAGATATTATACCGAAATTGCCCCTCCCCCGCAAGAAATCTGCCAAAAAATAAAGATTTCTTAAGAAATGCACCATAGATACCTCTTGATACCTTTCCTTCTGATTCAGTGCCGCAAAAAAAAGCTTGCAGAAGCAATTCCGCAAGCCTGATCCCTTTAGGTTTCTTTTTTCTGTTTCAATTTAGATATGGGTTTCATTTCAGGTGCAAGCAAGGGGAATTTATCGGTAAATACCGTTCCTTCTCCCACCTTGCTTTCCACCAGAATATCCCCATCATGGCTATCCACGATCCAGCGGGCAATGGCAAGGCCAAGGCCTGTCCCGGAAATTTCTTTGTTTCTGGATTTATCCACCCGATAGAAACGGTCGAATATCTTGGGCAGGTCTTCCATGGCGATCCCTACACCATAATCCCTCACGGAAACATAGCCGTACTTCTGATCCTTCCAAACCTTCACTTCGATCTTTTCACTGGAATACTTCAGGGCATTTTCCCCGTGTATCCACAAAAGCTGCTTGATGAGGTCATAATCTGCAAAAAGCTCCACCTCAGCCTCTTCGGTAAAGGTGATGAGCCTGTCCTCCTGCAGCATTGTCATTTCCCGCACCAACTCCCCGGCGATCTCATTCAGAGAGACCTTGGCTTTTTGTACGTGGAGCTTGCTCTGGTCGCTTTTTGCCAGAAAAAGCAGCTGACGGATGAGGGCACTCATATGGTCTGTCTCTGTCAAAATGGAATCAATAGATTCCTGCAGAACTTCCGGGTCACTTTTTCCCCAGCGGTTGATGAGGTTGGCATAGCCCTGGATGACTGCAATGGGCGTACGCAGCTCATGGGAAGCATCGGAAATAAACTGATTCTGCCGCTGGAAGGCCGTATCCAATCGGTCGATCATGGAATTGAAGGTGATGGTCAGCTCCTTCATTTCATCATCGGGGCCCTCCGTGGAGATTCGCTGGCTCAGGTCTTCGATGGAGATGCGCTCTGCCGCCGTGCGGATGGCTTCCACAGGTTTCAGCATCCTGCGGCTGATATATCTGCCGATCAGGAAGGCACAGCAGATCCCTAATATATCCACCGCCAGCATTTTCATCAGAAAATCCCGCATAATATTGCCCCCGTCACCGAACATCTTGAAGGCCTGGATACGATAGGCCCCCTGCTCTGTATGGAAATGATTGGTGATCAGCATAAACTGCTGGTCTATCTCGTTTTCCAGGATATATTCCATGCTGCCGCCCTTGTTTTCCCGGCTCCCATTGATCTGATACCCCTTCTGATACAGGTCTTTTTCCTTCAGCATCGGTGAATCCTTGGAAAAATCTTCATCTTCCCCGCTCTGTCCTCTGTTTTTTCCTATTTCCGGTCGAAAAATAAAAGGGGGTGCTTCTCCTGTATAGCTATTGTATACTTGATTTTCTGCAAAGCTGAAAATACTGACTTCAACATATTTATCCTGCAAAAACTCTCTCAGTGCTTCTTCACTCAGGGTTTCTCCCGATTCCAGATAGTTCTGGATATTGGAAACCGTATCCTGCAGCTGTCTGCGCATTTCTGCCTGCTGCAAACCGGAAATATTCAGCGCCATAAAAACACTGATAAACAGCAGAGACAGGGAAAAGATGCTGCTGTACAGCAAAGTGATACGCTTGGCAATGGCCATGTGCTGTATGCTGCCTACCAACCCGTCTTTATTCATCTTTGACATAATAACCTACCCCTCGGATCGTCAGGATATACTTTTTCCCAAAGACTTCGTCGATCTTGGAGCGCAGATAGCGGACATACACATCCACAACGTTGGTCTCGCCGATATAACTATAGCCCCATACCTCGTTCAAAATCTGTTCTCTGGTCAGAGCGATATTCTTATTCTGCACCAGATAGGTCAGCAGTTCAAATTCCTTTTTTGTCAGATCGACTACCTTGCCGCCAACGGTCACCATGCGCTTTTCCGTATCGATTTCCAGATCCTGCACCTGTAAAGTAGTCTTTTTCGCCGTTGCGCCTTCGCAATGCTTGAAGGCCACCCGCATACGGGCCAGCAGCTCTTCGATGGCAAAGGGCTTCGTCAGGTAATCATCGGCACCACTGTCCAGCCCTGCCACCTTATCCATCACTTCATCCTTGGCAGTCAGCATAATGATGGGAATCTGGGAAAATTTACGCACACGGCGGCAAATTTCGATCCCTGTCAGCCCGGGCAGCATCAAGTCCAGCAGAATCATATCGAATTCCCCATTGGTGGCCTGATTCATGCCCTCTCTGCCATCATGGCAGACTGTCACATCATAGCCTTCATATTTCAATTCCAGTTCCACAAAGCGAGCCAGTTTGACTTCGTCTTCCACCAGAAGGATCTTTTTCCGCTCCATATCCTCACTTCCTCCAATTGTTTCATTTTTCTACAGTATACCAATTCTATGGCATTTTGTCTGCTTCCAGTATGGTTTTTTCTCTTTAAATATCCCTTCGAAACAGATTAAAAAATGATTAAAATCGTTTTTTTCCACGGTTTTCTGCCATACTTTCCCTCTTTCGGTTGCGGATAAAAATATTTTTCGATATAATATTATCCAGGCAAAATACAACAGAATACAGGAGGTTTTAAGAATGAGAAAGAAACTTGCCCTGCTTTTGGCAATGATACTGCTCTTCGGTGCAGCAGGCTGCGGAAAAGAAAGCACTGCAGAGGAAACCCAGCATGAGATCCAGACAGAATTTGAACTGGAGGAATGCGGTCTTTCCTATACCATCCCCGATGCCTGGGTAGAAACGGAAAATACAAATCTGATCCCCATTTCCTTCGTGGATGCTAGCGGCGAGATCTATGCCAAGGTGCAGTATAATTATGCGCCCGATGAAAATATGGCTGATCTGGATAATACAGAATCCACCGTTCCCGTGGAAGAACTGATGACCCCCATCGTAGAACTTTTGGTGGTAAAGGCTGAAAATCTGGAAACGGAAACAGTGAAAAAGGAACTGGCGTTGTTCAACAACGTAGAAGAAATCGGTGTGGAAGGCAATTTCCACTTCTATTTTATGACAGATTACGCTTCCGGCATCGACCATTTCTCCGACGATGCCCAGGAAACCTTCCGTGAACTGGAAAAACACCTGCCCGAATTGAAAGAAAGCATTGAAATTTCCATGCCTGATGAACAGGCTGTCCTCGATGCAACAGAAGAAAATGGCAAATACCTGAACTTCATCACAAATACCCTGGAGGGCGATCCCATCACAACCACCGTTTTTTATGATTACGACATGACTGTTGTGAACTTCTGGGCAAGCTACTGCGAAGAAGAAGGCATCAACGAACTGGATACACTGGAAACCTTCTACAAAGACCTGCAGAAAAAATATCCTAATGTAAACTTCATTCAGGTAGTCATCGATACCCCCGGAGAAAAGGCAGAAAAAGCTGTTGCAGATGCTTATAAAAAAGCTGGTGTTACCTTCACAGGCATCATGCCCGACCAGAATCTGGCAGGCTGGATCATGAATAACCTGAACGGTCTGCCTACGACCATCTTCGTAGACAGCAAGGGGATCCCCGCTGAACTGAAGATCGAAGGCATGCAGGAAGCATCTTACTATATGGAAACCACAGAAACCATGCTGCAGACAGTCGGCAAAGCAGAATAATGGCAAAAGAAAAGAAGCCGCGAACCAAATTAGGTTTGCAGCTTCTTTTCTTTTGCTTATTTATAAACACGTAATTTTTCGATTCGGTTTTTATCCATTTCCTCTACAATGATGCGCAGACCTTCTGTTTCGATCTCCTGTCCGCTTTCGGGGAAATTGCCCAGCAACAGCAGGATATACCCGGCGATGGTATCCACTTCCTCGCTTTCCAGCTCTGTGCCCACCATTTCGTTGAAATCCTCCAGACGGGTGCTGCCGTCTACCACAAATTCGTTATCTTTGATGACTTCGATCTCCTCTTCTTCATCATCGTATTCATCCTCGATCTCGCCGACAATCTCTTCTACGATATCCTCTGTGGTGATCATACCGGAAGTGCCGCCGTATTCATCCAGAACCACCGCAACAGCCAGTCGGCTGTTTTTCAGTTCTGCCAGCAGCTCATCCAAAGGCTTGCTTTCGTAGGTGAAAAAGGGTTCCCGCATGAATTTTTCCGCGGAAAAATCTGCTTCATTCAGGAAAAATACGTCCTTTACATACAGAATACCCACGATATCATCCAGGTCTTCCCCATAAACAGGCATACGGGAAAAGCCTTCTTCCTGTACCAGACGGACATATTCTGCATAGGTCACATCCAGAGGCACCGCAACGATATCCGTTCTGGGGGTCATAACATCCTTCGCCTTGGAATCACCAAAATCGAACACATTGTTGATCATGGTTCTTTCTTCCGATTCCAGCACGCCTTCTTCATGGCTCACGTTCACGATGGTTTTCAGCTCCGCTTCTGTGATCAGAGGGGATCTTTCATCGGGGTCACAGCCGCACAGACGGATCAGCGCCCCTGTCACCACATTCAGCACCGCCACCACAGGACGGAAGATGAATACACAGACCGCAATGATCTTTACCACCACCAGGGCTACCTTTTCCGCTTTCTGGGCCGCAATGGTCTTGGGGGTGATCTCCCCGAAGATCAGGATGATGATGGTGATAATGATGGTGGCGATCCCAGCCCCATTGCCTGTATTCCCATGGAACATCTGGATTACAAGGGCTGTCGTCAGGGCAGATGCGCCGTTGTTCACCAGATTGTTGCCCACCAGAATAGAGCTGAGCAAGCGATTGGGGTCTTCCAACAGCTTCATGATCAGATCTGCATTTTTCACATGCTCGTCCACCATATTACGCAGGCGGATTCTGCTCAGGGAAGCCAGCGCCGTTTCCGATGCAGAAAAGAATGCAGAACAACATACTAAAAATAACAATAAACCAATCAACACTGGACTGCCGTCCACGGTCATCACTCTCCAAATCTTAAAAACACTTTATTTTATCATATCTGTTTAGTTTACCAAAAAAGCGTCTTTTTTGCAATAGGCAGCTAAATCATTGCCTTTTGAGATTGTATGCACCAGTTTCATTTGCCTTGTTACACATCTTCTGTCTGTGCAACAAGGGCAGCCCTAAACCAGAACTGCCCAATAAACTGAAATTTAATACTTTAAATTCCCTTTTGTAACATTTTCTTGAATGATGCAGTCTGTTATTTCAAACAACTTTTCGGATCCTAGTTTTGTTTTACTCTGTCTTTTATAAATTTGCTCTACGGTAACATCGTGTTCCCGCCAATCCCCACCATTATTGCTATTATTCAAGATAAGCGGTTGAATGTTATCCATAGCATGAGCAAACTTGGACTCTGCGGTTTCATATTCTTCAAACTCATCAAATAACGCAATCAACTCTTGCGCTTGTTCTTCGGGCAATATAGCAAATATTCTTTGTTTTGCAGCATCTTCTCTTGCTTTTTGTGATTGCAATGCCTCTGCATCATAAGCGTATGTGTCACCTGCATCAATTTCAACTATATCATGGATTAAGCACATCAACATGACCTTGGCAATATCAATATCCTCGTTAGAATATTCTCGAAGAAGATATGCCATAATTGCCATGTGCCAAGAATGTTCGGCATCATTTTCATTTCTGCCGTACCCTGATAAATGTGTTTGTCTGAATATATTTTTTACTTTGTCAATTTCCAAAGAAAATGCCAACTGTTTTTCTATACGCTTGTCCATAAAATTCTCCTACAACTTCCGATTTATCGAGTACATCATAACACACTGCGGAACCATCCACAACAAAACCAGTTGATAAAATCGACGGGCTTTTTCCGATCAGATAAAATGGTAAAAGAGACCAAACTCAGCTCTTATTCCTCTCAATTTCCTCCGCCAGCTCGCTCAGCTCCATCCAGCGTTCCATCCGCTCCTCCAGCTTTGCTTCCAAGGCTTCCTTTTCAGCAGAAAGCTCCTGCAAGCGGGTAAAATCCGTAGCACAGGCCGCCATATCCGCATCTGCCTTGGCGATCTTTTCTTCCAAAGCAGCGATCTCGTCGCCGATGGTATCATATTCCCGCTGGTCTTTATAGCTCATCTTTTTGATAGGCCCATTGGCTTTTTCCCTGGGTGCTTCTTCCCTTTTCACCTTCACAGTCTTTTCCTCAAAGGCAGGCAGTTCCCTTTCCCTTGCCGCCTTGCAGTCGGAATAGCCACCCTCATACTGGCGGATATTTCCATTGCCAAGGAAAGCAAAGATACGCCCCATGGTCTTATCCAGGAAATATCTGTCGTGGGAAACAGCTACCACCGCCCCATTGAAATGCTCCAGATAATCCTCCAGAATCATCAGCGTTTCAATATCCAAGTCGTTGGTAGGCTCGTCCAAAAAGAGGATATTGGGGGCCCCCATCAGCACACGGCAGAGATACAGCCGCCGCCGTTCGCCGCCGGAAAGGATAGAGATAGGCCCTCTCTGCATAGAAGGAGGGAAAAGGAATCTGTCCAGCATCTGGGATGCGGTGATATGTCCGTCCGTTGTACGGATAATCTCCGCTTCATCCCGAATATAATCGATGACCCTCTGGTTTTCGTCCATATCTACATTTTCCTGGGCAAATACGCCGATTTTCACAGTCTCGCCCTGCTCCACCTCGCCACTGTCGGGCTGCAGTCTGCCTGCCATAATATTCAGCAGGGTGGATTTGCCACAGCCGTTATCGCCGATGATGCCTACCCGGTCGTCTCTCAAAATAATATAGCTGAAATCCTTGATATAGGTTTTGCCATCATAAGCCTTGCTGACATTCCGCAGCTCGATGGTCTTTTTGCCCAAGCGGCTGCCTACGGAAGAAAGCTCCACACTCTGCTTTTCCTCCGGCGCACGGATGGCGGAGATCTCTTCAAACCGCTGCAGTCTGGCTTTCTGTTTGGTGCTTCTGGCCTGGGCCCCGCGGCGCACCCATTCCAGTTCTGTCCGCAGGAAATTCTGCCGTTTCCGTTCCCCTGCAGCAATCAGTTCTTCCCGCTCCGCCTTCATTTCCAGATATTTGGAATAGTTGGCCTGATAGGAATAGATCTTGCCCTTTTCCAGTTCCAATGTACGGTTGGCAACACGGTCAAGGAAATATCTGTCATGAGTCACCATCAGGAGGGCTTTGGAGTATTTCTCCAGATGCTTCTCCAACCAGTCTACGGTGTCATTATCGATATGGTTGGTAGGTTCGTCCAGAATCAGCAGGTCCACAGGAGCGATCAATGCCGCCGCCAATGCCACCCGCTTTTTCTGCCCACCGGAAAGGGTCTCCACCGTCTGCTCGAAATCGGAGATGCCCAGCTTCGTCAGGATGGTCTTTGCTTCGCTTTCCAAAGACCAGGCTTCCGCCTTATCCATTTTTTCCGCCAGCTCTGCCGCTTTTTTCACCAAACCTTCGTTTTCAGGGGTCTTTGCCAGAGCTGCCATGGTCTCCTCATAATCCCGGACCAGTGCCAGCTGGGGATTTTCCCCACGGAACACCTGCTGCAAAACCGTCGTCCCATCTACAAACAAAGGGCTCTGGGAAAGATAGCCGATACGCATGCCGTTCATGGTGATGATCGTGCCGCTGTCCGCCTGATCCACCCCGGCGATGATCTTCAATAATGTAGATTTTCCTGTGCCGTTGACCCCGATGACCCCAATTTTGTCTCCTTCATGGATGCTGAAGGAAATATCATCGAAAATCACCCTTGTGCCATAGCTTTTTCTGATATTTTCCGCTGTCAATAAAACCATTGCAAACACTCCTATGTAATGAAGATGCCCCACCCGAAGGCAGGGCAGTTTCCGTTTATTCCGTTACGCTTTTCTCTTTTTCTTTTTTGCCCTTCCAGATGAGGAACGCCACCGAAGCCACGATCAGCACCGCCGAAAGCAGCTGGCTCACCGCAAAGGGACCGATCATCAGCTGGTCTGTCCGCAGTCCTTCGATCCAGACACGCCCCAGGGCATAGCCCAGGAAATACAGCCCTAAGATCTGCCCGTCAAATTTCTTTTTCGGGCGGAGCGTCACTAAAAGGATAAACAGGCACAGATTCCACAAAGATTCATACAGGAACGTAGGATGCACCTGAATATAATCCACGCCGCCGAAATTCATGATGTTGTCCATCACCTGCTGGGAAATATCGCCGGCACGCACCTGAGCCACCTGCAGCCGCATGGCAAGGGGGCCATTGGTAAAGCCGCCAAAGGCTTCTCTGTTGAAAAAGTTGCCCCATCTGCCCAGCATCTGGCCAAAAGCAATGCAGGGAGCTGTCGTATCCCCCAAAAGCCAGAAATTGACCTTCTTCTTTTTACAATAGACGATAGCCGTCAGCACCGCACCGATGATACCGCCATAAATGGCAAGACCGCCTTCCCGAGTGGCGAATATCTTTTCCGGATGGGCGCTGTAATAATCCCAGGAAAAAATAACATAATACAGCCGGGCACCAATAATAGCAAAGATCAGGGCATAGATGATAAAATCCACATACATATCAGGATTCTGCCCCGTGCGCTTTGCTTCCTTCATGGCCATGCCAACACCAATGATGACCGCCAGGCCGATGAAAATACCATACCAATATACATTTTTGCCAAAGACCGTGAACGCTACTCTGTCCAGATGGGCGATCTCGACCCCTAAATTGGGAAACCATATTTCAGGCATATAAACTCCTTCTTTCCTCTGCAGTTCCCCGTTCCGCATTTATCGGACCACAGATAATACCATTGTATCTATGGTGAAGGCATTTTGCAACAGTTTTTCGGCTTCTTCCTTCTGCATGGTCTTGATGACCTCCAGCACCTCTGCCCCAGGCACGCCCATCATCGCCCATTCGATCTGCCCCATACAAAGACTTTGGGGGGCATCCATCCGCCGAAGGAACCGTCCCAGCATTTTTTTGCGGATACGTCGAAAATCCTCCCAGTCCAACCCTTCCTTCTGCAGCCGTTCCAGTTCCCTTCCCAGCAGTTCCGCCGTTTCTTCGGGATGGTCCCCGCTGCCGGAAAAGGCAGCAAAGGCATAGCCTTCCCCGCAGAAAAAGGCAGCCCCCAAGGGTTCATCCAAAATTTCCTTTTCGTAAGCCTTGCGGAAAAAAGGGCTGCTTTCCCCTGCCAAAAGCTCCAGATAAAATCCTGCGGCAATCCGCAGCTTCAGCCAATCCTCTTTTTTGGCAGAGGGCAGTTTAAAGCCGATTTGAAAATTAGGCTGAGAAAGCCCCATATTCCGTTCCTTATATTTTTCTAAAATACCCGTTTCTTCCATGGGAAAATATACCCGGGCATCCGTCCTTCGGTTCTGCACCGTTTCTGCCGCCGCTCGCACCTGCCGCACAGGCACATCCCCCGTGCAGATCAGCACCATATTTTCCGTGGTGTAATAGGTTTCGTAGGCCTTTTGCAGAGTCTCTGCCGTGATTTTTTCAACGGTTTCCGCCGTTCCGGCGATTCTATTTTTGATGGGATGCTTTCCATACATACTTTCCAGCATCTGATAATAGACCACCCAGTTTGGATCATCCTCATACATGGTGATTTCACTGGTGATAATGCCCTTTTCCCGTTCCGTATCCTCTTTTGTGAAAAAAGGCTTCTGGACAAAATCCAGCAGCAGTTTCAGGTTTTCCATGAATTTCTCCCGACAGGTGAAATAATAGACCGTTTTGTCCCCATCGGTGAAGGCATTGGCAGATGCGCCGTTTTGGGTGAATTTCGTGAAGGCATCGCCCCATTCCTGCTGGAAAAGCTTATGCTCGATAAAATGGGCGGTTCCTTGGGGAAAGTTGATTTCTTCCCCATCCCTTCCCTTCCAAAAAAGATGGTTTGCCCCCCGCTTCACCAAAATCGCCGCCATCTTCTCCCCAAATTCCCTCTGGGGCAGGATATCATACTGCAGTCCGTTCCTCGTTTTTTCCTGTTGATTTTTCTCAGTTCTCGTCATTTTCATCCGCCTCCCCACTGAGCAAATAGACCGTTTTCAGCTTCAAGTGGTTCGCCGCCCGAGAGATATCCTCAAGTTCCACCCGTTCCACCTGCCGCAGAAATTTTTCCGTACTCAGTTCTTTTCCCTGCAACGCCTGCTCCGCAAAAAAATCCACCATAGCCCAAGGGTTATCCGCCAGACTATCATAATCCCGCAGGATGCTTTCCTTTGCCTGCTGCAGCTTTTCCGCCGAAACACCTTCTTTTTTCAGCTTATCCAGGCATTTCAGTACCAGCTTACCTGTCTCCTTGGCGTCCTTTTCCTGAATCCCCGCCTGCACAAACAGGTACGGCGAAAGGGGATAGTGATAGGATTTGATATCATAACACAAGCCCTGTTCCTCCCGCACCTTCCGAAACAAAAGGGAATCGGGGTTGCCGCCCAAAAGCTGATGGAGCAAAAGCAACGCTGCCTGTCTGCGGCTGTTTTCCATATCTGCCTCAAAGCCCATCAGCAATCGTGCCTGTTCCGCCTCTGTTTTTTCCTGTATGAAACGGGGCGGCTCATGGCGGTCGCTATCCTGCTCCTCTTTTGCCTTTACCGCCACTCTGCCCGGGAAATTCTGCCGCAGGGAAAGCACCTTGGGCTTTTCCTCTTTATCCCCACAGAAAAAGACCTTTGCCTCCGCCGTTTCTACGACTTTCTGATACCACGCAAACAAATTTTTTCCGTTGATCTCCTCCAAATCCTCGGCGTACCCATCGCCGGAAATTGCAAAGGCTGTCCCCTCTGCCGTCTCCTCCAGAGCACGCTTGCGGGCAAAGGCTTTCTTATCATCCCGCAGGCTTTCCAGCTTTCTGCGCAAAATTTTCTTCTGCCGCTCCACGGTTTTTTCGGAAAAAGTCCCCTGCTCCAAGGGACGCAAGACCCGTTCCCGCAGGAAAGAAAGGACATCCTCCATTTCCACTGTTTTCAATGTCTCCAAAGAGAATAAAAGCAGCTGTCTGTCCCCTTTTTTCACCACGCTGATATCCCATAATGCTCCGTAAAGCTCTTCTGCCTGCCTTGCTGCTTTCGTGTGCTCTTCACTCCGTTTCAGGACTTCCGCCAAAAGGGCTGTCTTTGTTGCCGTTTCCTGCCGTAAGGGCAGATCGAAAAACAATACCAAAAGATTCGTCCGAAATTTCTGCCCGTCCAGCCAAAAAATCCTGCATCTGGGCAGATATCGTTCCAATGCAGCCATGTCGCCACCTCTTTTTCTTTTTTGCCTATTCTTTCCGAAAAAAAGAAAAAAATCCTTCTTCTTGAAAAGGAAGATATTTTGCGCTATACTTTCTCTGTATTTCTTACAAAACAATTAAGAAAAATCTAAAGTTTTCATACATTCCGTTCCTTTTCCATATTTTGTGCTAAACTGCCTTGTGAAAGGGAGTGTTTGTATGAAACGAAACTACGATTATGATATCGCTATCATCGGCCTTGGCCCTGCCGGCTCCACATTGGCACGGCTGTTGGCTCCGAAATACAAAGTCATCGCCATCGATAAGAAGGTTTTCGGCGGGGACGGTTTCCAGAAACCCTGCGGCGGGCTGATCTCAGGGGATGCCCAGAAAGCCTTGGCAAGCTTCGACCTGACCCTGCCCAAGGATGTGCTGGTAGACCCGCAGATCTTTGCCGTCAAAACCATTGATCTGAAAAATAAACTCATCCGCCACTATCAGCGGTTTTATATCAATCTGGACAGGCATAAATTCGACCTTTGGCTGGAATCCATCATTCCAAAGGCAGTGGAAGTCCACAGCGGTGCCATCTGCACGGAACTGAAACGAAAGGATGGGGGCTTTTCCGCCTCCTATCTGGAAGAAGGCAAGCCCCATAGCTTCACGGCAAAATTCCTTGTGGGTGCCGACGGTGCAAATTCTATCGTCAGACGAACATTTTATCCCGAAAAGAAGATTCGGAACTATCTCTCCATCCAGCAATGGTTCCCGGAGACTCATCCAAACCCCTTCTATTCCTGCATCTTCGACCCGGAGACCACCGATTGCTGTTCCTGGTCTATTTCCAAAGACCATCAGTTCATTTTCGGCGGTGCATTCCCTTTGGATAACGCCAGAGAACGCTTCGAGAAGCAAAAACAAAAGCTGGAGAAAATCGGCTTCCGCTTTGGCGAGCCTTTGAAAACAGAGGCTTGTCTGGTTTTGCGTCCTTCCTCCTTTGGGGATTTCTGCAAAGGAGAAAAGGGTATTTTCTTCATCGGCGAAGCGGCAGGCTTCATCAGTCCCAGCTCTCTGGAGGGCATCAGCAGTGCCATCTACAGCGCAAGGGATTTGAGCCGTGTACTGAACCATCCCAAAGGCAACCTGAATCAGAAATATTGGAAGAAAACCTTCCATATCCGCTTCAAGCTGTTTTTAAAGGTACTGAAATGCCCCTTTATGTATCATTCCTTCCTGCGAAAGCTGGTGATGAAAAGCGGCATCCGCAGCATCCAGATCAACGAGACCATCCCAAAAGGCGCAACACCCCATTTTGCAAAAAAATAAGCCCGCGGCAGCGGACACACCCATAAAACAGGAGAAACACCATGCAGAACCAATCCCTACAAATGATAAAACAAATTTTAAAATCCGCCTTCGGGCTATTCCTCTTTTCCTTTGGCGTATATCTGACCATTCAGGCGGATATCGGCCTTGCCCCGTGGGATTGTCTTTCCATGGGTGCCGCCTCCCATATCGGGCTGAGCTATGGCATCGTCCATACGGGCATCAGCATCCTCATCCTTGTCATCGATATTTTGCTGAAGGAAAAAATCGGCTACGGCACCATTTTGGATGCCCTTCTGGTGGGCAATTATGTTGACCTCATCGACCGCATCCTTTCCCTGCCCAAATGGGACAGCCTGCCCCTGAGCTGCATCATGGTCATTTTGGGCCTTTTCATCATGGGCTATGGGCAATATTTCTATATGTCCGCCGGGCAAAGCTGCGGCCCCCGGGATTCCCTGCTCATCGCCTTGGGCAAACGGTTCCCAAACACCCCCATCGGCGTGGTACAGACCTGCATGATTGGTGTTGCCCTCCTGATTGGCTGGCTGCTGGGCGGCCCCGTAGGCATCGGCACTATCATTTCCGTATTTGGCTTAGGTACCGCTTTGCAGATCGTCTGCAAGCTCATGCACTTTGAACCAAGAACGGTGGAGCATCGGAATATAGCAGAAGCTACAAGGCTCCTGTTGGGAAAATGAATCTCTGCATAAAAAGAAAGCACCTTTTGCAAGGTGCTTTCTTTGATTCACAATTATTTCCAGAATTCGAAATCCAGATCGTAGATATGAACGGTATCGCCTTCCTGGATACCTTTTTCCTCCAGCGCTTCGATGATACCTTTTTCTTTCAGATATTTCTGGAAGAATGCAAAGCCTTTTTCCGTATCGATATTGGTGTAGCCGATCATCTTTTCTACACCCACACCGGAAACCACGAAATAGCCATCTTCCACTTCTTCGATGGTGAAAGGTTCCTGATCCACTTTCACTTCATCATATTCTTCATATTCTTCCTCGAATACGATATCTTCGGGGTATTCTCTCAGGATCTTGCCGACCTCTGTCAACAGTTCATCCAGCCCCTTGTTTGTGGCTGCGGAAATGGGGAATACTTTGTAGCCCTTTGCTTCGTAAACCTCTTTCAGTCTTGCCACGTTTTCCTCAGAACCGGGAATATCTGTTTTATTTGCCGCAATGACCTGAGGGCGTTTCATCAGGTCTTCTTTATATTCCGCCAATTCTCTGTTGATCTTTTCCACGTTTTCCACAGGGTCGTCCCCTTCCACGCCGGCTGCGTCTACCACATGGATGAAAACCTTGGTACGTTCCACATGGCGCAGGAATTCATGGCCCAGACCAACACCTTCGCTGGCGCCTTCCACCAGACCGGGGATATCCGCCAGAACGAATTTATCGCCAAATCTGCCTTCTACCACGCCCAGATTGGGGGAAAGTGTGGTAAAGTGATAGTTTGCGATCTTGGGGTTTGCGTTTGTTACCATGGAAAGCAGTGTGGACTTCCCAACGTTGGGGAAACCAATCAGACCAACGTCTGCGATCAGCTTCAGTTCCAGAATCACATCATATTCCTTAGCGATTCTGCCGGGTTCTGCGTATCTGGGTGCCTGTCTGGTGGGGGTTGCGAAGTGCTGATTGCCCTTGCCGCCTTTCCCGCCATAGATCAGGATTTTTTCTTCGCCGTGGCGGGTGATATCCGCCATGACTTTGCCGCTTTCCGCTTCACGGATGACTGTACCAACGGGGACTTTGATGATAACATCCTCGCCGTCTGCGCCGAAGCAGTTGCGCTTGCCGCCGGGCTCGCCGTTGGTTGCAGCGAATTTTCTTTTATAACGGAAATCCATCAGGGTATTCATACCGCTTTCGCCTACGAAAACAACGTTGCCACCCTTGCCGCCGTCGCCGCCGTCGGGGCCGCCGTGGGTGATATATTTTGCACGGAAAAAGGAAACCTTGCCGTCGCCGCCGTTGCCGCCTTTTACATGGATTTTGACTCTATCTACAAACATTTTTCCATCTCCTTTCTAAGACCGTGGGGCGCCGCCCCACCTCCCCGTTGGGGACCAGTCCCCAAACCCCATTCGCTGCAAAACTGCGTTTTGCAGAGGTGGAAAATTATTTTTCCCAAGGATATCTGTTCAACTTTTTCGTCAAAAACGGAACAACATTCCGTTTCTCACGAAAAAGGCTTCAAATGATATCATTTGAAGCCTTCACGATTTCATGCAATCTTATTCAGCGATTTCGACAGGGTAAACAGAAACCTGTTTTTTGTCTCTGCCTTTTCTTTCATATTTCACACGGCCATCAACCAGAGCGAACAGTGTATCGTTGCCGCCCTTACCAACGTTTACGCCGGGATGGATCTTTGTGCCTCTCTGTGTGTATAAGATATTGCCAGCCAGAACGTACTGACCGTCTGCACGTTTTGCACCAAGTCTCTTAGCATTGGAGTCACGACCGTTCTTTGTGGAACCGCCGCCTTTATGGTGCGCGAAGAACTGAAGGTTCAATCTGAACATGCTTCACACCTCCTCATGTATCAAAGTGAGATATTTGTTGTATTCTGATGCTATATCCGACAGGCCCATGACCAAAGTTTCCAAAAGAAGCTGTGTATCGTGGTCTGTCATTCCCTCAAGGGGAAACAAGACTTTGAGATAACCGCCGCGTTTTTCATCCGCTTCGCATTTGAAGGGGATGTCAGTGAATCTCTCCACAGCGTTGACTGTGTTAAAACAAAGCACTGTCACCGCGGAACAAACGATATCCTCGCCTGCTGCGGCATAGCCCGCATGACCGGAAATCTCAAATCCGCAGATTTTCTGATTTTTGCGATAAATCCTAGCTTTAATCATAATAGATTACAGGGATTTGATCTGCAGTTTTGTGAAAGGCTGTCTGTGGCCTCTTTTTTTGTGGAAGCCTTTTTTGGGTTTGTATTTGTAAACTACAACCTTTTTCGCTTTGCCGTCACCGATTACGGATGCTGTAACCGCTGCACCTTCCACGTAAGGAGCACCTACTTTGATATCGCCGTCTTTTGCCAGAACCAGAACTTTGTCGAATGTGTATTCGGAACCTGCTTCTACAGCCAGTTTTTCAACTGTGATGATATCACCTTCGGATACTTTATACTGCTTACCGCCAGTTTCAATAATTGCGTACATGTTGACACCTCCTCGCAATTTTACTCGCTGAATGTGGTAACCGGAGCCTTTCTCCGATTTTCTCGAACCTCTTCACGCGGCTGAACATACTCCAATATATTAGCACAGGAAAAACCCTCTGTCAACAAATTTATTCTAATTTTTCGCCGTTTTTTACTGCAGAATAAGCCTTTTCGTCACCTTTTTCCTGCAGTAGATGAAGCAAGAGCGAATGTCCTTCCTTGGTCATACATTTTCCCGCCGTAGCCTGGATCTGATAGGATTGCCGCAGGGTGGATTCGGCTTTGTCCCTGCTGCCGGCTTCGGCATAGATGCGCCCCACGCGGTCGCAGAGCTTCCCAAAAGTCACCGTGAACACCCCTTCCCGGGCTCCAATGGAAAGCACACGGTCAAGGAGCGTCTCTGTATCCTTCTGATGCCCCAATTTTGCGTGGAGGGCCGCCGTTTTCAGCAGTGCCTTGGCAAAATTCTGGCTTTCCCCTTCCTTATTACGGATGGATAATGCCAATGCGCTGTAATATTCCACTGCCTTCTGGGGGTCTGCATCCCCCTTTCCCTCAGGCTTGGGTGGCATTTGTATGATTTCTTCCATTTTCTGCTGCAGGAAAAGGTGTCTGCGTTTTTCGTAGGTTTCATCCATGGGCAGTCCGCTGCGTTTCTGTTTCGCTTCCGCTTCCGCAAAATAAGCTTCCGCCTTATCCTCGTTCCCTGCCAGTCTATGGCAATTGGCAATGGCCAGCAGATTATTTGCCGCCGCCAGCTGTTCCTGGGCAGTTTCCTCGAAATTCACGTCATTCTTTTCCCGATAAAGCTTGATGGCCTTTTCAAATTTTTTCTGCTTGATAGAAACACGGGCCAAGGCTTCCAGTGTATTCAGATAGAGGGGATTATCCTCATCCAGCATTTCCTTGCGAATTTCCGCCGCCCGGGTCAGGGCTTCCTCTGCCCGTTCCAGGTCTCCTGCCGTTTCATAGACCAGCCCCAGCTTTTCCAAAGCCGCAGCATAACGAGGATGATTGACCCCAAAACGAGCTTCCATGATATCCACGCCATCCTTGCAAAGACCGATGGCCTTTTCATGCTCGCCCTGTCTTCTGTAAATTTCCGCCAAAAGATGCAGACACCAGACATACATCCCGCTGCTTTCATCGCCGCAGGCTTTGCGGATTTCTATTGCTTCCGACACTACCTCTGCCGCTTTTTCATAAGCATTC
This sequence comes from [Eubacterium] saphenum, assembly GCA_945912105.1. Taxonomy (GTDB): domain Bacteria; phylum Bacillota; class Clostridia; order Lachnospirales; family Anaerotignaceae; genus Anaerotignum_A. Next base: position 99,147 of record CAMEBC010000003.1, on the reverse strand, counting down.
TGCTTTTCATAAAGCTTCCCCATGGCAGTCAGGGTATCGGCACAGGCAGTATTTTTGCCCTCATTGATGGTTCTGCGGATGGCAAGGGCTTCTGCAAAGCACTGCAGAGCTTCCTCCTCCTTGCCCATATTATCGTAAAGAGTACCCATGCTCATCAGGCACGCCGCCACCTGAGGGTCTTTTTCCCCCAGCAAGGCTTTTTTCTGATTCAAAGCCTTGATATTCAGGGCAAGGGCTTTTTTGAATTCCTTTTTCCCTGCGTAATCTACACTCAGATTATTCAGGGCATCGGCATAGAAGATATGCTCCTTCCCCAGCATCCGTTCCACGATATCCAGCACTTCCCGATGGAGTTCCAAGGCCTTATCGTACTGCCCATCCTTGCAGCAAATGGCCGCCAGAGAATTCAGGCTATTCATAAAATCCAGATGATCTTCACTCATCAGCTTTCTGCGGATATCCACAGCTTTTTCGCAGTATTCCACCGCCAGATCCATCAACCCAGCCTTTTCGCAGACAGAAGCCAAGGTCAGCACGTTAATCATGTAGTAGAAATTATCGTTGCCCCGAGCCTTTTCGATCAAATCTAAGCAAACCTCATAATAATAGATGGCTTTTTTGAAATTGCCTTTGGCATCGTAGGCTCTCGCCATAGCACCGTGCAGATCAGCCAAGTCCAGCATGGTAAATTCCTTACACTGTCTTGCCCGCTGCAGGGCTTTGGTATGACATTCAATGGCCTTATCCGTATCCTGCAGCAATTCGTATGTATTGCCCATGTGATACAGGCTGTGGATATAATCGGCGTGTTCTCTGCCCAGCTTGGCATCTCGGATTTCCAATACCTTGTTATGCAGCTTCAGGGCCTCTTCCTGCCTGCCAAGGTGGTTGAAAACGATAGCCAGATTGTTCAGCGTATCTGCATAGGAAAGGCTTTCCCCGCTGTAATCCTTTTTCAGTTCTGCTGCCTTTTTATAATATTCCGCCGCACGGTCGTAAAGCTGGATCTGGTCGAAAACCATTGCCAGATTGCTCATGTCTACGGCATATTCCATGCAGTCGCAGTCATCATTTTCCACATAAATATTTAAAAGGTTCTTCCCCAGGACGATCGCCTTTTTGTAGTCCCCATTTTTGTATGCTTCGAAAAATTCATTTCGTACTCTTCTGATCTCTCCGATATAAAACGCCATCAGTCCTCACCTCCATAAGCCTCGTCCATCTGCTGAAAAGCCTCCCCGATGATATCGTAGGAATAGCCCTTTCGCAGCAAAAAATCGTATAACTGTTTTTTCTTTTTTTCATTTTCTGGGGGCCATTGTCCGCGGCTTTTCTTTTCCAGCCAGCGGAAAGCATCCCCCGCCTCGTCCATTTCCGTCTCCCCCATCGCTTCATCGATGATACGGGAGGAAATGCCCCGTTGTCTCAGTTCTATTTTGAGGGCATAGCCGCTCTTGGGCTTCATCCGCAGCTTTTCCCTGATATATTTGCGGCAATATTCCCTGTCATCGGCATAGCCGTATTTTTCCAGAAAGGCGATGACCTCCTCAATGGTCTCCTCGGCAAATTCCTTTTCCGCCAGCTTGCGGCGAATCTCCTGTACCGTCCGCATCTTATAGCCGATAAAATGCAAAGCCGTATCCTGAGCCTTGATGTAAATGAGGTTTTTGCGGATAAAATCGATGGTCTCCTCCGCCGCCTCCTGCCCTTCCTTCAGCTTGAAATACAGGATATCCTGCATAGGCAGCGCAAAGGCATATTCGCCGTCGATGAAGATGTTGTATCTGGTCTCGTCCCGTTTCTGGGGCGTGATGGCTGTCACCAGCATGGCGCCGCCTCCTTCCTGTTTTCGTAAAAATTAATTATATCATATTTTGATATAAAATACTATCAACCAAACTGGTTTTTCCAACATATACAAAAGCCTTGGGACTTTTGTCCCAAGGCTCTCTCTTCGTTTAAAACAGTTGACCGGGCAGTTTCAGTTTTTCCTTATGGGGAAATCTTTTGTCAAAGGCTTCCACCTCTGCTTCATCCACAAAATAGCCCTGCGGTGTTGCATATTCACCGGTAATGCCATTCAGATATCCTGCTTCCAATTCCTTGCAAAGGAAAAAGGATGCATCTTCTCCCTCCGGCAAACCATGATATCGGATGCCAAACTCACTGGCACAGGAAAACCCACTTTTTCCATAAAAGTCAATGTTGCCTTCAAAGCAGACTGCTCCTGCGCCAAGGGCAGCTGCTTTTTCCAAAGAATAATCCAACAGCTTCTTGCCATACCCCTGTCTTTTGTATGCAGGCGCAATGCAAATGGGCCCCATTGTCACGATGGGAAGTTCTCTGCCATCATCAGTTTTGATGCTTGCTCTCATAAACATATTCTGTCCAATGATTTCCCCGTCCTTTTCCATGACAAAGTCAAGTTCAGGTACAAAGGAAGCATCGTTTCTCAGCTGGTTCAGCACATAATGCTCTAGGCATCCCGGGCGATACACATTCCAAAAGGATTCTCTTACAAGATTTTCTACCTGTGCATGGTCTTCTTTTTTCTCTAAACGAATGATATAGTCATTTTGATTCATGATTTTTCCCTCCCAAAAAATTGTTGACTGTCAATATTTTGGAGGTTCGACGAAGATTGTCTGACCTCCGGTCAGCCTACAATCTCCAAAGTGTTGTTTTTCTTCAAACAGCAAGTCTCCTTTAAAAATAAAATCGTTATTGTCTCGATCAGGCTTGATGCCCTCACAGCCTTATTTTACGCCTCTCTCTCCAAAGTAAATAGGATTTTACCGCAAAAACCTTTTTTCAAAGATATTTTTCAAAAAATGCTTCCAACGCCGCCTTGCCTTCCTCAAAGCCCGCAGGACCTTCGCTGTGGCCCATGGCATGGATATATTCCTCATTGCTTTCTCGATAGGTCACATGGAGCGTCCAGCTGTTGCCGCTGCACATGCACATATCCAGCTTACAGAAATCATTCCATTCGTTTATCTTGTTTTCCCGAATGACTTTTTCCAGTTCCTCCAGTTCTTCCTCTGTCATCTGGCAGCGTTTCGCCTGCATGATGCCATCGAATCTATCGATCCACAGTCCCTGGGCAGGGTTATAGCGATACCATTCCATGAAACCATTGGTATCACCGAATCTGAAAGAAAATGTATCAATCTTCATGATATTCCTCCTTATGGAAAGAGCCGTCTATTCCTAGACGGCTCTTTTGGTTTCAGGTGTTAAAATTATTTTGCGTATTCCACGGCTCTGGTTTCTCTTACCAGATTTACCTTGATCTGACCGGGGTATTCCAGTTCTTCTTCGATCTTCTTTGCGATTTCTCTCGCCAGAAGGGTCATACCTTCATCGGTCACATCTTCGGGTACTATCATAATTCGCAGTTCACGACCAGCCTGAATTGCGAAAGATTTTTCAACGCCCTTGAAGCTGTCAGCGATTTCTTCCAGCTTCTGCAATCTCTTGATGTAGGATTCCAGTGTTTCGCGTCTTGCGCCGGGTCTTGCAGCGGAAATTGCATCTGCCGCCTGTACCAGCACTGCGATGATGCTCTGAGGTTCCACATCGCCATGATGGGCTTCTACCGCATTGATGACTGTGTGGTTTTCCTTATAGCGTTTCAGCAGGCTCACGCCGATGCTGACATGGGAACCTTCCATTTCATGGTCAACACTCTTACCGATATCATGGAGCAGACCGGCACGTTTTGCCAGAATGACATCCACGCCCAGTTCTGCGGCCATCAGGCCTGCCAGATGGGCAACCTCCATGGAGTGTTTCAATACGTTCTGACCATAGCTTGTGCGGTATTTCAATTTACCCAGCAGCTTGACCAGTTCGGGATGCAGCCCATTGACACCTGTGTCGAAGGTTGCTGCTTCGCCTTCTTCTCTGATCGTTGTTTCCACTTCTTTTCTTGCCTTTTCCACCATTTCCTCGATACGAGAAGGATGAACACGGCCGTCTACGATCAGTTTTTCCAAAGCCAGTCTTGCGATCTCTCTTCTGATGGGATCGAACCCGGAAAGGATGACCGCTTCGGGTGTGTCATCGATGATCAGATCGATGCCTGTCAGTGTTTCCAAAGCACGGATATTTCTGCCTTCACGGCCGATGATACGGCCCTTCATTTCATCATTGGGCAGCTGTACTACGGAGACAGTGGTTTCTGCCACATGGTCTACCGCACAGCGCTGGATAGCATTGGCAACGATCTCTCTGGAACGTTTGTCCGCTTCCATCTTTGCCTTGCTTTCTGTTTCCTTGATGAGCAGTGTTGCTTCGTGTTTCACATCGTTTTCTACCATAGCGAGGATATGGTTCTTCGCTTCTTCGGTAGTCAGCCCGGAGATACGCTCCAGTTCCTGAAGCTGTCTTTCTCTCAATGCTTTTGCTTCTTCTTTCTGTCTGTCCAGTTCCTCCAGTTTCTTGGTCATATGCTCTTCTTTCTTTTCCAAAGCTTCGACCTTTCTGTCTAAAGTTTCTTCTTTCTGGAACAGACGTCTTTCATTTTTCTGAAGTTCATTTCTTCTGTCACGAACTTCTCTTTCCAGTTCATTTTTCGTCTTAATGCTCTCTTCTTTTGCTTCCAGAAGGATCTCCTTCTTCTTTGCTTCCGCTTCCTTTACCGCATCCTCCACGATCTTGCCGGCTCTTTCCTCAGCCACGCCGACCTTGCCCTCTGCGATCTTTTTACGGTAAGCGATGCCGATTACGACACCAATCAGCAAACCGACGACAGCACAGATAATACTTATCGGATTAATGAAAAACACCTCCCTTTATTCAGTTTTCAAAGTACAATTTTATTGTTTCATATAACCTGTAAGTAATGGCGAAAATACGCCTTTTTTATTTTATAACTTTTTCATATACGTGTCAAGGAACAATTCAGCCAAGTAAAGTGAATCTTAGGCAGAAGGAACAAAGAAAACGCCCGAAAATTCAGCATTTCGGACGGTTTTCATATCTCCGCGGCAAATTTTGTCTGATATAAAAGCGATGCAATAAAATAAAAATTTTTCAGACTGTAAACAAAATTATTTTTCTTTTTTCATTTCATACTGACCAAAGCCCAGCTCTGCCCCTTCCAAAAGAATGGTGCCGCCGCTTTTTTCTTCCAATGCCTTTGCCCATGCGCCATCCTGCCCCGCAAAGGCAGCCAGCAGCCTGGGGTCGGCCTTCACCGTCAGCTTATGATAAATGGTATGGGCGAAAACGCTCTCCGCTTCTCTGCGCATCTTCGTCACCGTCCATTCGATGGAGGGCAGCCGCCCCGTCCCCTCGCAGGCTCGGCATTTTGTGGTCATCTGTCGCTTCAGGGAAGGTCTGGTTTTCTTTCTTGTCACCTGCATCAGCCCCAGCTCCGTCATACCCACCACCACAGTCTTGATGCGGTCTTTTTTCACCGCCGCTTCCAGTCTGCGGGTCACTTCCTTCTGGGCTTCCGGGTCTGCCATATCGATGAAATCGATGATGATGATGCCGGAAAGATTCCGCAGGCGCATCTGCTTTGCCGCTTCCTCTGCCGCCTCCAGATTGGTTTTCAGGATGGTTTTCTGCAGGTCGCCTTTTCCTGCCGCTTTTCCCGTATTCACATCGATGACAACACAGGCTTCCGTTTCCTCGATGACAAGGAAGCCACCGCATTTCAGCCATACGTGCTCATCCAGTGCTTTTTCGCTCTGGCTTTCCAGATAATAGGCCTCGAAGAGGGGCAGTTTCTCTTCATGAAGCTTCAGGGCAGGCTGATTTTCCCCGTTGAAATCTCCCGTCTGCAGCAGTTCTTCATAGGCCCCTTCCTCATTCACCACATATTCATCCACATCGGCACTGTAAAAATCCCTTGCCGCCCGTTTCACAGGGTGGTTTTCCTGCAGCAGTAGGGCAGGGGGCTTCAGATACATGCCGTGGCGCAGCTTTTCCCATTTTGCTGTCAAGGCTTGCAGTTCCTTTTCAAAATCCTCCCGGCTTTTACCTGCGCCGTTTGTGCGGACAATGGCCCCGCAGCCTTCCGGCAGCAGCTCTGCCACGATTGCACGGATACGGCTCCGTTCCCCAGAATCGGTGATCTTACGGGAAATGCCGATCTCCCCAGCCTCCTTGGGCAGCAGCACAAGGAATTTGCCGGGAAAAGAAAAATTCCCCGTCAGCACAGCCCCTTTGCTGCCGACGGCATCCTTTTCCACCTGCAGCAGCAGGGTATCGCCGACCTTGGGTTTGGCAATGTTTTTCCCTTCATCGGAAACGGCACGGGCATTGCCGTAATAATAATAGCCGTTTTTGCCCACACCGATATCCACAAAGGCTGCCTGCAGATTGGGCATCACATTTGCCACACGGCCTGCGTAAATATTCCCAACGAGACTTTCGTCCCGTTTGCTTTCATAATATAATTCTTTCAATTCGCCGTCCTCTGCCAGGGCAATGCGGGTCAGGTCGGCGGAAATATCCATCAAAACTCGTTTCAAATTGCATCCCTCGCTTTTCTGTTTTTATCATAACCGAAAAAGACGAGTTTTGCATCACTTTCTTTTACAACACTTTTCCCCTGGCTTGAAACTCTGCTTTTACACCGTCCGTCCAGCCCAAAGTAATGAAGTCCATGGGGTCAAGCAATTCTCCCTCTTTATAAATGCCATAGTGCAGGTGGGGCCCTGTGGAAAGGCCTGTGTTCCCTGATTTTGCCACCACCTGCCCCTGCTTCACTTTCTCTCCCTTTTTCACAAGGACTTCCGAAAGATGGGCATACATGACTTCATATCCATCCTTTGTTTCAAATTTCATCAGTTTGCCGTAGGTGGCAGAAGTCCGCACCTCTGTGACGGTTCCGCTTTTCACCGCCAATACCTCCGTCCCCTCCGCCACTGCAATATCCAGCCCATCGTGGAGCTCTTCCTTATGTAAGATGGGGTTTTCCCGTGTGCCGCAGGAAGAAGTGATGATGCCCTGCACTGGGTCGATCCAGTCCTCCCTTTTCTTTTCCCAGCGCAGCCCCTTCCATGTCAGCACACTAGGGAGATGCTTCCCCGTCGGGCTGATAGACCTTCTTTTCTTCCTGTTGGGTTTCTTTTTCCTCAAAAGCAGGCAGGCTTTCTCCTGCCCCTTTCAGAAGTGCCGCCGCCCGCTCCTTCCAAACATCCACTTCCTCCGCAGGGATCTGGTAAGCAATGACCTGCTTCACCCTGGCGCAGACCATTTCCGATGTCTCTGTCTGAAATAAGGAGATCAGCAGGCATCCCCCTACCAGAACCGACGCTACATAAAGCCGAAAAACCAGCAGACCGCCCTTTTGTGTTTCTTTTCCCCGCATCGTTTGCCGTGCCCGCATCCGCCGTTCCATCTCCCGTCTGCGCCGCCGCCGTTCCTGTTCTGTCATTTCCATCCCTCCTTCCTTTCACCTTATGTCCAAACAGGATGAGATATACTTTTCCACGCAAAAAAGCCCCTGCAATCAGGGGCCTTTCTCATTTCTTCGCCTTCTCCAGCCCTTCTGCAATGGCATTCAAAACCAGCTGGGCGGAATGGGCATTTTCCGGGTCCACTTCAATGGTAAGAGATTGGGTCGCCACCACTTCACGGCCCACTTCCTCTGCCGCCGTTTCCAGCAGGGGGTAGAAAGCCGCCACTGCTTCCCCGGGATCCTCCATGGAAATAGCGGAGATCTCACCATCCTCCACCGTTACGGCAATTTCCGCCGTTTCCTGCCCCACGTTCATCTCCCCATAATATGTACCATCCCGATAGAGCCCCGTATCCTCGTCCTTCCCCATATTCAGGAAAAAGGTGATGAGCCCGATGATGATGATGACACCCAGAACGGCAAACACAGCCGTTTTCACCAGTTCCTTCGCCTTTACCACCACAAATTTCGTGCTGCCCACGCATACCCCTCCTCAAAAATCTCTTACCCTTACCATATTCTGTTTTTCCTTCTTTTATGCAGGCGTTCGCCTTGAAAAAAAACACCTCTTTGAGTATCATAGAAGAAATGAACAAGAAAGAAGGGAACAGATATGGGACTGCGTTTCATCATCGGCAGGGCTGGCACAGGAAAGACCACCCTTTGCATGGAAGAGATCATCAAACAATCGAATACAGGAGAAAAACGGCAGGTGCTCATCGTTCCCGAACAGTTCACCTCTCAGGCGGAGCGAGACCTGATCCAGAAAACGGGGCAGAATGCCATCCTGACGGCGGAAGTCCTCAGTTTCGGCCGTCTGGCCCACCGTGTCTTTTCCAAAAAGGGCATCGGCAGCCGTGTCCCTCTGGGGGATGTGGGCAAGTCTATGGCTCTGCGGAAGATTTTATTGGAAGAAAAAGAACATATCTCCTATTTTCAGAGCGTCATGGACAAGCCTGGCTTTGTAGACCAACTGGGGCTGACCATCTCTGAATTTTTCCAGTACCGCATTTCTCCGGAACAGACAGAAGCCCTTGCACAGACAGAAAGCCTTTCCCACGGGGCAAAGGAAAAACTGAAGGATATGACCCATATCTACCGTTCCTATCTGGAATTTTTGAAACAGGAGTATATCTCTGCCGATGAAACCCTCGCCCTTTTGGCGGAACGACTGGATGACAGCTTGGGCTTTGGAAATACGGAATTCTGGCTGGATGGCTTCTATGGCTTCACACCCCAGGAATACAGCGTCATCCGCCGTCTGCTGCTTCTTTCCCCTCAGGTGAATATCACCCTGCCTATGGATAGAAACAGCTTCTACGGCGCATTCCTGCCCCCTTCCGCCCCCTTCTACGAGCCTTATGTGACAAAGAAAAAACTGGCTGTTTTGGCGGAGGAACTGGGTCTTTCTCCCGTTCTGCCTACGATTTTGGAAAAAAATCACCGTGCCGAAACGGATGCTCTACACAATCTGGAACGGGACTATTTTTATAGCTTTTTCAAAAAAACTTCCCTTTCGGAAAGCGTCCATATCACCGCCTGCCCTTCTCTGCAGGAAGAAATCCGCTTCGCCGCAGGGAAGATTCTGCGACTGGTGCGGGAAGAACATGTCCGCTTTCGGGAGATTGCCATGGTGACCAACGCCATGGAGACCTACGAAAAAAATCTGCGGGGCATTTTGGAGGAATACCATATCCCCTGCTTCATCGATGCCCGTCGGGAAACAGCTTCTCACCCTCTGGTGACCCTGCTGACGGCATTGCTGGATATCCTCGTTTACGATTTCCGCTATGAAGCCATGTTTTCTTATCTGAAATCGGGACTGACTTCCCTGACCACGGAAGAGATCGACATTCTGGAAAATTACGTCCTTGCCTACGGCATCAAGGGCTATAAATGGAAACAGGACACTTGGGACTACGGCATTCTCAAGGAAGGGGCAGAAGCCGTAGATGCCATCAATGCCCTGCGGGAACAGGTCATGGCGCCCTTTGCCCCCCTCCTTGCCCTGCCCCAGAAGAAGCCCTTCCCCTTCCGAGACTTTCTCAATGCCCTCCTTACCCATCTGCAAGCTCTGCAGGCGGCGGAAACGCTGGATGGCTGGGCACAGGAAGCAGCAGAAAGCGGCAACCTGAACAAAGCCGAGGAATATCGCCAGATCTGGCAGTTGGTGATGGATGTGTTTGAAAAAGCCCATGCCATTTTAGGCAAGGAAGAGATGACCCTTGCGGAAATGGCGAAGATTTTGGAAGCAGGCTTGGAAAAATGCACCATGGGGGTCATTCCCCCTACGGCGGATTGCCTGCTTATCGGTGATATCGAGCGCAGCCGTTTGCCTGAAATCAAATATCTTTTCGTTCTGGGCGTCAATGAGGGCGTATTGCCCTCCCCCGCAACGGCCCAGGGCATTTTCACGGAAACGGAACGAGACCTCTTGACCGCCCAAGGCATAGAGCTTGCCAATGGGGGCAAGCAAAAAATCTTTGAGGAGCAATTTCTCATCTATCGGGGATTGACGAAGCCCTCCAAAGGGCTGTGGCTGACCTATGCCGCCTGCGACAGCGAAGGGCGGGAATCTGCCCCTTCCCCCCTCATCGGAAACTTGCAGCGGATGGACGAAAGCCTGCAAATCGAAGCCATACCCTCTTTCACCTTGGAAGAGACTTCTCCCGAAGCTGCCTTCCATCTTTTGGGCGGAGAAATGCGAAAACATACGGAGGAAATGCCCATTTCGCCCCTTTGGCAGGATATCTACAGCTTCTTCGATGAAAACACGGCATGGCAGCATCGCCTTGCCCTGCTGAAAAAAGGCATCGGCAAAAGCGGTAAGCCAGAGCGTCTTTCTCCAAAGACCACAAAGGCCCTTTACGGCAAAAATATCCTTTCCAGCGTTTCCCGTCTGGAACGCTTCGCCGGATGTCCCTTCTCCTTCTTTGCGGAATATGGGTTAAAGGCCGAGGAACGCCGCTTGTATCAGCTCCACACCCCTGATTTAGGTTCTTTGTTCCATGAAGTGCTGGAGCTATTCTCCAATCGGCTGGAGGAGGACAGCATTCCCTGGACAGACCTGACCAAAGAAAAAACAGAAGCCCTCATCCATCAGGCTGTAGAAGAAGCCGCCCCCCGTCTCAGCGACCGGGTACTGCTGGATTCGGCGGCAAATCAATACCTCATCCGCCGCCTGAAACGGATCTCCACCAGAGCCGCATGGACATTGGTGCAGCATTTACAGCAGGGGGATTTCACTCCTGCAGGTTATGAAGTGGGCTTCGGCCTCCATGAAAAATTGCCCCCTATCGTCATTCAAATGCGTGATGGCGGCAGCCTGATTTTGAACGGCAAAATCGACCGTGTGGATTTATTGGATGCGGAAGGCACACGATATGTCAAGATCATCGATTATAAATCAGGGAATAAAACCTTCAGCTTTCAGGATATCTACTACGGCTTACAGTTACAGCTTCTCATCTATCTGGACGCTTACCTGAAATATTATCAAAAGACGGGCGCAGCATTGAAGCCCGGCGGAGTATTCTATTTCCGCATCACCGACCCTACCCTCTCTCTGGAAAAAGAGCTTTCCGCAGAGGAAATCGAGCGGACGCTTTATGAAAAAATGCAGATGTCCGGGCTGCTTTTACAGGAGGATGCCCTCATCCAAGGGCTGGACAATAACCTGACATCAGGCGAAACCTCTGCTGTCGTCCCTGTGGGCTATACAAAAAAAGGGGACTTTTCCGCCTCCTCCAATCTGGCAACAGAAGAACAGTACAAGGCCATTTTGGATTTCGTGGCAGAACGTACCAGAGAACTGGGCGAAGCCATGAAGGACGGCATCATTGCCCCCGCTCCCTTCCGGGATGGGCAGCGGACACCCTGCAGCTATTGCAAATTCCGTTCCATTTGCCGTCACGATTACGAAGAAAAACCCAAGTGGCGCAATCTGAAAAAAATCAGCAAAAAGGATTTCTGGGAAACCTTACTGCCCCCGGAAACGCCTGAAGCATAAATTTGAACAAAAATCTACGAAAGGAGGTCTGAAGATATGGAAAACAAAAACAGAACAGAGGCACGGAGGTTCGCTCCGTGAGAATAGGAGAACTTTATGAATATCAATAAAATCAAGATCGACCATATCCCCGCCCTCCTTTATGGCGAAAAAAGCGAGAAACTTATCCTTGCTGTCCATGGCAGCCATTCTTCCAAAATCGATGACAGCATCTGGGTTTTGGCAGAAGAAGCCACCAAGAAAGGCTACCAAGTCCTTTCCTTCGACCTGCCTCGGCACGGGGAACGGGTCTATGAAGAAACCCCCTGTATGGTGCAGGAATGTGTCAAGGAATTGAGAACGATCCTGCAATATGCAAAAGGCTTGGCAAAGCAGATCTCTTTATTCGGCTACAGCATGGGTGCCTATTTCAGCCTGCTGGCCTTTGCAGGGGAACCCCTAGAAAAAGCATGGTTCCTTTCCCCTGTTACGGATATGGAACGCATCATTCATAACATTATGGGATATTGCGGCATCACGGAAAAGGAATTTGAAGCCATGGGAACTGTAGAAAACCCCATAGAAACCCTTTATTGGGACGATTATCAATATGTAAAAGCCCATCCCATCAACACATGGAATCACTCCACCTTCATCCTGCGAGGCGAAACAGACACCCTTTGTGAAAAGAAATGCGTATCCGCTTTCGCAGAACGCTTCGGCTGTGCATTAGAGGAACAGCCCAGCGGCGAGCATTGGTTCCACACAGAAGAACAATTGGAATATTTCCGTAACTGGCTGAAAAAGCGATTATAAAACAAAAAAGCCCGTCCCCAAGGATTTTCTCTCAAGGGACGGGCTTTTCATTATTTTCCGTTCATTCTGTATTCTACTAAGGATGTGCTTTTACATTTCCGCAGCAGACAACCGGGGCATTTCCTCCCCTGCCAATGGCGCGGTGATATCCCGATAGAATGCCGCCGTAGCCGCCTGCATATAAGGTGTCAGCCAAAGGTTCCCAATGCCCATCGTAAGCATACACAGGAAGCCCCAGCCGATAAAGCTGAAATGCAGACAGAATAACCGCCATTTATTCCCCATCATCAGTTCCTTGGAACGGTCGATGGCCTCGCCTGCGCCCATTTCCGGGTTTTCCGCCAGAATATAGCTGGTCATGGCATAGCGATATGCTGCAATGATCCCCGGAATGATGAACAATAAAGTCCAGAGAAAGATATACAGCCCCTGCAAGAATCCTGCCACCAGCATGGTTTTCCACTGAGGAAAATATTGGAATAATGTATGCAAAGATACTTCTTCTCCGTCATTCAGATCCAGATTGAAGCGAGCATATCCCACCGTCACGATACAGCCCAACACAAACTGTACGATGGCAATGATGATCGCCACCACAGAAAAATACATCAGAGCAACCCCCCAAAGGGCACCGGGACTATCGCTCTGCAAAATTTGCATCAAATCAACATTCTGCCCGAAAATATCCATCTGTGCCCGAATACTTCCGGCATCGAAATGAAAATTGATCTCTGGCGTTCCTTCCCATGCGACCCCGCCCAGCAGCAGTGCCACAAAGCCTGCCAAAACGGCGATCTTCCACTTACCTCTCAGGGATTCTCTGGCGATCCGTCTAAAATCCGCTGCACATTTCATTTGAATTCCCCCTTTTCCAAAACTTTTATTCTTCTGTTTTATCATAGCAGAGAGAATTTTCCCGCGCAACCACTGCCCCCTATTCTTAAAAAAGTCTTAGTAATTTCAAAAAAATCCCCATCCACAGAAAAAGGTGCCGATTTTATCGACACCCTTCCCCATCAGATTCTTTTATCATCCACTTTTTATGCATGCTCCTTACAGGAAAGTTCCTCCACTTCCAATTTAAAAGCAGCCACCACTTTCAGCATGTTTTCCTGATATTCCCACGCATCTTTGCCTGTCGCATGTTTCATCACAAGATTCAATGCCTGCTTTTTTTCTTCCATATCGTCGATCATGCTGATGACACCATTGCCGATGACGCTCTGGAAACGATAGGAATAGTCACAGGCACTCTCCCCTTCATTCAGCTTATGATCGGTATCCATCTCAAAACCAACCTTTGGTGCTTTCCCGATCAGGTCGATCTTTCTGCCTTCCTTTGCACCATGGAAATAGAAGGTGAGTTTCCCGTTTTCCTCTGCATAACCAAAATTCAGAGGAACGATATACACCTGACCGTCGTCACAGAAGCCTACACGGCAGCAATCGCAGCGGTCTATGATCTCCATGATCTGCTTAAAATCTGTTATTTCCCTGTCTTTTCTTCTCACAGAATCAGCTCCTTAGAATTTTTCCCAATACTGCTTCACACTGCCTTCGATGATGGCATCCATATAGGAATCCGCCATTTCGAAAATTTCCTCTTCGTCCTTGATCTTCAGGGAAACGCCGCCCTTATCCACGACGATATCTTTCTTTTTCCCCTTATTCTTTTCCACCCATTCCTTGAATTCCTTTTCCCATCTTGCGGCAGTCTGTTCCGCATCCTCATAGCAAAGGAGTTCGTCTCTTACGTTTTCAATAACTTCCTCTATTTTCAGCTTCATGCTCATTTCTCCTTTCATGCTTCGGACTGAATCATGCCTCCGGCGGCTGCATCCCAAAATGTTCATAGCCCAGCTTGGTCACGATGCGCCCTCTGGGTGTCCGCTGGATATAGCCCAGCTGCAGCAGATAAGGCTCGTATACATCCTCAATGGTATCAGATTCTTCATTGATGGAGGCCGCCAGGGTATCCAGCCCCACAGGTCTGCCGCCAAATTTTTCGATCATGGTCAGCAGCATCTTTCGGTCTGTCTGGTCTAAGCCCATCTTGTCCACATCCAGCAGATCCAGAGCAAATCGTGCCACTTCCCCCGTGATGACACCATCATAGCGCACCTGAGCAAAGTCACGGACCCGTTTCAGCATACGGTTTGCCAGTCTTGGTGTCCCTCTGGAGCGGCGGGCGATCTCTTCCGCGCCGCTGTCGTCGATCTCCACCTGCAGCACCTCCGCAGAGCGCTTGATAATAATTTTTAGATTCTCCACATTATAAGGCTCCAGCCGCTGCACCACGCCAAATCTGTCCCGCAGAGGTGCCGTCAGCAGACCAATTCTGGTTGTGGCACCGATGAGGGTGAATTTCGGCAAGTCCAGCCGCACGGAGCGAGCCCCAGGGCCTTTGCCGATCATAATATCGATGACAAAATCCTCCATAGCAGGATACAAAATTTCCTCGATCATACGGTTCAGTCTGTGGATTTCATCGATAAAGAGGATATCCCCTTCATTCAGGCTGTTCAGCACCGCCGCCATATCCCCGGGACGCTCGATGGCGGGGCCCGATGTGGTCTTGATATTTACCCCCATCTCGTTGGCGATGATATTGGACAGGGTGGTTTTCCCCAGCCCGGGCGGACCATATAAAAGCACATGATCCAAGGCTTCCTTCCGCTGCTTTGCCGCCTCGATGAACACCCGCATATTCTCTTTTACACTTTCCTGCCCGATGTATGTTTCCAACGTGGCAGGACGCAGTTTCGGCTCCAGTTCACGGTCTTCTTCCCGCAAACCGGTGGTCAAAATCCGTCTGTTTTCCA
Source organism: [Eubacterium] saphenum (assembly GCA_945912105.1). Taxonomy (GTDB): domain Bacteria; phylum Bacillota; class Clostridia; order Lachnospirales; family Anaerotignaceae; genus Anaerotignum_A. The sequence goes on along the minus strand of CAMEBC010000003.1, from coordinate 84,104 downwards.
AATGAAACACCTGCTTTTTTCTTTGTTATCCGAAAAAGGAAATGCCAGCTTCGTTGTCGCTTCCTTTTTTGCTTATATCATCTTTTTCAATGCCGCCTTCAAAATATCTTCTGTGGACATGCCTTCCGCCGCCACAGCATTGACCGCCTTGGCTGCCTCGCTGCGGCTATATCCCAATGCCGTCATGGCATCGATGGCTTCGAATTTTGCGTCGCCGCCCACGGAAGTTTCCACGATGCCCTGCACTTCCTGGCCCATGGAAAGGGCTTCTTCCGTCTTAAATTTATCCTTCAATTCCAAAATCACCCGCTGGGCTGTCTTTCTGCCCACCCCCGGCGCCTTGGAAAGGGTCTTTACATCCTCGGAAATGATCGCCAGGATGATCTCCTGAGGGGTCAGCTGGGAAAGGAACCCCAAAGCCCCTTTGGGCCCAACGCCGCTGACTGTCAGCAGCTTATGGAACATTTCCTGTTCCTCTGCGCTGGCAAAGCCATATAAAGAAACACCGTCCTCCTTCACGCTGAAATAAGTGAACACCTTCACCCTTTCGCCGGTCTGGGGCAGTTTCGCCAATGTGGCAGGGGAAACAAAAATCTGATAACCGATGCCCCCTGTTTCTATGATGATGTAGCTTTCTGCCCGCCGTTCCAGCGTGCCCTTGATATATGCGATCATGCTTCTTCTCCATTTCAAATTCGTTGTATCATATCTTTTTCATTATATCGAATGAACCATAAAAGGGCAAGCGAACACGAACATATTTTTGTATTTCCTTTCTCACACTGAAAAAGCCCCGGATCTTTCCATCCGCGGCTTTTCATCATTTCTGCAATGCTTTTACCTTATCCGTAATATATCCTTCCACTTCTTCATAGGGAACGCCCAATGCCATGGAAAATTCCCGATGGAGCAATTCCTTTGCCAGCTTGCCATATTCCTGCTCTGTTTTTGCCAGCTTCCTGCCCTGTTCCATCATAGATTTTTCCTTCATATAGACCGTCTTGATGAGCTTCACCAGGTCTTCACACTGATGGGTATCCAGACAACCCTTGTATTTCTCGCTCAAGGCACGAACATCCTGCCCCTCAAAGGCTTCTTCCCGGATCTCCGGGATTTGTTTAATGAGCTGTTCCGCCTGGGCTTTTGTCAGGATGGGGCGCATAAAAACCTTTGTATCCAAAGGCGCATAGATGGTACCGGAGCCAAAAACGGGAGCCAGCGTATAATATTCCTTCCCGCTGCGTCCCATAGGCGTACCGACCGGAATACCAATCTCCTCGATGCGGCAAATGCCGTTATTCCCATAAATTACATGTTCACCTTTTTGAAACATCGCGCTCCCCTCCTATATCGCCTTTGGTTCATTTGCATCATAAAGAAAAGTGCAGCATCCCTTGGATCTCTAGACTTTCCTTTTCCAATCATACGCTGCACTTCTATTTTATCATGTCTTACATTTACAATGCAAATGGGCATTTTCCCGAAAAATCAATCCATGGCAACCACTTCGATGCCCGCTTCTTCCAAAATCGCTCTGGAAAGCTCATCGGGATATTCGCCCTTATGAACGATACGGGTAATGCCTGCATTCACCAGCATCTTGGCGCAGATGACACAGGGCTGCAGGGTGATATAGATAGTGGCACCCTCTGTGCTGACGCCGATTTTCGCCGCCTGGATGATAGCGTTCTGCTCCGCGTGCAGCGCACGACAAAGCTCATGCCGCTGCCCGGAAGGGATATTCAGCCGCTGCCGTTCACAGCCTCCTATTTCTGTACAGTGCTTCAAGCCAGAGGGCGCACCGTTGTACCCTGTGGTAATGATGCGGTTATCCTTTACGATGACTGCCCCCACCTGTCTGCGCAGGCAGGTAGAACGGGTCTTTACGATCTCCGCGATCTGCATAAAATATTCATCCCAGCTGACTCTCACTGCAAATTCCTCCTTTTTTCCGTGACAATTTTTCTTTTATCAAAATAACACAAATGCCCCGGAAGCACAAGTTTTTCAGATATAAAAAGCCCCGCTGTCAAAACGGGGCTTTCGTTCATCAGATGATGAGGTTCATTTTCTTTGCTTCGTATGTCAGTTCTTCTCTGAATTCGGGTGCAGCCAGGGAGATGATCATTTTTGCTCTTGCGCTGGCTGTCTGACCTTTCAGGCGAACGATATTATTTTCTGTTACCAGGAAATCCACTTCGTTTTTGCTTGTTGTTACGATGGAGCCGGGTGTCAGAACGGGTTTGATCTTGGAGATTGTGCCGTTTTTCGCTGTGGAAGTCATAGCGATAAAGCCTTTGCCGCCCTTGGACATATTTGCGCCGCGCACGAAGTCAACCTGGCCGCCGGAACCGCTGTAGTGGGTTGTGCCAAGGCTTTCTGCACAAACCTGACCAAACAGGTCGATTTCCACACAAGCGTTTACGGAGATGAAGTTGTCATGCTGACCGATCACATAAGGGTTGTTTGTGTAATCTACGGGGTGCATTTCGAAAGCAGGGTTGTCATCCATGTAATCGTACATCTTTTTGGTACCCCAAGCCAGTGTTGCAACCGTCTTACCCACGTTGATGGGCTTCTTCATGTTGGTTACGGCACCACATTCGATCAGGTCTACCATACTGTCTGTGAACATTTCTGTGTGGATACCCAGATCCTTTTTGTCACGCAGCAGTACGCCAACTGCATTGGGAACGCCGCCGATGCCCAGCTGCAGTGTTGCGCCGTTGGGAACTTCGTCAGCGATCATTTGACCGATCTTCTTATCTGTATCTGTCAGAGGTGTTTCGGGCAGTGTCAGCAGTTCATGGGAAGATTCGCACAGGGCAGTTACTTCGGAAATGTGGATCAGGTTATTCCCCATAACACGGGGCATTTTTTCGTTTACTTCCAGCAGGATAATGGCAGCTTTGCTCTTCATCACGGGTACTTCTGCCGCAGACATACCACATGTGAAGTAGCCGTGCTTATCCATAGGAGAAACTTCTGCATAGAATACATCCAGTCGGGGCATGCAGTCTCTCCAGTAGCTGGGAGCTGTGCTGTAGTTGTTGGGTACATAAGTATAGATACCCTGCTGTACTGCTTTTCTGCCTGCGCCGCCCGTGAACCAGGATACATAGTCATATTTGCCCTTCAGTTCAGGGTTCATGAATGCGCCGCCCTTTACAGACAGGATGCCATGGTGTTCCACCCCTGTGATCTCGCCTCTTTTTGCTCTTTCGCCAATGGCATCACAAATCATTTCGGGTTCTTCCAGGCCTGTGGGGCAGGCACAGATGTCACCGGATTTTACATACATTGCAACTTCTTCGGGTGTTTTCAGTTTTGCACGATACATTTCCTGAAATTTGCTCATGTTCTCTCTCACCTTTCTCATTTCTTTCCATTTTTTCATTGAAAACGCAAAAGAATTCTATCTTTTTTATTCTGTGCATACAAAATACGAACTATTAAAAGTATTTTAGCACAAAGAAAACCCAAAAGTAAAGGCAAATCCTGTTCTGTTCTTCAAATTGTACAACAATTTCAGAAAAATCATTCTTTTTTGTCCTACATCGTCTCTTGCAGGCAGTTTCACAAAAAAAGCCCGAAAGGATAACTTCCTTTCGGGCTTTCATTTCTTTGTTGCTTTCCTATATTTAAAATATTTTAAATATCGATTTTTCCTGATTTATGTGAGTCTATCCATTAAATCAGGTACTGCTGTACTTCTGCGGGAAGCGCATCAGTTTTGCGGCTGATAATCATTACCATGTCCATTTCAGCTTCCTTGGAAGTCTTATCCAGTTCCTGAATAAAGGAAACGAAATCTGCGTCGCTGATTTTGTCCATAATATGGTTCAATCCATCAATATAAATTGTTTCAATATCGCTATTCTGAGAAAGGATACCACACACGAAACCTCTGAACACCTGTGGATTTTCCATAATGAACTTGGGTGTTTCTACGAAACGTACGCTGTAGTGCAAATCATACATATGGCTGTTGTCATCGTCTACGAATACGATGCTGCCTTTTGCTTCTTTGCTGGCTGCATTAGCCATATCGATCATTTTCTTTGTTTTACCTTCACCTTTTTCACCTGCAAGAATTTTAACCATTGCAATCTCCCCCTTTTATATCTGGATATTTTCTGGTGGTATACCTTTGGATTATTCATAATTGATCAGGAACATAAAGTGGATAGCTCCTGTTACTTTTTAAATTCTCCAAAAGTCCGCGCATTCCTTCTTTTTTGCGCGCATTTTTTACTGTTTTTTTGTTTTTGGCTTTTTTCACAAAAACGCCAATAGATTTTTATTTACTATTCCCACAAATTATTTTGCTGCCTGCAGGATCAAAGCAGCTGCACCCTGGATGCCGGCATGATTGCCCAGCTTCGCCAGTGCAAAAGTTTTGTTTCTGCTGTGGGCAAAAACATTGGCCTGATATGCTTTTTCGATCTTGTCCAGCAGGAACTGCCCTGCCCCGCAAACACCGCCGCCAATGACGATCCGCTCTGTATCTGCGATATAGATGGCATTGGCCAAGGCACTGCCCAGTCTGGCGCAGACAAAATCTGTGATCTCATCCGCAAGGGCATCTCCGCCTTTTGCAGCATCCCAAAGGTCTTTGGCAGAAAGGATTTCACACTGACGCAGAACAGAAGGCGCATCCTTTTCCGTCAGGAATCTATTCGCCATCCGCACCATGCCTGTGGCAGAAGCATATTGTTCCAGGCAGCCCTTTTTGCCGCAGTTGCAGGCTTCCTTTTCGTAAGGATCAATGGTCATATGACCGATCTCCCCGGCAACGCCGCTGTCGCCCATCAGGATCTTCCCATCCAGCACGACGCCGCCGCCAACGCCAGTGCCCAATGTTACCATCAGCATGCTTTTTGCCCCTGCGCCTGCGCCATAGACCGCTTCGCCCAAGGCTGCCACACGGGCATCATTGCCGATACGCACCGGAGAAATGCCGATGATGCGTTCTGCTTCCTCCGCCAGGTTCACATCCCCCCAGCCGATATTCACCGCACCATGGAGCACGCCATCCGCCGTTACGGGGCCGGGTGCTGCCATGCCAATGCCCAGAATATCTTCCTTTGCGATCTTTTTTTCCTGCAAACAGCCTTCCAGGGATGCTTTTACATCCTCCAAAAGCCCTGCAGGGTCACTACCTTTTCTGGTAGGGATTTCCCAGTTAGCGGCGATGGAGCCGTCTTCCGTGACCAGCCCGATCTTCACTGTCGTTCCGCCGATATCGATACCAAAACAATATCTCATCATAGATCACCTTCATATTTATACACAATGCTGTGTATCTGTTTTTTATATCTTTTATAGGTCGTTTCATCGATGGCAGAGGGCTTCGTCATCAATTTCAGCGGAAGAACATCCTGCCCCTGGCGCATGGGCGGCTGCAGATAGGGGTATGGGTTGAACATAAATCCATGCCGCTCATAAAACCCGATGCGTCTTCTGGTCAGCTCGTCCTCCGGTTCTTCCACCTCCAGAACCGTCGGTCTGCCTTTTTCCGCCAGCAAAGCGTCCAAAAGCGTTCCGCCAAAACCGCCGTTGCGGCATTCTTTTTTTACCGCAAAATGCTCGATGTATAAAAAATCTTCGATCTCCCATACAGCAAAGACCGCAGCAAATCTGTCATCCTTTCTTACGCCGTAAAGCCGATAACAGGGCTCTGCCAGCATTGCTTTCTGCCGTTCCTTTTCCCGCAGTTCGTTGACGGGAAAGGCACTTTCCAGCAGAGGAAAGATCTCATCGAAGGTCATTTCTGTAATCCGTTCAAACATAGTTTTCCACCTCCGCCTACAAAGGATACTATAAACTTGGAAAAAAAGCAAATCTTTCCTGAAATTCTTAAATTTTTCTAAAAACCGCCGCAGGATTTTCTTTTTATGCTATACTTGTCTGCAAAGAAAAGAAAGGATGTGATCCCACTGAAACGACTTTTGAGAGGCGCGGTCCTCTTTCTTTTATTGTGCACCTGTTTCCTGCATACAGCCTCGGCAGCATCCATCCGCATCACTCTGAATGGTAAGGCTGTCTCCTTCGATGCAGCACCTTTCATCGAAAATGACCGGGTGCTGGTGCCTGTCCGCGGCATTTTGGAATCTTTGGGCTATACGGTCCAGTGGCAGGAATCTGCCCAGACTGTCCTTGCCCGCAGCAAGGATGTGACCATTTCTCTGCCCATCAACAGCACGACTGCCACCGTTAACGGCAAAAACGTCTCTGTCGATGCACCGGCGAAGATCAAAAACGAACGCACCTTCGTTCCTCTCCGCTTCCTGGCGGAATACAGCGGTGCAGAGGTCACCTGGAACGGCAGTACCTCCACTGTTGCCATCCAGACGAAACAAAATCCCGCAGCCCAAAGCATCAAAGATTCTGTAGTCTATATCCAGACCAATAAAATGCAGGGCAGCGGCGTGATCCTGTCCGCTGACGGCATCATTGCCACCAATTTTCATGTGATCGAAAAGGCTTCCGTGGCCCAATTCGTTTTTCAGGATGGTTCCATCTATCAGGGCAAGACCACTGTGGTGGGGCTTTCCCCGGAAGAAGATATCGCCATCTTGAAAATCGAAAAAAATGGTTTGATACCTGCTTCTGTCTCCACCAGCTTCAGTGTCGGGGAAGCAGTCACCGCCATCGGCTCTCCCGGCGGGCAGAAAAATAAAGTCACCAACGGCGTCATTGCCGGATACGATCAGGATGTGATCTCCTCCTCCGCAGTCATTGCCCAGGGCAGCAGCGGCGGCGGCCTGTTCAACAGCAAAGGACAGCTGATTGGCATATCCTGCTCCTTCAGCAATAATCAGTATCTCTCCATTCCCATTTCCAAGGTGCTGCAGGTGCCCCGAACCCTCTCCAAGCCCCTGATCGAAATGAGAAACTATTCCTACACCCCCCACGGGCCCCAAAACCTGCGCTGTACCGTAAAAGACGGTTATGCTTACGTTTCCTGGTCTCCTGTGTATGGTGCGGATTACTATTATGTTTCCATCTCCTATTATGCCAACGGCCCCTTCAAACGCCTGCAAAATACTGCCTTGGGCGGGGAAATATGGTATTGGGGCTATCCCCAGTGCTTCGGTATTACCATCAATCGGGATCATCCCTTCTATCTGAAGGTTTCCGCCGTGGTGGATGGCACAGTCACCGCAGAAAGCAATGTTTTGAAAGTATATACAAAATAAATCTTTTTAAAACAAAAAGACAACCTATTTTTCGATACAGGATCGTAGGTTGTCTTTTTTCTTTGCTTGTTATGCCATTTCTTTCGTCACGTCCGCCTCGGTGGCTTCTGTGTATCGGATCAGATCGTTGGGATCAAGAATGATCTGTTCTCCTCTTACCCCCGCGCTGACAGCGATCTCATCGAACAAGATGCAGGTCTCATCGATGAAGGTGGGGTATTTTTTCTTCATCCCAATGGGGGAACAGCCGCCCCGGATATATCCCGTCAGCCCCAGCAGTTCCTTCATATGGGTCATTTCAACTTTTTTATTTTTGGATACGCTGGCCGCCTTTTTCAGGTCCAGCTCCATATCCACAGGGATACAGAACACATTAATCCCCGTCTTATCTCCTCTCGTCACCAGGGTCTTGAACACCTGCTCCGGTGCCATACCCACCTGCTCCGCCGCATGGAGCCCCGAAAGGTTCGATTCATCATATTCATATTCCGCTGTGCGGTAAGGGATGCCCGCCGCTTCCAGCAGACGCATCACGTTGGTCTTTGTCATGAAAAGCACCTTCTTAGTCGTCCAGGATGATAAAGCTGTAGTCTACCCCTGTCCGCTCCATAAAATAATTCTTTGCCGCAATATCAGAGCTTACCTGCTGTGCCACCCAGTAATCGCCGGCACGGTATGCCGCATAGCGTCTGCCGTCCGTCATACGGAAATATGCGCAGTCTGCCGTTGCACACTGATACAAAATCTCGCTCTTGCTGGAAATAAACTGATTACTGAACAATGCAGCCACTGCGCCGCCCTGTTCCCGCTTCACATAGCTTCTCCAGGAAGCCAGATTATATTTCGGCAGCACATCCACATTGAAATCAGGCACCAGACGATTGATGGAAGTCACAGGATATGCGTCCATCTGCACATTGGGATAGATGACCTCCCAGAAATTGTTGTCATTTTTCAGCACATACTGCTTGATGGCAGAAGTATCTGCCGTAGTAGAAAATGTAACTACTGCGTATTTGTTGTCTTTGCGGATCTCCCGAACGAAGAAATCCTCAAACTTCCCTTCATACAGGCAGATATAGTTCAAAATACGGCCATACTCCGCAGAAGCAGAAGACAACCGCACCACAGAGCCATGGCTCTGATTATATTTCGCCAACAGCTTGCCATAGCTTGCTTCAGAAATCTGCCCCGCCTTTCCAGAGGGAGACGCCAGCAGATATTTCCCATTCTGCTTCACTGCAGCAAATACACCGAAATTCATACTGTCGGAAGGCACATTGGCACCATCGTATACCGCCAGGTCACTGCCTTCGATGAGCAGGATCTCAAATCCTGCCGTATCCAGACCATTCTGCAGATATCCTTCCTTCACCAGCATGGCAGGGGTTATGTAACAGCCGTCATAATAGCCGTAAAGCTTGCCGTTTTTGCTCATCCAGCCCCGTTTCGGGCCGTTAATCTTATAATCCTGCTGGGCCGCCGCCGCAACTGCCGTCAGCGTCTCATACTGCTTGGAAGTCTCGCTCTGCCAGAAGTGTTTGGACTGGGTCGTCTGTTTTTTCGTGTCAGTCTTTTTTTCTTCTTTTTCCTCGTCCTCTGTCTTTTCCTCGTCCTCCTCGGGTGCATCTTCTTTTCCGCCGGGCACGATGATCTCCGTAGTACGGCCATCCTCCTTTTTCTCCTGCACAGGAGTATTGGCCTGCTCCGCACCGCCGAAATCACAACCGCTGGTCATAAAAATACAGATTCCCAAAAGAAGGCTGAGGAACCGCCATCTTTTATTCCCCACGATAATCATCCTCTTTGTCTTTGATCGCTTCATAAACAGAAAGCAGTTCTTCCTTGTGGGCATCCAGAATATCTGTCAGTTTCTGTTCCATCACATCCTGTTCCTCTGCAAAGGGGAAGGTCACCACCCAAACGGGGTCGTAATGCCCATCTTCCTCTTCGATGGAATCCACCAGTGCGCCCACGGTTTCTGTATCATAATAATCATATACTGCGTCGTATTCCCAATCCTGCAGTTCTCTTTCACAGGTCAGGCGCATCACGACTTTCTTTTCTTCGCCTTCTGCATAAATATTGAAGATCAGCTCGCCGTTTTCAGAAATAGAGTAAGCCCCCAGTTCCTTTTCCAGAAAGCCTGTTTCCGCATCCTTCAGCATGATTACGATTACTGTTTCTTCCATATATGATCTCCTTATATTCATCGATATACATAGTTCTCTATTTTACGATTATACTACAAAAAACCACATGATGCAACAAATCCCACCCGATTACAGGACTTACTGGATATCTAACGGAAAAAATTAAGATTTTGTTCCCCTTTATTTTTCGATTTCAGGATAGGGGATAAATTCCTTTGGCGGGTCGGGGTGTTCCCCAATGGATTTTTCCATCCAGACCATCCCCAGCCACTGCCCCAGCTTATAGGCACAGTCGGTGAATTTTCCCGCCTGATGATAGCCCATGGCTTCATGAAAGGCGATGCTGTGGGGGTTGGGATAGGCAATGCAGGCATTCACGTTCTGTACATTCTGCTTCCGCAAAGCTTCTTCCAAAGCGGCATAGAGCAACTTTCCGATCCCCTTGCCCCGTTCGTCCATTTTCAGATAGACCGTTGCCTCCGCCGACCATATATAAGCCCTTCTGGCATGGAAAGCAGAAGCATAGGCATAGCCAAGGATCTTTCCATCCTCCACCGCCGCAAAATAAGGATAGCGTTCCAGTGTATTGCGGATGCGCCCCCGGAATTCCTCCAGAGAAGGCGCATCATATTCATAAGTTACCGTCGTTTCTGTCACATAAGGCGCATAAATGGCAAGCAGTTCCTCTGCATCCCCTTCCGTCACAGGTCTGATTCTGATTTCTCCCATACTCTCCCTCTTTTCCTTTGTTTTTCTGATTGTACTCCTTTTTCTTTCCCTTGTCATGAAAAAAGCCTTGGAGATTTTCCGCTCCAAGGCACTTTTCATGCTTTGATTGTGGTTGTATCCTCTACCAGCGCAAAGGCTTCCTTATTCACGCCGCAAATGGGGCAGACATAATCCTCCGGCAAGTCCTGCCATTCTGTCATTTCGGGGATGCCGTTTTGAGGTTCACCCTTTGCTTCATCATAAATGTAGTCACAGGTATTGCATTTATATTTTTTCACCCATACCACTCCCTTCTTAAGAGCAGTATGACCGAAAAAATCCGTTTTATCCTTCTTTCAGAATATCCTGCAAAAAGCTTTCCGCTTCAAAATTCGCCCCCAAGCCCAGATAATCAGAAACGGTCTGCCCCAGGTCCGCGAAAGTCTTTCTTACCCCAAGGTCAACGCCTTCCTTGATAGGCTTGCCGTATACCAGCACGGGAACATATTCCCTGGAGTGGTCTGTACTGGGGGTTGTGGGGTCGCAGCCATGGTCTGCCGTGATGAACAGGATATCCTCTTCCTTCATCTGAGCCATGATCTCTGGCAGTTTGCCATCAAAATATTCCAGTGCGGAAGCATAGCCCTCCACATCGTTTCTATGACCATAGATCATATCTGTATCCACCAGATTGGTGAACAAAATGCCTTCAAATTCCTCTTTAGCATACTGGATCGTCTTTTCGATACCATCGTTGTTGTTGGTGGTATGGTCTGTGCGGGTCATGCCCCGGTGTTCGAAGATATCCTCGATCTTGCCCACTGCCGTCACGTTCATGCCCTTTTCCTTTGCCAAGTCCAGAATCGTCACACCGGTAGGCTCCAGGGAAAAGTCTCTTCTGTTTTTGGTGCGGGTAAATTCTCCGTTTTTGCTGCCGATGAAGGGTCTGGCAATGACACGGGCCACACCATGTTCCCCCGTCAAAATCTTTCTTGCCTTTTCGCAGATTTCATACAGCTTTTCCACAGGAATGATCTCCTCATGGGCTGCGATCTGGAACACACTGTCCGCAGAGGTATACACGATGGGATAGCCCGTTTTCATATGTTCTTCCCCCAGCACATTGATGATTTCTGTGCCCGATGCAGAATAATTGCCTAGCGTTTTTGTGCCGATGGCTGCTTCAAAGGCATCCATAACTTCTTTGGGGAAGCCCTTTTCCGTATAGGTAGGGAAGGGCTTTGCCGTGATGATACCTGTCATTTCCCAATGGCCTGTGGTGGTATCCTTGCCGATAGATCTTTCCCCCATCTTGCCAAAGGCCCCCTTGGGTGCATCCACTTTGCCCAACAGTTCGATATCCTTCCCCTGAATATTACCCAAGCCAAGGGCGCAGAGGTTTTTCAGATTGGTCTGAGGTCTTGCTTTTTTGATGTTTACCAGCGTATTGCTGCCAACATCGCCGAATTTCGCCGCATCAGGCAGTTCCCCGATACCCACGCTGTCCAGCACGATAATGATCGCTCGTTTCATATGCTCAATCCTCCTGTCTGATGATTTTCCAAATCAGCGGCGGCTGCTTTGCCGCCTGTGTTTCCCCGATGGTGATGGCCTTTTTCAGGAAATCCGCAGCGGAACGGCATTTTTCTTCATTTTCACTATACACGACAGCCATCGTTTCTCCTGTTGCAATTGCATCACCTGTTCGTTTTTTCATCACAATGCCTGCGCCAAAGTCCAAGGGCTGCCCCTTGAACATGCGCCCTGCCCCCGTTTCCTGGGATGCTCTGCCGATCCGTGCCGTATCCATACGGGTGATGTACCCGTCTTTCTCCGCCTTCACTTCCAGCTTCGCAGGGGACAAAGGCAGCAGATCGTAGTTGTCAATGATATGCACATCGCCGCCCTGCTGTGCCAGCAATTCTCTGAACTTGGCAAGTCCCTTGCCATTTTTGATCTGCTCCAGCAAAAGGGCTTTGCCTTCTTCTTCCGTCTCCACTCTTCCTGCCAGCAGCAGCATATTCGCCCCCAGGATCAGGGAAACCTCCAACAGATCGCCGCCAACGTTGCCCTTCAGCACCTCCAAGGCTTCCATCACTTCCAGGCTGTTGCCGATATACATGCCCAAGGGCTGATCCATGCCGCTGATAACTGCCGTCACCTTTCTGCCCACGTGTCTTCCCATATCCGCCATGGTGATCGCCAGCTTTTCGGCGCTTTCCAGATCCTTCATGAAGGCACCGCTGCCGCATTTTACATCCAGCACGATGCCGTCTGCCCCTGCCGCGATTTTCTTGGACATGATGCTTGCCGCAATCAAGGGGATGCTGTCCACCGTCCCTGTTACGTCCCGCAGGGCGTAAAGCTTCTTATCCGCAGGGGTCAGGTCGTCGGTCTGGCTCATCAGCACGATGCCGCTTTCCCTGCCAAAGCGCAGAGCTTCTTCCTCCGTCACATCCACCTGAAAACCGGGAATGGATTCCAGCTTATCGATGGTACCACCGGAAAAGCCCAGTCCCCGTCCGCTCATTTTTACCACTGGCACCCCTACGGAAGCCACCAGCGGTGCCAAAATCAGGGTCGTGGTATCCGCCACGCCGCCGGTGCTGTGCTTATCCACCTTGAAGCCCTCCACCGAGGATAGGTCAAACATACCGCCGGAATGGGCCATTTCCATGGTCAGGTGGGCGGTTTCCTCCGCATCCATGCCATTGAGCAGGATCGCCATCAGCAGGGAGGAAATCTGATAATCGGGCAAAGAACCATCTGTCACGCCTTTTACAAAAAATGCAATCTCTTCCTTTGTCAGTTTTTTGCCGTCTCTTTTTTTGATGATGATATCCACGAAATTCATGAGTCAGCCTCCTTTCGCAGAATCGTATTTACATAATAATAGATTTACCAGTTTAGTCTACCACAAAAACAGTAAAATTACGATAGCTTTCCCAAAAAGAAAAACGCCGATATCATAGGATATCAGCGTCCTTTTCTTATTTCTTTTCCTGCAGCAGGTGCTTTTCGATGATCTCCGCCGCATCCTGCATACAGCCGGGGCAGCTTCGCAATACCACACCAGTATCCACGCCCTTCAGGGTGCGGCATTCCGTAGACTGGTTCTTGGCGATAAATTCTTCTGTCATGGGTTTCAGGGTATTGTAACAGTCCAGCTTTGTCTTGGGATGCTCCAAGTCAGCGTCGGAAACCTTCAGCCCCACCAGATACGCCATGGCAGAAACAGCACCGCAGGTCCCCATGGTTGCCATACCTCTGCCAAAACATTCCGTGGCACGAAAAGCCTCTTTTTCCTCCACGCCGAACAGGTCGCTGTAGGCGCAAGCCACCGCCTGGGCGCAGTTATAGCCTTTCTGATGTTTTTCCATTACTTTATCGTATCTCTCTGTCATTTTATCATTCCTCCGTAAGCGTTCCTGCGGTTTTAGTATCTCAAGAAAAAGAAAAGGATATTCCGATTTGGAATATCCTCTTTTGTCTGCTTCAAATTACAGGCTGTTTACCAGTCTTGTCAGAGAAGATTTTTTTCTAGCCACTGCGTTTTTGTGGTAGATGCCTTTGATGTATGCTCTGTCGATTGCGGATACAGCGTTTTTCAGAGCTACTGCAGCTGTTTCTTTGTCACCAGCGTTTACAGCAACGATTACTTTCTTCATAGCTGTTTTAACCTGAGATTTGATCATTTTGTTTCTCAGTGTTTTTTTGTTGATTACTTTGATTCTTTTCTTAGCAGATTTGATATTAGCCAATGTAATTTCCTCCTAAAAATACTTTAAATGTGGTTTTCTCTGTTCGATATTGGGGAATATCGCTCTTTCATCTTACTATTAACCACCTTTGAGGGCTTCTCCCTCCGACACGGTTTGGGGCCTTTTTCACACTCTCTCGAGCACCCCGTGGTTAACTCAACGAATATATTTTACCCTATGAATGGGAATAAGTCAATGAATACTTTTCAAAACTACGAAAAAAATAAACAAAAAGCAGAAAGGCTGTGAATCCATGAAGCAGAAAAAAGAAAATTCAGCGAAACTCTCCTTCTCTGTTCGGACAGACCTTGCCATCGAAGCCCGAGAGCTGGCGCAGCGTGAAGCTGCCAAAGCCGATGAAGTGGAAGGCGTAGAAGTGGAAACAGAGGAACAGCCGGAATATTCCCTCACCCACGTACGCATCGTTTCCCAACAGGGCAGCCAGCGCATGGGCAAGCCTATGGGCAATTATATCACATTGGAATCAGAAAAGCTAAAGGAAAATGATGTAGAATGTCACGAAAGGCTCATCGCCATTCTGGCGGAAAATATCCGTTCTCTGGCAAAGCTGAAGGAGGATGACTGTATCCTGGTGGCAGGCTTGGGCAACTGGAACATCACCCCCGATGCGCTGGGGCCCAAGGTGGTCGCCAAAATTTTAGTGACCCGCCACCTGCAGGGCGCTTTGCCGGAGGAGATCGAACGGTCTGTGCGGCCCGTTGCAGCCATCAGCCCCGGTGTCATGGGCATCACCGGCATCGAAACCGGCGAGATCATCAAGGGCATCATAGATAAGCTGCACCCTTCCCTGCTCATCGCCATTGACGCCTTGGCTGCCCGCCATTCCAAGCGCATCAACGCCGCCATCCAGATGAGCGATACAGGCGTTGCACCCGGTGCAGGGGTGGGCAACCGACGGATGATGCTGGATGAAGAAAGCCTCGGCATCCCCGTCATCGCCATCGGCGTGCCCACTGTGGTGGATGCTGCTACCCTCGTCAACGATACCATGGATCGCATCTTAGGGGAAATGATCCAGCAGACGGAAAAAGGCGGCGAATTTTATCAGACCCTCCGTTCTCTGGAGCAGGAAGAAAAATACCAGATGATCGCTGAAATTTTAGGTCCCTATACGGGAAATATGTTCGTCACTCCCAAGGAGGTGGATGCCGTGGTAGATCGTCTGGCAAATATCATCGCCAACAGCATCAACATCGCCCTCCACCCCGGCATCACCATGGAAGATATCAATAAATATAATTCCTAAAAAGAAAAGCCCAGACAAAAAATCTGGGCTTTTATCATATCAAAATCAGGGTTTCCAATTACATTCCGCTCATGGCTTCGATCAGCTTCAGCTTCATGGCACTCAGCTTATCGGAAAGGTCAACAGGAACGATATCGGGGTTTTTCAGACGTTTCTGTTCATCCCACAGGGTATCCTTTTCCTTGTTGCAGTAAGCCTGGATATCCATGGTTTCAGGGCATTCATAAACCTGTTTGCCATCCACGATCACAGGAACCAACAGTTCTCTCAGGGTATAGGTGCCTGTAGGCAGCTGCATGCTCTTCCATTTTGCATTGGTGTCATAGATATGCAGATCCATATCTTCTGTGAAAACTTCCTCTTCCAGTGCCAGCAGGTCAGCTTTGATCTTGCCTGTCTGCTTATCGTAGATACGGATGATCTTCTTGATGCCGGGGTTTGTCACCTTTTCAACGTTATTGGACAGTTTGATCTTAGGTTCAAAATCGCCGTCCTCTGTTTCTTCTGCTGCCAGCTTATAAACGCCGCCGAAAGCAGGGCAGTCATCGGATGTGATCAGTTTTGTACCAACGCCCCACAGGCTGATGGTAGAACCCTGCAGCTTCAGGCTGGTGATCAGGTTTTCATCCAGGTCGCTGGAAGCAGAGATGATAGCATCGGGATAGCCTGCTTCATCCAGCATCTGTCTTGCACGTTTGGACAGATATGCCAGGTCGCCGCTGTCCAGGCGGATGCCATAGCCTTTTTCAGGCAGAGTGCCTGCGGCTTTCATTTCGTCAAATACGCGAATCGCATTTGGTACGCCGCTCTTCAGGGTATTATATGTGTCCACCAACAGGATACATGCGTTGGGGAACAGCTTTGCGTAAGTACGGAATGCTGTCAGTTCGTCGGGGAAGCTCATCACCCAGCTATGGGCATGGGTACCCTTGACAGGAACGTTATACATCTTGCCTGTCAGCACATTGCTTGTTGCAGCGCAGCCGGCGATCACAGCGGCTCTGGCACCCAGTGTGCCTGCATCGGGGCCCTGGGCACGGCGCAGACCAAATTCCAGAACAGGGTCGCCCTTGGCAGCGTGTACCACACGGGATGCCTTTGTGGCAATCAGGCTCTGGTGATTGATGATATTCAGCAGTGCGGGTTCGATCAGCTGTGCTTCGATGATGGGTGCTTTGATTCGCATCAGGGGTTCATGAGGGAATACCACTGTACCTTCGGGAATGGCATATACCTCCCCTGTAAAGCGGAAATCCTTCAAATATGCGATGAAGCCTTCGGTAAAAATATGCAAGCTTTCCAGATATGCGATATCTTCTTCTGTAAAGTGCAGTTCATTCAGATATTCGATGGCCTGCTGCAGCCCTGCCATAATGGCAAAGCCGTTCCCACTGGGGTTTTTTCTGTAGAACAGATCGAATACGACCTGTCTTTTATATGCGCCGGTTTCATAGTAGCCCTGCATCATAGTCAGCTCATACAAGTCTGTCAGCAGTGCAAAGTCTCTACCTTTCATTTTCAAATCTCCTTTTTTCTGGGTCGACAGGGTGATGTGAGTATACTTTTTGAACACATCCTGTCAAAACTTAATATTACCACAAAAAGTATATCGTATTAATTATACATATTTTTTACAGGAAAATCAAACTTTTTAAAGTGTCTTTACACAAGAATTTACATATTATCCCCAAAATGACCATTTCTATCCTCATTTTTGCCAAAACTTTCCAGAAACGACAGTATGTTGTATACAGTAGTCCTGCATACAACATACTTTTATTTTCCGCGAAAAAAAGGCTTTACAAGCCATTTTACAAATTGTATAATACACAGGTAAATACGTTAAAAACACTGTGAAGGAGACAGTATGTATCCTCAGCCTGAGCGCAGAGAGATGGGAAAAGGTGTGATCCCGTCCTTGGGGAAGATACAGAAAATCACTCCGGAGTGGCAGACCGAACAGCTTCGCTCAGTAGGCTCTGTCGTGGCCCGCGTTAAAGGAAAACATCATGATGGTGATGTGTCTAAGCTGGACGGCGTTTTCTGCCGTCAAATCAGGTGGTACCGCGAACCCTTTCGTCCTGTGTGGATGAAAGGGTCTTTCTTTTATCAGCATAAAAAGCGGAAAAACCGCACCATCATACATACAAAAGAAAAACAGGAACAAAACACAAAAGAACACTCGATTTTGAAAAGTATCAACTATCACTTTAAGGAGGAATTCAAATGTACGACAAAGTCCCCAATAACATGAACTTCGTCGAAAGAGAAGTACAGGTTGAAAAGTATTGGAAAGACAATGACATCTTTGGCAAAAGTATCAAAGCAAGAGAAGGCGCTCCCGTATTCACATTCTACGATGGCCCTCCCACAGCCAACGGCAAACCCCATATCGGTCACATCATCACTCGTGCCGTAAAAGACCTGATCCCCCGCTACAAAACCATGAAGGGATACAAAGTTCTGAGAAAAGCCGGCTGGGATACCCACGGTCTGCCCGTTGAACTGGAAGTAGAAAAAACACTGGGTCTGGATGGCAAAGACCAGATCGAAGGTTACGGCGTAGAGCCCTTCATCGGCAAATGTAAAGAAAGCGTATGGACATACGAACAGGAATGGCGCTCCATGAGTGACCGTGTCGGCTTCTGGGCTGATATGGACCATCCCTACGTAACATACCATAATGAATATATCGAATCCGAATGGTGGGCACTGAAACAGATCTGGGACAAAGGCCTGCTGTACAAAGGTCACAAGGTTGTTCCCTACTGTCCTCGCTGCGGCACAGCCCTTTCCTCTCACGAAGTAGCACAGGGCTATAAAGATGTAAAAGAAACATCCGCTATCGCAAAATTCAAAATGGAAGGCACAGAAAACACATATTTCCTGGCTTGGACAACAACCCCCTGGACACTGCCCTCCAACGTCATCCTGTCTGTAAATGCCAAAGAAACTTATGCGAAAGCAAAATATGAAGATTACTATGTGATCATGGCAGAAGCCCTGATGGACAGCGTTCTGGGCGAAGGCAAATATGAAGTTGTAGATAGAATGAAGGGTGCTGATCTGGAATATGTGAAGTATGAACCCCTGTTCTCTTTCCAGCCAAACGGCGAAGATTTCAAAGGCTATTTCGTAACCTGCGACGACTATGTAACACTGACAGACGGTACCGGTATCGTTCATACAGCATACGCTTATGGTGAAGACGACTACCGTGTATGTAAAAAATATGACGTTACTTTCTATCAGAATGTAGATACAACCGGTCACCTGACTGCTCTGGCTGGCCCCTTCGAAGGCCTGTTCGTGAAAGATGCTGACCCCGTTGTTCTGAAATATATGGAAGAAAACGGCACACTGTTTGCAGCTCTGCCCTTCGAACATAACTATCCTTTCTGCTGGAGATGTGACACACCTCTGCTGTACTATGCAAGAAGCACATGGTTCATCAAAATGACAGCATTGAGAGATAACCTGGTTCGCAACAACAGAACCATCAACTGGTATCCCGACAACATCAAAGAAGGCCGTTTCGGCAACTTCCTGGAAAATGTAATCGACTGGGGTCTGTCCCGTGAAAGATACTGGGGTACACCACTGCCCATCTGGGAATGTGAATGCGGTCACAGACATACCGTAGGCAGCATCGCTGAACTGAAGGAAATGTCTCCCGACTGCCCCGAAGATATCGAACTGCATAAACCTTTCATCGACGCGGTACACATCACATGCCCTCAGTGCGGCAAGCTGATGACCCGTGTTCCTGAAGTTATCGACTGCTGGTTCGACAGTGGTTCCATGCCCTTCGCACAGTGGCACTATCCTTTTGAAAACAAAGAGATCTTCGATGAAAACTTCCCTGCAGACTTCATTTCTGAAGCTGTTGACCAGACCCGCGGCTGGTTCTACACTCTGCTGGCAGTCAGCACACTGATCTTCGACTGCGCACCCTTCAAGAACTGTATCGTTCTGGGTCACGTACAGGATAAGGACGGTCAGAAGATGTCCAAACACAAAGGCAACGTCGTTAACCCTTGGGATGCACTGAACAAACAGGGTGCCGATGCCGTTCGCTGGTACTTCTACGCAAACTCCGCTCCTTGGCTGCCTTCTCGTTACTACGATGAAGCAGTATCCGAAATGCAGAGAAAATTCATGGGTACGCTGTGGAACACCTACGCATTCTACATCCTGTATGCGGAAATCGACCAGTTCGACCCTACAAAATATACTCTGGAATACGACAAACTGGCTCCTATGGACAAATGGATCCTGTCCAAGCTGCAGACACTGAATAAATTCGTAGACGAATCTCTGGAAGGCTATAAGCTGACAGAGCCCGCCCGTGCTATGGTAGACTTCCTGGATGACCTGTCCAACTGGTATGTAAGAAGAAGCCGTGAACGTTTCTGGGCAGAAGGCATGGAACAGGATAAAGTCAATGCTTACATGACTCTGTACACTGTTCTGGAAACTATGGTAAAACTGGCTGCACCTTTCACACCTTTCATCACAGAAGAAATCTATGCAAATCTGGTGAAAAAAGTAGACGCAAATGCGCCTGAATCCGTTCACCTGTGCGATTGGCCCGCATACCACGAAGAATGGGTAGATGCTGATCTGGAAGCAAATATGGATTTCGTACTGAAAGTAGTCGTAGAAGGCCGTGCGGCTAGAAACGCCAGCGCAATGAAAAACAGACAGCCTCTGGCTATGATGTATGTGAAAGCAGAACAGACACTGCCCGAAGCATTCTGCGATATCATTAAAGAAGAACTGAACGTAAAAGCAGTTACTTTCACAGATGATGTAGAAGCCTTCACAACATACACCTTCAAGCCTCAACTGAGAACACTGGGTAAAAAATACGGTAAGCTGGTACCCGCTATCGGCGCATACCTGAAAGAAGTAGACGGCTCTGCATTCATGGCAACCCTCCGTGCAGACGGCAAAGCTTCCTTCACTGTAGACGGCAGCGAAGTTGTTCTGGAAATGGATGACGTGCTGATTGATACAGCAGAAAAAGGCGGCTTTGTATCCTCCGGTGATAACAACCTGACAGTCGTTCTGGATACCAACCTGACACCTGAACTGGTAGAAGAAGGTTTCGTTCGTGAAATCATCTCCAAGGTTCAGACCATGCGTAAAGAAGCTGACTTCAACGTAACAGACCGTATCCGTGTTTACCACGACGGCAATGGGAAGATCGCTGAAATCCTGGCTGCAAACGACATCAAGGCCGACGTTCTGGCAGAAGAAGTTGTTGCAGGCAAAGGCGGCGAACTGAGCAAAGAATGGAACATCAACGGTGAAAAAGTAACTCTGGGCGTTGCTAGAGTATGATTTTTCAAAGCAATAAAAATAATCCCGAAGGAAAATTTCCTTCGGGATTTTTCTTTTTCCTTGAGGGCAAAGCCCTCAAGGTATCATTCGCCAAACTTAGATGCTGCGTCCTTCAGCATTTCTCTAATGGGCAGGTTATAAGGGCATCTCTTTTCACAAGCTCCGCAGCCGATACACGCACTTGCCTTCACGGGCATTGCACTATATCTGTCCTTCGCCCAGCCCCCCAGGCCATATCTGTCCAGATATCCCTGGAACAGGAATACATTGGGAATACTGATGCCAACGGTACAAGGGGCGCAATAGTTGCATCTGCGGCAGAAATTATTCCCCAGTTGGCTTCTGATCTCCTCCATCTTCGCCAGTTCCCCTTCGCTGAGGGGTGTTTTATCCTCGCAAGCCGCCAGATTCTGGTCGATCTCTTTCAGGTCGAACATACCGGGGATCACAACAGTCACATCAGGGTTTGCACAGATGAAACGGATCGCCAGTGTGGCATCTTCGATGGCGCCGCCTGCCAGAGGTTTCATAGTGATGAAGCCAATGTTCTTTTCGGTGCATTTTTTGATCAGTTCCACCGCCTGTGTCTCCACGATATTGTAAGGGAACATGATGGTCTCCACCCAATCCAGTTCCAGTGCCTTTTCAAATACTTCCAGAGAATGGGCAGTCACACCGATATGACCGATCTTGCCGGCTGCCTTTGCTTCCTGCAGTGCTTCCAGGGCGCCGCCTGCTGCAATGACCTGTTCCAGCTGTTCCATATTGGGGTTATGTACCTGATACAGGTCGATGTGATCGGTACGCAGGTTACCCAGGCTGATGTCGATATCCTTCGCCATGGCTTCTTTTGTACGGGACATGCTCTTTGTCGCCAGCACAAATTTGTCACGCAGACCTTCCAAGGCTTCCCCCAGATAAGCTTCGCTGACGGTATAGCCTCTGGCTGTATCGATATAGTTGATGCCTTTTTCCGCCATTGCCTTCACCAATTCTCTTGTCACAGAGGCATCTACCCTCTGGATGGGGATGCCGCCAAAGCCCATACGGGAAATTTTCAAACCTGTTTTACCAAGGGTTACATATTCCATTCAAACTCCTCCTTATATATAAAAAATCCTTATAATTCTCTATTGTAAGGATAGCACGAAAATAAAAACATGGCAACACTCATCTTCTCATAAGAAAAGCCCGCATTGGGCGGGCTGTCATTCACCGACTTCTCTTGCAAAATCGATGAGTTTTTTATATTTCTCTTCGAACAGGCTATTCTTCATATAGACGTAATTGAATTCCCGGTAAATTTCAAAATCCTCGATATCCAGCTGGACAAGGCTGCCCTCCTCCAATTCCCGTTTGACCATGGGATAATAGGAAAAAGTGATACCTAAATTTGCCTTCACCAGTTCCTTGATCGCAATAAAATTGCTGATCTCCTGCACAGAAGGGAAGCTGCCGATGGTAAAATTATTTTCCTTCAAAATCTCTTCCAAAATTTCACGGGTGCCGGAGCCTTCTTCCCGCAGCACAAGTCCTTCCGTTCGGATATCCCCCAGCTTCAGCTTTCTTCCTGCCAGCTTACATTCCTTGCAGCAGGTGCCCACAAAGCGTTCCTTGCGGTAGAGCTGATAGGCATATTTTTCCTTATCGAAAAAGCCTTCTACGATGGTGAAGTCCAAATCTCCTTTTTCCAGCATCTGCAGCAGATTTTTCGTATTATCTACATACAAATGCAGACGATACCGGGGATTTTCCCGCAGGAATCGGCTCATAATGGAAGGAAAAACAAATTCCCCGATGGTTTTTGTGGCGCCGATCCGCAGGTGGATTTCCTCCTCCTCCGTTCGTGCCATTTCCTTCTGAATACCGATTTCATTGGCGACCATTTCCGATGCCAGACGGCGCAGCAATTCCCCCTTTTCTGTCAGCTTCAGCAGTTTCCCCGTATAGGAAAACAGACGACAGCCGTAATGCTCTTCCAGATAACGGATATGCTGTGTCACGGCAGGCTGGGTAATGTGCAGCTCCTCCGCCGTTTTGGTATAATTCATTTTTTCACATAATTTTAAAAACGTCAGGATGCGATTATCCAGCATCGGTTCCCCTTCTTTCTAAAACGCCTGCCTTTCAGTGGCTTCTTATTCCGCCAGATTCAATACTTCTGCGCTCTTTGCTTCCACGGGGATGGTAATTTCCCCTACAGCATTGAAGTCGCTGCATACCATGGAAACACTGGCCTTTGCAATGGAAATGGCATCCTCTGTTTCTGTTTCGCCCACAGCCCCCATAGCCGCATTCACGATCTTCTGCATCATTTCTGTCAGATCCATTTCATATTTCAGCACATAGCCTTCTGCATCGATCCACATAGCGATCGGCAGGTCGCCCATATCTGCATACATTGCCTGCAGCTGTTCCTCTGTCACGCCCATGCTGGCAGCGGAATCCGCCGCGCCGCTGTCCATGATAGCCTTCTCCATGGCTTCACCGGTGATCACGCCTTCGATCTTTGTGGTCTTTGTGCCATTGATGGTCTCTTCGCCGCTGGCTTTGAAGGACTGGATATTGTTCAGATACAGTTCCATATTCTGTTCCGCATTATACTGTCCCAGATCCCCCAGCTCCATGGTCTGGGCATACCATGTATCTGCGGAATACATATAAGTCATCAGCTTGCCGTCCACTTCTTCCGCATACATCTGCATCTGCTCCATTTCGGAACCATCGTCCATGACCACAGACAGATCCATCTGCATCTGCAAAGGCTCCTGCTTTGTCTGGATGTTGGCTACGCTGGTGGTTTCCATGACTTCATCGCCCAGGGCCATATCCATTTCCATGGTCATTTCCGCTGCCATGCTTTCCACTGCCGCCATGGTCTCCTGAGACTTCGCCAGCAGAGCCTCCACCTCTGCCGTATCCATCACTGCTGTGCTGCCGCAGCCCGCTGCAGAAATCGTCAGAATGGCAGTCATTGCTGCCGCAAAAATTTTTTTGTTCCACTTCATTATACATACCTCCCAAATCAAGCTTTTCAATTTTTCATCTTCATTTTATCATATTCTTTCAAATTTATCTTTTATGAGCTCCTTAAGATTTTGCTTTTTTCTGCTTCTCTTTCATATTTTTCTGCCCGCCGGTGCAGTAAGGGAACAGGAAACATTCCTCGCATTTGGGTCTGCGGGCGATACAGATCTTTCTGCCGTGGGCGATCATCTGGGTATTGATATCGATCCATTTTTCCTTGGGAACGATCTTCATCAGGTCAAATTCGATCTTCACAGGGTCTTCGTTTTTCGTCAGTCCCAAAAGATTGGAGACCCGCTTCACATGGGTATCTACCACCACACTGGGGATGCCGTACCAGTTGCCCCGCACCACATTGGCTGTCTTTCTGCCCACCCCCGCAAGGCTTGTCAGAGCATCGATATCGGAAGGCACTTCCCCGCCGTATTCCGAAAGGAGCTTCTGACAGCAGGCGATGATATTTTTCGCCTTATTGTGGTAAAAACCTGTAGAATGGATATCCTGCTCCAATTCCTTCAGGTCTGCTTCCGCAAAATCCTGAATGGATGTATATTTCTGAAACAAATCCTTTGTCACCATATTCACCCTGTCGTCGGTGCATTGGGCAGACAGCATGGTGGCGATCAAAAGCTGCCAGGGGTTTTCGTGGTTCAGATAGCATTTTGTGGGGCCGTAATGCTCGTGCAGCAGCTCCAATATGATGGTTACTTTCTCTTTTTTTGTCATTCTTTCCGACTCCTTCCCGAAGGGAGACTATTTCCCGAAATTTCCCGAGAAATATTTCCCTTTATCTGATTTGCCGTAAAACTTGCCTGCTTTTTGCAGAGAAATAGCAGTACAGCAAAGCTTATCGCAAATTTTCTGTGTCTTTCTTCCATCCTACCAAACCTGACTCCCTTTTGCAATATACGCTTTTTTCCTTCATTGACAAACCCCATTTCCTATACTATCATGGAAAAAGACAAAAGAAAGGGGGAGTCAGAAATGGAACAAAACATCTTGAAAAAGGCCGCATTGAAATCCACAAAAAAACGCCAGATGCTGCTGTTTCTGTTGGAAAAACAAGCCCGCCCCATGACAGCAGAGGAGCTGCACGAAGCAGCCAATGTGATCCTGCCCATGAATGTTTCCACCGTTTATCGTACCCTGAACACCCTGACGGAAAAGGGCTTCCTCATCCGCTCCATCCGGCAGGACGGCAAGGCTTATTATTCCCTGCCGAAAAAAGACCATTACCATCGCTTGGTCTGCGATCTTTGCGGCAAGGTCATCCCCATCGATACCTGTCCCCTCAGCGAACTGGAGGAAACTCTACAGGAAAAAACAGGATTCCGCATCACCGGTCATTCCCTGGAATTTACCGGTCTTTGCCCGGAATGTGCAAAAAAAACAGAGCTTTGAATACTAAAAGGACCCTGCTTCTGCAGGGTCCTTTTTTATTCCGCCCAGCGTCCCAATTTACGGAACCGCTGATACCGCTCTTCGGAAAGGGTCTTTCCATCTTTTTTGGAATAGCCCTTCAAATCCAGAATCAGTTTTTCTTTCATGCTTTCGCACATAGCGCCGAAATGCTTGAAATCTTCCTTGATGATCTCTTCCGCCACGCCAAATTCCACCATATCCTCTGCCGTAATGTGCAGACATTCTGCCGCATCGGGTGCCAGCTTGGCATCCTCCCACAGGATGCTGGCGCAGCCTTCCGGGGAAATAACAGAAAACACCGCATTTTCCAGCATATACAGCTTATTCGCCACGGAAAGACCCAATGCGCCGCCGCTGCCGCCTTCCCCGATGACGATGGTGATGACAGGGGTTTCCAGGGCCATCATCTGCATCAGGTTATCGGCAATGGCCTGGCCCTGCCCCCGTTCTTCCGCTTCTTCGCCGCAGAAGGCACCAGAGGTATCCACAAAGCAAATGATGGGCCGATGGAATTTCTCTGCCTGCTTCATCAGCCGCAGAGCCTTCCGATAGCCTTCCGGCATGGGGCAGCCGAAGTTGCACTTGATGCGTTCCTCCAAGTCTCTGCCTCTTTCGATGCCGATAAATGTGGCAGGGATTTCCCCCAGCATACCGATGCCGCCGATGATGGCCGCATCATCAGCATATTTTCTGTCCCCATGCAGCTCTGTCCGTTCCGTGAACAGCTTCTCGATATAGGAACGAGCCGTAGGGCGATTCTGGGCACGGGCGGTCTGTAATTTCTGATATGCTTTCATCATTCCAGCCCCCCTTTTCTGTTATGCTGCCGCAAAAGTTTTTCTAATGTGCCCCGCAGTTCCGTTCTGGGAACGATTGCATCTACAAAGCCATGCTCCAACAGGAATTCCGCCTTCTGGAAATCATCGGGCAGTTTTTTCTTTGTAGTCTGCTCGATGACCCTGCGCCCCGCAAAGCCAATAGTTGCATTGGGCTCGGAAAGGATGATATCCCCCAGCATGGCAAAGCTGGCTGTGACACCGCCGGTGGTGGGGTCTGTCAAAACAGTGATGTAAAGACCGCCCTGCTTGCTGTGGTAATCCACTGCGCCGCTGGTCTTTGCCATCTGCATCAGGGAAAGGATCCCTTCCTGCATACGGGCACCGCCGGAAGCCGTAAAGCCCACCACGGGCAATTCCTGTTCCGCCGCGTATTCAAACAGTCTGGCGATCTTTTCGCCTACCACAGAACCCATGCTGCCCATCATAAAGCCGGGCTCCATGACGAAAACGGCGCAGGGCTGACGGCGAATGGTGGCTGTGCCGCAAATGACGCCTTCTTCTTCCCCGCAGGCTGCTCTGCCCCTGTCCATCTTATCCTGATAGCCGGGAAATTCCAGAGGGTCGATGGTTTCAATATTCATAAACAGCTCCTGAAAGCTGTCCTTATCAAACAGGGCTTTGATCCTTGTTCTGGCGCCAATGCGGAAATGGTGTCCGCAATGGGGGCAGGTTGCTTTATTCTTTGCGATGGCCCGCTTCGTTTCGAAAGATTTACACTGGGGACAACGCACCTTTTCTTCATATGTTGCTTTTGGCGTAATACCGCCTTTTTCCAATGTATTTTTGGACTTGCGAAAGTAACCCATGATGTTACTCATTTATCTCACGTCCTTTTCCAAGATTTTCGGCAAAATCAAAGTATCATACTCGCCCTTTTGGAATGCCTTGCTGCGTACCAGCCGCAGCTGATCTTCAATATTCGTATCCACGCCAACAATGACCATTTCACAAAGAGCTGCTTCCATCTTACGGATGGCTTCTTCCCGGGTATTGGCATGAACGATCAATTTCCCCAACATGGAATCATAGAAGGGCACCACCTGGCAATCCTGCATCAGTGCTGTATCAAAATGGACTCTGCCGCCGCCGGGAATATGCAGGAAATCCACCTTCCCCGTGGAACGGGCATTGATCCGACATTCGATGGCATGGCCCTGCAGGTGAATTTCCTCCTGGGTCATATCCAGAGGAACCTGACATGCAATGCGGATCTGCCATTTTACGATATCCACACCGCTGATCTCCTCCGTGATGGGATGTTCCACCTGCAGACGAGTATTCATTTCAATGAAATAGAACTGCCCATCGGGGGCCAGCAGAAATTCTACGGTGCCAGCATTGGTATAATTTGCCGCTTTTGCTGCTTTGATGGCTGCTTCCATCATCTTCTGACGGATTTCTTCCGTCATCACAGGGCTGGGGGTCTCCTCCAGCACTTTCTGTTTATTCAGCTGCAAAGAGCAGTCTCTTTCCCCCAGGCAGAGGATATTTCCTTCGTGGTCTGCCAGCACCTGCATTTCCACATGGCGCACGGAAGTCAGATATTTTTCCAGGAAAACATCCCCGTTGCCGAAGGCACTTTCCGCCTCTCGGGATGCGGTATAGAAAGCATCCTCCAGCTCTTCTTCCTTCCACACCACACGGATGCCTTTGCCTCCGCCGCCTGCCGTAGCTTTCACCAAAAGGGGATAGCCAATGTCCTTGGCAAGGCGTTTTGCTTCTGCCGCATCGTTCAGGATTTCTGTACCGGGCACCACAGGCACGCCCACCTTCTGCATCAGCTGACGGGAAGCATCCTTATCCCCCATGGCGGAGATGACTTCTCCCTTGGGGCCGATGAATGTGATGCCGTTTTCTTCGCACAGCTTGGCAAATGCCGCATTTTCGGAAAGGAAGCCGTACCCGGGGTGGATGGCTTCTGCGTGGGTCGCCAAGGCTGCACTGATGATGTTTTTCTGATTTAAGTAGCTGTCCGCCGCCGCATTTCCGCCGATGCAAATTCGTTCATCGGCCAAAGCAACAGGCAGGGAATTTTTATCCGCCTCAGAGTAGACAGCCACAGTCTCGATGCCCATTTCCTTGCAGGCACGGATGATACGGACTGCTACTTCCCCTCTGTTGGCAACGAGAATTTTAGAAAACATACGCCTTTACTCCTTGATAAGTGCAAAAGAGAACTCTGCACTGACACATAATTTACCGTCTACATAGCCTTTGCCTTCTGCCCAGTAAAAAGGGCCTTTATGCTTCAGCAAAGTACATTCTGTTTCAAATACATCCCCGGGACGTACGCTGTTTTTGAAGCGCACTTTGTCCAGACCTGTGAAGAAAGGGGTGATCCCTTCCGCTTCGCCGGAAAGCAGCACACAGGCAGACTGACCGAGAATTTCGCAAAGGATGACGCCGGGCACAACGGGATTCCCGGGGAAATGCCCCTGCAGGAAAAACTCGTCGCCACGGATGGTCTTTTTGCCGTAAGCCTTCCCCTCTCTCAGTTCCGCTTCATCGATGAGAAGCATATGGTCTCTGTGGGGCAAAAGCTTTTTGATTTCTTCCTGATTCATACTTCTTCCTCCTTTTATACAGGCAGGATACGGAACAGGGGCTGACCGAATTCCACGATCTGCCCGTTATCCACGCAGACCGCTTCGATGGTGCCTTCCAGTTCCGCTTCGATGTTATTGAACATCTTCATGGATTCCACGATGCAAAGGACATCCCCCTTCTGCACCTTGTCGCCCACTTTGACAAAAGGCTCTGCCCCCGCCTGAGGTGCCAGATAGACTGTACCCACCAGAGGGGATTTCTGTTCCACACCTTCCGCTGTTTCTGTTTTTTCAGGGGCCGCTTCCACAGGAACCTGCGCCGCTGTTTCCACAGGAACGAAAACAGGTGCTTCCGCTGCCACAGGTCTGCCGCCTGCCGCTTCCAGCACGATGCGGTTGTCGCCTTCTGTCAGATCCAGCTTTGTCAGCTGATTCTGGCGCAGAATTTTCGCCAGTTCATTGATTTTATTTGTATCCATAGTCATCAATCCTTATATTTTCTAAAAGCCACACAGGCGTTGTGTCCGCCAAAGCCCAGAGAGGTGGACATGGCACCTTCTACCACTGTCTGCACCGCTGTGTTGGGGGTATAATCCAGATCGCAGTCGGGGTCAGCTTCCATGAGGTTGATGGTGGGAGGGATAATATCCTCCTGCACCGCCAGAATGGCCGCAATGGCTTCTACTGCCCCTGCCGCCCCCAACATGTGGCCTGTCATGGATTTTGTGGAGCTGATGTGTACTTTTCTTGCATCTTCTTCGCCAAAGGCGTTTTTGATGGCTCTTGTTTCTGTTTTGTCATTCAGGGATGTGCCTGTACCGTGGGCATTGATATAGATAGCTTCGGGAGCGATGCCTGCAAAGCCCTCTGCCGCGATTTTGATGGCCTTGCCGCTGGCAATGGCTTCTTCCGCAGGAGCTGTTACGTGGTGGGCATCACAGGTAGAGCCATAGCCAACCACTTCTGCGTAGATTTTCGCACCACGGGCCTTTGCGTGTTCATATTCTTCCAATATCACTGCGCCTGCGCCTTCGCCCATAACGAAACCGCCGCGGCGTTTATCAAAGGGCAGGGATGCTGTATTGGGGTCTTCGGAAGGGTTCAGCGCCATGCAGGCACCGAAGCCTGCCACTGCCAGAGGCACGATGGCCGCTTCACTGCCACCGCAGATGGCTGCCGTAGTATAGCCATGGAGGATAGCTCTGTAGCCTTCACCAATGGCTGTTGTACCTGTGGCACAGGCTGTGGAAACAGCCACACAGGCATTCATTGCCTGATAGCGGATGGCGATATTGCCTGCCGCAATGTTGTAGATCATTTTGGGGATGAACAGGGGAGAAACCCTTCTGGCCCCTTTTGCCAGCAGCATATCATAGCTTTCACAGAAGGTTTCAAAGCCGCCGATGCCGCTACCGAAATAAACTGCCAGTTCATCTGCGTCGATATTGCCTTCCAACTGGCTGTCTGCCATAGCTTCCCCTGCTGCCGCCATGGCGAACTGGCTGAATCTGTCCAGTTTTTTCGCCGCCAGTTTCTCCATATATATTGTCGGATCGAAGTCCTTCACCTCTGCCGCCAGTTTAAATTTGCTTTCGCTGGCGTCATATCTGGTGATAGGGCCGATACCGTTTTTACCGTTTTTCAAAGCTTCCCAGAAATCGGGTACGTTGTTGCCCACAGGGGTCACCGCACCAATCCCTGTTACTACTACTCTTCTCATAAGTTCTACCTCTCTTAGCACGCTAAGCCACCGTCGATACGGATGACTTCGCCTGTAATGTAGTCAGACTGTTCCGACGCCAAAAACAGCGCCAGTTTTGCCACTTCCTCTGCTTCGCCGAAGCGCTTCATGGGAATGGCTTCTTTCAAAGCATCATTTTCCAGAGCTTCTGTCATCTCTGTGGCAATGAAGCCGGGGGCGATGGCATTACAGCAAACCCCTCTGGATGCCAGTTCCTTGGCAACGGATTTTGTCAGACCGACCACCCCCGCCTTGGATGCGGAATAGTTTGCCTGACCGGGGTTGCCCGTCAAACCGGAAACAGAGCTGATATTGATGATCTTGCCGCCCTTCTGCTTCAGGAACAGGGGATATACCCCTTTGATCATATAAAATACGCCTTTCAGGTTCGTGTCGATGACTGCGTCGAAATCTGCCGCTTTCATCATGGGAACCAGTTTATCTTTTGTGATACCTGCATTGTTTACCAGAATCTGGATGCCGCCGAAATCCTTCACAATCTCTTTTACCACTGCTGCCACTGCATCGGCATCGGCAACATTGCACTGATATGCTTTGGCTTTCACGCCCAAAGCCTCCAGTTCCTTCTGGGTTTCTTCCGCTTTCGCTGTGTTGCCGGCATAAAGAAAAGCGATATCTGCCCCATTTTCTGCAAATTTCAGGCAAATGGCTTTCCCGATGCCACGGGAACCGCCAGTCACCACTGCTATTTTACCTTTCAGCATCCCATTTCCTCCTTCACCTTTGCAACTTCTTCCATATTGGAAACATTGTAAACCCTTGCATCAGGCAGGATACGCTTGATGAGTTTTTTCAGCGTATCGCCAACACCCACCTCGATAAAGGTATCAAAGCCATCGGCAGCCATGCGTTCGATGCTTTCCTGCCAGCGCAGGCTGTGGTTGATCTGCTGTTCCATCAGTTCTCTGACATTTTCTGTATAAGGCTCTGTTGTGAAGTTGGAATAAACGGTGATGGCAGGCTTTTTCAGATCAAAGGCCTTTGCCGCTTTCGCAAATTCCCTGCTGGCTTCATCCATAAAGAGAGAATGGAAGCCGCCGCCCACGGCAACGGGCAGCCCTCTGCCGCCGGCTTCCCGGATAGCTTTATTGAAAGCGTCCATTTCTTCCCTGGCACCGGCAACCACCAGCTGACCGGGTGCGTTATAGTTTACAGGATAAACCTGTTTGAACTGCTTACAAACTTCTTCTACCTTGCTGTTTTCCAGCTTCATCACCGCAAGCATGCTTGCGGTGTGTTCCGCTGCTGCCTTCGCCATGGCTTTGCCTCTGGCACAGGCCAGCTGGAAGCCATCCAAAGGGCTGTAGGCACCGGCAAAGGCAAGGGCAGGCAATTCGCCCAAAGAGAAGCCTGCTACTCCTTCGGGCGTGATCCCTGCTTCGGATAAAGTAATCGCCGCCGCCAGATCTGCCAGATACAGGCAAGGCTGTGTATTCTGTGTTTCTTTCAATTCTTCCGCTGTGCCCTCAAAGCACTGCTTCAGTGTGCCTGTTCTCAGTGCTTCCGCGCCATCAAACAATCCATGGACCGTTTCATTGGCTTCATAAAAAGCCTTGCCCATGCCTGCCTTCTGGGCACCCTGACCGGAAAAAACAAATGCTATTTTACCCATTTTGCTGCTCCTTTCAGCAGAATTTCTGCTTCTTCTGCAATTTCGCGGATGATTTCTGCTGCAGGCTGTTCTTTATTCACCATACCGGAGATCTGCCCCGCCATGAAGCAGCCTTCTTTTGTATCCCCTTCCACAGCAGCCTTTCTCAGGGCGCCTACGCCCAGCTGGTCTACCATTTCGGCAGTGGTTTCAGGGGCATATTCCACCTTCAGGAAGTTGCGGGCAAACTGGTTTTTCATGACACGGCAAGTGCTGCCGCCAAAACGTCTGCCTGTGGCTGTTGTGGAAACGTCTGTTGCTTTCCGCACCATGTCTTTATAGTTCTGGTGTACGCCGCATTCCTCCGCCAGAAGGAAGCGTGTACCCATCTGCACGCCTACTGCGCCCAGCATGAATGCCGCTGCCATCCCTCTGCCGTCACCAATGCCACCTGCCGCCAAAACAGGGATATCCACCGCATCCACCACCTGAGGCACCAGAGGCATGGTGGAAAGCTCGCCGATATGACCGCCGGATTCGCCGCCTTCGGCAATGACAGCATCCGCACCTGCGCGGGCCATCATTTTTGCCGCCGCCACAGAAGCCGCCACAGGAATCACCTTGATCCCTGCTTCTCTCCACATGGGGATATATTTGTTGGGGATGCCTGCGCCTGTTGTCACCACTGCCACTTTTTCTTCCGCAACGATTTTTGCCACTTCCTCCACATGGGGGCTCATCAGCATGATATTCACGCCAAAGGGTTTGTCTGTCAGGCTTCTGGCAATTTTGATCTGCTCCCGCAGATAATCGCCGCCTGCGTTCATGGCAGAAATGATGCCCAGGCCGCCGCCGTTGGAAACTGCTGCAGCCAGCTTGCCGTCAGCGATCCAAGCCATACCGCCCTGGAAAATGGGATATTCGATGCCAAGCATCTCACAAATCGGTGAAACGATCATATCGTCGTCCTCCTTTACTTACCTGTTTCTTATGCTACTTTGCTTTCGATCAGTTTTACCAGATCGCCAACTGTGTTGATCTTGTTTTCGCCCATTTCGATTTCTGTGCCGAATTCATCTTCCAGGTTCATCAGCAGTTCCATTACATCCAGAGAGTCGATGCCCAGTGTACCGAATTCTGTTTCCAGTTTGATGTCTGCTGCGTCACATTCCAGTTTTTCTGCCAACATTGCTGCGATTTTTTCGAATACCATAATTTTCAATCTCCTTTTTTCTCATTAAAATTTTTTACCATCTTAACAGGCAAGCCGCACTTGCCAGACCGCCGCCAAAGGCAGGCAGTAATAATAAATCTCCTCGTTTCAGCTTCCCTGCCCGGTTCAATTCATCCAGTGCAATGGGGATGCTGGCGGAAGATGTATTGCCATATCTGTCGATATTCACATAAAATTTTTCCTGGGACACCTTCAATTTCATGCTTGCAAAATCGATGATGCGCTTATTGGCCTGATGGGGCACGATATAGGCGATATCATCAAAGGTCAGCCCGTTTCTCTGCAGCAGTTCTTTGCAGTCTCTGCAGATGGCTGTTACCGCAAATTTGAAGGTTTCCTGTCCCGCCATGTGGGCAAAGGGTTTCTTTTCCTGCCCTCTTTCATAAAAGGGGGACATTCCCACAGGCTGTGGGATATCAATGACATCGTTGCCGCCCTTTACATCAAAAACAGCATCGACGTAGTTTTCACCGGTACCAAGGACAACTGCCCCAGCCCCGTCGCCAAAAATGACACAAGTGCCTCGATCTTCCCAATCCAGGATACGGCTCATACGCTCCGTCCCGATGACAAGGATTTTTTTCACCTTTCCCCGGGCAAAAAATCCTGCTGCCGTTTCCAGCAGAAAGTCAAATGCCGAGCAGGCTGCGTTGATATCCATTGCCATACAGGAAAGACCAAGCAGATGCTGCACCATACAGGAAACGGAAGGAGAAATGCTCTCTCCGCTGACACTGGCTGCCAGGATCAGATCGATCTCCTCTGCCGCCACGCCGCTGTTTTCCAAAGCAGCCAGGGCAGCTTTGGCGCCCATATCTGCCGCTGTTTCATTGGTGCTGAAATGGCGTTCCTTTACGCCGACCCTCTGGGTGATCCATGCATCATTTGTATCTAAAAATTGTGACAGGTCATCATTGGTGACGACCCTGGGCGGAACATACATCCCTGTCCCTAACACGCGAAAACTCATTTCTTCCCTCCTTCCCCTTTTCGGGGAATTTTTTTCAAGCTATATCTTTTCCAATTTTTTGGGTTACGATAACTTAGTACCTCCAAATTTCAAAAAGGTTACAAAAATTTCAAAAAATTTTTTCAGAAAACAAAAAAACACCGAGAATCCATTGAATTCTCGGCGTTTTTCTTTTTTAAAATTTTTTCAGATCCTACGAAAAAATCATCTGTTCTTCTGCATATAATGCAGCACCAGTGCCCCTATGGTCGCACACACATAGGAAAAGAATCCCAGAAACAGTAGCAGACGGCGGGTCCGCATTTTTTTTGCCAGTATGGCAAAATTTTCAACATTCTCGGAAAAAGGCATATCTGCCGCCAAATCCTGCACAGGGCGATATCTTTTATAGTATGCTCTGCATTCGGGGCATTCCCGCAAATGCTCCTTCACCAGCTTTCTGCTGGCTTCGCTGGCCTCTTTATCATGATACAGAGGCGCTAAATCCGTTACGATATCACATTTCCAACTCATGCTTCAACACCTCCATCAGCATTTTCTTCGCTCTGAAATAAATGACCTTGGCGGAACTTTCACTGATCTTCAAGATCAGTGCGATCTGAGAAAAAGGCAGCTCCGCATAAATCCGTAGCAAAACCACATCCCGATATTTTTTCGGGATATTGTTCACGATCTGCCGCACTGCATCCTCGACATCTTTTTTATGGACATGCTCCTCCGGGCTGATTTCCCCTTTCATGTAGCTCTGCGCTACCAATTCCAGGTTGGTCGCATCCAGACGGAGCTTTTTCTTTTTCAAATACTTAAAATATACATGCTTCCCGATGGCCGCCAGCCAAGTAAACACCTCGCATTCCCCCCGAAAACGGTGGAAAGAGGTATAGGCCTGCAGGAAAGTTTCCTGGGTCAGATCCTCTGCCAGATCGGCATCAGCGCACAGGCGGTACAGAAAGGCATATACTTTTTGATAATACTCCCGGTAAAGGCTCTCAAAGGCTTTCAAACGATCACCTTCCTTTTATTCTTATTTCAGGATCTTTGTTTCAAAATCCTTGCCGCCTGCATATTTTTCCAGCAGGTCTTTCGCTTCTTCCAGCAAACCGGGCAGGTCTGC
This sequence comes from [Eubacterium] saphenum, assembly GCA_945912105.1. Classification (GTDB taxonomy): domain Bacteria; phylum Bacillota; class Clostridia; order Lachnospirales; family Anaerotignaceae; genus Anaerotignum_A. The sequence continues at coordinate 49,162 of CAMEBC010000003.1, read as the reverse complement.
ATCCCCATCAAAGGCATAGTATACCAACAGCAGATCCTTTGTTTCATCTGTGATCATGGTGCGGTCGTTATCGCTGGTGGGGTTGCCGAAGGGGCCTTCCTCATCAAACAGAACAGGCAGGAATTCAATATTCAGCACATCCTTGCCAATGCCCCGATAAGCAGTGCCTTCAGGGGCACGCATCCATGTGATGCCGCCTTTGGTCTGAGCCAAATCGTATGTACCCATGGAATAGCCGGATTTGATGGACAGATAGTTATTGATATCCACCACATTGTTGATATAGTACAGCCCTCTTTCCTTGGCAATGCGGCGGCACATGGCTTCCGCAGAGGAACGATAGCGGTTGGGTTCTTTCCCCAAAGCTTTGTATGCCTTTCTGGTGGATTGAATTTTATCTCTCTTGTTTGCCTGGGAAAGCTCCACCTCGGAAAGCTCCGCGATCTTTCCGTTCAGCATCGCCAAAAATTCCTCAGGGTCCGGTGCAACTTCAACCTTGCACTGCAAAAGGCCCAATGCCGCCTCCGGGCAGCGTTCCTTCAGGCTTTCATCTATTCTTACATTTACCATGATGGGTTCTCCTTTCAAAAAAACTTTCTTCCTTTCAGGATACCCCAAAAAAACAGAATGTCAAGTTTTCCTTTCGATGATGGTTGAAAATTCAGGGAAAATGCGTTATCATTTGTAAAAGCGGAAAAAAGTACTTTCATTTCTGCACGGATATACTTTGCTTGCAAGGGTAGGTCAGGGCAGAAATGGAAAGGGATTTGCGGAGCAAATGAATGAGTAAGGCGAAGCCTTACGAATACTTTTTAGCAAATTTTTTTATTTAAAGGAGAGAAAAAAATGGATCAGCGTACTTTAATTGTTTCCTGCGTAGAATATTACAGCCATCTGAAAAGCATCCCCAGCAATAAGGTTTTTGTTTCTTTTGAACAAGCAGATTTCATCAAGATGATTCTGGATACCCAGAAGATGGTTCCCGAAATGGGCCCTGATTTTTACATTGGCATGATCGATGGTCTGACATACCTGGAAAGCGATGCCGCAGGGGAAGAATACATCCATTACGAAGAACGCACTGCACTGACGACAGAAGTGGTTGCTATGCTGCAGAAAAAGCACAAAATGAACGATTTGGAAGCCTGCCACATGTATTACCATTCCAAAACAGCGGAAATTGTCAGCGAAGAAAAAACAGGCTGGTACAAAAAATCTCCCAAGGAAATTTATGATCTGATCGAAGCAGAATAAAAAAAGAAAGACTGTCTGTAAAAAGACAGTCTTTTTTTATCGGTGCGACGGGATTTGAACCCACGACCTCAGCGACCCGAACGCTGCGCCCTACCAAGCTGGGCCACGCACCGAAAATCCATATATATAACATATATATTTTCCTCTATTTTTATAAAAATGTCAAGAACGAATTTTGTCATTGTCTGTCATGGAAAAACAAAAAGCGGGAGCAAATGCTCCCGCAATTTTTTTAAAATCATTCTGCTGTTTCTTCTGTTTCTGTCACTTTGATCGCAATACCCAGTTCATCCAGCTGTTTTTCTTCTACCACGCCGGGTGCATCTGTCATAGGGCAGGATGCATCTTTTACCTTAGGGAAGGCGATAACGTCACGGATGCTGCTTGCGCCGCTCATCAGCATGATGATTCTGTCCAGACCGAAGGCCAGACCACCGTGAGGGGGCACACCATATTTGAAGGCATCCAACAGGAAGCCGAAGCGTTCCTGGGCATCTTCCTGAGTGAAGCCCAGCAGTTCGAACATCTTCTGCTGGATATCTCTGCGGTGGATTCTGATGGAGCCGCCGCCCAGTTCGTAACCGTTCAGAACGATATCGTATGCTTTTGCACGGACTGCACCGGGGTTTGTATCGATCAGTTCCAGGTCTTCATCCATAGGTGCTGTGAAAGGATGGTGTACAGCAACATATCTGTTTTCTTCTTCATCCCATTCCAGCATAGGGAATTCTGTGATCCACAGGAATGCGAAATCATCGGGTCTTGTCAGTTCCAGCATTCTGGACAGTTCCAGACGCAGGGCACCCAGAGAGTCGAATACCACTTTATCCTTATCTGCGCAGATCAGGATCAGGTCGCCGGGTTTGCCTTCCATCGCGTCCACGATCTCCTGCATTTTTTCAGGTGTAAAGAATTTTGCGATCTGAGATTTCAGGCTGCCATCTTCGTTGACAACGATCCAAGCCAGACCTTTTGCTCTGTATGTTTTTACGAATTCAACCAGAGAGTCGATTTTCTTTCTGGGGAAGGAACCGCAGCCCTTTGCGTTGATCGCACGCACGCTACCGCCGTTTTCCAGAGCGGATTTGAATACTACGAATTCTGTGCCTGCAACCACATCAGAGATGTTTTTCAGTTCCATGCCAAAACGTACGTCGGGCTTATCGGAACCGAAACGTTCCATCGCTTCTGCATAAGTCATTCTGGGTAGAGGCAGTTTGATATCCACATTCATCAGGTCTTTGAATACCTTCTGCATCATTCTTTCGTTGATATCCATGATATCATCGATATCTACGAAGGACAGTTCCATGTCCACCTGTGTAAATTCAGGCTGTCTGTCGGCACGCAGGTCTTCATCACGGAAGCATTTTGCGATCTGGTAATATCTGTCCATACCGGAAACCATCAGCAGCTGTTTGTACAGCTGAGGGGACTGGGGCAGGCCATAGAAATTGCCGGGGTGTACACGGCTGGGCACCAGATAGTCACGGGCACCTTCAGGGGTGGATTTGCCCAGGATAGGTGTTTCGATCTCCAGGAAGTTTTCGCTGTCCAGGAAGTTTCTCATCACCTGTACGACTTTATGGCGCAGTACCAGGTTTTTCAGCTGAGAAGGTCTTCTCAGGTCCAGATAACGATATTTCAGACGCAGGTCATCTTTTACTGTGATATTGTCTTCGATCTGGAAAGGTGTTGTTTCAGATTCGGAAAGAATACGCAGTTCCTTTGCGATGATCTCGATCTTACCAGTTTTCATGTTGGGGTTGATATTGCCCTCTGTTCTTGCAGCAACCAGACCTTTTACTGCCAGTACATATTCACTGCGGACCGTTTCCGCTTTTGCAAACAGTTCTTTTTCTGCTGTGTTGCCATCGATGGCGATCTGCACCAGACCGGTTTTGTCTCTCAGCGCAATGAAGATCAGCTGACCCAGGTCACGGCGACGCTGAACCCAGCCCATCACTGTCACTTCCTGACCGATCATGTTTTCGTTCACGTTGCAGCACATGCAGCTTCTTTTTAAACCTGTTAAAGATTCACCCATGTTCGTATCTCCTTACTTTATATTCTATTTCTGTTTTCTTAATAGTTGTCCATCCTTAATATCATAAACACTTTTCCCGAAAAAGTAAAGTTTTCAGGGAAAAAAAGCCGTTTTTTTGAAAAAAATCTCTCCTTGTCTCTTTCCCAAAAAAGTACTATAATGGATAATTATGAAAATAAAATTTGCAGAAATATCCGAACATTTCTGAAAGATAAGGAGTGGGCGAAATGAACCAACATAAAATCATCACCATCAGCCGCCAATATGGCAGCGGCGGGCGTATCGTCGGCAAAAAACTGGCAGATGCCCTTGGCATCCCCTTTTATGATAATGAACTGATCACTATGGCAGCGGAAAAAACAGGTCTTTCCGTGGAATGTTTCAAAGATGCGGAAAAAACCTCTATCGGCAATCTGTTCTTCTCTCTGACCTCCCTGACCCCCAGTCTGGACTCTGTTGGTCTGCCCCTGAATGAAAAAATCTTTCTGGTGCAGTCTCAGGTCATCAAGGAAGTGGCAGAAGAAGGGCCTTGTGTCATCGTGGGTCGCTCCGCAGACTATGTTCTGTCCGAAAACCCCAACTGCATCAATATCTTCCTGCAGGCAGATCTGCCCGACCGGGTGGAACGGGCCATCCATACATATCACCAGGACCCCCAGGGGGCAGAAGCTATGGTCATCAAGACAGATAAACGCCGTGCCAACTATTACAACTACTTTACAGGCGGTAAATGGGGCAAAGCAGAAAATTATGACCTGATTTTGAATACATCCAGAATGGACTTGGATAAAATCGTAGAAGTTATCAAGACTTATGTTTCTTTGAGATGACATGAAAAAGCAGACCGTAACGGTCTGCTTATTTTTTTGCTCTTGATGTATGATGCTGATTATAGATGAAGGCTTTTGGCTTCAGACGTTCTCAAAATTCGGCTCATTCGAGCTAAAATCCAAGTAAAACAAACCACATGTATCCCCATTTTGAACTGTTTCAGCAAAGCTTTCCTTTTCTTCTTATACTTTTTAGAGCAAAAAGTATAAGACCGAATCAAAGCATACTCTTATATTCTTCCGTAAGAATCAATTCGCCCCGTCCATTGCGGGCAATTCCAGCCCACTCCAAAACAGCGGCCATTACAAATACAGGATCATACACAGAGTCGCCAACCTCATAGCCACGGTACTTTGCAATCGCACCGACAACAGTCGTTTCTTCACATCCCGCATGGCCTAGCTTGAAATTTCTTCCATTCCCCTTTCGTGCTCGTCCGCCCTGTTCCATCAGAAGATTTACAATAACATCAAAAACAGTATATTCATAGGCTGGCTTAATAGGCAGTTTATCACTGAAAAATGTCACGCCGTCCGGTTCTGCACAAATTTCACAAGGGAGCCTCCTTGCTGTATATACCGTAACATGACCGCCATTTTCTTTAAGCTTCCCTTTGATAATTTCGGATGCTTTTCTGCTGGTATAATCCACTTTCAAATTACTTGTATCCATTTCTTTTGAGTCCTCCTTTTCCACTGCTTCACTTAGGTTTAATGCAATAAGCAGTTCATCCAACTTCTTTTTAACGGTAAGATATGACATTTGTAAATCGGACTGCACCTCTTTTAAGCTTCCCCTGCTTTTTAAAAAGGATAGGAGAAACCCGTACTGTTCTTTGTCAAGTTGATCAAAAATACTAATTTCAAAATCATTTTTTAATTCCATACCACAGTCAGGGCACTGCAATGTAGAAATACGTAAAGTTCCCTGACACCCAGGACATCTGGAAATAAGCTGTTTCATATCAATCACCTCTATACATAATATAATAATAGTTTTCAGTTTTGTCAATATAGTGTTTAATAAATTTTATAACTATATTTATTTAGATGAAAAATAAACAAGTCATTTTAAATTGTGGGTAAAAAAAAATAGGTACTCGGCTTTTACACCAAATACCCATTATCTCGTTCCAACTCCGCCTGATAGATGCCATAACCGTTTTTTCAAATTACTCTCTTCTACGCATCCATCCGAAAATGTAGTTACTTTTCTCCCCTTACAAAACCTTTTCCACCCTTGTTCCAGGGAAATAATATTCGATGATCTGAGAGGAACTCTTTCCTTTCTCCACCAGATTTTTCGCCCCATATTGGCTCAGGCCAACGCCATGTCCGTTCCCGCCGCCGTAAAGAGCGATGCCCGTCAGTTTTCCTTCCTCGTTCCGCATTTCCTTCACCGCAAAAAAACCGCTGGGCAGCATGGTATTTCCCGTCAGGGAATCGCCGCCTTTTCTTTGCAGATAGATGGGCTCACCGATGGTCAGCTTCGTGGGCGAAAGCACCTTTCGAATGGCATTTTCCGTTTTCACCGTTGCCGTTCCTTTCTCAAAGGTCAGTTTCAGCTCCATGACAACGCCGCCTTTGCCCCTTCTTGTCACCGTCATCCCCTGCAGTCTGCCAAGGTCAGACGGCTCCCCCTCCACAGTGCAATTGGATGTGGTTTTCAATGTCTTTTCCAAAATCTCAGTCAACTGCCCGCAGCTGAAATATACCTTCCAACGATACCAAGGGGAATCCATGTCATAGCCCTCTTGTTCCCAATCCTGCCAGAAGTCCAGCCATTCCTCCTCCGTTTTCGGCGCCGCAAAATCCCCATAGGCTTGGGCTTTCAGATAAGATTTTCCTGCGCCGCTAAAAGAGCCATCCTTCGACCAGACCTCTTCGCTCCCTGCCCCAAATCCGCAGGATGTGGAATAAAAATAGGTCTGGGCTACCGTTCCCTCTTCCGTCACGGCACAAAGCCCCTCCGTAGCCTTTACCGCCGCTTCTGCCGTCTCATTTTTCTCATAGCCCAAATATACCTGACTGGCGGTAGTATCCGTCACATGGGCGCCATAGCCGCAGTAGGTGTTGCCATAAAATTGATTATAAGCATAACTTCGTGCCGTAATGGCCTGAGCCTCCAATGCTGTCTGTCCAAAGCCGGTAGGCATTTCATGGGGCACCACCCCCAGCAGATATCGCTCCATGGGCAGTTCATTGATGATAGAAAAGCTGTTTTCACCCCTTCTCTCCAATTCCAGAACACCCTCGTATGCACAGGAAGTTTCATCTGCAAATGTCAATCGAATGGGCTTTTCTGCCGTCACCGTCAGGATGCCATAGTCAAACCAAGGCAAATCTGCCGTCAATGTTGCTTTTGCCCCCGCCGTGAATTTCTTTTTGCCGTTGCCATTGGAAAGGGTAAATTCTCCTTCGGACGAGACTGTCACTGTTTCCTGTTCGGCCCCCTTCAGGAACACCCGCATATTTTCCAGCACAGCATCCTCCTGAACGACCACACCACAAATCTTTCCGTCTTTCTCAAAATATTCTGCTGTATCTGTGCCGCAGATCAAATCAGTGAAATCATCCTCTCGGATCTCTTCCCCTCTGGCATCATAAATACGGGCATCTTCCGCCCAGTTTCTCTTTCCTTTTTCCGCCAGATAGATTTCTTCTCCATTTACCCGCTTCACAGTGCATCTTCCCAGTTCTGCCGCAGGCGTTACTTCCGTCACTCTGCCTTCTTCCAGCTTCACATCGCAGATGGCTGCCTCTATTTCTCCCCCATAGGCAAAGGCTGCACCACCAGCCCCCGTTTCCAGCAGCAGCTTTCCATCCTCCTCGTGGCAATAGATATTTTTTACCACTGGGGACAATGCCTCCACCGTCAGCAGTGCCACGACCTCCCCGTCCTTTTCCAGAAAGGTGATACGGCTATATGTATAGGGCTGCAGATCCAGCCCCTCTGCCGTGAATTTTCCCGTATCGCAAAGGCCATCCGCATCCAACACCACGGCATTCTCTGTTTCTATACCGTAGGAATACAGGCTGTCCTCCCCCCGTCTGGCTTTCAAAGCCATTTCCAGCAGCTGCACCCAAAGTTCATAGGACACCGCCATATTTTTATTCTCATCGGTCAATACGATGCGACTGTCATAATCCGGTGCCAGCCTGTCCATCAACGCCTGGGCCTCCCAAAGGGTCAGGTCATCCCGAGGGCGAAAGGTGCCCTCCTCGCTGCCGGCAAAAAAACCTTGTTCCACGCAGCCTGAAATATAGGGATAGGCCCAATCCTCCGCTGTTACGTCGGAAAACCCTTCTTCCGGGGAAAGGGCTGCCAATTCGGCGGGGGAATAAAAAGCACAGGCGATGGTCTTTGCCGCCATTTCACGGCTGATGGCCATATCTCCGCCGATGTGTCCCGTCTGGGCCCGCTGGGGCCCATCCCCTTCTGCTCCGCATCCCGTCAGGAGCAGCACCGCCGCCCCTGCCAATATCCATTTTTTCATTGTACCAACTCCTTATCGGTACAAGTATATGCCCCAGAAAAAGAAAAAGAACGGATGAACCGTTAGGCTCATCCGCTCTGTAAACTACTATTTAGTTTTCCCAAATCTTTTCGGCTTTGATTGCTGTCCAGTTTTCGTAATCGGAAACATCCGCACGTTCATATTCATGATAGTTTGTTGCTTCCAGAACAGCGTAGTAATACCATTTGCTTTCGGGATTGTCTTTCCACTGTTTTGCAGCCGCATGCAGGCCATCTGCATCTACTCTACGATCCAGTACACGGTTGATCATAGACATTGTCTCTGCTCTTGTGATGTACTGATTAGGACGGAACAGGCCATCTTCATATCCGCTCAGCCAGCCTTTTTCTGCTGCAGAGTTGATGTATTTTTCTGCCCAGTGACCTTCTACGTCAGCAAATTTGTTTTCTGCTGCAGGTTCCAGATCATCAAAGTTGGAGATGATCGTTGCCAGTTCCGCACGAGTGATGTATGCGTTAGGTCTGAACAGACCATCATCATAACCGGATACGAAGCCGCCGTTTTCCATTGTGGAAACGCCCAGGTTGAACCAGTCATTCAGATTTACATCGGGGAATGCATTATCTGCATCCAGATATTCTGCTCTCACAGAATCATTCAGCAGACGGAAGAAGATTACTGTTGCTTCCGCACGAGTGATGTTTCTTTCGGGACCTACTGTGTTGTCGGGATAGCCCTGAACATACTGGAAGTGATCTTCTGTGTTCAGTACTTCCTCAACCTTTGTAGGTCTGTTTTTAGAAGGGATGCCGCCGCTGTCTTTCACAGCTGTTGTCAGTTCATCAGAAGCATAGCTTCCGCCATCTTCTTCTGCTGTTACTTTATTCACAACATCTTTACCGCTGGAAGAAACTGTGCCTTCGTAAACCAGAACGATTTCATCACCAGGCTCAAGTTCATCGATTGTTACTGTGTCATCATCTTCTCTTTCGATCACAATATAATCAATCTGAATCTTATAGTTTTCTGCCTTTTCAAATTTAACCAGTTCTTCGTCTTCATCCAAAACGCCAATAAATTTGCCATTTTTCAGGTTTTTAGGATTTTCTTTCACTACGATATTATCTGCAGTTTTGTCACCAGCAAAGTTATCAACAGTAATGTAGTAAGTCAGTTCGTCGCCTTTGCTTACTTTCTTACCGTTGTAGTCCTTACCGTCTACTTTAACCAGTTCCTTTTTAATATCGAGATCTGCTTCTTCTTTGTCGGGAACGTCGTTTTTCACCAGTACATAATGCACATGATATGCTTCATCTGTAGATTCCCAACCGATATTTTTCAGTTCCAGTTTATAGTCATCGGCTGTACCATCCAGACTTGCACCACGGCCACTCAGTGCTGTAAACACTTCTGCTACTGTAACATCACTGGCAGGAGTAACCTTATTGTTTGTCATCCATTCTACACTTGCTGTATTGTCAGCTGCAACCTCAGTCCAACCACTGCCTGTACCAGGTTCCAGTCCTTCAACTTTCACAGACTCATCCAGGAATGCGTAGCCTGCGTCTACAGTCAGTGTAACGTCATCCACTTTATCTTTCACATTAGGCTGTGCATCCGTAATGCCTGCATCGTACGCATAGAAACGAACAATCGCAGATGTTTCTTCTTCGGGAGGTGTATTAGGTTTGCCTGCATAGAGGATAGTATCTCTTACAATATTACCATTCCATTTCTGTGTGCAAGCCTCATCTGTATACCATGCAACGTCCTCTACCTGAGGAGGAGTAATTGTGCCGCCATCCTTGCTGTCAAAGAATACTACATTGGTATTCTCGCCGTTGCATGGAACAATCTGCCATTCGCCATTACCATCTTTCGCTTTGAATGTTACATCGAAACCAAGGTAGATTTCTGTGATATAACCCTTCACACCATGATGCAATCTAATATGGTCTGCATCTACAGGAACAGTTTCATATACAAATTGCATAATCCCATCATTGTCATCCCAACCTGTGAGCACTTTAATTTCAAGCCCATCTACCTTTGTGACATCATCAATTTTATCATTCGAATTCTCTGTCCACCAATGGTCATTATCACCAACACCATTATAATTATTTATCGCAATGCCTTTTGCTGTCGTACTACCAGCTTTTACATTGATTTTATTTACACCCACATTGAAAGGATCATTATCAACTGTATAATTTCCATCCAATGTATCATTTACTTTGTTCTCAATGGCTTTTTTGAACATTGTGTGGAATTCCAAATCACCAATCTCAGGAATTGTAATGCCTTTATATTCTACAGTTGCAGAGTCTTCCTTATTACCAACTTTTACAGTATTTACAACATTGCTGCCCTTATCTGTTGCTGTTGTGGTATATGTGTAAGTCAGAATCGTATAGCCGGGGATCACGATTTCCTGATCGCCGCATTCGGGCAGTTTGATATCGGGCAGTTTATCGCAGCCTTTAAATCCACCAAGTTCAGAAAGGATATCTTCCCAATCCAAATCTAAATCATCGAAATCGAAATCAAGATCCATTGTTTTTTTGCCAGGTTTCAGGCTGCCAAAGATTGCATCCAGAATCTTTTCTATATCTGTTTTCACAGTAGATTCATACTGTGCGGGAACAGGAACATTGATTGCGCCATCATTATCGCTGTCCACTTTTACAGGTCTGCCGGCGATCAGTTTATCTACTGTTACATAATAGATATTTTCTGCGCCGTTCAGCTTCGCATCTTCTACCAGAACCTCAATATCCTCTGTATTGTGGTTTTCCAGCAGAACGAAATACTGGATCTTCTGGCCAGCATCTGTATAAACTGTAGGCACTGCGACTTTTTCTACTCTGTGAACTTCTGCTCTCCACTGTGCATACAGGTCGAGATTGCTTGTTACAGGAGTATCAAAATCGTATCCATTTTTGCCTGCTTCATCTGTTGTCCAGCCAAGGAATGTATATTCGCCATCTCTTGTGGGATCAGCAGGTCTTGTTACTGTATCATTTTCTTCTACTTCTGCTGTTGTATAAATGCCTTCATCGGGAGCACCTGTGTAGTTGTAATGGAATGTTAAAGTGTACTTCGTTGTTTCATCAGGCACCATGTCTGTAGGGATTTCAACGAAATCTGTTTTTCCGCCAGCAGAAACGTCATTACGCAGTACATAATTTCCGCCGCCTGTCACAGGAGTTGTCAAATCATCTTTATCTACTTTGTAGGAATATGTGATTACACCTTCACCATCATAAGTTTTGTCCCCGAAGATCGAATTTACTGTAACCTGTTCAGGAACTGTTACAGTAACTTTTCCATTTGTTACATCCGCTGTGCCTAATTTTGGAAGATCAATTCCTCTATAAGCCGTATAACTTACCTTACCTGTTTCATTAGGGTCCAGTACAAAAGCACTATCAAAGAGGTTATCCTTAACTTTTACAGTTACGGCTTCTGTTTCTTTATTTGTCAATGTGATCTGATATGTAACCACATCACCTTTTGTCAAAGTAGCTTCAACCCATTTAAATTTCCAATCTTCGAATTTCTTTTCATACAGTTTTCCATTTTCCCATTTGTATTTTCCAAGGCCTACATAGTCATTATTTACCTTTACGACCTCTTTATCCAGGCCACTGATGCTAGGACCAGAAGCATTTTCTGTCCAAGAACCTGTCAGTGTAACCTTCTCTGCAGGCATTGTAAAGGATGTTACCTTTTCATTCCCTTTGTACCAGCCATCGAATGTATAGCCGTCCAGTGTGGGGGTATCTGCTACTGTTACTGTTTCGTCTTTTGCATATTCTTTTGCAACAGGAACAGCAGGAGCATCTGCAGGGGCAGTACCAGTGTATTTGTATGTTACTGTGTATGTGTCGGGATCAGATGTAGTTCCTCCTTTGTCAACAGGAACGATTTCTGTATCCACTTTATCATCATCACTGTTGGTATTATCTTGTACAGATGCCGTATTCACTACGCCAGTTTTGCCTCTATATCCATAATTGTCCAGCTCAATGACATCATTTTCACTTACTGTTAATGTATAGATGATTTTGATTTCATCTTCGTCATCATCCTGATCGTCCGCAGCAAGATTTACATTTTCAATTGTTAAAGTGCCATTCTCTCGATCTAAAGTATAATCAGTATAATCGTCAACAGAGTCACCGCCGACTTTAACAGAATCGATTGCAACATTGGATTTGAATTTTGTATCTACTACTACGACTGTTGCGCCTACCAGTGCATCTCCCTCGTTATCCAGTTCGATCTCGTAGGTAAGCTTATCGCCGACTTTGACAATGATGATGTCATCTTTGTCATCTTCGTCATCGTCATCTTTTTCAACATAAAGATTGCCATCATCTTCTTCAACATCGGCTTTAGTACCATTAACCTTTTCCAGTTCTTTGTCAACTTCAAAGTTCAGAACGGTTTCTTCGGGGTCTGGTGTAGTAGGCCAGCCTTTAACAGTAAAGTCCACGCCGTTACTGCCATGGCCACCATTACCTGTCTCTGTACTCCAGGCAATATTTATTTCCCCATCTTTGACTAAGTTTTTAAGGTTACCCTCAAAAGAAACAACCTGCCAGCACTCACCATTACCTTTTCCTGCAAGAGTTTCCTCACCAACAGTTACAGAATCACCTTTGGCACAATTTTCCGAATCAAACTCTGTTAATGTTTGATTTCCAATTCTAACCATAGAAAATACCTTTGTCTGTTGCGTAACAAAAGCCACATAAACAGTGCTATCTTCTTCCCAAATATATTTGGGAGCATCTTGCTTACTTTGAGATTCACCACCATCTAACTGATATACATCAGCAGCTGCGTAGGTCAAATCCGTACCTTCATCCGGGTTCGCAAACGCTGTTGCCGGCATCAACCCTATGGCCATTACCATTGCCATGAGCCATGCCAAAATTCTTCTTTTTCTCATACTCATTCCCCTTTCGTATAGGTAAAATTATTTTTGCATCATGTATGAAATACCCTGATGCAAAGTACCCCCATGATGACGCTATCATTATATCATATCCTCACTAAAATTTGTTCCATTTTTATCAAATTATTTATTCTTTTTTTATGACTTTTTGTGGGAATCGATTCATTTTTACAATATATTCCAACCGCATCTTTTTTCCATCAAAAAAAACAGCCTCTTTTGAGACTGTTTTCGATTCTTTTTTATAAAAAACATCCCGAAATGCCGGTCTTGCCTCTTGACACCTAGCCTAAGCCAGGTGGGTTTCCGCAACTTCAGACTCTGCCTTCCCCCGCCCAAAGGGAATTATCTTGGGGCCTGACATATCTGTCGTGTATAGGAGTCCCGCGTCAGTAATGTAGGTTCAAATATGGCAAGTTGTCGAACATTTCAGGATTCTTTACGTCGATTATACTACAATTGTCCTTACTAGGCAACATAAAAATCATTTTTTCTTGTTTTTGAAGCAGGGAAGTATTGTCATCCACGTTGCCCCAAAAACAATGGCAATATCCGCCAGATTGAAGATAGGTGCATTTTTCCCTTTGATGGGAAAATATAAAAAGTCTGTCACCTTTCCCTTTTTCAGTCGTTCCCAAAAGTTGGCATAGCCGCCGCCGAGGGTTATTGCTAAGGGCAATGCCATCCGCCGGTCTCCCTTTCCCCGCAGGATGCGGAAAAACAAGCCGCTGTAAAATACCAGCAATGCTCCCGTTGAAAGCAGGATGCCTTTTCTCCTTCCGTCAAATCTATTATAAGCCATACCGCCATTTTTTATGTGCCAAAAATACAGGCGGTTTTTGACAATTTCTTTTTTCCGGTTCAGGGGCAGTTTTTGCTCCGCCCAGTGCTTCGTCCCCAGATCCAATCCTAAAATGGAAAAAAATGTAACAATCGCTCTCATTTTTCATCCTCCCATCGAAATCTTTTCCCAGCAAATGCCTTGTCACAAATCCGTTGCCGTATTATAATTCTAATATACGGAAATGCTAAAAGTAAACCCAAAATAATTCAAGAGAGGTGTCTTTATATGGCTTTGGTTACAACAAAAAAAATGTTTGAAAAAGCGTTTGAAGGCGGCTATGCCATCGGTGCTTTCAACATCAATAACATGGAGATCATCCAGGGTGTCGTAGCGGCTGCAAAAGCGCAGAATTCCGCTGTGATCCTGCAGGTTTCCAAATCCGCGCTGAAATATGCCCATCCCAAATATCTGAAAGCAATGGTGGATGCTGCCATCGAAGAAACAGGTCTGGATATCGCCCTGCACCTGGATCATGGCTCTGATTTCGAAGTTTGCAAAGACTGCATCGAATACGGTTTCACTTCCGTTATGTTCGACGGTTCCCATCTGGACTATGAAGAAAACGTTGCCCAGACAAAGAAGATCGTGGAATATGCCCACGAAAGAGGCGTAGTGGTAGAAGCAGAACTGGGCAAGCTGGCAGGCGTGGAAGACGAAGTAAAGGTTGACGCTGCAAACGCAACCTATACAGATCCTGATCAGGCGGTAGATTTTGTTAAACGCACAGGTGTTGACTCTCTGGCTATCGCCATTGGCACAAGCCACGGCGCATACAAATTCAAGGGCGAAGCAAAGCTGGACTTCGACAGATTGGCGACTATCACAGAAAAACTGGAAGCAGCAGGCTTCCATAATTTCCCCATCGTTCTGCACGGTGCATCCTCCGTTGACCAGAAATGTGTTGCTATGTGCAACGAATACGGCGGCAATATCGCAGGCGCGAAAGGCATCCCCGCAGAAATGCTGCGGAAGGCTTCCTCTATGGCAGTCTGCAAGATCAACATGGATACTGACCTGAGACTGGCGCTGACAGCAGCGATCCGCAAATCTTTCGGCGATGATCCCGCTGCTTTCGACCCCCGCGGCTATCTGGGCGCAGGCAGAAACCTGATCCAGGAGCTGGTAGAAGACAAGATCAAAAACGTCATCGGTTCTACTGATTCTATGAACTAAATTCCGAAGGGGCTTTGCCCCTCGAACCCCCACCAAGGGAATGATTCCCTTGGAACCCCATATCACAAAAAACTGCGTTTTTTGTAAGGAATTTATATCGATGTTCCTCGCAAAAACGCAGTTTTACGTGCCGCCGAACAGATGCGGCGGTTGCCCGAAGGGCAAGGTTTGCGTAGCAAATTCCACTTGACTATGCAAATAAGGTCAAGGGGATTATCCCCTTGCAGGGTGTGGGACAGAGTCCCACAAAAACAAAGGAGGTTTTGCCCATGTACGAATTGGTGCAGGTAGCAGAAAATACATACTATATCAACTCCCCTTCCAAAATCGGCGTATACCGCGTCAGCGATGACGACGTTTGGCTCATCGATAGCGGCAACGATAAGGACGCCGGCAGAAAGATTCAAAAAATTCTGGACGCTCAGGGCTGGAAGCTGACCGCCATCATCAATACCCACTCCAACGCCGACCATGACGGCGGCAATACCCTGCTGCAGAATCGCCTCGGCTGCGCTGTTTACAGCACCCCCATGGAAGTGGCTGTGGTGGAAAATCCTATTCTGGAGCCTTCTTTCCTCTATGGCGGCTATCCTTTCAAAAAACTGCGGAATAAATTTCTGATGGCGACCCCCTCCAAAGGGCAGGATATCGCCACAGCAAAACTGCCCGAAGGCATGGAATATTTCCGCCTGCCCGGTCATTTCTGGGATATGATCGGCGTAAAAACCCCCGATGATGTGTATTTCCTGGCGGACTGCGTTTTCGGAGAAAATATCATTTCCAAATACCACCTGTCCTTCTTCTATGATATGGCAGCCCAGTTTGAAACACTGGATATGGTGGAAAAACTGGAGGGCAAACTTTTTATCCCCGCCCATGCAGAAGCCATGGAAGATATCAAGCCTCTGGTGGCGGCGAACCGCAATAAGATGCTGGAAATTCTGGACAAGCTCATGGAGATCTGCGCAGAACCTCTGCAGTTCGAGCAGATTTTGAAGCGGGTCTTTGAAGTGTTCGATCTGACTATGGACTATAACCAGTATGTCCTCATCGGCAGCACCGTCCGCTCCTATCTGTCCTATCTGGTGGATCAGGATAAAATGGAAGTGTATGTAGAAGATAATATGCTGCTTTGGAAAACAAAAACTGCGGAATAAATAAAAAAATAAGCACCCGATTCATCAAAATCAGGTGCTTTTCTTATTACCAAAATCAGAAGAAAAGTTCCCCCGGTCTGTAGCCTTCCGGCAGTTCCTCTTCTTCTAAGAACTGGAAGCTTTCATCCTGCAGGATAGGCAGGAAAGCTTCAAAGGGGGGTCTGCTGAATTCAGAGCCATAGCCGCTGGCCCCGAACCATCCGCCTTCCTTGCTCTTCATATTCAGCCCACGGGCAAATTTTGTACGGTTGGAACAGTCATGGACAGCCACATCCCAGCCCTCTTCATCCGCCATCTTCATCAGCTTGAAGGTCAGTTCACGGCTCCAAATGGGAGAAACATAACCATGGCGATACACATACATATTTTCGCCCTCATAGTTCCAAATATTATTGTTATTCAGATGCAGTTCTGCACAGTTCATGAAATCCACGCCGGTAGCAAGAATTTTCTCTTTTTTCTGCATAAATGCTTCGAAATATTCCGGTGTCATGGGTGTTTCGATACCCACATATTTGATATATTTCTTCGCCGTTGCAATGGCTTCGATCACTTTGTCGGAGGCATTGGTCGCCCCCAGATTGAAGCGCAGTTCATCCAGCCCCGCTTCTCCCAGGGCCTTCAGGTTTTCTTCCGTTGCCAATGTGCCATTGGTATACATATGCTGATGGATGCCTGCTTCATGGAATTTTCGGATGATACCGTAATATTTTTCAATTTCCATGAATGGTTCCAGATATACATAGGAAATGCCTGTAGGTTTTTCCTGAACGGAAAGGAGCAAATCCAAATCCCTTTCGTAGAATTTTGTGCCGCCGATCTCCCACAAGCCCTCTCCAATGGGCATACAACCTTCCAATTCCCCATAGTTATAACAGAATTTACACTGGATATTGCATTTGTTCGTTTTCCGAATGGCAGTCAGGCCTGTCCCCGTCATGCAGGAACGGCAACCCTTGGCAAATTTTTCCTCGGGTCCAACAAAATAGGTTCTGCCATCCACAGATTTCAGCCCTTTGATCTCCGCCATCAGCTTTTCGTTTCTGGCATCAATGGCATCTTCGATCTGGGCAAAGGTGGCATAGACCAGCTCCATCTGCTTGGGCATCAGTTCTTCTTCCTCATCCAACTGGGCAAAAAAGGAAAACCACATCAGGGCGTCTTTTTTCGAAATTTTCATATATCTCTCCTCAATTCATACAGTTTTTTCTTTTCGACTCTTTTCAAGCATTCTGTCTGTATTATAGCATGGGGCTTCGTCCTTTTCCATGATTTCCTCGGGGTTACCAAAAAAATCACCGGGCAAACCAGGCTTTCATGGTATCCAGCACCTTGACCAGCTCTTCCTCCGTGATGATATAAGGAACCATGGCGTAAAGATATTTCAGGAAGGGTCTGCTGAACACACCCCGTTCATAGGCAAACTGCTGATACCCTTTCAGCGCGGCAGCATCCTTCACCTCCACGCAGACACAGCCACCCATGATGCGGACTTCCTGGATACGAGGGTCAGAAAAGCCTTCCATTTCCCTTCTGGTAATTTCCTCAATCCTGCGGATTTTTGCCATGTAATCCTCCGTTTCGAAAAGCTCGATGGATTTCAGTGCCACGCTGCACGCCAGAGCATTGCCCATAAAGGTGGGCCCATGCATCAGGGCGTGATTGGGGTCGTCATCATAGAAGCCTGCAAAGACTTTATGATTAGCCACCGTTGCCGCATGGCCAATATATCCCCCCGTCAGGGCTTTTCCCAGCACCAGAATATCCGGCAGGACCAAATCCGCCACAAATCGATTGCCTGTCCGCCCAAAGCCTGTTGCCACCTCGTCAAAGATCAGAAGCACCCCATATTGGTCACAAAGTTCTCTGGCACACTTCAGGAAGGAGATATCATACATCCGCATCCCCCCAGCCCCCTGCAGCAGCGGCTCTACGATGAAGCAGTTCAATCGGTGGTGATATTTGGCAAAGGCCTGTTCCAACGCCTCGATTTCTGTAGGGATATGCACCACATATTTACTGGGGCCATATGCTTTCAGGACAAAGTGATAGTCCTCATCATCTCCGGCTTCCATGGTCTTGAAGGTATCCCCATGATAGGCATGCTCCAGGGCAAGGATCATCGTCCGCTGTTCCTCTCCCCGGTTCATATAGTATTGCAGTGCCATTTTCAGGGCTACCTCCACCGCCACACTGCCGGAATCGGAAAAGAAGCAATAGTCCAGATCGCCGGGCAGAAAGCTTTGCAGTTTTTCCGACAGCTTCTGCACCGGTTCATGGGTCAGCCCACCCAGCATCACATGGGAAAATTTTTCCACCTGAGAAAGGATAGCCTGATTCAGTCCCGGATGCTTATATCCATGGATGACACTCCACCAGGAGGACACCGAATCGATCAGCTTTTGCTCCTTGGTATATAAATAGACACCCTCTGCGTCCACGATTTCATAAGGAGCTTTCATGGTTTTCATCTGTTCATACGGATACCAGATCATTCTGTTTCCTCCTATTCATATAACGATTGCAGCAGCTCCGCCGAAAGTTCCAGCTCTGTGTCTCCGTCCCGCACGCAGGCAACTACCTTTGCCCCCGTCAAATGTTCGCACATTTTCAGGTTATCCTCCTGCATGGGGTCTCCCGGCTGAAAATGGTTGAAAATGATGCCCTTCAGGGGAATGTCATGGGCTTTCAGATAAAATGCCGTCAGCCCCACGGCATTGATGGTGCCCAGCCCTGCATCTGCCACCAGCAAGCAGCCCAAACCGCAAGCTTTCACCACATCCGGCAGCCATATTTCCTCTTCATCGAAGCAGATGGGGCAAAGGATACCGCCAGAGCCTTCCATGGTCACATATTCATAGCCTTGGCAAGCCTTCCGAAAGCCTTCAAGGACAACTTCCATCTGAACCGGATTTCCTTCCATCCGAGATGCCAGATGGGGGGAAACGGCTGTCTCATAAACATAGGGGCACATTTCCTCCAAAGGCTGCGAAATCCCAGAAACCCTTTTGACATGGAAGGCATCCCCAGGGATCAGGCTGCCATCTGCGCTTCTCTCATTGCCGCTCATGGCTGCCTTGTAATAAGCGGCGGAGACACCGCTTTCCTTCAGCTTTTTTAAAATCAGACCAGAAACATATGTCTTTCCCACATCCGTTCCCGTGCCTGTGATAAACAGCTTCTTACTCATTTCCATACCTCACTTCGTATCCCAGTTCCTTGAGCAGCTCCATATCTGTGGCTACGGTGATGCCTGCTGTGGTCAGCATATCCCCGGAGATCGCCGCATTTGCCCCGGATCGGAAACAGCTTTTGCCTTTATCCGCCAGCAATCCCCGTCCCCCTGCAAGGCGGATGGAGGCATCCGGCAGGAGAAAACGATAGACCGCCACGATACGGCACATATCCTCCGCGGTCAGCTTCTCGTTATGTTCCAGGGGCGTGCCGGGAATGGGGTTCAGCATATTGACTGGCACGCTGCGGATGCCCAGTTCCCGCAGGCTAAGGGCCATATCGATCCGATCTTCCACTGTTTCTCCCAGCCCCATAATGCCGCCGCTGCACACGGAAAGCCCTGCCGCCTGCGCCGCCCGAATGGCATTGATCTTATCATCGAAAGTATGGGTGGTGCATACATTGGGGAAGTTCCGACGGGAAGTTTCCAGATTATTATGTACCCGTGTCACGCCGGCTTCCTTTAGCTTTCGGTACTGGTTTTCATTTAAAAGACCGAAGGAGATGCAGACCGCGATGTTGGTTTCCTTCCGAATCTGCCGCACAGCATGGCACATCCGTTCCACTTCCTCATCGGACAGGCGTTTTCCCGATGTGACAATAGAATAGCGCAGCACCCCTTGGGCGTCATTTGCCTTGGCCTGGGCCAAAATTTCTTCATTGGGCAGCAGAGGGTATGCCTCCGCCCCCGTATGGTTATGGGCAGACTGGGCACAGAAGCGACAGTTTTCGGAACAGCGTCCGCTTTTCCCATTGATGATGGTACAAATATCAAAGCCATTGGAACAAAAATGGGCCCGAATCTCGTCCGCCTTGCGGCAAAGGGCCTCCAAGGGCTGCTGATACAGCCAAAGGGCCTCTTCTCTGCTGATCTGCCTTCCCTGCAGGACTGCATTTCCTAAACGTTCTATATCCATTCTTTCTCACAACCTTCCTTCTTGAATCAAAGGGATCATCCGACGCCCGATGATCGCCCCGATGATGCACAAAAGAATATCCCCAGGGACAGCCAAAAGAAAACAATACAAAAACAACGGCCACAACCCGATGGGGTTTTGCAGATAAAAATTGCTAATGAGATAGTAATACACCATCCCAAAAAGATATACGATGCCAAGGCCGACAAAATTGGCCGCAAGAAGCCGCCCATAGCCCGGCTGATGCTTTTTATTGGCAATGGTTCCTGTCACAAATGCGCCTACAGCAAAGCCGATGATATACCCAAAACTGGGTTGGAAGAGATACCCGATGCCGCCGCCCTGAGCAAAGATAGGCAGCCCCACCAGCCCAAGCAGGATATAAACACAGACGGCAAAACAGCCCTTCCTTCCTCCCAGCAAAAGCCCTGCTAACATGGTAAACAGATACTGCAGGGTAAAGGGCACCACAGGAACGGGTATCTTGATAAAAGCGCCCGCTGCGATCAGTGCCACAAACATGGCGCATAAAATCATATCTTTTGTATGCTCACTTCTCAAATCCTGCCCTCCTTATGAAAACCGAATGCTGATCTCACCGGAGGATAACCGCTCTGTCCTGCCGTCTTCATATCGAACCAGCAGATGACACGCTTCATCCACATCCAGTGCCAGAGCCTTTTCCCCGCCGGTGGGAGAGAGGACGGTGATTTCTTTCCCGATCACCAGACTTCTTTCCCGATATTTTTCCACATGATCTTCTGTTTTTCCCCCAGTGTAATCATCCATAAAGTGATTCAGGAATGCAGCCGCCAGGCGGTTTTTTCCGTCGTTCTGCCGTTCCTGGAATACGGCTCCCGCAATCTGGCCGATCTCCTTCGGGAAGCCCTCCGCAGGCGGATAGGCGTTAATCCCGATACCCAGAACCACATAATCCAAGCGGCCATCCTCTAAGCCCAGGGAGGCTTCCGTGAGGATGCCGCTGACTTTTTTCCCACCCATGTAGATATCATTGACCCATTTGATCTGGGCCTGCTTCCCGGAAACCTCTTCGATGGCTTCACAGGCAGCCACGGCAGCCATTGTAGTAAGCTTCACTGCCTGACTGGGGGAAAGCCCCGCAGGCCGAAGCAAAAGGCTCATGTAGATACCCGTATCTACGGGAGAATAGAAGCTGCGCCCCAGCCGTCCTCTGCCTTCTGTCTGGGTATTGGCAAGGATGGTGCAGCCCTCCGCTGCGCCGGCGTTAGCTTTTTCCCGCAGCAGTGTATTGGTTGATGCTGCCTCCGGCAGCACATGCAGCTCCAAGGCACCACAGGACGGGTTCAGATATTTTCGGATTCCCTGAGCAGAAAGGATATCTGTTTTCACCGATAGACTATAGCCCTTGTTTTGGACGGCATCGATCTCATATCCTTCGTTCCGCAGGCTTTTTACCGCCTTCCATACAGCCGTCCGGGAAACAGAAAGCCTCTCAGCGATCTCCTCACCGGAAAGATATGTTCCTTTCTGTTCTTCAAATAAAGAGAGAAGTTTTTCCTTTGTTCCCATTCTCTCCACCTCCTTAAGATGGAATGATACCACAACCCCTTTTGATAGTCAACCAAATATAAATATAGGTTAACAATTATTGTACAAAGGTAATCCAACGCTCCGCATATGGTATTCTCAATAAAAAAAGACGGTGGCAAATGGGCAGCAAAACTGCCCGAGCCACCGGCCGAAGTTCTTATTTTTCTTTATTTTTTAAGGAAAGCAAGGCAACCGTTTCCACATGGATGGAGAGTAACAGTTGCCATATTATTACTTACGAGTAAGCAAACAGATAGTCTCTATATGGCTCGTCTGGATATGCAGAATGTCTTTGCTATTTTCCCGTTTAAGGGAACAAGTCCACAGTCTTTTTCGTGTTCGAGCCGTTTCCGGGAATATATCCAACTGATTTCCCAGTCTTACGATATTTTGTAGTCTTCTATTGTTCCTACTGGGCAGGCCATATGCTTGTCAAACAACACAATATTCTTTCCTACCGGGCATACGGTACTACCGTAAACAATACCAGAATAACCCAATGAAATATAATATTGAGCCATTGTTTGAAATGGGGCATAAGCAATTGCCTTGTTATCGCAAACATTGAGTGGTTCAAAAATTTGTTCTGATAGTAATTTTGTATAAGTATACACGCCCCATCGAGTAAGAAGTTCTTCAAACTCTTTTTTGTTGGTGCTCATTTTGGGAACAAAACCTAATGCTTTTGCTATTTTAATGCCTTTTTTAACTTGTGCTTGTCCATATTCTTCTAAAGTTTCATTTATTTCTGCATAAGAAACATCATCCGCAATGGTTAAGTCTACTAATTTACACTCATTATATTTGACATCAAGTTGAAAATGACAAAATCCAAACCTATTTCCTTTTTTAACTCGGCATTCAGCCTGTGCACATTCGTGAATATCATTATCATCACCAATTGCCAAATAAAGCCATTCCACATGAGGAGGACTAAAACGATTATCTTCTTTGATGTACTCTTCTTTAGGAAGAAAACGCTCGTAATTTGGAACTTCATTATTTTTTAGTATAGTACCTCTTCCTATTAGCTTGGCTTTCAAATCTTTAAAAGCAATTGTTTTGTGGTCAATACCAGAATGTTTTTGAAATAAATCATCATATACCTTTAAAAAGGTCTGTTTCTTAGCCTTTTCAATCTCATCATAGGAAAACAACCCATTTGCCAAACATTCTCGGAACTCACTCCATGTTTTTCTAATAGTTTGTTCACTTTTTTCTATGCCACTAAAATCAAAAATGTTTCCCATATTTTAATCCCTCTTGGATCTGCAAATTTATACTACTAATTCATTGTAAGCTTTAGTAAATCATCTATGTCCCATAAAGCCATCAAATTTTGTCGTTCTTCGGCAAATGCACGAGCATCTTTCGTAAATCTAGAAGATGTGACAATTACCGATTGATTTGCTTGCATTGCCATCTGAACCCCATATACACCTCTAACTACGCTTACATCAACCTTATGGTTTTCACCCCAGTGTTTGCATTCAATAATTAATGTATATGGTATGGGGTCTGCTTTTGTTGCAATAATATCCTTTCCACCATCTCTTGTTGCCTGCGTAATTCTTACACTAAAACCAAGTTTTTCGAATATTTCAGCAACAAAAAATTCAAAATCTCTCGGTGACATTCTTTTAATTCTTTCCCTATTGTATTCTAAGAAACATTCTGCTCTTTCATACTCTGCATAAGCTTCATCATAATAATCAAAATCAAATTCATAATCCATTTCTACCACTGGTTCATCTATGAAACAACCACCATGACACTCCGAATCAGAGAAATTAAAGGCTCCCACAGGATACTCATATCCTCTGATACTAAAATCTATCCATGAATGACATTTATCACAGCATATTTCTCCACGAAAATCATATTCTATCTCTTCACCCATTGGTCTGTCAAACACAGAAGTTTCATAATCTAAATCATCAGCTATAACCAATGTTACATTACCGCATTCGTTGCATTTGATACAAAAGTTATTTGGTATTCGCATCATTTTTTCGAATGCCCCCTTCCATATTCTTATTATGTTTATCCCAGTAACTGACGAATCTTACTTGTCAACAAGGCTTTTCTTTTTTCATAGAACTCTTCAAAATGCTCAAGTTCCAATCCAACATCATCCGGGATAAATGCCTCGTTGCGGAACTCAGCCTTCTGATCATCATTCATATCGTTATAGTACTCAATCAACGGCATATCATTTTTGCTGCCATTGCTGCGACCTTCAAGAAGCTGGAGGTTAGGAAGACGGTTACGGTTTCCACGCCATCTGCGCCATGCATCCATAGTTACCGAAACAGGCTTGCTACCATCAAATCTATCATATGGATGCAAATGGTCCTGCTCATACTTGAAGTTCTTGTTGAGCCAATCCAAGCTTAGATAGTAAAGAGCCTCCCCGGCAACACGACTTCCTTTTTCAGAATTGAGGATATCCTCAATCTTGCCATCGGTCACACGAAGTTCATTCATCTGGTTCAGCATATCAACAGTAATTTCATAATCATTTTCATTGATATTGCTCTTCATCTGCTGCAACTTACTTGTAGTGCCAGACTGGAAATATGTAAACAAAATAGCGCGTACAAGATATGCACGAATGCCTTCTGCATTGTCTTTATAATCAGGATTATAATAAATGAAATATACAATAGGGAGCAGGACGTTCCAACTGCTTGAGAAACGGCTGACTTCAATCTTCATTTCCTTGAGGAGTGCTTCCAGGTTCTTAAGTGCCTTCTTGAACTCACTCCAGTTATTTTTCAACTCTTCAGCAATCTGCTTGTTGATGTTCGACTTGATGACATCACCATAAAGCATCAGCGCTGCTCTGATGATAAAATCGGAACCGAATCCGGCATAAGAGTCTACAAGCAGTTTTCCAAACTCTGTCTTCGCACTTGGCCAGTAAGCCTCCAAGATCGACATAGTGATTTCCGACTTACGAAGTGCCTTACCACCGCTATTGAAACGAACGAACATCTCCAGAGCATCGTCCTGCTTCATATCCCGGATTTCGGTATAACGAATAAGCTTTTCAACAAAAATCTTCTCATAGAGTTTATTTAGGATACCTCTCGCATAATCTTTGCTGTCTGCCGGAACATTTGCTATTGCATCTTCGATAGCGTTTTCTCTGGTAGTTTCATCCTGGAACTTCGGTTCAAGAATCTTTCTGATTTCGAACTGAGTTGGACTCAATTTACCTACTTTTTCGCTGAACTTGATGTCATATTTCTTGCTATTGTATTCTTCTTCATCTACGGTCAGTTTGTTCTTGTTAAGTTCAATCAGAAGTTTTGTAACGATGCCGCCGCCGGATTTCTTTCGCGCGTGTTTCTGACGGATGAACGCATCACCAAACAGGGACAGATAGAGAGAGGTGAGTCTCTGCTGCCCGTCAAGCACTGCCGTATCGGTCAGTTTTACATCAATGCTCGATAATTCATAATTTACGCTGTCAGCCTGCTTGCGGCTATCAAATGTAACAGAGGATAGGAAATTACAGAAATAAGTATCCCATGTTACATTATCATCATCGACATGCCAGAATAGGAATGTAGCAATCGGATAATCTAAAAGAATGGAGTCCCACAATTTTTCAATCTGCTCCATGCTCCACACATACTGTCTTTGGAACGCAGGCATTACATACTTTCCGTCTTTTATATTCTGAAGAGCCTCATAAATCGTAATGCTGCTGTCAATTAATACGCTCATATTTACTCCTCTCCCTGGTAAAAGCTATTTTTGTACTGCAGTAAGACTGTCTCAACCTCACTCCAAATCCATACTCTTTCACCATCATCCTCAAATACCTTACCGTGTGATTTAGGTCCATCAATTTTCATCTGTGAGTAATTATTCTTAAAGGTCGGAACATACAGTTCGGGATGATCCTTATCACTACACAACCTCTCCATCATTGTCAAAGTAGCTTCTCCGGCAATATCTACTGCCTCGAAGTACGCTCTGATAATTTTGTGGTTGTACTGAGTAGGCTTTAATGACCATATTGGAATACGCTGAATTGCTTTTCCGTAATAATCTTTGCTTTCATTAGACCTATTTGCAACCTTTGGATTGTATTCTTGAGAGGCTTTTTCAAACGATTTTGCAATATACCAACGCATACAAGTTTCAATAGCTGAATCCTCACTCTCCTTTGTAAGGTTCAATGCAAGACAAAACTTCTCATATATATCAGAATCTACGGTAAAACTAATTTTCTTTTCCATATTACACCGCCTCTCAAAAGGTACAATAATCTCCCATCCAGTATAACCGTTTTATTAGTATTTTGTCAATACTAATCAACTCATGAGTATATACAAAAACACCCCGCCGAAGCGAGGTGCCAATAATCTGAACTGTATTCACCTGTAGATATCCACATTTGTGCCGGATTTGAATTTCACGATAACTTTCTCATCATAGACCGTAATTTTCTCAATCAGCCTGCGAACCAACTGCTCATCGTATTTGGTGACTTCCTGTGTCTGTTCCGAAAGAAACTGCTGCATCTCACTGATTCGCTGTTTCATACCTTCACGCTCCGCTCCCTCCACCTGTGCATTCTGCTTTGCCTCACGAAGACTATAAATCTCATCTACAATGCTGTCATAGTTTCCTTTGGCATTTGCCACATTCAGCAGTTCTTTCTGCAATTCTTCCAGCCTTGCGTCAATCTCGTCAAGGGAAATACCGTCTGTTCCCGTAAGCACCGCCTCAACATTTCGCTGCAGGACATCGTACATGGTATCCTTTTGACCAAGTGCCATGTTAATAGCTCGAACCACAAGGTTTTGTAATTCTGATTCATGGATAGCATCGGCATTGCAGGCTCCCGGACCGTGTTCCACTCTGGTGCAGCAGCGCCACACGATAGATCGCTTTCCTCGGTTATTCCATACAACCCTGCGGTAGATGTCACCACATTTGGAACAGTACACGATGCTGGACAAGGCATACTTGCTGCTATAAACACGTTTCTTTCTGTTCTGACCGCTGTGGAGATTGGCTCGTCTCACCATCTCTTCCTGCACCTGCATATAAAGTTCACGGGGAATAATGGCTTCGTGGCTGTTTTCCACATAATACTGTGGCACCAAGCCATTATTGGGAACACGCTTCTTTTCCAGGAAATCCACCGTATAAGTCTTCTGAAGAAGGGCATCTCCGATGTATTTTTCGTTTTTGAGGATTTTCTGCAGGGTTTCCGCTCGCCATTTCTTTTTCCCGGCACCCGTCAGAATACCATCCGCTTCTAAACCTCTGCCAATCTGCTGCAAACTTGCACCCTCAAGGTACTCTCTGAAAATTCGTTTGACCACCTCTGCTTCATCGGGTTCGATAATCAACTGTCCCTTTTCATCTTTGGTATATCCAAGAAAACGGTTGTGATTCACAGTAATCTGTCCCTGCTGATAACGGTACTGAAATCCTAACTTTACATTCTGTGACAAGGACTGGCTTTCCTGCTGTGCAAGACTCGCCATGATGGTAAGCAGTACCTCGCCCTTGGCATCCATCGTATTGATGTTTTCCTTCTCGAAATAAACGGGAATATTCTTTTCCTTAAGCTGTCTGATATATTTTAGGCAGTCTAAAGTATTTCTCGCAAATCGACTTATGGACTTTGTAACAATCATATCGATTTTGCCCGCCATAGCCTCGTCAATCATGCGGTTGAACTCTTCTCGTTTTTTGGTATTGGTTCCGGATATTCCGTCATCAGCGAATATTCCGGCAAATTCCCATTCCGGATTCTTACGAATATAATCCGTGTAATGCTCTACTTGTGCCTCATAACTGGTAGCCTGCTCATCACTATCGGTGGAAACTCGGCAGTATGCTGCTACACGGAGTTTCGGTATTTCAGATTCTTTCGCAGTGTTGCCAACACGTCTACGCGCCGGTATCACCGTTATGTTTTTAGTTGTTTCCATTCAAATTCATCTCACTTTCTATCAGACTGTAGGCGTATTCAGCCTGCTCGAAAGGGTCATAGAAAACCTTTGTCTGTCGACCCATTGTAAAACACAGGGGAACGGCAGGCATTTCTTTGCCCTTCAGTTCTCTTACCCTGCCAAGCTGACTGGCTCTGGATTGCCTTTCTTCCTCGGCTTTGTCGAACAGTTCCTGATCAATAATGGCCGGGTAATAATCATCCCCAAGATAACGGGTATTTCGAAGCATCCTTCCGGCACTGCCGTGAAAAATCTTTAGCCCCACATTTTCTGCAGCAACCTTTAGTGCCTTACCGGAAATGTACTCTTCAAAAAAACTTCTGACCTGTTCTGCCTGAACCTCATCGACAACAGCCTTTCCGTCTACAATGCGATATCCGTATGGGATATGTGCTGTCATTTAGTTCACCAACCTTTCCGTTAGATTCAATCCGCATTTTAGGTGGAACACAATCTTTGTCCTGGACTCCACCGTGATGCTTTCCACAAAGGCAAGGAAAGTTTCATCCTCGAATGCTGTCAGCATCATGCCCTTGGATGTAAAAGCCATCAGTTTTTGTAGTTCCCTAATTCGTGTCTTGTCACCGCCAACGAAATTAACCAACTTTTCTTTTTCTGCCCGTAGCTTTTGCTCTTCCATAATAAGAGCAGCATTTTCTTTATTGAATACAGTAGGTTCTAATACCCCTGTTGCCATTAGGCTTGTAAGAATCTGTTTCCTGTCGGTGTTTCCTTCAATGCAGATATCTAATTCCTGAATACGAAGCAATCGGTCTTTGTCATCCATCCCTCGCAGTGTTCGCAGCAGCGGCTTCAATATCACTTGGTGACCGTAGGTCAGCTTATTCATCATGGTCAGAAAAGCCAGCTTAATGCTCTCATCAGAAATGTAGAGCATGGAGCATTCTTTCTTGTTTTCCAGGTGCTTTCCGCAAGTCCAAGCCACATAATTGCCGCTTGGCTTATAATGCTGTCTGCGCTTAAAAGTAGTACCGCATTCACCACATTTGATTTTGCCGGAAAAACAATAACGGTTCTGATATCGATAGGTATCTGTGCCGTTGCCTTTCTCCATTGCTCTCTGATCAAGCACCGCACGTACCTTTTCAAAATCCTCATGGCTAATAATCGGCTCATGATGGTTCTCGCAAAGGAAACGGTCACGCTCACCATAATTGATGTGGCGGTTAAAACTGCTGTCACTGTAGGTCTTTTGAAAAATCACATCACCTGTGTACTTTTCGTTGTTAAGAATGGCATTCACAGTGCCCGCACTCCATTTACCGTTCTTTTTTGTCTTGATGCCACGGGCATTCAATTCCCTGGCTATCGCATGAGTGCCTTTACCTGCAAGGCAGGCTGCAAAAATCTCTTTTACAATCTCTGCCTGCTCCGGCACAATAACCATCGTACCGTTATCGTTTTCATATCCGTATGGTGGATAGGAAATGATAAAGGTGCCGTTCTGAAAGCGTTTCTGCACCGACCATTTGCTGTTTTCGGAAATGGATACCGACTCGCTTTCTGCCAGACTGCTCAAAATGGAAAGCATCAGTTCACTCTCCATTGAACCCGTGTTAATATTCTCCTTCTCGAAGAAAATGGAAATGCCCAGATCTGTCAGTTTTCGTACCATCTCCAGGCAATCCGTAGTGTTACGGGCAAATCGGCTGATGGACTTGGTAATAATAAATTCAATCTTACCGGCCTCACAGTCAGCAATCATGGAAAGAAGTCCGGCACGAACATCCTTTTTGGTACCCGTGATACCCTCATCATAATAAAGGCCTACATACTCCCATTCGTCATTGGCACGGATGTGGCTTTCATAATGTGCCTTTTGTGCTTCAAGGCTGATAAGCTGCTCATCACTTGCCGTAGATACTCGGCAGTAGGCAGCAACCTTCAATTTTTTCTTCTCAGCCAGGGGTTCATTTGTCCCGATTTTTGTTATCTTTTTCATCAACTCACCTCGCTTCTTGGGCAGTGACATATTCCCGTACTATCGCAGAAATAGCAAGTCATTTAGCCCATAATCTCCGCCAGAAACGGTGAGAAAGTTTTGCGGTTTACAGCCGATATTTTGTGGAATTCATCCACAGAAATCATGCCGAACATAAACATGGTTTCCAACACTTTCTGTGCCCTGTAATAGTCAAAATCTCGCTGCAATTCTTCCTGTGTAATCTCATGCACCACGGCATTCGGTATCTTAAAGTTTTCTATTCTTTGCACTTCCATTTCGATTCCTCCAATCTTTAAAACAGTGGAAATGTTCCCTCTGCCTATATGCGAAAAGACAGGCTGAATCGAACCCCCTTAAAGGCAAAAAAAATAATACCTGCCCACACTCCGAAGAATGCAGGCAGGCACAATGATTTGTTCCTAATGTTATTTTAAGAGTTCATTTACTTTTTTCTGTACCGCTTTCCAATCATATCCTTCAGCAGACAGTTTTTTCTTTCGTTCTTCACCGTTACCCCATTTGCCGTCAATGACTTCTTTTGCAATTTCGTCTGCTGACTTCTTTTTGTCATATCCGTTAAAGCCGCCATTTTTGATAATAGATGGATAGTTTTTATAGCAGTAATTCATATCGCAGTTTCCACCGATTCCGTTCACCTTTCCTTTTGAAGAATACTGCCACATACCGTAATCACCATTATATCTGCACCTGCTGTTATATTCTGCAACCCAAAGTGCATATTTTTTTGCAGTGCTTTCCGAAATAAATCTCTCTAACGGCGAGCGTGAAATATAAAGTCCGGCAAAATACCCGTTTTTCTCAAGTTCACTGCAGAAGGTATTTACAATGCTGTCACAAAATTCTCTGCCTTTTGAAAACTGTTTCTGCTCCTCCAAATCAAAATACACAGGGTATTCAAATTGCTTCCCTTTTATGACGGACAGACAGGCTTTTGCTTCTTCCCTTGCCTCATCAACCGACATCGCATAAGAATACCAATACGCACCAACATCAAATCCTGCCGCTTTTGCCTTACGATAGTTCTCCTCAAAGCACTTATCCTTCTGTGACGTCAAATTTCCATACCCCGCACGGATAATTACAAAACTGATACCGCTGTCTTTTACTTTTTGAAAGTTAATATTCCCTTGCCATTTAGAAACATCAATACCTCTTATCATTTGCTCTCCTCACTTTCTGCCCTGTTATGAATCTGTTCCAACACTGCTTTTATCTTTTCCGGCACAGGCAATCCCAAATGTGCGGCATTTTCCAAAAGGCTTACACCCTCATTGGAGATATAGAAGAAAATTACTGCTGTTCTAAGTACACTGCCTGTTCCGATAACCTGTACGTCAAGCACATTTGCAATACCAACCAACAAAAAGACAAGCACTTTACGGCAGATGCCTCTAAACCCAACCTCACTGGAAAGAGTATGGTTATTGACAGCACACATAACGCCTGTGATGTAGTCAATCACCGCAAAGGCAAGCAGTGCATAAAGAAGTCCATCGCAGCCGCCTAAAAAATATCCAATCCAACCTCCAAGTGCCGAAATTATAAGCTGAATCACATTCCAAAAATCCTTCATTTTCATTCCTCCCAACTAAAAAAAGACGGTCACTCCGTCTTATATCCATTTAAATCATATCCTCGTTTCTGAAGTAATTCCTTTACTGCCGCAAGCTGTGTTTTCGGCACAGGTTTTACGGTTTTGTTATTCTCATCACAGGTTCTTCTCTGATTGATTACCAACTGAAAATACATCTCTGTCATTTTTCATTTCCTCCAATCATAGTTTCATAAAAGTCAGCCAAAGATTCCATTAAGGTTAAATTGCTCTGCTCCTGCTGTTCATACATATCCGCCTGCATTTCCATAATGGCAAGTTCAGCGTCATTTGGCTGATACACTGCAGGTTCTTCCTTTGGTTTTGGAACAGTGAAACAGCCGTCTGTCACAGAATATTCCACACCATTATAAAAGTAAGTTTTACAATCCGCAAAAAGCAGATATTCGCCTTTCTCCAAGTCAAAGCGTTTCACCGCAAATTTTTCTTTTTCTATCGGCTCGGCAACAACCGCCGAACCGTAATGAATCCAGTCCGGCATTTCTTTAGACTTATACCAGATTTCCGTTTCATTTCTTACTTCAAACATCAAATCACCTTCCTTGATATGTAACGGTTACGGAATGAATGTAATAACTTTTTGAACCCGAATAATACTCCACAAGCTGTACCTGTTCTCCGGCTGTGCAGTACATACTGAATGTTTTTGTTACTGCCTCTGATGTGCTTGTATACACCGTACCGATGCTTGGCATAAGACTAAAAAGAGTTCCTCCCCGGTCTGCAATATAACCGCTCCAATAAGTAGTGGCGGAATCTGTCTTATTTACATAGCTTACACTGTTTACAGAAGATACATCATAAGATACATTTTGGTCAATGGTTCTTGCTCCGACATAGCTGTAACTTGTGCTGGTTGCGTTATAACAATAGGAGGCTGTTACAGAAATGATTTTTCTAACATCAATTGGTGCAGAATAGCTTTGTGCATTGGCTGTTACCGTTACTTTATAAACTCCGCTGACAGGAGCAACAAATTTTGCAATACAAATATATCTATCTGTGTATGTAGCCGCTGTTATGGATCCTGAATATACGGTTGTGCCTGTTCCGGTAAGGCTTGCCTGTCTTTGGGAGATGAGATAACTCAGCTTTTGACTTAATATTCCTGTGCTGCTGGCGGTATTGTTTGTAACTGTATAGGAACGAATGTTATCAACATATCCTGCCCTTGTACTTGTCCATGACGAAAGCAGTGCATTTAGCTTGCCCATAACCGTTCCTGCTGTAGCACTTCCTCCGGTTGCATTTTCTGAACCAATCAATGTGCTGATGATATAGCTTATCTTTTGGCTTAATGTACCGCTTGCATTGGCTGAAGTGCTTGCGGAAGTATTTGAAATTACGGCATTTAATTTTCCGTTTACTGTTCCGTCAGATGCACTTCCGCCTGTGTCATTTTTCTTTCCAATCAGCTTTTTCAATGTTGCAAATACTGTTACATCCAATTTACATTCCTCCTTTAATTCTGGCTGATAACACTTGTAATCACATCATCTGCAATGGTCGTTACCGTTGTACTATTTAAAAGAAGATGACTGCCGTCAGAGTCCCATGCTTTTGTGACACAGCGGATAACGGTATCTTCTATATTTGTGATTCTCTCCGCAATCTTTACTTCATTCAATACCATGGTTTCTGTAATTACCGTATCGGTAATATTTGATGTAACTGTTGCCCCAATACGGTAGGCTATATTGTCAAAATCAAAGGTCTGTAATTGCGAAATATCATTCATCACACCCTGATACCATTCATTAACGGCACTCTGCAGATGAGAAAATTCCGTCTGTTGATTTGCAAGCTGCGTGTTTGTTTTATTCTCCTGTGCCGCAAACTGGGTATTCATTTTTTCCTGCACTTCATCACTGAACTGCTGATAGGCTTTACTGTATGCAGTGAAATAGTCGCTTGCCGTAAAGCCTGTTAAGGTACAGTACACACCGACTCTTTCATCTGTTATGTTATACTGTGTCAAACTTGCAGCACCAGATGCGATATAGATTGTGGCAAGAGGTATTTCAAATCGGTCGGCAGTCTGTGTAAGAGAAGGTACCGTAGGACTGGCACTTGGAATTCCCTCCAAAACATATACACCACACATTCTGTTTACAAAATCAGCTCTTGCCACCACTCGGTCATATCTGCCGTAATGGACATCTCCTGCCGTAATCAGAATATTTTCGTCCTCATCATTGGCATAAAATCTGCCGTTAATGAAAAAAGCACCTGCCGCAACGGTGATATACATATTTCCGTTTAAAGCTGTTACCTGCAAGCCTGTGGAATCGACACCGTAAACACCATTTGAAAACAACTTGCTGAAATACAGAGCAAACTGTTCACTGGTATAGGTTCTGTCATAGTTTCCCTCACTGTCCATAACGGCATCGAAGGGAAAGTAGGTTATACTCATCAAAACACCTCATTTCTTTGTAAAAATCGTGGGAATGGCATCACCGTAGGTAATCTCCATTTCATAGGTCTTTTCATAAAAATGCGTCACCTTCTCAATAGGCTTTGCTAAGGAAAGACCGCTGTCTGTATCCGTCAATAGCACTGTATCCCCGAGAAAATAGTCATGATTATACTGATATTGCTCAGAGTTAAGAATGACAAATTCCGCACCTGTTGTTTTGGTTTTTTCCTTCAGTCCTTCCAGCAAATCCTCAACGGAACTTCCTTTCTCCACATATTCTCGGCGGAAAAGTCCTTCTGTTTCTGTTTCACCATAGGCGGTGTAGCTTTCTGCTTCCGTTTCGGTTTGCTCGGTATAAAGATATGCCACATTTTTATAGTCCGAGGTTTCCTCGTAAATGTCGGTTTCGGAAATGTTGTTAAACTTATCTCCGAAAATCACTGTACTGCTCCTGTCGGAAACAGGCACACAACAAAACACAAGCTTTTTCCCTTGAATGTCATACTCAAGCCGGAAACCGAATCCGCCAAGCTTGCTGATGAATTTCAAAATACTCAGACAGTCATTTGCCTCATAGATACGCTTTACAGTGTTCTTGGCAGAAAGATTTTGTTTCTTAACTGTCATACAATCTATTTTTCGTTTTGTATCTTCGGGAGAAATAAAGCTTTCCTGAACCAGACGGATACAGGCGTCTTCGTAGGTTTCACCAATAGGTATCTCAAAGCCTTTTACACATCTCCAAGAAAGTATTGATGTGATATGTCTGCCTGTGATCTCGTAATTTCTCAAATCCTTGCTGTCGGTTTTGTGCTTATTTTCTACCAAATAAGCATTGTTTCCCACCACAAGAAAATCCTCCATAACATTTGTATTTCTATAAACCTCACTGTCCGTAAAGGACAGCTGAATATCTCCCGCATCTCGGATAGACTCCGAAAACTGAACACTGCTGTAGGATTGGAGAATATCCTTTAGTGTAAAATCAGAATAAATATCAACTCTCATAGTTCCTCCTTAAAGTACCAACGGATTATAGTTAAAATAAACCTCCAGATTTGTAACATTCTCTTCTGCACCGTATTCAATTTCATTTTCTCCCACAAAGAACTTAAAAAAGCTGCTTTTTGGTGCATTTAAAACAGAAAAATCCTTTTTGCCGTTCTTATAGATAACAGGCTGTTGCTTTGTAAAATCAATAAGCAACTCATCACCCTTAGTCATTTTCTCTGTAAAATACACACCTTCTCCTGTTTTTCGGTTGATGATATAAGGATTTTTTACAGAACCGAAGGAGGCACAAAACCGCACCGTCCAACCGCTGTCGGCATCACCTGTGTTATTGATTTTCGTTACAAGCTGTGCCGCCTTTACACCGAAAAGAGTGTAGGGAGTGAAGTATTGTGGAAAGACAAAAGACGGTTTCATACTGGCAAGATTGTCTGTTATGGTCTGCTCCTTCCAATATGTGCCGTAGCATATCAGCTCCGTTTCCAGACTGCCTTTTCCACCCGAATAAGAAAACACAGGTATGCTCTTGGGGTAGCATGAAATAGACTTTGTATATTCTCCGTCCGAATATTTCAGCAAGCCTTCCGTTTTGGGATTAAACACACTTTTAATATGCTTTTCAAACAAACGGTAGTTGCTGTCAGACTGAAACACTGCCTTGATGACGATTTCTCTTGGCTCTAAATCAAGGTTTTGCAGTGTTTCTCCGTCCTGTCCGCTGTTTTTATCGGTATAAAAAGAAGCATCCACATCTTCATCAAATACTGTTGGTATCAGATTTGATAAAAATGAGATGCTTACGCTTTGGTTCGTTGCCGTATTGGTATAGATTAGGTTTTCTGTGGCTTTCATTTCATCACACTCCCGTAAAGCCGAGCCTTCTGAAGGTTCTCTGCAGTTCCTTCTGCTCCTTTCGTGCGGTGTTTTCAGAGGAATTGTAAAAGTTCTGTGTTACGGAAACATTGGTATCACCATTTTTATTTGTAGTATTGTTCTGATAGGTTTTATTCTCCTGTGCTGTCAGCACTCGTTCGCCCTTATGAAGTATTGCTTTGTAGCCGTCAAAAGGAACATAGTCCAAACCACCTGCATGAGAGCCGTCCGCACCTTCACTCATTTCTTCATTTGCCGAACGCCAGAAGGCAAGCTTATACTTCAGCCAGTTGATGGTATCCGTTACCCAATCCTTTAAACTTCTCCAGATTTCCTTCATGCCATTCCAAAGACTGCTGAAAGCATTACAGCCTGCATTGTAAAAGGAAGAACCCATATTTACCAAAGATGTTACCAGTTCATTAAACTTGTTTACGGCATTGGTTTTGATTTCCGTTACCTTCTGTAATACGGCGGTTTTAATAGTATTCCATATAGACACAAGCTTTGGATACAGAACATTTGTAATGAGATTTAAAATACCGTCCTTTAAAACAGTAAACAGGCTTAAAATTCCATCTTTCAGAATAGTAACGATATTTGTAATATCACTGCTGATGTTTTCCCAGTTTCCGCTGAAAATATCGGCAAACAGCTGTGTTGCGGCAACAATTAAGTTGAGTGCCGTTTCTACAATGACTTTCACAGCATCCCAGACAAAAGAAAAGTTCGTCTGTATTTCCGTTAATACTGCACTTAAAA
The DNA here is from genome assembly GCA_945912105.1 of [Eubacterium] saphenum. Lineage (GTDB taxonomy): Bacteria > Bacillota > Clostridia > Lachnospirales > Anaerotignaceae > Anaerotignum_A. The sequence goes on along the minus strand of CAMEBC010000003.1, from coordinate 13,041 downwards.
AATCCTTTATGTTGTTCCAGATGATTTGAATGTTATTCCGAAAATCCTCATTGTTTTTATATAAGTCAGCAATAAGCAAAATCAATGCCGTTACTGCGGCGACTATGGCGGCAATAGGGGCAAGGGACAAAGCAAGACCTGCGGAGAAGGCAGAAACAGCCGTCACCGCCGTACTGAACATAGGAGCAAGAGAACCAATACTTGTCATCAGCGTACCCAAAATAACAAGCAAAGGCCCTGCGGCGGCTATAAGTGTACCGATAAGTACAATCACTGTCTGTATTCCCGTAGGTAAAGAAGAAATCCAGTTACACAGCTTTTGTATGCCGCCAGTGACTTCTTCTATGGCAGGGGAAAAGGTATCCAAAATCACACCGCCTAAAACAATAAATGTATTTTTCACCGCATTGACTGCTTTGTTGATTTTAGAACTGTTGGTCTGCAGTTTTTCAAAGGCCGTTTCTGTTGCACCTGTGCTTTCTCGCATTTGAGCAAGTGTAGTGTTAAAATCATCGGCACTGTCACCTAAAAGAATTAAGCCTGCCTTGCCTGCCTCGGCACTGCTCCATAAATCACCGAAGGAAAGGTTCTGTTCATCTGCGGATTCCTTCAAAACGGAAAGCACATCTGCAAGACTTTCTCCATTTTCCATCAGTTCTGCAAAGCTTTTTCCTGTTTTCTCTTTCAAAATATCGGATACCTTTGTACCGCTTTTGCCTAACTCGTTCAGCATAGAGTTTATGTAGGTAGTGCTTTCTGCTGTGGCAACACCATTTGCTGTCATTTTGGCATAGCCCGCACAAAGCTGATCTAACTGAACATTGTAGGCATTGGCAGTAGGGATTACTTTACCCATGGAAGAGGACAGCTCTGCAACGGTGGTTTTGCCGAGGTTCTGTGTCTGTATCAGCATATCAGAAACATTGGTAACCTCCGATGCCTCCATACCGTAAGCATTCAAAATGGTGGTCAATACGTCTAAAGCCGCACCTGCATCGGCAAAGCCTGCCTTTGCAAGCTTGGTGGAATTGGTTACGAAATTAACCGCATCTCCAGTTTTCTGTCCTGCGGAGATGGCATTATATACATTGTCTGCAATTTCATTGGCGGAAATGCCTGTCTGAGAGGATAGCGAAAGTATCTGTGAACGCAGTTCATAAAGGGGAATTTCTGTGGTGTCGGCAATGGTGCTGACCTTTGCCATAGCATCCTCGAAATCCACAGCCGATACAGCCGCCGCAGTACCGATTCCCGCAACAGCGGCAGAAAGGGGCATAACAGCTTTTCCTGCCGCTGTCAATTTTCCTCCTGTGTCCTTTATTTTCTCACCGAAGGAGTTGATAGCGGCATTTGACTTTGCGGCTTCTTTTTCAAGGCTTTTCAGCTGATTTTCCGTTGAAATAAGTTCTCTGCGGAAAGCATCATATTTGCCTTGGTCGATTTCGCCATTTCGGTACTGCTCCTCAACCTGTGCCTGTGCATCCTTTAATGTCTGGAGTTTTTTTCTTGTTTCGTCTGCCTTTTCCATAAGCAGTCTGTATTTTTGTGCCAATAGTTCCGCATTAGACGGGTCAAGCTTTAATGCTTTCTGCACCTCATTCAGCTGTTTCTGTGTAGTGCTGATTGAACGGTTGGCACTGCTCATAGCCTTGCTTAAATCCGTTGTGTCCGCACCGATTTTTACGGTAATGCCTTTGATGTCATTGGCCATGCGTTCACCTCCTTTATGGCATGAAAAAGCACCTGCGGCAACAAGTGCTGAAAAACAAAATTTTACCCAAATACTTCCTTCAATCTTTTTATATCCGGCTTGGTCTGTGTCATCAGATAAGCGTTTTTCAAATACCTTCGTCCTTTTTCGCTTTGCTCACAGTTGAGTATAAAAGAATCCCTGCGATACATCAGCCATTCATCAAGTGGGAGTGCTTTCACTTTAGTAATTGGAATATTGCAGTAATCTGCTATCATTTTGTTGCTGTAGCTGTAAATCTCCCAGTGAAATGCCCCATTATCCTCTATGGGATAATAGGGCAGCATTAGTTTGGGTCTTTTTGAATGGAAAGCACAAAGTCCATATATTCATTAGCAATAAAGTCTTGAATTTCCTCCACATCATAGCTTAAAATATCATTTCGGCTTATTTTAAAGCCGCTTTTATTTTGGTTTAAAAGCTGCTGAAATACAGAATAGATGTTTTTAACTGCCTCTGCTTCATCAGCCGACTGCATTTCGGAAATAGCCTCCAACACATATCCGTTTGGCGGAAGGAGAACAATCACCTTTCCGTTTTTCAGCTTTACAGGCAGTGTTTTCTGCTTTGGTTTTGTAAAATCATACATAGCAATTCTCCTTTACTCCGCTGTTACTTCTGCACCGACACCCCAGTTGATTAAAAGCTTATGACCTTTACTGTCAAGCTTTTCCGTTGCCTTAAAATCAAGGTCACAGACAGTCATGCTGTCCTTCTTTCTCTCAAGAGTAAAGCCGCCTTCCAACTGACCGATAATCATGGCAGACATACTTTCATCTGCAGCAGCAAATACAACTGCGTAGTATTTATCCTTAAAGTTTTTAATACCGCCAATATAAATATTAGAACTGCTGTCGGTACTGTCTGTGGAAATTTCCGAGTTGGGTGCCATAATGCCGAAGGTATCCGGCATAAATGTACCGATACTGCCTTTGATGCCAATGTCCTCACCGGATAAAATTTTTCTTGTTATTTCTTCCATATCGTCCTTATAGGTATCAATGGTAGGTGTATAATAAATGGATGCACCGCCGGAAAGATAGCCTTTTCGGTTTTCTTCTACGGCAATCTCTGATATTTTTGGAATGGCACTGCCTTTTTCGTACTCCTTGATATACATATATCCTGAGCCGATGGCAATGTCCTCGGTCTGCTTTTGTGCTGTTTCAGGTATTTTCATTTTTTCACACTCCAATCTTTTTATAAGTGCTAATGCTGTAATAGGTTATAAATATATTTGATTCCTCAAGCCATATAGTTTCCGAGGAAAAAGAGATGCCTGCCGAATTTAGCAAGCCTTCCAGTTTTTCTTCTGAAGTTATATCCTTCTTTTCCGTATAAAGTTCTACGCTGTAATCATAGCGGTACAGGTTGTTTCTGTTGTCACAGCCTTCCGCTTTTTTGTTGCTCAGAAAGCAAATAAAAGGCGGTTTTTGATTATCGGGAAAATGACTGTATGCAACGGGAAGTCCTGTTTTATCTAAAAATGATTTCATTTCTTTTTCATCCATTTTTCAGAACCTCATTAATTCTCTGCTCCACAGTTTCTTTTGCCTTTTCCTCATTTGGCTTAATATGCGGATAGGCTGCAGTTCTTCCACCTTTTGTATGCACCTGCTTTTGTTTTCCCTTTGTTGTTCCGACAAAATTTTGATGTCCCTTTTCCAGAAGATGTGTCAGATAACCCTGTGTGTTATAAACCTCGTACTTCACATAGCCGTTTCTTTCGGTTTTCTTTATTTTCCAGCTTTTTGCATACTTTTTTCGGTTGCCTTTGGGACTGTCCCTTTTCAGATTTTCTTTCAGTGTTTCACTTTCTTCCTTGCAGACCTCGGCTATTTTCTCTGATGCCTCCTCGGTGTACTGCTTTATGCAGTTTAGGATTTCACTTGTCATTTCATGTACTGATACTTCCATAATTCTCCTCTGATTCCGCTTTAATTTTTACTGTTTTTCCGCCGTAGTCTGCAAAGTCAACTTGAATTATGTTGTAGGTTTTACCATGGAATACAATGCGGTAATCCACAGCAGAAAGTTCTGAAAGCTTTTTACAAAAACGAACGGTAAAGGTTACAGACTTCTGTTCATCCGTATCGCCTTTCTGCCGTTCATTTCCACCTGTGGTTTTAACAGACGCAAAGCAGGAATAAAAATCCTGCCAATGCCGAATTACATTCCCCACTTCATCTGTTTTGGAAACACCTTTTTGAATTCGAATCCGCTGATTTAGTTTTGAAATATCCATCAGAAGACTTCCTTTCTAATACCGAAAAGCAGAGAACGCAGAGAAAGTGCAAGTTCTTTATAGTTTGCATTTTCTCTGTGTTCATACAGATAAGCAACAGCATACATAACTGCAATCTTGGAAGAAGAAATCTCACAAAGTTCATTTACCGATAACCTGGCTATATCTGCACAGAGGTTCTGACCGGTTATTATGAATTTTTCTATAAGTTCATCATCATCTTCAAAATCTACACGAAGATATTTTTTCATTTCATCAAGAGATACTGTCATTTACTCCACCGCCGTTAATCCGCTTTCAATCTTAAAATCTGCACTGCTTCGGGCAGGATAAGCTTGCCGTCCACACGTTCCTTTGCAACATAGCCGATCATACCGTTTCCGGCGAAAAGTTCAGTCAGCTGCTTGAAGGAACGGGTACCACGATCACCGATGTTGTAATACTTGTAGTCGCCGAATGCGATGGCATCTTCCGGTGCATACGCAGAAGTATGAACAGGATAACCGAAAAGACGGTCAGGCTCACCAGCCTGTGCAGAAGGCTGCCAGATATAGGCACCGTTGTTGTCCTTCAGCTTACGAATGGCTGCAATGTTCTTGTCATTCATAATGAAAGAAGCTTCCTTGCGGTAAGGACGCTTAAGAGCATACACCAGGTTAATGATGTCATCTGCCTTAATGGCCGCAGTAAGAGTCTCTGCAATCTGACCGCCACCGGATGCAGCAAACAGTCCAAGAGGCTTGCCCACACCGTCACCATTGAGAAACGCATCCTCTTCGGCATTGGCAAGTGCCTTACCAAACTGAGTGATGATGTAATTTTCCAATCCGAAAGCATTGTCATACAGAAGTTCTTCAGTTACTCTGATTGCCACATGGAGCTTATGGGAATCCAAAAGGATCTGGTCGAAAGTGGCATCACCGAAAGACAACTGACCGCCTTCCTCAATCCAAGATGCAGCAGGCTTGGTAGCTGCAATGTTGATCTTGTGTTCCCCGGAAGTAGTAATGACTGTACTAAGGTCACGCATGATGTTCTCTTCACCCAGAACATCGATGAGTCTGTTGTCGTACTCTTCGGGAACAAGGTAACCGCCATCGGTGTCTACACCTTCCTGCAGAACATTGCTCACACGCTTGAAGCCGGAACGAAGTGCATCCAGCATGGCCGCCTTATAGACATCCGCTGCACGGCCTTTCTTTTCGGGCATCTGCTTATCGGATACAGGCTTGGTCACGATAGGAGTATTTACGGGACGGTTCATTTCCGCCTCCATAGCCTCCATCTGCTCCATACGCTCAATCTCTGCAGCGTATGCCTGCACCTTCTTTTCCATCTCAGCGTAGGTCTTTGCATCCTCCTCGGAAAGCAGACCGTCCTTGTCACGCTTGGTTTCTACGAAGGCCTTTGCAGCCTCCCATGCCTTTTTGCGATTCTCACGCATTTCTAAAATCTTGCTCATTGTAATTTACCTCCAATTTTTCATCAGATTTAACCGCTCCATGAGGGAGTCGGCAGATACTTTGTTTGTGGGTTCGGACTTTGGCTGAATGCGGCATTTTGCAGACAGCTTGTCCATAAGGGAATTGGTTATGGCAGCCCTGGAAAACACCATGCTGACCTTTGGGACTTCGATACTGTCAGAAACATTTCTCTGCATGATTTCATCAGCGAATCCCATCTCAACTGCGGAATTGGCATCCATCCAGGTTTCGGCATCCATGAGGTGAGACAGCTTGGCACGGCTAAGTCCCGTCTTGATCTCATAGGCATTGATGATGGACTCCTTCACCTCATCAAGCATTGCGATGGCTTTCTGCATATCAGCAGAATCACCGAAAGCCGCCGTTGCCGGGTTATGGATCATCATCATGGAAACCGGAGACATGATGACCTTTGTGCCTGCCATTGCGATAACGCTTGCGGCACTGGCTGCGATGCCATCGATCTTGATGGTCACATTGCCTTTGTAGTTCATCAGCATGTTATAGATTTGGGCAGCCGCTACGCAGTCACCGCCCGGACTGTTGATCCATACCGTGATGTCTCCACTCCCGGCATTTAACTCATCCCGGAAAAGCTGTGGTGTGACATCATCGTCAAACCAGCTCTCTTCTGCAATGGTACCGTTTAGGAACAGCGTTCTCTCCACCGTCTGTTCCTTCGTTTCCTGGTTCGTCACGGTCTGACTCTTCCAGTTCCAGAACTTCTTCATCGGATTTTTCCTCCTCTCCGTCATATTTCTTATTTGCAAACAGACCTGCATCTTCCAGCTTTGTCATATTGCCGTTGATGAGGTACAGATCTCCGCCAAGTTCAGCGGGGATGCGGTCAAGGTTCTCAAGTTCACGGATATCGTTGGCGCTCATCCAGCCGTTCTGTCTTGCAGTGGCATAGCCGGACATACGGCTTGCATAGTCACCGCGCAGAAGTCCATCCACGTTGAACTTGATAAAAAACGCAGTCTTCTCGTCCTGTGTGAACAAGGCTCTCGCCATAGCCTGTTCCCAGCGCATAAGCCAGGGTTCAAGCGTGTACTTCACAAATTCGAGTGACTGCTGCTCAATATTAGAAAAACTCGATTTTTCAAGGTCACCGACCATATGCGGCGGCACTCTGAAAATCCGGGCAATTTCATTGATCTGGAATTTCCTTGTCTCCAAAAACTGTGCTTCGTTCGGGGAGATGGAAATCGGTGTATATTTCATGCCTTCCTCAAGGACGGCAATCTTGTGGGAGTTGTTTTGGCTAAAGCCTTTCTCCCAGGACTCTCTTACGGCATCCGGGTTCTTGACTGTTCCGGGATATTCCAAAAGACCACCCGGAGTTGCTCCGTTTGCAAAGAACTTGGCACCGTACTCTTCCGTTGCGATGGCAAGTCCTATGGCATTTTTCGCCATTGCGATTGGCGAATATCCAACCAGTCCGTCAAAGCCAAGACCGGGAATATGCAGCACATCGGAAGGCTTGAGCCTTACCGTGCCATCTTTCATAGTAGGTGCATCGGAATCGGATACCCGATATTCATAGTAGAGCCTTCCTTTGTCATCACGGTCTACGGTCATCCTGTCCGGCATCAGAGGGTAAAGTGCTACCACTTCGCCTTTGCCGTTTCGGATGATCTGTGCGTACCCGTTGCCCCAAAGCAAAAGATGCGTCATAAGGGTTTCCCGGAACACAAAGGATGTCATTTCCGGATTTGGCTCATCATGCAATAGGAAGTACAGTGGATGCTCAATAGCTTTTTCCTTACCGCCGTCCTTGTTGTACCGATACAGATGAAGCGGAAGTCCCGCTACCGCCTCGGACAGAATCCTTACGCAGGAATACACTGCCGTCATCTGCATGGCAGAGCGTTCATTGACCCGCTTGCCGGAGGTACTGCCGCCGAACAGGAATCGGTATCCGCTGCCGTTTATGCTGTCGGTCACAGGCTTATCCCTTGACCGAAATAGAACATCAAATAGTCCCATATGCTTCACCAGCCTTTCTAAATAAACAAAATGCCACGGTGGTCATAGACGCTTTCCGTGACTTGGTTACCGCAGCGGATGGCTCTGTCAAGTGCCATGATGGTTGCTACCGCTCCGTCTATTTTTTCTGTAGATTTCTCTTTATCCGCCTTGATGTTTCCGGCGGGATCTGTTCGGATATAAATGTTATCCATCATCCACCGAAGAACCGGGTGTCCGCCGTGGGCAAGTTTCTGTTCCAAGGTCAGCTTCATCAGTTCCTTGGTAGGCGGTGACATATCCTTAAAGCCCTGCCCGAAAGGTACTACCGTAAATCCCATGCCTTCCAGGTTCTGTACCATCTGAACAGCACCCCAGCGGTCAAATGCGATCTCACGGATATTGAAACGCTCACCTAAGTTTTCGATGAACCGCTCAATATATCCGTAGTGGACTACATTGCCCTCCGTAGTCTGCAGATACCCCTGCCGTTTCCAAATATCGTAGGGAACATGGTCCCTTCGGACTCGCAGTTCCAGAGTTTCTTCCGGTATCCAGAAGTATGGAAGGATGCAGAACTTGTCCTCTTCGTCCAGTGGCGGGAATACCAGAACGAATGCCGTGATATCCGTAGTACTGGAAAGGTCAAGTCCGCCGTAGCATACACGGCCTTCCAGGTCATCTTCACTCACTGCAAAGGAGCATTTATCCCATTTCTCCATCGGCATCCAGCGAACTGCCTGTTTCACCCACTGATTCAGTCTCAGCTGTCGGAAGGAATTCTCCTCGCCGGGGTTCTGCTTGGCAGAATCACAGGCTGCCTTTACTTTGTCGATGCCGACCGTAATGCCCAGGGATGGATTTGCTTTCTTCCATACCTTTGGGTCAGTCCAGTCATCACTCTCATCCGCTCCGTAGATAACAGGGTAAAAGGTAGGGTCGATCTTTCTGCCTTCCAGAATGTCCTTGGCTTTCTGATGGGTTTCATAACAGATGGAATTGGTATCCGTTCCGGCTGTTGTAATTAAGAAATACAAGGGCTGCATACGGGCATCCCCCGAACCCTTGGTCATGACATCAAACAGCTTTCGGTTCGGCTGGGTATGCAGCTCATCGAACACAACACCGTGGATGTTAAAGCCGTGCTTACTGTAGGCTTCTGCGGAAAGTACCTGGTAGAAGCTGTTGGTCGGCATATAGATGATTCGTTTCTGCGAGGCAAGAATCTTGACTCGTTTGGATAGTGCCGGACACATTCTAACCATGTCGGCGGCAACCTCAAATACGATGGATGCCTGCTGTCGGTCGGCTGCACAGCCATATACTTCCGCTCGTTCCTCTCCGTCACCGCAGGTAAGCAGAAGCGCCACCGCAGCCGCAAGTTCCGACTTGCCCTGTTTCTTGGGTATCTCAATATAGGCGGTATTAAACTGCCTGTATCCGTTTGGCTTGAGCGTTCCGAAAATGTCTCGGATGATCTGCTCCTGCCAGTCGATAAGTTCAAATGGCTTGCCCGCCCAGGTGCCTTTGGTATGGCAAAGGCTCTCAATGAATGCCACAGCAAAGTCAGCGGCATCCGCATCATAGTGGGAATCCTTCGCCATGAACTTCGTGGATTTGTACTTTTTCAGTTTCCGCAAGTGCCGTCACTCCTTTCTTTGGCATAAAAAATAGCCGCATTACTGCGACTGCCGTATACAAGGAACAGCCCCTTGTTGGGACCGTCCTGCTGAATATTCAGTTCAGAAAATTAGTTGTATTCGTTTAAGAGGATGCAATAAGCTATCTGTGTCGGTAAGCCTTCATCCGGCTCGATGCCCCACCCTCTGTCATAATTGGCAGTGACCACACCATTTATCTTAATCATCAGCTTGGAAATCCTGCCGCCGTTAATGCCAAACTCACTCGGCTCTTCATAATGCTTGACCCAGTATTGGGCTACCGTGTAACCTCCGTCCTTATTTGGGATTCCTATCGTTCCTTCACTCCACATCGAGAACACCGTCCTCTCCGCATAGAATGAACTGTACATATTCTTTCTTGTGTTCTTCCAGGAAGATGACCAGTTCGTAGAACCCCATCTCGTTTGCAATGACCTGCACCGCACTGGTATCGAACATATTGGTAAGTCCTGTGTTCCGGACTGCAAGGATCTGATCTTTAATCTTCATGAGCGACCCTCCTGCAGCTGTCTTCGCCGTACACCACACCAAGGTGGCAGCCATTGTCCCAGTCTACATGAATCGTTCCGGTATCATCCACACAACTGACTGTACCTTTAAGTCCAATCGGCATCGTTCTGTATGGGTCATCCATGTGAATGAGTTCTACACGGCATCCTTTCGGATACTCTTTCTTGATTCGCTCTACGATTGCTCTTGCAGGGAACATCATGCCTCCTCACCGCCTTTCTTTGCACCGCTCTTGAATGCGGAAGAGCCGGAAAGGTTCTGAAGCAGAATCTTGCGGTCGGTTTTGTATTCCGCACCGATAAATCCGAGTCTCAAAAGGAAACAGCGGAATGCATACTTTTCATTTTCCACTTCCTTTTCGCTGGCAGTGATTCGTTTCTGCTCCTTGCTCATTCTGCAAAGGGCTGCAATAAAGTTGGTGTAGGCTCTTGCGGTATCTGCATCCGGCAGTTTAGAAAACCAGGGGAATGAAATGGCATCCTCAACGACCTCAATCGGCAGTTCGCTGATACCAAGTGCCTTCTTGATCAGCTGTCCCTTGACCTCCAGAAGTCTTGTGAGGTTTCCGACCATCACCTTATCCAATGGCAGAGAAACCGTAAGACCTGTGTTTTCGCCCTCTGCGGGTTCGGCAATTTCTGCCGTTTCTTCCGGCTCGGTGTTCTGCTCCCATTCGAAAGGTGTGACTCCCGTTACCATCACGCAGGCATCGATTACCTTGGAACTTTCCTCGATGTTTTCGTTCTCAAAAATCAAGGTTCCGTCTTTTTCGATGCGGTAATCTCCGACCTGGTAAGCGCAGCTTGGAACACCCAGGTATTTCGCCTTGATTCCAAGTTCCTTGCTGATGGCTTCGACCATTGCTTTTCTGCTTTCCTTTTTAGCGTTAAAATGTAATTCCATTGAATGTACCTCCTTTAATTTGGTACTACATATATCACTCTGAATGGCTGTAATAGCAAGTATAATCTCAGTGATTCTGTAGAGATAATTGCCTTAATTTTCAGGAGGATTCTGGGTATAGTACACGATGCCGGAAAGAACAAAGCAGACATTGGGAAGGGCTACGCCGTTGCCCCACATCTTATATTCCACAGAATCGGAATGGGGGTTCTGCAGCCATTTGAAGACCTGCTTTTTCGTCTTCGGCTTGGAGGGCTTGCCCTCAATCAGACGCCATGTTTCAAAGATATCCATCCACTTTGTAAGTTCCTCTTCGGATGGCACTTTTGTGCCAAGACCATCACACCACCAGTCGGGAAACCCCTGCAGCCTTGCACACTCGGTCGGAGTAAGACGGCGGACGATGTACTCAAGATCTGCGTCCATGTCGTTGACCACGGGAGGGTCTTTCCAGTCTGTTGCCACCAGGGTGTTTGCCAGTTCTTCCTCGGCAGAAGTAAAGAAGGATGCCTTGCTGCTGGAAAAAGTCGGTGCTGCTACTGCCCCCGAGCCTTTTGCCACCATCGTAGGCTGCGTTTCTTCCTCCACGGCAAATCCGTACTGTGCATTCCTGCCCTGGTTGAAGGCTGCCCTGTCGATGCCATAGGCAACGGCATGGCGGTCGATGGTATTTAATGTAAAGCTGACGTCTTCATTGATCCCATCACCCTGGGGACCATTTTCGTCCTTTCTTCCAATCATGGAACCCTGCACGGAAACCACAGCAATGCCGCCCTGGTTGCAGTTTGGATTGCCGCCGTTCTGGTCAAGGCATCTTGACGTATCCGCCTCATAAAATCCACTCCTGGGATTGTCCGAACGCATGGAGTTGCTGTCCTTGGCACAGATGCCATAGGCAACAGGAACGAAAACAGTCTGGTCATTGTTGCAGGAAAGCGTAGCGGAAAGGTTCTCCTGAATGAGTGCGCCTTTCCCACCGCCTTCACAGCCGGAACGGATCTTCAGCGTTTTCGGTGTCTGCACCACAAAGGGCTGATTATTGCCGCCGGTCCCAAATGTGGAAAGCACGGTTTGTGCCACATCAAGGGGTCCTGTGTATCGGCTGTCCTGTGAGTGGTTCTCAAACACAAGCGGAGGATGATGGCTCTCGGCACGAAGGGTGCAGGTCACATCTTCCGTCACATCCATGCGATTGCCGCCCTGGTCGTTTAAGCAGATTGTGCTGCCTGTCTCTCCAAGGCTCTCTTCAGAAGTTCCGGCAGTTCCTTTCCACGGGCAGAAGCCCTGCGGAGGATACCCAGACAAGCCTTCTGACTCAAATAGTATTTTTCCGGCGCATCCGCCACTAAAATCTGCGACAAGATAGATACGTCTTCTTCTCTGGGGTACTCCCCAATACTGAGCATCGACTGTTCGCCAGGCAATATCGAATCCATCTGCCACATCAATGTGTCCTGCTCCTGTCCATTTTCCTTTCGGAGGGACAGGGATAAAAACGGAATCGGCTTTGACTGAGCATACGGACTCAAGGACCGCCTTGAAATCTGCACCCTTGTTTGAGGAGAAGGCACCGGGGACATTTTCCCAGACGATAAATCTTGGATATTTTCCATTGGTTGCACACCTCATTTCCTTTACGATTCGGATGGCTTCATAGAAAAGATTGGAACGGCTGCCATCCAAACCCGCTCTCTTGCCGGCCACAGACATATCCTGGCACGGACTTCCGAAAGTGATGATATCAACAGGAGGAAGGCTTGCTCCGTCAAGCTTACTTACATCCCCCATGTGTTTCATATTGGGAAAACGCTTTGTGGTCACTCTGATTGGAAAAGGCTCGACCTCCGATGCAAACACAGGCTCAATACCGCAAAGCACACCGCCCAAAGGAAAACCCCCGGAGCCGTCAAACAGGCTGCCGAGGGTCAATCTGTCATTATTCATTTGCTGCCTCCACCTCTTTTACAAGGTCGGAGTACATAAATTTCTCTCCGTTCCGGATTACATATACGCTGTCAGGGTCACCGCCGTCTTCCACGAATCTGCGTAAGATAACAGATGCATACTTCTCGTCCAGTTCCATTGTATGGCAGATGCGGTTGGTCTGCTCACATGCCATCAGGGTAGACCCGCTGCCGCCAAAGGTATCAATGACGATGGCATTTTCCTGACTGGAGTTGCCAATGGGATATGCCAGAAGGTCAAGGGGCTTTGAAGTCGGATGATTTTTGTTTTTCTTGGGCTTATCAAAATTCCAGATGGTAGTCTGGTTTCTTCCTGCGTTCTTGCTCCAGTAATGCTTGCCGTTCTGAAGGAAACCGTACAGGACGGGTTCATGCTGCCATTGGTAATCGGAGCGTCCGAGCACCAGACTGTTTTTCACCCAGATGCAGCATCCGGCAAGATGGAAACCTGCATCTACAAATGCCTTGCGAAAATTCAGACCTTCCGTATCAGCATGGAACACATAAGCTGCACCGCCTTTTTCCAGGTTTGCCG
>CAMEBC010000002.1:0-265140 GCA_945912105.1 [Eubacterium] saphenum | reverse complement strand
TATAACGCCCTTCTAGGGCGGGTGCAAACCACTAGTTTAACTAGTGGTTTTGATTATTACTGCAGAACTTCTTTCATAGTATACAGACCTGCGGGCTTGCCAGCCAGGAATTTTGCCGCTTTCACTGCACCAACGGCGAATACTTCACGGGAAGTTGCGCGATGGTTCAGTTCGATGACTTCATCTCTGCCGGCGAAGATGACATCATGTTCCCCGACGATATTGCCGCCGCGGACAGCATGGATACCGATCTCTGTTTTTTCACGTTTTTCACGTACCTGGGAACGGTCGTAAACGTAGTGGTAACGTTCATCCATGGCCTGGTTGATGGCGTCTGCCAGAGCCATTGCTGTGCCGCTGGGGGCATCGATCTTCTGGTTATGGTGTTTTTCCACGATCTCGATATCGAAGCCGCTTTCTGCCAGAATGGCAGCCGCACGCTGCACCAGATCCAGCAACAGGTTTACGCCAACGGACATATTGGCGGATTTCAGGATCGCTACATCCTTGCTTGTTTCTTTCATCAGCGCGGTTGTTTCATCAGACAGGGCTGTGGTGCAGAGAACAACGGGGATGTTTTTTGCTTTGGAGAATGTCAGAAGAGCGGGAACTGCCTTTGCTGTGGAAAAGTCGATGATGACATCCCCTGCAATTTCGCAGGCATCACAGCTAGGGAATACGGGGAAATCCAGCTCGGGCATACCGGGGTCGATGCCGGCTACTACCTGACAGTCGGGTTCATTTTTTACCAGATCGGCTACAACGTGACCCATTTTACCGCCGCAGCCGTGAATAATTACATTTATCATATCAATACTCCTTTTAAGACCGTGGGGCGCTGCCCCACCTCCCCGCAAGGGACTGGTCCCTTGACCCGATATCGCAACACCATGTACATGGTGTTGCAAATGGGGGTACAGGGGAATCATTCCCCTGTCAGGGTTTGGGACAGAGTCCCAATATCAGATCAGACCGTAGTTTTTCATTGCTGTTCTCAGTGTTTCCAGATTCTTGGGTTCCATATCGCACAGAGGTGCTTTGCAGGCACCAACTTCATAACCCATCAGATTCAGGGCAGCCTTAACAGGGATAGGGTTTACTTCGCAGAACAGAGCGGAGATCAGCTCGATGGCATCCAGCTGCAGTTTTGTAGCAGCTTTTACATCGCCGTTCAGGAAATTCATAACCATATCGTGAGTCTGCTTGGGTGCAACGTTGGACAGAACGGAGATAACGCCTTTGCCGCCCAGAGACAGTACGGGCAGGATCTGGTCGTCATTGCCGCTGTAGATATCGAAATCGGGACCAACCAGAGAAGCGATTTCAGCTACCTGAGACAGGTTGCCGCTGGCTTCTTTTACAGCTACGATATTTTTCACTTTCGCCAGTTCAGCAACTGTTTTGGGTGCGATATTGCAGCCTGTTCTGCCGGGTACGTTGTACAGGATGATAGGGATGTTGATGCTGTTTGCAACTGCTGTGTAATGCAGGATCAGACCTTTCTGTGTTGCTTTGTTGTAGTAGGGTGTTACCAGCAGAACGGCATCAGCACCTGCTTTTTCGCAACCCTGTGCCAGTTCGATGCAGTGAGCAGTATCGTTGCTGCCTGCGCCGGCGATGATAGGTGCGCGGCCTGCTGCAACCTCTTTTGCAAAGCGGATGCATTCGATCTGCACTTCATCGGACATTGTGGATGCTTCACCGGTTGTACCACAGATGATCAGTGCATCTGTGTCATTTGCCAGCTGGAATTCGATCAATTCTTTCATTTTTTCAAAATTTACGCTGCCATCAGCGTTCATGGGTGTTACCAGAGCTACACCTGCACCAGTGAAAATAGACATAAATATGACCTCCTCAAATATGGAACAATAGTTACTTTTATAAATACGGATTGCTGCACATTTTATGCCAGCGCAATCCTGAAACCATTCGAAATCCGCCCTGATCGGGCTGCTTTCTTGTGTTTTAGAACCTTATTTGTTCAGTTAGTTCATGTTTTTTACGATTTCTTCTGCGATCTGTACTGCATTTGTTGCTGCACCCTTACGGATGTTGTCAGCTACTACCCACAGGTTTACGCCGTTGTCAACGCTTTCGTCACGGCGGATACGGCCGATGAATACTTCGTCTTTGCCGGCTGCTTCTACTGCCATAGGGTATTCGTTTTTGGAAACATCGTTCTGTACCACAACGCCGGGTGCATTTCTCAGTACTTCGATCAGTTCATCCAGATCGAAGGGATTTTCGAATTCTACGTTGATGGATTCGCTGTGAGAGCTGAAAACGGGAACACGAACGGTTGTAGCTGTTACACGCATATTATTGTTGTGCAGGATCTTTCTTGTTTCGTTTACCATTTTCATTTCTTCTTTTGTATATCCGTTTTCCAGGAATACATCGATGTGGGGCAGGCAGTTGCTTGCAATGGGGTGAGGGAATTTCTTGGGTGCTTCACCCTTCATGCCGTTTTCCAGATCCTGCCAGCCGGCAACACCTGCACCGGATACTGCCTGATATGTAGAATAAACAACACGTTTGATTTTATATTTATCATCCAGAGGTTTCAGGGCAACCATTGCCTGAATTGTGGAGCAGTTGGGGTTAGCGATGATGTTTTTATGCCAGCTGATATCTTCGGGGTTAACTTCGGGAACGATCAGGGGAACTTCGGGGTCCATTCTCCACTGAGAGCTGTTGTCGATAACGATACAGCCATGGGCTGCAGCGATAGGAGCGAATTTTTCACTTGTGCCGCCGCCTGCGGAAAACAGTGCGATATCGATAGGTTTATCAAAGGAATGCTCTGTCAGTTCTTCTACAACATATTCCTTGCCGTTGAATTCCAGTGTTTTACCTGCGGAACGTGCAGAAGCCATCACATAGAAGTTTTCGATGGGAAGCTGTCTTTCTTCCAGAACTTTCAGGAAAGTTCTGCCTACCATACCAGTAGCACCTACAACGGCCAGATTAATTTTTTTCATTTTTAATTCCTTCTTTCTTTTACATTGCTTGTGTTTAGTTGCTTTCCAAAGCAGATAGTTTTCGTAATAAAAGCCATTCGTAAGGCTGCGCCTTACTCATGTATTTGCTCCGCAAATCATTTCTCCTTCGTAATAATCCCTTGCATCTTTGCAAGCAAATGCAGTGCTTATTACGAAGAAAACTGGCTTTCTCCGCTTGTAAACAAAAAAAGTCGACATCTGCGCCGACTTCCAAGGAAACTGTGGTAGAAGTCTATGCGAACTGCCGCAGTTTGATTGATCTTTGTAGCGCTCCATTGGATTTCCAATGACAGTCATACAGCTATTGACTGCACAACCAGAAGAAAAACGATAAGGCAATTTCCTTCTTCGGCGTTTTCCCCTTTTTACGGGCTGCATCTATCCCTTATGATATTCACCCGGATACTCTTGAAAAACGCACCTCTACTTTGAAAAATATGTATTTGTCTCATAGTCTAACACTAGTTCTATGTTCTGTCAAACAATTTATCAGAAAAACATGTATTTTTTCCGATAAACATTTGCGTGTGTACAAAATACATATTATGTCCTTGTCTGAGCATAATGAAAGAGATAAAGGAGGCGTTGGCATGGGGCAAAAAAAGGAATTGACAGAAGCGGAGAAAAGAGACCTTGCCATGAAATATGAGATCGCGGAGGAACTGGGATTATTGGATAAGGTGACGCAGTTTGGCTGGAAGGGGCTGACATCCAAGGAAAGCGGGCGGATTGGCGGTATCATGGGGAGGCGGAAAATAGAGGAAAGAAAACAGGAAAATAATAAGGAAGAAAAAAAGTGAAGAAAGGTGCTTGCGGCAGTGATTCAATAAAGATGAAAAAATAACAAATGCAAGATTCGGATTTCCAGAGGAAATCCTCATTTGGATGAAATCCAAATATAAATGCACTGAAAAATCATGGCTTACAAGCAAGCTTGACGCTTTGATTTAATAAAGACGGAAAAGACTACAAATGCAAGATTCGGATTTCCCAAGGAAATCCTCATTTGGATGAAATCCAAATATAAATGCACTGAAAAGTCATCGCTTACAAGCAAGCTTGACGCTTTGATTTTCAGCGCATTTATGCTTGCATTTGTATGGGTATAAAGATATAATATAAAGTTGTGAAAGAATATGCCTTTGGAGGAAGCGGTTATGAGCGCATACGAAGCTTTTGCATCTGTATATGATCTTTTTATGGAACAAGTAGAATACGACCAGTGGCTGAACCATATTCATGCTGTTTGGGACAAGTTCGGTTTGCATCCTAAAACAGTGATCGATCTGGGCTGCGGTACGGGCAGTATCCTGCTGCCTCTGGCAAAGGAAGGACTGGATGTGATCGGTGTGGATCTTTCTCCTGAAATGCTGGCTGAAGCAGACCATAAGGCCATGGGAGAAGGTCTTTTCCTGCGCTTGGCCTGTCAGGATATGACAGAGCTGGAACTGGGGGAGAAAGTAGATTGTATCCTCAGTCTGTGCGACTGCATGAATTACCTGACAGAAGACGGTCAGTTGGAAGATGCCTTTCAAAGCATTGCCAAGCACATGAAAAAAGAGAGTCTCTTCCTATTTGATATGAATACAGAATACAAATTTCGAGAGGTGCTGGGGCAGAATGTCTTTGGTTCCGCAGAGGAAGGCGCGGCATATATCTGGGAAAATGATTACGACGAGGAAGAGAAGATCAACGAATATTATGTAAGCTTTTTCATCGAGCAGGAAAATGGTTTGTATGAGAGAGTGGAAGAATACCACTATGAAAGAGCTTATTCTATGGAAGAAATCGAAAATGGACTGCAGGCAGCAGGAATGGAACTGGTGGAAGTATACGATGGCTACAGCTTTGATGTACCCCGTGCCGAAAGTGAACGTCTGCTTTTTGCAGCCAGGTTGAAATAAATTGGAGGAATCAAAATGAGTGATTATATCGTAAGAGCGACAGCAGGCAACGGCAGCATCCGTGCTTTTGCCGCTACAACAAGAGATTTGGTGCAGCATGCCAGAGAGATCCATCATACCTCTCCCGTAGCATCTGCAGCTCTGGGCAGAATGCTGACAGCAGCGGCTATGATGGGCAGTATGCTGAAAGGCGAAAAAGATATCGTAACACTGCAGATACGGGGAGAAGGCCCTCTGCAGGGCATCGTGGTGACCAGCGACAGCCAGGCAAGAGTCAAAGGCTATGTATTCAACCCCGGTGCGGAAGTACCCGACCTGTACCCCGGCAAGCTGAATGTCAGCGGTGCCATCGGCAATGGCTATCTGAGTGTTATCAAAGATATTGGCATGAGAGAACCTTATGCAGGCCGTATTGAACTGGTGACAGGGGAAATTGCGGAAGACCTGACATATTATTTTGCCCAGTCGGAACAGACACCCTCCGCCGTTGGTCTGGGGGTTCTGGTGGAAACAGATACTTCTATCCGCAGAGCCGGCGGTTTTATCATCCAGCTGATGCCCGATGCAACAGAAGAAATGATCTCCAAACTGGAACAGAAGCTGGCAACCATTCCTTATGTATCCGACCTGCTGGATATGGGACAGACTCCCGAAGATATCCTGCAGATGATCCTGGGCGATATGGATCTGAAGATCACAGATACCATTCCTGCGGAATTCTATTGCAACTGCACCAGAGAAAGAGTGGAAAAGGCTCTCATCAGCATTGGTAAGGAAGAGCTGGAAAAAATCATCAAGGAAGACAAGAAAGCAAATCTGCACTGCCATTTCTGCAGTAAAGAATATGACTTCACAGAAGCGGAACTGATCCAGCTGCTGGAAGAAGCGAAGTAAGAAAGCCATAAAGGGGGCGATCCTGTGAAAAGGGATTTTGCGGTGGCTGTAAAGGCTGTCATCATAAAAGAGAATAAAGCACTGGTGCTTTGCCGTTCCAAGCATGAGATGGAAGGCAGCTTCATGAACAGCCATCAGAAATGGGATCTGCCCGGCGGCGGCCTGCATTTCTTTGAAAAGGCGGAAGAAGGGCTGCGCAGAGAGATCAGGGAAGAAACGGATCTGGATGTTTCCATTGGTCCTCCCTTGTCCCTGTTTGATGCTATCAAGCACCATATCCATCTATGCATTTTTACATACGCCTGCCGCTGGAAGGGCGGCGAGGTGAGCCTGAGTGCGGAGCATGAAGCCTACTTCTGGGTAACGGAAGAAGAAATGGAAGCCAGTGAACTGCCTCATTGGATGAAAAGAGATATCCGTGCGGCCTTTGCGGTGTTAAAAGAAGAAAAGAAAGAAGATACAGAAAAAGACTCTATTTCATGAAGAAAAGAGTCTTTTTTCAGTTCATTGAAATTGCATAAAGAAAACTGTATACGGATAGAATGCAGAATGAAAAAGAAATGAATCCGGCATACAATGAATATTTTTTTATTTATGATAGTTTTATTCAGTCAAAATGGGTTTTTCTTGAGGGGAAACTATCAAAAAAAATCAGTTTGATTTTGTTTGTTTTGTATAAGTTTTTATGCAAAAACTAGAAAAATATGGTGGGCAAAAATTTGGATACAAATATATTGCATGCGAAACAACATCGTAAAACCTTGTAAATCTAATGAAAATCGCTTTTTTGCGAAAGTGAATCCTGATGGATTTTTAACAAACGTGTACGGGAGAGGAAAAGTTTTGTCAATTTAGGCGAAAAAGAAGAAACATTGACATAATCGCATAAATCACGTATTATTTAGATTGAGGTATGTTTGATTTTTCGTACATACTAAGAATTTCCATGGAAATCATCAGGAAATTCAAATCACCCTTCCCCCCGGGAGGGAAAAAGAACGAGTGGAACAGGAACAAATCTCTATTTATTTAGAAGAATATGAATGTTATAACTTTAACAAGGTAATTTTGACGGGAGTAAATTTTGTACCTGTGCAATTTGTTCAAACAAAAATACAGCAAGAGAGGTGAGTATCATGGCTTATGAGATCCTGAAAAGCATCGTAGAAGCAGAAGCGCGTGCTCTGGAAATCAAAAAGCAGGCTGTTGCACAGGCCGAAGAGATGAAGGCCAACGCACTGAAACAGCAGGAAGCCCTGCTGGAAGAGGCTAGACTGCAGGGGAAAAAGGAAATGCAGGAAGCCGTAGAAAACGCTGTAGAGGAAAGCAAAGAAGCAATCCAGAAAATTTTGAAAGACGCGGAAGAAACCTGTTCCAAGATCAGAGAGCAGGCAGCGGAAAAGAAAGAGGAAGCCGTTCAGGCGGTGATCGGAAAGGTCGTGGGAACGTATGGCAGTTGTTGAGATGCGGAAGCTTACTGTCATTGGTTTGAACAGCAGCCGGAATCCCTTCATCCATGAACTGATGCATCTGGGCGTTGTAGAGATCAACTCTCAGGAAGGCGTAGTCAGCGATGAAGACTGGATGCCCGACATTTTCCGAACCAGTAACAGTGCCGATGTTTCGCGTCTGGAGGCGGATATTATCCGTGTCAGCACTGCGCTTGAGGCGATCGGGAAGTATGATACAGCGAAAAAGCCGCTGCTCATTACCAGAAAGGAAATGGGGCGCAGCGAATTTACCGCACTTTTGAATGCCACACAGACGGAAACGGAACTGAATGTGGATAAAGCGGTTTTCGCTTACAAAAACATTACCGATGGACAGAACGAGATCAATCGTCTCCGTTCTTTGATCGCAGGGCTGCAGCCTTGGCAGAGGCTGGATATCCCGCTGGAAATGAATGAAACGGAATTTGCCTGTGTTGTTTATGGCACCACTGGGGCAAAGACCGATGCGGGACAGCTGATGGCAGCTGTTCTGGAAGGAGCACCTTCCGCCATTGTGCAGGAAGTGAGTGCGGATAAGCAGCAGAAATATTTCTCCATCATTTGCTTGAAGGAAGAAAAGGATGCCTTGTACGAGGCACTGCGTCCCTTCAACTTCTCCGCAGTTTCCATGGCGGATCAGAAGGGGACTCCGGCAGAAGCGACACATCATTATGAAAAAGAGATCGAAGCGATCGAAGCAAAAATCGCTGAAAACGAAAAAGTGCTGGCGGCATTGTCAACCGCCCGCAAGAATATCGAATTCCTTTACGACAGCTTGGTGATGCGCAGAGACAGAGCGCGTATCGTCGGCGATATGCTGAGCACAGACGCGGTATTCTATTTCGATGGCTGGATGCCTGCAAAGGCGCAGCCTGAGATCGAAGCCCTTTTGAAGGAATATGAATTCTTTTACGACATTCAGATCCCCGAGGAAGAGGAAGAAGTACCCGTGCTGCTGCATAACAGCAGTGTGGCGACACCTTTCGAGGCAGTTACCAATATGTACAGCCTGCCTTCCAGAAAGGATATCGACCCTACGACGATTTTGGCACCATTCTATTTCATCTTCTTTGGTATGATGCTTTCCGATGCGGCTTACGGTATCATCCTTTCCGTATTGTGTGCATTCGTACTGAAGAAATATAAACCAGAAGGAACCATTTACAAAATGTTTAAGATGTTCTTCTACTGCGGCATCTCCACATTCATCTGGGGTGCTTTGTTCGGCGGCTGGTTCGGCAACTTCTTCACAGTTGCGGCAGCAACGCTGTTCGGTAAGGAGCTCGTCATCAATCCAATCTGGTTTAATCCCATGGACAATCCTATGAAGCTGTTGATCTTCTCCCTGATCTTGGGGGCGATCCATCTGTTCGTAGGTATGGGGATTCAGGCGTATATGTCTATTCGTGATGGTCATCCTGTGGATGCCATCTGTGATATCGGTCTGTGGTACGTACTGCTGATCGGTCTGGTGCTGTTTGGTGTGGGCGGCAGTGTTGCTCCTGCATTGGCAAGCGCAGGCAAGGTAATGTCTATTGTCGGCGTAGTCGGCATTTTGCTGACAGGCGGCAGAAAGAAAAAAGGCATCTTTGGGAAGATCACAGGCGGTCTTGGCAGCCTGTATGGCATCACCAATTACCTGTCCGATATCCTTTCCTACTCCAGATTGCTTGCGTTGGGTCTGGCGACTGGCGTAGTTGCCCAGGTTATCAATACACTGGGTTCCCTGGCAGGGGGCGGCGTCGTTGGCGCGATCCTGCTGACAGTGGCACTGGTGTTTGGTACCATCTTCAACCTGGCTATCAATGCTCTGGGGGCATTCGTACATTCCTGCAGACTGCAGTATGTAGAATTCTTTGGTAAATTTTATACGGGCGGCGGCAGAGAGTTCCGTCCTTTTGAAAGAAAAACAAAATATATCAAGATCGTGAAAGATCGAGATCGTTAAGGAGGAGAATGAACATGGTAGAAAGTTTATTCAGTGGTGAATTTTTAGCATTATTAGGCGCAGCTACAGCAGCATTGGCTGGTATTGGTTCCGCCCTTGGCGTAGGCGTTGCAGGTGAAGCTGCAGCGGGCGTTGTTTCTGAAGACCCCAACAAATTCGGTCAGGTTCTGCTGATGCAGGCGCTGCCCGGTACACAGGGTATCTATGGTCTGCTGATCGCCTTTATCGTTCTGGTAAAAGTTGGCCTTCTGGGCGGCGATGGCATGGTCGAACTGACAGTGGCACAGGGTGCTTCTATTTTCGCAGCAGCACTGCCCATCGGTCTGGTTGGTATTTTCTCCGGTTATGCACAGGGTAAAGCAGCAGCTTCCGGTATCATGCTGATCGGTAAAAAACCCAGTGAAATGGCAAAAGGTATGCTGTTTGCAGCCATGGTAGAAACATACGCTGTATTGGCTCTGCTGATTTCCTTCCTGATGCTCAACAGCATCCAGTTGTAATATAAATTAAGGCAAAGGAGGAGAAACTCCTATGAATGACGGCAAGATCATCATCGATAAAATCATAGCAGAAGCAGAGAAAGTGGCAGATGCAACGCTGAAACAGGCTCAGAAGGAAGTAGATTCTATTCTGAAAGCAGCTCAGGATAAAGCGGGAAAAGAAGCGGATGCCCTGGAAAGAGCAGCCAATTCCGAAGCAGATAAAGTGAGATCCAAGGAAATTTCCGGTGCGGAAATGCAGGCGAAAAAAGCCATCCTGGAACAGAAGCAGAACATTCTGGCTGACGTGATTGCGGAAGCAGAAAAAAGACTGCTTTCTCTGGAGGATGCAGAATATGCCAAGGTCATCGGCGGCATGCTGGCGAAACTGGATAAATCTCTGGGGACGGAGATCATCGTTTCTCCCAAGGATGCAGCAAGACTGGCTGCAGTGGTCCAGGAAAACGGCTTCCAGCTTTCCGAAAAAACTGCAGATATCAGCGGTGGTTTTATCGTGAAAAACGGAGATATCGAATATAACTATTCTTTTGAATCTATCATTACAGTAGAAAAAGAAGCGATCCGCCAGACAGCAGCACAGATCTTATTCTAAGGAGGGGTAGAGCATGGCTAGAAACAAGATTTACCCTTTCGCCGTGGCGAGTGTTCGTTCCATGGAAAATAAACTGCTGACAAAGCAGAAACTGATGCAGATGGCGGAAGCCAAAGACGCAGCAGAAGCACTGCGTATCCTTTCTGAAACCGATTACGGTAAAACAGAGATCAATGACATTCATGAATTTGAAAAAATGATCCAGAACCATCTGGAAGCGGAATATCAGGCAGTTGGTAAGCTGATCGCTTCCGAAACGTTTATGGATATTTTCCGATTCAAGAACGACTATCATAATGTAAAGGTGTTGATCAAGGAAGAAATTTCCAAGGTCAACGGGAAAAAATATCTGATCCAGGGCGGCAGTATTCCTGTGGATATCCTGCAGAAAAACTTCCGTGAAAGAAACTACATGGAACTGCCCAATATCAAGGCAGATGCAGTGCAGGAAGCAACAGAAATGTATGCGAAAACAAAAAATGCCCGCTTTATCGATTCCATTCTGGATAAAGCCTGCTTCCAGGTCATGTCCGATGCGGCAGAAAAACTGGGCAACGAATATGTTTCCAAATATGTCCGCAAGCTGGCTGATGTAACGAATCTGAAGACGCTCCTGCGGATCTGGCAGCTGAAACGCAGCGATGAAGAATTGGAAGAAAGCATCGTGCCCGGCGGCGAGCTGCCTGCAGAACTGCTGATCAAAGCCTTGAAAAACGACAATGTCATCCAGATGCTGAAGGATACCTCCTATGGTACCCTCTGTGAAACCTATATGGATCAGGGTTTTACGGTATTTGAAAAAGCCTGTGATGACTATTTGATGGAATGTATTAAGGATGCGAAATACAAAACGCTGACGCCGGAACCCGTTGCAGCCTATATCCTTGCAAAGGAAACTGAGGCAAAATGCGTGCGTATCATTATGACATGCAAGCTGCATGATATTGATGTGGAAACGATCAAGGAAAGGGTGAGAGAAGCGTATGTCTAAAGTTGGTATCATTGGCGACAAGGACACAGTTATGGGCTTCCTTGCTCTGGGGATCGATATTTTCCCTGCTTACACAGCAGAGGAGATCAAAAAGACCATCCACAGACTGGCGGAAAGAGAATACGCGATCATTTATATCACGGAAGAAGCCAGCCTGAAGGCAAAGGAAAGCATTGCCAAATACAAAGATATGGAATTGCCCGCCATCATCGTCATCCCCGGTATCGGCGGAAACATGGGCTTGGGCATGAATGAAGTGCGCGAATCGGCAAAACGTGCCATCGGCGCAGATATATTGTTTAGTGAATAAAGAATGATTGTAGGTGAATGAGCATATGAAAACAGGCACGATCGTAAAAGTGTCAGGTCCACTGGTCATTGCGGAAGGCATGAGAGATGCCAACATGTTCGACGTGGTTCGTGTATCTGATAAACATCTGATCGGCGAGATCATCGAAATGCACGGAGACAAAGCCTCCATTCAGGTTTATGAAGAAACCGCAGGCCTTGGCCCCGGTGAAGAAGTGGTATCCGTTGGTATGCCTATGAGCGTAGAGCTGGGGCCCGGTCTGGTCTCCACAATCTATGACGGTATCCAGCGTCCACTGGAAAAAATGTACGAAGTCGGCGGTACAAACATCCGCAGAGGTGTTGAAGTGCCTTCTTTGGACAGAGAAAAGAAATGGAAATTTGAACCCACAAAGCAGCCCGGCGATGCTGTTGTTGCAGGTGACGTCATCGGTTTCGTACAGGAAACTGCTGTGGTTCAGTGTAAGATCATGGTGCCTTTCGGTCTGAAGGGTGTCATCAAAGAAATCTTCATCGGTGATTTTACCGTAGAAGAAACCGTTTGTATCATCACAGATGAAAAAGGCAACGACGTCAACGTGACCATGATGCAGAAATGGCCCGTACGTCGTGAAAGACCTTATAAAGAAAAAGAATCCCCCAATGCGCCCCTGATCACAGGGCAGCGTGTTATCGACACCTTCTTCCCTATCACAAAGGGCGGTGTAGCAGCCATCCCCGGCCCCTTCGGTTCCGGTAAAACAGTTACACAGCACCAGCTGGCAAAATGGGCGGATGCAGATATCGTTGTTTACATCGGCTGCGGCGAACGTGGTAACGAAATGACAGACGTATTGAACGAGTTCCCTGAACTGAAAGACCCTCGTACAGGGGAATCTCTGATGCAGAGAACCGTTCTGATTGCAAATACTTCCGATATGCCCGTAGCGGCCCGTGAAGCATCTATCTATACAGGTATCACCATTGCGGAATTCTTCCGTGATATGGGCTATAGCGTTGCCCTGATGGCAGACTCCACTTCCCGTTGGGCAGAAGCCCTCCGTGAAATGTCCGGCCGTCTGGAAGAAATGCCCGGTGAAGAAGGTTATCCCGCTTATTTGGGTTCCCGTCTGGCTCAGTTCTATGAACGTGCAGGCCGTGTGGTTTGTCTGGGCAATGAAGGCAGAATCGGTACACTGACAGCCATCGGTGCCGTATCTCCTCCCGGTGGTGATATTTCCGAACCCGTATCTCAGGCAACTCTGCGTATCGTAAAGGTATTCTGGGGTCTGGATTCCTCTCTGGCGTATAAACGTCATTTCCCTGCCATCAACTGGCTGACAAGCTACTCCCTGTATCAGGCGAAGGTTGACGCATGGGCAGATGAAAACGTTGAACCTAACTTCTCTGCACAGCGTACAGAAGCCATGAGACTGCTGCAGACAGAAGCAGAGCTGAATGAAATCGTACAGCTGGTCGGCGTGGATGCCCTGTCCCACAGCGACAGACTGATTCTGGAAGTTGCCCGCTCTATCCGTGAAGACTTCCTGCATCAGAACTCCTTCCACGAAGTTGACACATATACATCCCTGCATAAGCAGTATCGTATGCTGAAGCTGATCCTGACTTTCTATAAAGAAGCAGGGGAAGCCATCAAACAGGGTATTACCATTCAGAAATTGACGAAACTTGACGTTATCGAACGTATCGGTCGTGCAAAATACGTAGAAGAGATCAACGTAGACAAGAGCTACGATGAAATCGAAAACGAAATCAGAACACAGGTACAGGATCTCATCAGAAAGGGGGCAGATGAATTATGATAAAAGAATATCGTTCCATTCAGGAAGTAGCCGGCCCTCTGATGGTTGTTTCCGGCGTTGAAGGTGTCACATACGACGAACTGGGCGAAATCGAACTGGCAAACGGCGAGATCAGAAAATGCAAGGTTCTGGAAGTAAACGGCGACACTGCTCTGGTACAGCTGTTCGAAAGTGCAACAGGTATCAACCTGGCAGAAAGTAAAGTTCGTTTCCTGGGCAAGAGCCTGGACTTCGGCGTATCCCCCGACATTCTGGGTCGTGTCTTCGACGGTATGGGCAACCCCATCGACGGTGGTCCCGAAATCATCCCCGAAAAGAGACTGGATATCAACGGTGCGCCCATCAACCCTGCGGCTCGTGAATATCCTGCGGAATTCATCCAGACAGGTGTATCTGCTATTGACGGCCTGAATACACTGGTTCGTGGGCAGAAACTGCCTATCTTCTCCGCTTCCGGTCTGCCCCATGCAAATCTGGCAGTACAGATCGCAAGACAGGCGAAGGTTCGTGGTACAGATTCCAAATTCGCAGTAGTATTCGCTGCCATCGGTATCACCTTTGAAGACGCTGAATTCTTCATCAACGACTTCAAACAGACAGGTGCCATCGACCGTTCCGTTGTCTTTGTAAACCTGGCGAACGACCCTGCCGTAGAACGTATCTGTACCCCTAAAATGGCGCTGACAGCGGCAGAATATCTGGCATTTGAACAGGGCATGCACGTTCTGGTCATCCTGACAGATATCACAAACTATGCAGAAGCCCTCCGTGAAGTTTCCGCAGCGAAAAAAGAAGTTCCCGGTCGTCGTGGTTACCCCGGCTACCTGTATACAGACCTTGCGACCATGTATGAACGTGCAGGCCGTATGAAAGGTCATCCCGGCTCCATCACAATGATCCCCATTCTGACTATGCCTGAAGAAGATAAGACCCATCCTATCCCTGATTTGACAGGCTATATCACAGAAGGTCAGATCATCCTGAGCCGTGAACTGGATAAAAAAGGCATTCAGCCTCCCATCAACGTTCTGCCTTCCCTGTCCCGTCTGAAGGATAAAGGTATCGGTAAAGGCAAAACAAGAGAAGACCATGCAGATACCATGAACCAGCTGTTCGCAGCTTATTCCCGTGGTAAGGATGCCAAGGAACTGATGGCGATTCTGGGTGAATCTGCTCTGTCCGAAGTTGACCTGATCTATGCAAAATTTGCAGATGAATTTGAAAAGAAATATGTTTCTCAGGGCTTCCAGACAGACAGAACCATCGAGCAGACACTGGAAACAGGCTGGAGCCTGCTGCGTATGCTGCCAAAGAGTGAATTGAAACGTATCCGTGATGAATATCTGGAAAAATATCTGAACAGCGGGGAGTGATGAAGTGTGGCTAGATTGAATGTCAACCCCACCCGTATGGAAATGACCCGCTTGAAAGGTCAGTTGAAAACAGCCACCAGAGGGCATAAGCTGCTGAAGGATAAGCTGGATGAACTGATGAAACAGTTCATGGAGATCGTGCGGGAAAATAAGCGTTTGAGAGAAGAAGCGGAAACGGCTCTGGAAAATGCTTATAAAAACTTTATCATCGCCAGAGCGGTGCTGAGCGAAGCTAGCCTGGGGGAAGCTTTGATGATCCCCCAGCAGTCCGTATCTGTTAAGGTAACGAATAAAAATATCATGAGTGTAAACGTGCCGGTGTTTGACTTCCAGAAGGAAGGCAACAAAGAAGGCAATATCTATCCCTATGGTATGGCATTTACCTCCGGTGAACTGGACAGCGCAATGCTTTCCTTTTCCGATGCCATGGAGCCTTTGCTCCGTCTGGCAGAAAGCGAAAAGACAGCACAGCTGTTGGCTCAGGAAATCGAACGTACCCGCCGTCGTGTAAATGCGCTGGAAAACGTTATGATTCCCAACTATCAGGAGACCATCAAATACATCACCATGAAGCTGGAAGAAAATGAACGTGCCAACACGACCCGCCTGAT
The DNA here is from genome assembly GCA_945912105.1 of [Eubacterium] saphenum. Lineage (GTDB taxonomy): Bacteria > Bacillota > Clostridia > Lachnospirales > Anaerotignaceae > Anaerotignum_A. The sequence goes on along the minus strand of CAMEBC010000002.1, from coordinate 249,721 downwards.
GAAAGTTAAGGATATGGTGGCGAAAAAAGCCATCGAAGCCAAAAAACAGCAGGAAGCAGCCGCTTTTGGCAAATAATAGAGGATAAAAGAGACTCATTTGAAACTGAACCATTTTGTGTGGGCAGTAGAATCAAACAATTTATAGAATACAATCTATGAAACAAACTGACATCGAATTTCCATCGGTGTCAGTTTTGTTTTTATCGGAATATTTCAAAAAAACAAAATATTTTATAGAGGAGGATGTATTTTTTTAAAAGCAATTTTTTGAATTGTATCGAAACAAATAAAAAAATTGTACCCATGCAATTGCTATATTCTGGATGGAAAGGGTAGGATGTCTTTTTCGGAAATGATAAAATAAAAACCGAAATGAAAAAAGAAGGGGAGATACAAATGAAAAATTCTTATTCTGTAAAAGACATAACCAAAATGGCAATGATGGCAGCGATTACTTTTGTGGGGATCTATGCTGTTAAGATTCCTTCGCCTCACGGCTATTCTCACATGGGGGACTGCATGATTTTCCTGAGCGTATTGCTTCTGGGCACCAGAAAGGGCGCACTGGCGGGCGGCATCGGTGCGGCTTTATCCGATCTGCTGGGCGGCTATATGCATTGGGTAGTGCCTACATTTGTGATCAAATACATCATGGCATTTGTAATGGGGATGTTTATTGATAAGATCATGCCCGAATCAAAGTTGAATTGGTTTATCGGCTCTGTGGTAGGCGGTATCGTGCAGATCTTCCTGTATACAGCGGTGAAGGTCGTTATGTTCGACTGGGCCTATGCCATCACCAGCGTACCCGGTCTGACTTCCCAGACGATCACGGGTGTCGTTTTAGGGGCAGTACTGGTAACACTGCTCAGCAAAGCAGGCGTAATGCGGAGATTAAAGGAGATGTAAAAAATGGATGTAAAAGAGTTCAAAAAAATAGATGCCCATGCTCATATCGGCGTATTTGGCGGCTGGGCAAAACTGGCGATCACAGCAGAAGAACTGATCGCACAGATGGATGAATTCCATATCGAAAAGACATTGCTGTGCTCTCAGCCCAATGAGATCTGTCTGGAAGCGGTGCAGAAATATCCCGATCGTTTTGTGGGTATGGTATATCCCAACCCTCTGGATGGGCAAAAGGCTGTGGATATGATCTATGATTATGTGCAGAATAAAGGCTTCAAAGGCATCAAAGCAAATCCTCTGAAGCATGCTTATGTTGCTGATGCAGAGATCATGGACCCCATCATGGAGGCAGCAAAAGATCTGAATATTCCTGTTTTCATGCACTGCGGTCATCCGCCTTATTCTCTGCCCTGGAGCATCGCCCTGCTGGCAGAACGTCATCCCGATGTGAAGCTGGTCATGATCCACATGGGTCACGGTCATGGTGTGTATATCGATGCTTCCCTGAAAATGGCGAAACGTTACCCCAATCTGTATCTGGAAATGAGCGGCATGCCCATGCCTTCCAAAATCAAAGAGGCTTATGAAGAAGTGGGGCACGACCGTATCATGTTCGGTACAGATGCCCCTTATCATCCTGCGGCAGTAGAAGCCATGAAGGTTATGACAAGCGGCTTAACGGAAAAACAGATTCAGGATGTATTTTATAACAACTGTGCAAAGCTGATGGGCTTTGATAAATAAGAAAGAAAAGAGGGATCTATCCGAAATGGATAAATCCCTTTTTCTGTATCAATCATCTGTTTTTGTGGCTGTTTTGGCAAAATGCCGCAGGGCGCTCATGGTACGGATCTCGTGTCCGTTATCGGTAATGATCTGCTTGATATCCTGAGGCAAGTCCTTATAGAAATTTTTTGCCCGTTCATTGTTCAGCAGCATATCTGCCAGATCCCGGTATTCTCTCCCAAACATATCAATCGTCTCCTCTCAGCAGTTTTTCGGCATAGCCCCGCAGGTCTCTGTCGTAGCGGATATTATCGCCCCGTTCCTGGATGCTTTCCTGCACATAATCGGGCAGAGTATCGAAGAAACGGCGTGCCGCAGGGTTTTGTTCCAACAGGTCGCAGAGGTTTTCATATTTTTTCATCATTTTTATCACCTCGCCATTAGGATGGACGAAAAAAAGGATTTCCATACAAAAGCAGGGTTGAGGAAATCAGGAAAGATATGTTATGATGAAGAAAACAAATATTGAAAAAGGTGAAAGTATGCTGAAAAAATATAGAACGATATTAGAGCAGGCAGAAGCAGAGATCGTGGAAAAGAAATCTCGTTTTATCGCCACGGTGCGCCCTGTGAAAACGGAGGAAGAAGCCCGTGCTTTTATCGAAGAAATGAAAAAGAAATATTGGAATGCCACCCACAATGTATTTGCCTATCAGATCGGCGAGCGGAACGAATTGCAGCGGTTCAGCGATGACGGCGAGCCCCAGGGTACGGCAGGTATGCCCGTTCTAAGCGTGCTGAAGGGCGAAGATGTGAAGGATACGGCGATTGTTGTGACCCGTTACTTTGGCGGCACTCTGCTGGGCACAGGCGGCTTGGTGCGTGCCTATGGCAGATCAGCCAAGGAGGGTCTTTTGGCGGCGGGCATTGCGGAGCTGGTGCTTTATCGTAAATATTCCGTGATAGCGGATTATACGGATTCCGGTAAGGTGCAGTATGAAATCCTGCAGGATGGACATGAATTATTCGATACCATCTATACCGATAAGGTGGAATATATCGTTCTGGTGGAAACGGATGAAGCAGAAGCCTTTGAAAAGAAAATGACGGAGATTTTCCGCGGACAGCAGCCCTTTACGCTGCTGGAAGAAATCTACGGCGTATGGCAGGATGGTGTACTTTCCCTGCAGGAATAAATCAAGAAGTACAATAAAAAAGACGGTGTGAAAAAATCTCTGTAAATGGGCTTTCTATGATAGGATTTGAGGAAGTATCCCAAAGTTTGTGTAAACCTTCAAACTGATGTAAGATAAAATTACTCAGTTTGGAGGTTTTATTTATGGCAAGAAAAAAAGATTCCCCTCAAAAAGCAGCTCTTCGAGAAATGATGAGTGCTTATCTGAAAGAAAATGATGTAAAAATCAAGGACGGCGCCGATGTAAATGCAATTATGCGAGACATGATGTCTGTTATTCTCGAAGGTGCCCTCACTGAGGAACTGGATGAAGAACTTGACTATTCCAAGTATGACTATCGAAATAAAGATACTCTTAACAGCCGTAATGGCTATTCCCAGAAAACGATGCATACCAGCTACGGAGATATGGAACTGGATATCCCCAGAGATCGTAAAGGTGAGTTTGAACCGCAGGTAATCAAAAAGTATCAAAATACTGTTACGCAAGACATGGAAGAAAAAATCCTCTCTATGTATGCAAAAGGCATGACCACCGGAGATATCGAAAGCCATATGCGTGACCTATATGGTATCGATATTTCTGACAGTACAATCAGTCGCGTTACAGACAAAGTTCTGCCTATTGTAAAAGAATGGCAGGAACGCCCTCTGTAAGAGATCTATGCCGTTGTTTTCATGGATGCAATCCATTACCATGTACGTCATGAAGGGCGTATCGTAAAGCGGGCGGTCTATATCGCTATTGGCATCGATATGAATGGTCACAAAGATGTACTGGGCATGTATGTTGCCAAAATGAGAGCGCAAAATTCTGGCTTTCTATTTTGAACGGGCTTAAAAACCGTGGTGTACAGGACATCCTGATCGCCTGTGTGGATGGGCTTTCTGGGTTTCCTCAGGCGATCGAAACTGTATTTCCTGAAACAGAGATTCAGCAGTGCATCATCCACCAAATCAGATATACTACGAAATTTGTATCCTACAAAGACATCAAACCACTGATGGCTGATTTGAAGCGTGTATATACGGCAGCAACAGAAGAAATTGCTCTTTCTGAATTAGATTCCTTTGAAGAAAAATGGCATAGTAAATACCCTAAAATTTCCAAGTCCTGGAGAGATAATTGGGCTAACCTGTCAGCGTATTTCAAATATCCAGATGCTATCCGAAAGCTGATTTATACCACAAATACCATCGAAGGCTTCAATCGCCAACTTCGTAAGGTCACGAAATCGAAGACTATTTTTCCTTCTGATGACAGCCTGATGAAAATGCTGTACTTGGCAACAATAGATATCACCAAAAAGTGGAAAGGTCATCGCCAGGATTGGGGGTAAATCCACTCCCAGTTGGAAATTTACTTTGAAGAACGCTTGTCCTGATCATGACCTAAGCGGGGCTGCCCTTGGCAGCTCTGCTTGACATGCAAAAAACTGGCGCTATAATACAGAAAAAGAGCAAAGCCTCAAAAATGGCTTTGCCCTTCAATAATTAATTCCATATCTTATATCAGTTTTTCACTTTACACAAACTTTGAAACAGTCTCATGGGATCTCCCATAGTCTTTTTATTATGCTTACCGATATTCTTCAGATTTTTGTGCTGCCCTCAGGATAGTACCTTTTGCTGCTGGTTCGCCATAGCTCAGATTTGCTTGGGCTTTCATTCTAGCCTGTCTGTCAACCAAAAACTGCATATACAGCATCAGTTCATCTTTGCTGTCAGTATTCAGCATCGCATAGTAACGGCGAAATTCGTTGAATTCAGCAGTTTCATCGTCGATGACATAAGGATGACGGATGTCATTGACACCCAACAGGTAATCCATGGATACATTGAAAATAGAAGCGATCTTTTTCAAATCGGGAATGGAGGGCTGGTTTCGGCCGGATTCATAATTGGCGATCGCCGTGTAACCATAGTTGAGCATTTCGCCCAGTTTGACCTGTGTCAATTTTTTTTCTTTTCTCAGTGCTTTTAAACGATCCTTGAATTCCATTCATTCACCTCGTCTATCTTGACAAAATTTTCCTCGCAAATGAATCAAAAAACCATCTGCGGTGAAAACTTTTTATATTCTAACCGGTTTCGGGAAAAGTATAATTTGTACCCGGAAACTTATTTCTCTATTATACGGATAATTATTTCACCGGAAAAGGTAGCGACACGGATACAAAGAAAAAGTTGAAAAATGTTCGCAATACGTGAAATTTGTTTTATTTTTATTCAAGGAGTAAAACATTAGAAAAGAAATCGGGAAAGATTTCACTTTACTATTGACATATGTCAGTAAAGGTGATACATTTAATTCATACAAAGCATATAAATATACTATGATATATAGACGAGATTGAGAGGAGAATTTTATGAAGACAAAACTGTATTTTGATAATGCGGCAACCACACCTGTAAGAGAAGAAGTCCTGCAGGAAATCCTGCCTTATTTTAGAGAATATTATGGCAATGCATCTAGTGTTTATGCCATTGCGAAAGAAAGCAAAAAAGCTTTGGAAAAGGCAAGAGCCCAGGTGGCAGCAGCCATCAATGCCCAGCCGGAAGAAATCTATTTTACAGCCGGCGGCTCCGAAAGCGATAACACAGCTCTGAGAGGGGTAGCAGAAGCCTATGCCTCCAAAGGGAATCATATCATTACAACAAAGATCGAACATCATGCCATCCTGCATACGGCAGAATATCTGGAAAAACATGGTGCGGAAGTGACATATCTGAATGTAGATGAATATGGCAAAATTTCTCTGGAAGAATTGGAAAAGGCGATTCGCCCCGAAACAGTCCTGATTTCCGTCATGTTTGCCAATAACGAGATCGGCACCATCCAGCCCATCAAAGAGATCGGCGAGATCGCCAGAAAGCATGGCGTCCTGTTCCATACGGATGCTGTTCAGGCGGTAGGTCATGTTCCCATCGATGTGGAAAAAATGCATATCGATCTGCTCTCCATGAGCGGTCATAAGCTGGGTGCCCCCAAGGGGATCGGTGCCCTTTATATCAGAAAAGGTGTAAAAGTGGAACCTTTGATCTTCGGCGGTGCTCAGGAAAAGAAACAGCGTGCCGGTACAGAAAATATTTCCGGTATCGTTGGTATTGGTAAGGCTGCAGAGCTGGCAGTGGCAGAAATGGAAGCAACCACAGCAAAGCTGGTCGCTCTGAGAGATAAACTCATCAAGGGCATTCTGGAAAATATCCCTTACAGCCGTCTGAATGGTCATCCCACAGACCGCCTGCCCGGCAACTGCAACATTTCCTTCTCTTATATCGAAGGGGAATCCCTGCTGCTTCTGCTGGATGCGCTGGGTATCGCAGCTTCCAGTGGTTCTGCCTGCACCTCCGGTTCTCTGGATCCTTCCCATGTGCTGATGGCCATTGGTCTGCCCCATGAAACCGCTCATGGTTCCCTGAGACTGACCATGGATAGAGATAATACAGAAGAAGAGATAGATTTCATTCTGGAAAAATTGCCCGGTATTGTACAGAGACTGAGAGATATGTCTCCTGTTTATGAAGATGCCATGAAAGCGAATCAATAATGGAAATCATAGGACGATTGAAAATACAGAAAAATGAGGATACACAAAGGAGGACCTTTTTATGGAATACAGTGAAAAAGTAATGGATCATTTTATGAACCCCAGAAATGTTGGTGAGATTGAAAACGCCAGCGGTGTTGGTCAGGTGGGCAACATGAAATGCGGCGATATCATGAAGGTATATCTGCAGATCGAAGATGGCAAGATCATCGATGCAAAATTCAAAACCTTTGGCTGTGGTGCGGCAGTAGCTACCAGCTCTATGGCGACAGAATTGGTAAAAGGCAAGACCATTCAGGAAGCCTTGGAAGTGACCAATAAAGCGGTGATGGAAGCCTTGGACGGTCTGCCCCCTGTGAAGGTACACTGTTCCTGTCTGGCAGAGGAAGCGCTCCATGCTGCCCTGTGGGATTATGCCCAGAAAAACAACATCACCATTGATGGCTTGAAGCCCCCTGTGAATGATGTGGATGAACTGCATCACCATGAATAAATGAAAATAAGCTTATTAACTACTCCCTCAAAAAAAAGACCCTTTCTCTGATAGAGAAGGGGTCTTTGCTATTTTTCATCATTTCAGTGTTTCTTCGTAGGCGGAAAGGATGGCTGCCAGGCCTTCCTCCGGTGTGCCGTTGTTTTCTGCGATGGCTTCTGCCGCTGCAGAGTAAAGGGGCAAACGTTCCTGATACAGCTTTTGCACTGCCGCCTGATTGGGGGCAAGGGGTCTGCCGTGACCGCTCTGGAGCAGTTCCGGAGCACGTTTCAACCAGATCAGTTTGCCGTTGCGTTTCAGATAGTCTATATTGAGGGAATCCTTTATGATGCCGCCCCCGGTGGAGATGACCAGATTGTTTTTTGCGGAAATTTCATGGATGACTTCTGTTTCAATTACCCGATAGGCAGGCTCACCTTTCTTTGCGAAGAAATCGGCAATGGACATACCAATGCGTTCTATGATGACCTCATCGGTATCTACAAAAGACTTGCCCAGTTTTTCTGCTGCCAGTTTGCCCAGGGCAGATTTACCGCCGCCGCTCATGCCGATGAGAACCAGATTGGAGCGTTCTTTCATCAAGCCTACGTTGATTTCTGCGATGCGGGCATCCTCGATTTTGGTATCAAGGAAAATTTCCACGGCATATTTTGCCTGCGCCACCAGCATTTCCAGGCCGCCTGCCGCATTGATGCCTCGTTTCTGGGCTTCCACCACCAGCTGTGTCCGCAGGGGATTATATACGACATCTGCAACACCCTTCAAATGGGGGAATCTGCTCAAATCAATGGGGCAGTCGTCCTCTTTGGGATACATGCCAACGGGGGTTGTATTTACGATAATTTCTGCGTCGGCGTGTTCTGCATAGCAGGTTTGGTAGGTGACGGTTCCTGGGTTTTCTTTGTAATATACTGTCAGGATCTCCGATGCACCCAGTTCTTCCAATGCGGCGATAATCGCTTTGGATGCGCCGCCTTTTCCCAGCACCAGAACCTTTTTCCCGGCTACATCGATGCCGTTGTTCTGCAGCATATAACGGAAACCGTAGAAATCGGTATTGTAGCCGCAAAGCTTGCCGTTTCGATTCACCACCGTATTCACTGCACCGATTTTCTGAGCGTGGGCATCTACTTCATCTAAATAGGGAATGACTGTTTCTTTATAGGGAATGGTCACATTCAGGGCAGAAAAATTTTTTTCTGTCAGGAATGTATCCAGTTCTTCTCTTGTCAAAGGAATCAAATCGTATGTATAGTCTGCCAGCTGTTCGTGGATGATTTTGGAAAAGCTGTGTCCTAATTTTTCGCCGATCAGGCCGTATCTCATGGAAATCCACCTCGTATCTTTTGTATTTTCTATCAAAGGATAGTTTGTATCTATCTTAATGCAAATAGAAAAAATATGCAATCTCTTTTTCAGGAAGAAGTTTAAGGTTTTTGTAATATTTTTCTGATTTATTTTATGGTACACTGATGGTAATGCAATTATTTTAAAGATGAAGGAAATCAGGTGAAATGATATGAATAGATATTTGAAAAAAATTTGCACAGGCATTCTTTGCGGTGTTTTAGGGATGGTGGGCATTGGTGCCCATGAGGTCTATGCTGCCGATGCAAAGGATATGCGGGCGGTTTGGATCTCCACGGTCTACCGTGCCGATTATCCGACTGCCCTGAATAATGAAGATGCACAGAAAAACGAATTTATCCAGAAACTGGAGAAAGCTCAGGAAATGGGCTTGAATACGGTGGTCGTGCAGGTGCGCCCCAAGGGGGATGCTTTTTACGAATCGGACTTGAATCCTTGGAGCGAATGTTTAACTGGGGTACAGGGCATGGACCCCGGCTATGACCCTATGGCATTTATGATTCAGGAGACCCATAAAAGGGGCATGGAATTCCACGCTTGGATGAACCCTTACCGCATTACCACTTCCGGCACGGATGTTTCGGCTCTTTCTTCCGATAATATGGCAAGAATGCACCCCGACTGGATCTTGACCTATAACGGTGCTATGTATTATAACCCTGAAAAGGAGGAAGTGAAGGAATATATCTGCGACACCGTAGCGGAGATCGTAGAAAATTATGAAGTGGATGCCATCCATTTCGATGATTATTTCTATCCTTCCAATTATCCTCTGCCGGAAGGGGAGGGCAGGGATGGCGAAATAGCCAATGAACGCCGTGAAAATGTGGATGATCTGGTGAAAAAGGTTTATAAGACCATCAAAAATATTGATTCTTCAGTAGAATTTGGTATCAGCCCTATGGGCATCTGGAAAAACAGCACATCTGATGCAGAAGGCTCTGCCACAAGAGGTACGGAGGGCTATTACAGTGTCTATGGTGATGCCAAAAAATGGGTAGAAAAAGGCTGGGTAGATTATATCGTGCCCCAGATCTATTGGGAGCAGGGCAATGCCTATGCCGATTACGAAACTCTGGTAAAATGGTGGAGCGATGTGGTGAAAGGTACAGAGGTGAAACTCTATATCGGTCAGGGGATCTATAAGGATACCGTGGCAAAGGAAATTACAACGGAATTGCAGATCAATGAAAACTATAATGTGGACGGCAGCTTCTTTTTCAGCCTGCGGGATTTGATGAATAACAGACAGGGCTGCTATGATGCCCTGAAGGAATATTATAAAGAGGAACCGGAAGTTGTGATTCCTGATCCTGAGCCGGAAAAACCTGTTGCCGTTCAGAAAAAATGGGCCTACGCAGGCCGCGCAAAGGTTACGGTAGATGGCAAGGCTGTGGATTTTCAGGTCTATACCATCGATGATTATACTTATTTCAAGCTGAGAGATATCGCCGGTGCGGTCAACGGCACATCGAAGCAGTTCCAGACCTTCTGGGATGAGAAAAATATGTCCATCCAGCTGATCCGCCATACGCCTTATACCTCTGTAGGCAGTGCTTCCCCGGGCAGATATGGGGATACCTATGCTACCACATCCACAGCGAAATTGTACTGTGATGGTGTCAGAAAGAATGTCAGTGCCTATACCATCAATGATTATACCTATTATAAACTGCGAGATCTGGCGCAGCTGTTGGATATGGGTGTGACATGGAATGAAAGCACCTTTACCATTGGCATTGAAACAGCAAAATCGTATCAGTAAGGAGGAAGTCATGTCTTTTTTCAAAAAGCTGCAGGAAAAACGCAATGAGGAACGCATCCGCAAAGCGGAACGGATGCAGGGCTTTACGATGCAGGCAGAGCTGAGTGCCACCATCGTCAGTGTGAAGCTGCTGGAAGGCGGCACGGAAAAAACGAAATTCCTCGTGGAATATGCCGATGGCAGCAAAAAAGAGGAAGAAACGGAGAACAACAGTGCCCGTTTTGCGGAGCTGGCGATGTACCTGGGATAAAAACATAGAATACAGAAAGCCATCTTGTCTTTTTACAGGACAGGGTGGCTTTTTTATTCACAAAAATTTTACAAAAAAGTTTTGTTAGCACTCTTTACAATTGAGTGCTAACAATGTATAATAAATCCTGTGGTTATGAGAAGGACCTAATGGTTATCATAGATTTGAAAAGTTTGAAAGGTGGAATGGTTATGAACTTACAGAAATTTACCCAAAAATCTTTGGAGGCCATTCAAAACGCCCAGTCCAGTGCCATTGAATACGGCAATCCCCAGCTGGATCAGCAGCATTTGCTCCAGGCTCTGCTGATGCAGGAGGATGGACTGATTCCGCAGCTGCTGCAGAAAATGGAAGTAAATGTGAATGGTCTGACACAGGCAGTGGAAAATGAAGTAAAACGCCTGCCCAGAGTCAGCGGCGGGCAGACCCGTGTAGCGGTGGATCTGGAAAAGACCCTGACCGCAGCGGAAAAACTGGCAGAAAATATGACAGATGAATATGTTTCCGTGGAACATATCTTTATGGCAATGGTGAATGCGCCCAATGCTGTTTTGAAGGAAATCTTCCGTCAGTATAATGTAACAAAGGAAGAATTTATGAAGATGCTGGCTACCGTTCGGGGCAATACCCGCGTCACCAGTGATTCTCCCGAAGCAACCTACGATGCCCTGAAAAAATACGGCACCGATCTGGTGGAAAAAGCAAGAAGCAAAAAGCTGGACCCCGTCATCGGCCGTGATGATGAAATTCGTAATGTCATCCGCATCCTGTCCAGAAAAACAAAGAACAACCCTGTGCTGATCGGTGAACCCGGTGTCGGCAAAACTGCCATCGCCGAAGGCCTGGCACAGCGTATCGTGAAAGAGGACGTACCCAATAGTTTGAAGGATAAGACCATCTTCTCTCTGGATATGGGTGCCCTGATCGCCGGTGCCAAATTCCGTGGGGAATTTGAAGAACGACTGAAAGCAGTCCTGAACGAAGTCAAAAAGAGCGAAGGCAAGATCATCCTGTTCATCGATGAACTGCATACCATCGTTGGTGCAGGCAAAAGCGACGGTGCCATGGATGCAGGCAACCTGCTGAAGCCTATGCTGGCAAGGGGCGAACTGCACTGTATTGGCGCAACGACCCTGAATGAATATAAGCAGTATATCGAAAAAGACCCTGCTCTGGAGCGTCGTTTCCAGCCTGTTATGGTCAATGAGCCTACCGTAGAAGATACCATCGCCATCCTCCGTGGTCTGAAGGAACGGTATGAAGTATACCATGGTGTAAAAATTCAGGATCAGGCCATCATTGCGGCGGCAACCCTGTCCAATCGTTATATCTCCGACAGATTTCTGCCCGATAAGGCCATTGACCTGGTGGATGAAGCCTGCGCTATGATCCGTACAGAAATGGACTCCATGCCCATCGAACTGGATATCATCCAGAGAAAGATCATCCAGCATGAGATCGAGGAAGCCGCCCTGAAAAAAGAGGACGACAAGCTTTCTCAGGAGCATTTGCAGGAAATCCAGAAGGAACTGGCAGAAATGCGGGATAATTTCGCAGCATTGCAGGCAAAATGGCAGAATGAAAAGGATGCTATCGGCGTGGTACAGAAGCTGCGGGAAGAAATCGAAGATGTCAATGCGGAAATTGAGGCGGCAGAGCGAAAATATGACCTGAACAAGGCGGCAGAACTGAAATACGGCAAGCTGCCTCAGCTGCAGAAAGAATTGGAAGAAAAAGAACGTATTGCTGAAAACAGCGAACGGAATACTTTGCTGAGAGATAAGGTCACAGAAGAAGAGATCGCTCGTATCATTGAACGCTGGACAGGTATCCCTGTAGCGAAACTGATGGAAGGCGAACGGGAAAAACTGCTGCATCTGGAAGATATTCTCCACGAAAGAGTAGTAGGGCAGGAGGAAGCTGTTACCAAGGTTTCCGAAGCCATTTTGAGAAGCCGTGCGGGCATCCAGAGCCCTAACAGACCCATTGGTTCCTTCCTGTTTCTTGGCCCTACGGGTGTCGGGAAAACAGAACTGGCAAAGACCTTGGCAGAATGTCTGTTTGATGATGAAAAGAACATGGTTCGTATCGATATGACCGAATATATGGAAAAATTCAGCGTGTCCCGTTTGATCGGTGCGCCTCCCGGATATGTGGGCTATGAAGAGGGCGGTCAGCTGACCGAAGCGGTGCGCCGCAAACCTTATTCCGTTATTCTGTTTGATGAAGTGGAAAAGGCACACCCCGATGTATTCAATATCCTGCTGCAGGTATTGGATGATGGACGTATCACCGATTCTCAGGGCAGAACCGTGGATTTCAAAAATACCGTTATCATTCTGACTTCCAACTTAGGTTCTTCCTATCTGTTGGATGGCATTGATGCCAACGGCGAGATCACTTCCGATGCAAGAGCGGCGGTGGATGGTCTGCTGAAACAGTCCTTCCGTCCCGAATTCCTGAACAGACTGGATGAGATCGTATTCTATAAACCCCTGACGAAGGATAACATCACCCATATCATCGACCTGATCATGAAAGACCTGAATGGCCGACTGGCAGATAAACAGCTGAAATGCGAACTGACAGAACGAGCAAAGAACCACATCATTGAAACAGGTTATGACCCTGCCTTTGGTGCAAGACCTCTGAAACGTCTGGTACAGCGGAATGTGGAAACCTTGTTGGCAAGAAAGATCATTGCCGACCAGGTAGAGCCCGGCGCAACACTGACGGTAGATGTGGATGAAAATGAAAATTATATCGTGCTTTAAGGAAACGAAAAAGAGCCATACGAAAAATCGTATGGTTCTTTTCTTATAGTTTTCCTTCTTTTTTCAGATGTTCCCAAAAGGCTTCCAGCCCTTCCATGATATCGTCATAGGTGATGTCGAAATCGCCTGTATACCAAGGGTCTGCAATATCCCTGGGATGGGCAGAGAAATCCAGCAAACGATATACCTTGTGGTCAGGATCATCCTTGATTTGGCGCATCAGGTTGGGGATGTTGTAGCGTTCCGCAACGAGAAGATAGTCGTATGTATCGTAATCGGCTTTTGTGACCTGTCGGGCATGATGCATATTGCAGGAAATGCCTACAGAAGCCAACTTGCGCTTGGCAGGGGGATAGACACCGTTGCCGATTTCTTCCCGGCTGGTGGCTGCAGAAGCGATGTGGAAAAGCTCGGAAAGCCCTTTTTTCTGTACCATATCACGGAAAAGGTATTCTGCCATAGGGGAACGGCAGATATTTCCATGGCAAATAAAAAGCACATTTATCATTTTTTCAAATCCTTTCTATGTCATATTATGTGAAGTTTTTAGTGTTTTACTAGGTCATTCATGCTTTTTTCATTTTACACTGTTTTTCACGATTTTGCAAAAAGAAGGTGACATTTGTATTCCTTAGGCAGAAATGTTGATACAATTCAAATTTGCATCAACAGCCCATTTGCCGTTATTTTGCCACTGGATATCTTTGTGTAAGGGATATTCTGGACTGCCTGGGAAAAGCTATAAAATAAATTGCTGTATGGACTTTGCCGGATGCGTTATGGTATAGTAAAAATATATAAAAATGGCTTTTGATAGTGTAACTAGGAAGTGAGAAAATGAATCCTGCTAGTTTGATATATAGTAAAAAATGGAATAGTTTCAAATACAGTTCCATTATCCTGATGGTTCTGATCCTTCAAATACCTTGTATTGCATTTGCTGCGGAGACTAACGGTGCAACAGGAAATGGGATGAGTATGTCTATTATCTATGGTGTAAGCACAGTATCATCGTTTTTGTTATTACTGGGCTATGGCGCATTGGTGCGGAAGAAAGAGATCTGGATGCTCCTGTTATTTACCTCTGTTTTTATCATCAATGTGGGATATTTTACATTATCCCTTTCCAAAACCCTGGAGGAAGCATTGCTGGCAAATCGTATCGCCTATCTTGGATCGGTGTTTCTGCCGTTGTTCATGCTGATGACGATCGCTGGGGTATGCCGTTTGCGTTGTGGGAAATGGCTTTTAGGGGGATTGATTTGTGTCAGTATCGTCGTATTCCTGATCGCAGCCAGTCCCGGGTATCTGGATTATTATTATAAAGAGGTTTCTTTGGTATTTGTAAATGGTGTAGCAAAATTAGAAAAGGTATATGGTTCCTTACATAAGTGCTACTATATTTATTTGTTTGCCTATTTTGCAATGATGATTGGAACGATTTTGTATTCTGTATGGAAGAAACAGATTGCTTTTTTTCAGCATGCGTCTCTGCTGCTGGTCGTAGTGCTCCTGAATATCGCTATATGGTTTGTAGAGCAGCTGATCCATTGGGATTTTGAGTTCCTTTCTGTTTCCTATATCATCAGCGAATTGCTTATGCTGATTTTGTATAGTATGCTGCAGGAGTATGAACAGCTGCAGCTGCAGCCGGTGACAGAGACTGTTGTGAAAGAAGCGTTACAGAAAGAACCCGAAGCCGTGGAACCGGAAGCAGTGGTGACGTTTGAAATCGATCAGATTGTAGCATACTGGTCCGAGGTTGTAAAACTGTCTCCTAGAGAGCAGGATATTTTCAGAGCGATCCTAGAGGACAAAAAAAGAAAAGAGATCGCAGAGGAACTTTGCATTTCAGAGAATACCGTCAAGACCCACATTACCAATGTATTTTCCAAATTTGAAGTTTCTACAAGGAGTGAATTGTTTGCAAAAGTGATGCAGAGTAAAATAGGATGCGAATAAAAGAGTCGGTCAGATAATATTGACCGGCTCTATTTTTTCAGAATAAAAACATATTTTTGAGAAATCACCCTGATCAAAATGGAAAAAATCACCCTCTGGGGTGAGTACAAAATGCAGTCGTACTAGTATGATAAAAGAGAAAAGAAGGTTTTTTACGGAAAATCGTCAACTGACGCTTTTGCAATATAAGAAAAATCGATAAAATTTAAGTTTAAGTCGTTTTTAGATTTCAATTGAATACCAAAATGAAGATACATTTTTGATTGGGGGGTATATATGTATTTGAAAAAATTTGGTGTAATAGCAGTGTTAGGGATCGCGGCTGTATTTGGTTTGACGGGCTGTCAGAAGGAGACTGCCGATCAGCCGGTCAGTGTTTCTATTTGGCATGTGTATGGCGGACAAGCCGATTCTCCACTGAACGATATGATCGATATATTTAACCAGACCGTAGGGAAGGAACAGGGCATCCGAGTGGAAACGACGCTGGTATCGAATACCAACAATATCCATAAAGATGTATTGGCTGCCACAAATCAGGACCCTGGTGCGGCCGAACTGCCGGATATGTTTATCTCCTATCCTAAAACGGTACTTGCCATGCCGGATACTGATATTCTGGTAGACTATAATGAGTATTTTTCTGAACAGGAAAAGTCTGCCTTTATCCCGGAATTTATGGAGGAGGGCGTGATCGATGGAAAACAGCTGATCCTGCCCTTGGCGAAATCTACAGAGGTCATGTTCATCAATAAAACAGCTTTTGACCGTTTTACGGCAGCAACAGGGGTAGAGCTTTCTGATCTGCAGACTTGGGAAGGTCTGTATCATGCCGCAGAAACCTATGAAGAATGGTTTGGAGGCAAAAGCTTTTTTGCCCATGACTATCATTTTAATTATTTCCAGGTGGGAACAGAATCTCTTGGGGAAGATTTCTTTCAGGGTGACCAGCTTTCTTTTGGACCAATGACAGAAAAAGTTTGGGAGCCCTACGCAAAAGCGGCCATCAGCGGCGGTGTATGGCTGCAGGAAGGCTATGCCACAGAACCCCTGCGCACAGGCGATGCCATCGTTTCTGTAGCATCTTCTGCCAGTGTGTTGTATTATTCCGATACGGTTACCTATCCGGATAATACCTCTGAACAGGTAGAGATCATCGCGATGCCCTGTCCTGTTTTTGCAGATGGGGAAAGCTTAGTGATGCAAAGGGGAGCAGGCGTCTGTTTGGTGAGATCTACGCCTGAAAAGGAGAAAGCAGCCATCACATTCCTGAAATGGATCACAGAAGCAGAAAGAAATACTGAATTTGTAACAAAAGCCGGCTATATGCCTGTTACGAAGGAAGGGGTTACAACGTATTTGGAACCTGCCATTGGGGGCTTAACAGACCCTATGTATCAGTCCCTGTATCGTGCATTTCTAGATACATATGATTCTTACCGCTTTTATACCGCACCACAGTTAGATACATACCTGGATCTGGAAATGCGGTTTGAAGAAACGATCAGACTGCAGCTGCGGGGTGCCAGAGAAAAATATGCATCTGCGGAACCGGATACGCTGGAAAGCTTGGTCCATGACAGTTATCTGGAATTTAGAGATTCCTTTCAGAAATAAGCCATATTCTGAATGGAAAGGCAGGCGAATGTCAAAGTGAAGAGAAAATGCAGAGAGATATTGGAATGGATAACAGCAGCACGGCAGGGAAGCTTCAAACTGAAGCGAAAACTGATTTTATTCTGGATCTGTATGCTGTTATGCGTATTTGTCGCAGTGCTTGCAGTATTCAGTATTGCCGGTGTATTTTCTGATTCCGAAGAAGAATTATATCAGATATTATCTCTTGAAAATAAAAATACGGTGTCAGCCATTACAGAACAGGTGGATACGATGGAGGCAAGGAGCATTGCTTTTGCGGAACAGGTCAATTATGCCATCGACGATATGCTTTACACGGCTCCAATTTCTTCCCTGAATGACAGACCGGATCTGTTGCTGTCCCTGCAGCGGACGTTGTATAGCCCAGTTAATACGACACTGAAGGTCAGCCCCTGCAGCGGTGCCTATGTGATTTTGGATGCAACGACGAATACATCCTCTCCCATTGCGGAAACCTCCCGTACAGGCTTGTATCTGCGCTTTGCAAATCTGAGCGTGAAGAATTCTGTCAATCAGGATGTGGTGTTTTTCAGAGGTATTCCAAATGTGGCAAGAGAATGGCAGCTGCAGATGCATAACCGTTGGAATCTGGAGTTTGATGTTTCCAAGATCCCGGGTTATGATGACTTGATACAAAGCATAGCTGAGGGCAGGGCATCCAATGTCTGTTGGACAGGCCGTATTCCTCTTTCGGATACTTGGGAGGATGTTATTTTGCTTTCTGTGCCTGTCCGAAGCAGCACAGGAGAGATTTGTGGTGTTTGTGGGATGGAATTGAGCGATCTTTATTTCAGATTGTCCTATCCTGCGTTCCAGAGCAAATTCGGTAGCATGGTCACAGTGGTTGCACCGATCAGTGATGGTAGTCTGCAGATGAAAGATGGTATGCATGGCGGCCTGGATGGTACATATCTGAATGATACAGAGGTCCTTGAGATCAAAGAAGGCAAGCGTTTCAACAAATATATCGGGGAAAGCGGTACGTATCTTGGTGTGCATCAGGAAGTTGATATGGAAACTGCAGACGGACAAAAAATGGTGGCGGCGACCCTTGTGCCCAGCGGAGGCTATACGGCTATCGTCAATGCAAATCGTATCCATTGGATCGTAGGTTTTCTGGTATTTTTGCTGGTGATGGCCGCATTGGTGTTCTGGCTGTCGGGCAGGTTCGCGCGCCCCATCGAGGAAAGCCTTGCGGCCATTCGCAGGGAAGAGGACTTGGAAGATCGTCGTTCCGGTATTTCGGAAATCGACGCACTGTTGGATTTTGTTCGGGAAAAATTGCAAAACCAGTCTTTTATGGAGGATGCATTGCCGCCGGATGTGGCAGAACTGTTCGATTCCTTTGCGGAAAAAGTGGGGACGTTGACGGCAACGGAACGCCGTATCCTGCAGTATTATATCGATGGGTATGAGATTGCAGAGGTGCCCGAGTTGGCGTTTATCAGTATCCACACGGTAAGAAAGCACAACGCGAATATTTATCAGAAATTAGGGGTCAATTCCCGTGACGAATTGATGCTGTATATCGACTTGTTCCGTCGGTGCGGCCGTTTGGATGAGCTGATAAAGTGATTCAAAATAGAATACAGTATACAATTTGATGTTTTATAAAATTGGTAATTCTGCATAAAAACCGAAGAAAAAAGTATGCATTATTTCCTAATCCCATTGAGTATTTTATGGAAAATGCTTCGAAAATGCTTGATGGGGTTATTTTATTTACATAAATAAAATGTTATATCTATTATGCGGAAAGGAGGGATGCTGATGCGAAAATACAGAGTCTTGCTGGTAGAGGACAGGGCGATCTACAGAGCATATTTTGAAGGTGTGATCCAAAGTTCCTGCCGTTATATCCTGATCGGAACAGAAGAGGATATGGAAAATGGCAAAAAATACTGCAATCACACAAAAATAGACCTGATTCTGATGGAGGCAACTGATAAACAGGGAAATACAAATTTTGCGGCAGCGGAAGCCTGCAAGAAGCAGCATCCCTATATCCGCATCGTGGTTTTGACTTCTGTGCCGGAGCATACCTATCCGCAGCGGGCAAAGCAATGCGGCGCGGACAGCTTCTGGTATACCGAAAGCACAGGGGAATCGATCCTTTCTGTGATGGATCGCACCATGGAAGGGGAAAGCATCTGGCCGAAACAGAGGCTGCCTGCGAAAGTTGGGCAAATGGGCAGCGCCCAGTTTTCGGAGAAAGAACTGCGTATCCTGCGGGAAGTGATGAAAGGATATACGAATAAGGAGATTTCCGTGAGGCTGGGGATGTCTTATTACACCGTGCGGGATCATGTGAAGATATTGCTGGAAAAAACAGCCCTCCATTCCCGTACAGAGCTGGCAGCCATGACAGCTTATAGCGGCATAATTGTGGTGGAAAGGAATGGGAAAAATACCGTCAAATGACGCCTGCTTTTGCCGGCCTGAAAAGATAAAATGAAGGGTGGCAAATTGTGACATTTGGGGCTTCGAGAGGAGGAATGAAGGCAAAAGTTTGATTTGAAAAAACGGTTAGCGATAAACCGTGGCAGAAGAAACTGACGAAAGAAATGCAAAATAAGGATCGAGGAGGGAAATCAGGAAGGGAATTCGATAGTAAAAAAATGCAGTGGAAAAATGAATCAATTCCCAATGAAAAATGCAAAAAAAACATAGATAATTTGTTAAAAATGGAACAAATTTCTATCGAAATGTGATATAATAAAAGAGTCAAAATGAAGTACTATGCCTGCGAGTATTTCGAGATGAAAGACAAATACAAAATGAAAGGGGAAATGAGTATGAGAAAAAGAAGATTTTTGGCATGGCTCATGACTATGGTGATGGCCATAGGGCTCATGCCGGCAACTGCTCTGGCGGATGAGCCAACGGTACCTCAAGTGCCGGTGGAAAATTTAAGTCCTGATCCAGTAACAGTAAAAAGCGGCACTAAAGATGTGGCAGAACTTTCAAAAACTGCTACATACAACGAGGAAACAGGAAATTGGGATGTCACACTGAGCGTAAAAGCGACACAGCCCATCGAATCCCAGCCGGTTGAAATCGTATTGGTACTGGATAGTTCCGGTTCCATGGCGTGGTGTACCACAAAGGAAGGCCACACACATAGTAAGGAAGAGTGCTATACTCTGATATGTGGGAAAGAGGAACACCAACATACGTGGGAGTGCTACTCCTGGGGGCAGGTAGTGTGTGGTAAAGAAAAACATAGGCATTCTGATAATTGTTACAAATTTATTTGTACAAAAGAAGAACACCAGCATAAAGGCGGCACTGCATGCGATGAAGTAACCTCTGGCAAGAGTAAATCCAGAATGCAAACTGTCAAAGATAAAGCTAAAGAAATGGTTGGCGAAATCATTAAAATCGGCGGCAATGTTAAAATTGGCGTAGTCGATTTTGATAGTGAGGGCTATTCTTCCGGTAGCGGTGCGTTGGCAAGAATTCCTTTGACAGAGGCAACTGCTGCGAATAAGGAAGCTATTGAGAATGCCATTGATGCTATGAAAGCAGAAGGCGGTACATGGCCTGACGCTGGTTTGAACGTGGCAGATAAGATGTTAAAAGCCGGTGATCCCTATGCGAAAAAAGTAGTTATTTTATTAGCAGATGGTGATGCCGATGGAAGTCATGGTACAGCAGCTGAAACTAAAGCAACTACAATGAAAAAAATCGTAAATGACGTGGAAACAGGCGTTGAATTTTATACGATTGGTTTCATGACAGATGCAGGTATGTTGAGAAACATTGCCAGCGAGCTGAAAGCGGAGCATAATTTTACAACTACAAATGAACAGGCTTTAGCGGGTATTTTTGCGAATATCGTTAAGCGTTTGTCCGCAATGATTTCCGACCCTATGGGTTCCATGGTTGATTTGGATGGTACACCAGTAGTGAGTGGTTCTGCAATTGCTGGTGGCGACCAGACGGGCTTGGTTGTAAAAAGCGACCAGCAGATCGAATGGAATAAACAGGGCGGTTTGAAGTCTGAAGAGAAAGTAATATTAAACTATTCTGTTAGCCTGGATGAAGAAGAACTTCTTAAACTGGATGCAGGTTCCCATGAAGTTGCGCTGAATGGCAATGCAAAATTGAACTACAGCTATGACCATAAAGGTGGTCAGGCACTATTCCCTGTTCCGAAAGCTGTTGTTGAAACAGGACAGTTGGTACAACAATTTGAACTGGATGGCACAGTTGATAATAGCCGGACAGTTACAGGCAATAAAATGATTGTAAGTGTAAGTGGTGTTTCTAAAAACGCAAACTTTACATGGAATACACCTGCCGCAACAATCACTGCTGACGGTACAGAATATAAATATGTTGAAACAACATATAATGGCGATCCAGTAACAGATAGCAGTGTGGCAGCAGCAGCCGGTGTACATACTGTTGTTCATAAATACACATCAGTGGTAGACCAGAATTTTGCTGTTGCAAAGGCCCTGACAAAGGTTGATAACACTGAGGTAAAAGAAATCAAAGACAACAAAGTTTACGACAAGAATGATAAGGAAGTTGCAATCGCAAAAGATAGTGTACTGACATACGAAGTTACACTGACAAATGAAGGCGATGCCCTGACAAATGATACAGTTGTTGTAAACGATTCTAAATTTACATCTGATAATGTAAGTAGCACTTCTGTTACAGTGGATGGAACAGAAACAAGTACCTACACTGTAGATAAAACTGCAGGTACTCTGACAATCAATAATGTAACATTGGGAACCAGTGAAAAAATCATTGTTACATATACCTATACAGTGACAGAAGCTGATGTGACAGCAGGCAAGGTTGAAAATGCGGCTTCTGTAGAAAATAATACTAACCCCACGGATCCTAAGCCTGAAGTCGTTGTTCCAATCAACAATAGCACACTGGTGAGCAGCAAAACGCGTGTAACAGAAGTTAGCGATGTTACTTGGACAACAGCAGATCAGAAGGAACCTGCGTATAATACAGATGCTACACCTAAAATTCCAAAGAATGAAAGTATTACATTGTTGTTTGCAGTAAATGTTAAGAATAGTATTGTAAATGGCGCAGGTGTGCCTTTGGATTATACTGTATCCGATAGCAATGCAACTTATGTAGGCTGCAGCACAGGTGCTAATCCTAATGTTACAAAGAAGAACGGCGTTTATATTTATAGCGGTACAGTTGCAGCAGGAGAAACAGTAACACTGTACTTCACAATGACATTCGACAACGATGATGTGAAAACAGGACAGAACGGCAGTTCTTATGTAGAAAATACTGCTGTTGTGAATGGCGAGAATGAAAGTGTAGAAGTACCTGTAAATCCTTTGAATAATGAATTGAGCATTGCGAAGGAAAGAGTAACAACGACAGCAGGTCTTCCTGCTGATGTAGCAACTGCAATTGAGAGTATCGAAAATATTCAGATAGATAATAATACTGTTGTTGTGCCTTACAATGGCAGCGTAACTCTGCTGTATAAGGTAACGGTTAAAAATGCAGTGCCCACTCAGACATATGCACTCCGCGGTGCGACACCTGGCTTAGATTATAACGTAGTGGATGCCGATGCGGTGTATGTTGGCGGCGATGCACAGAGTGGTACACTGACAAATGGTCATAGTGCAGAGATGTACTTCGCAAAGACATTCAATAAAGATACTGTTGGAGTTGATGGCGCTGGTAATACAGTAGTAACAAATACAGCTAAACTGGATGACACAGATAAAGAAGCTTCAGTAGAAACATCTGCAGTAGTAAAAGTAACTGTGACTTACGATAGTGGTGCTGCAAACGATACTACTCATCAGATGGAACCTGATGTAGTCGATAAAGGCGAAGACTATACAGTGAAAGAGTCTGCATTCGAGTATGAAGGTTTTGAATTTGTAAACTGGCTGGGCAGTGACGGCAAAAAATATGATGCTGACGATGTAATCAAAGGCCTTGATGAAGATTTGACTTTGACAGCACAGTGGATTCATGAAGGCGAACTGTCTATCGAAAAGACACGTGTGACAGAACTTCCTGATGTGAATACTGTAGAACGAAATGTAGAGTTTGATGCTTCTGAAAAACCCGTTATTGAATACGGCGGCGAAATTACACTGCTTTACAAAGTAACAGTAACAAATACAACACCAACAACATTTAGTCTTCGTGCAGCAGTTCCTGCTGGCGGCAACACGTATAGTGTAATTGATGCAGATGCAACTTATGTTGGATTTAATGCAGGAAGTGACGTTGCATATCCTAAGTTTGAAATTCTGCCTCCTAATCTTGAAAGAATTTCTGGTGTATTAGGACCCAATGAATCCATCGATCTGTATTTCACAAAAACATTTGAAGCAGATGATGTTGAAAATGGCAAGGTATTCAACACTGCAGTTTTGAATGGTACAGATGAAGAAACTGACGAGGGAACAGATGTTGCTGTAGAAGTTCGTATCACATTTGATCCCAACGCATCTAGTCTGCTCGTCAGCGGCGAAATGGAGGATCAGACTGTTCAATATGGCGTAGAAGCTACTCTGAATGAAAATCAGTTCGCACGTATCGATGGCTATGCATTCGTAGGCTGGAATACACAGCCTGATGGCGAAGGAACGAGTTATACTGATAAAGATTCTATCACTGTAAGCAATGTAGAAGGTATTACTTTGTATGCACAGTGGGAATACGCAAGTGTAGTGCTGACATACAATGCAAATGGCGGTAAGGGTTTTATGTGGCCCGAGACTTATTCTAAGGGCACAGAAGTAACTGTAAAAGATTGTGCGTTTACAGCACCTGCAGGGCAGGAATTTGTGGGCTGGAGTACATCCCCTGACGGCAAAGCAGATCCTAAGTACGCGCCTAATAAAACATTTGAAATCAAAGACGCAACAATCCTTTACGCACAATGGGAACCTATTTCTGCAGAGCATGGCACACTGACATATCATTCTAATTATGGCAGTGGCGAAGAGCAGACTAAAAAATATGAAGGTTATTTCGATGGAGAGTTAGTTCTGTTGAATAATTGTATGTTTGCTGCCCCTGCAGAAATGAAATTTGTTGGTTGGGGTACAGAACCAGATTCTGAATCTTATTATAAGGCTGGCGATATGATGAATATCGTAGTTAATTATGATGGAGATAATACAGATCTGTATGCGATTTGGAAGTATCTGGAAATCACACCTCCTGACGAAGATGAACTGACAGGTTCCAGAAAAGAAGCTTTGACTGCTGGTGAAGTTCGTAAGCTGGATCTTGGCTTTATCCCTGGTTTAATGGTTCCTGAAAATGGCAAAATTGTGATGTCTGCAGAAGAACTTGCAGAAGTAAAAGATTTTGCAATTGCTTATAAGATTACAATTGAAGGTGATCCCAATACAGCATTCAAAGTAACAGAAGATAAAAACGTTGAATGGTATGGTATTGATGAGGCCTTTAAAATTGATGAAGAAGCAAATGCTGTTTCCGGCAGACTGGATGATAACGGCAGAGCAGTTCTTTATTGCGTGAAGACATTCGTTGAGAATGATGTAAAAGATCGTGAAGTAGAAAACACAGCTACTATCATCAATGAAAGTAATCCTAATCAGAAGCCCTTTGAAGTTGAAGAAAAAACAGAAATTAAAACAGAAGGCGTAACAGTAACAAAAACATTGAACAGCGACGGTCCTTTCGAGGATGGCGATGAAGTAGAATTTACAATTACTGTTACAAATCTGGGCAATGAAGATGTAGAAAACATTATCGTAGTGGAAGAACCTGGCCGTGGCCTGAGATTGGGTCACTTTGTGGGCGTAGAAGATGGCGTAGATGCTACTCCTGATGAACATGTTTTGTTAGATGAATCTGGGGAAGATGAATTCACAACAGAAGAAAAATCTACAGACGAGGAAATTGTAGATAATGACAACGAAGGCGAAGCTACAGATAATGGCAGCGACAACGATGAAGCTGCAGATAATGGCAGCGACAACGACGAAGTTGCAGATAATGACAGCGACGAGGAAGAAGTTGCTGATCCTGAAGAACAGCCCGCAGAAGTTCCTGCATCTGATATCATTGCAGCAGCTGAAGATGGTACAGAAACAGCTTCTGAAGCATCTTCTGACGAAGGAATGCCTTATCTGGATGAAGATGGCAATGTTGTGATCCCTGTTCTGCATGCAGGTCAGAGTATTGAACTGACTTATGTTGCAAAGGTAACAGACGGAGATGATGACCATAGCAATACAGTTATCGTAAAAGATAAAGAAGGCAATGAACTGGACAGAGACACAAATGATGATGTAAAAATCACAAGTATCGATATTGATAAAGAAATCAATGAAAATGATACACATCCGAAACGCGGTGGATGGGTAAACTATACCATCACAGTAACAAATGATGGCGAAGTTACTTTGACAAATATCAATGTATACGAATATCCGGGCAAAGTATTTAGCAAAGGCGAATTCGTTGGCTTCAGCAGTGATGCGAATGTTTCTGTTGATTTTAACGGGGATGAAGCTGTAATTAGTAGTTGTTTGGAACCTGGCGAAAGTGTAACTTTGACTTATAAAGCTAAAGTTGACGTAGACGCAAGCAAGAACGAAGAACTGAAGAACTATGTTGAAGCTGAAGCAACAACAAACGAAGGTACTGTAAAAGATGATGACACAGAAGATAAGGGTTCTGTTTACGTTCCCAGCGGCGGCGGTATTCCTTCCAAGGACAGACCTACAAAACCTTCCAAAGTTGAAGAAGTACTGAACACAGAAGATCACTTCCAGTATGTTCAGGGCTATCCCGACAACACAGTAGGTCCCGAAAGAAACATCACTCGTGCGGAAGCAACAGTAATCTTCTTCCGTCTGCTGAATGATTCTGTGAGAGCAGAATATCTGGATGCAGATAATGCATTCCCCGATGTAAATCTGAATGACTGGTTCAACCTGGGCGTTTCCACAATGGAAAACGGCGGCTTCGTATCCGGTTATGATGATGGTCTGTTCAGACCTAACGCATACATCACTCGTGCGGAACTGGCAACGATCATCTCCAACTTTGATGATCTGGAACCTGCAGCAGAAAACAAATTTGCTGACGTAGAAGGTCACTGGGCAGAAAAATACATCAACTCTGCAGCAGAAAAAGGCTGGCTGAGCGGATATGAAGATGGCCTGTTCCGTCCTAATCAGTACATCACAAGAGCAGAGACAATGTCTATGATCAACCGTGTACTGGATCGTAGAGTAGATGCAGATGGCCTGCATGCGGCTGCAAAACAGTGGAAAGACAATCCCGAAAGCAAATGGTATTACTACGCTGTTCTGGAAGCAACAAACTATCATGAATATGAACGTGCGGATGTTTCCGATTACGAAAACTGGACAGCAATCAAAGCCGAAAAGATTTGGGAAAACTAAATAGTAGTTTACAGAGCGGATGAGCCTAACGGTTCATCCGTTCTTTTATATGCATTAGCATGAATCAGGGTGTTTACAATAGAAAAACCTCCTTTGATAGCATAAAAGTGGTTTCCCAACCGCTTTTGAAATCAAAGGAGGTTTTGTTCTGCATGATAAAAATTTATAACATTATTTTTCGTGATGCTGTTCCCAGAGGGCATGATACAGCTCGGGTTTCCGATCGGCCTTCAGGGGAAACCCTGCCCGTACTTTCACCACTTCTTCGGGGTCGATATCCACGATAGTCAAGCCATTGCCGCCTTCCACATGGACCAATACTTCTCCGTTGGGGGAAATCACCATACTATCGCCGTGATAGGAGAGACCGCCTCCGTCACCGCTGCGATTCACGCCGATGATAAAGCACTGGTTTTCGATGGCGCGGGCTTTCAGAAGGGTCATCCAATGGTCTCTGCGGGCTGTGGGCCAGCTGGCGATGACCGTGATGATATGGCTCTTTTCAGACAGGATCTGGAAAGGTTCGGGAAAGCGCAGGTCGTAGCAGATCAGAGGAGAAATGGGCACGCCTTTCACCTGACAGAACTGCAGTTCCGTGCCGCCGATATAATGCTTTGCTTCTGCCCCGAAGGAGAAGGGGTGCATTTTCGCATAATCCGCCAGCTGATTGCCGTTTTCATCAAAAATGATGCAATGGTTTGTGGAAACGCCATCTTCGTAAACAGGAAGACCGCAGCAGATAGCTAAGCTGTTTTTCTTGGCTTCTTCTTTGAAGAATTCCAGAGATTTACTGTTTTTTCGATCTTCGCCATAGGCTTCGGGGTTCAGGGTGAAGCCTGCCAGTGTCATTTCGGGGAAAACAACGAAATCAACGCCTTTTTCCCTGGCCTCTGCCATCAGGCGGCTGCACAGCTCCATTGCCTTTTCTTTTTCTTCAAAACCCATATCGATTTGTCCAAGTGCGATTCTCATAAAAACCCTCCTAACGTGTGAAATCTCATTCCCATGTTTTCCAGATATCGGGGCAGAAACCCAGTGTAAATGCCTTGCCGTTGCGTACGATGGGGGTCGCGAACAGCTCAGGATTTTCAAAGAGGGTCGGCTCCCGTTTTGCTTCGTCGATGTAGTCCATATACAGCTTGGTGTAGGCCTTCGCCTTGCGGTCGATCATATCCTCTACGGGGATACATTTTTTCGCTGCCTCGAAAACTGCCTTTGCCATGCCAAACTGATGTAGGTCGATGTATTGATATTTGATTTTCCGTTCCTTAAAATAACGCTCCGCTTTTTTTGTATCGAAGCACTTCTTAGAACCATATATCTGTATATTCATCTGAAAAAGTTCCTTTCTGAAAAGTTTACGTCTTTTTTTCATTTTATATGATTTTGGCCTGTGGGGCAAGACAAAGGACGGTTGTTCTGGTATACTTATAGTACTTTTTCAGAAGGAGGAATGTGACATGAGAATGATTTCCTGGAATGTAAACGGCCTGCGGGCTGCTGTAGGCAAAGGCTTTTTGGACTATTTCAAAGAAGCTGATGCGGATATATTTTCTCTGCAGGAAACAAAACTGCAAGCAGGACAGATCGATTTGGAAACAGAAGGATATCACCAATACTGGAATTATGCGGAAAAGAAGGGTTATTCCGGTGTGGCGGTATTTACGAAAAAAGAACCCTTGGCAGTGACTTATGGCATCGGCGTGGAGGAGCATGACCATGAAGGCCGTGTCATTACGCTGGAGTTTGAAGATTTTTACCACATTACGGTGTATACCCCCAATTCACAGCAGGAAAAT
This sequence comes from [Eubacterium] saphenum, assembly GCA_945912105.1. Lineage (GTDB taxonomy): Bacteria > Bacillota > Clostridia > Lachnospirales > Anaerotignaceae > Anaerotignum_A. The sequence goes on along the minus strand of CAMEBC010000002.1, from coordinate 221,863 downwards.
GCCCGTCTGGCTTATCGTATGGATTGGGAAGATGCCTTCCGTACTTATGTGAAGGGGCTGGATGAGAAAAAGCCTGTGATTATTTGTGGCGATTTGAACGTAGCCCATAACGAAATCGACCTGAAAAACCCTTCCACCAACCGCCGCAGTGCCGGCTTTACGGACGAAGAAAGGGGCAAATTTACGGAGCTGTTGGATGCTGGCTTTGTGGATACCTTCCGCCATTTTTATCCAGAGGTAACGGGAATGTATTCCTGGTGGAGCTATCGCTTCCGGGCAAGACAGAACAACGCTGGATGGCGGATTGACTATTATGTGGTTTCTGAGAGATTAAAAGAAAAGCTGGTGGATGCCAAGATCCATACAACAGTCATGGGTTCTGACCATTGCCCTGTGGAACTAGAAATTGAATTATAAGGAGATGCAGACATGAAATTCAAAAATCCTTTATTAGTGGTTACGGATATAGAGCAGTCGAAGAAATTCTATAAAGATGTTTTGGGGCTGCGTGTTATCGTGGATTTTGGGGCGAATGTGACCCTGACAGGGGGCGTTTGCCTGCAAACAAAGGAAACATGGATGCAATTTATTAATCGGAAAGAGGATGAAATCGTTTTTTGTGGAAATAATGCAGAGATTTATTTTGAGGAAGACGATTTTGATGCCTTTGCGGAAAAGCTGCAAAAGATCGAAACTATCGACTATGTCCATCCTGTTATCGAGCATCGCTGGGGGCAGAGAGCGGTCCGCTTTTACGATCCGGATAAGCACATCATTGAAGTGGGCGAAAACATGAAGACGGTCTGCAAGCGTTTTCTGGACAGCGGCATGACAGAGGAAGAAGCGGCGGCTCGCATGGATGTGCCTTTGAAGTTCGTAAAAGCCTGCAAAAGATAAAAGGAAAGAAAAAATGGAGCAGTATTATTACAATACATTAAACAAACCACAACAGAATACTTACAATGCCATCAAAGCGGGACTGCAGTCCCTGGCACCGTCCTTTTCCGTGCCTTTACTGGAACAGAAGGCCCTTTCTGAGGTCTTCATGAAGGTGCGCCTGGATCATCCCCAGCTTTTTTATGCAGGTACCTTCCAATACCGCTATTATCCCGATTCTGGGAATGCGGAGATGATACCCGATTATCTCTTTGAAAAAGGGAAGATCAAGGATCATCAGAAGGCGTTGCAGGCGCGGGTGGAAAAGCTGGCACGTCCTGCGGCGAAGCTGAGCGATATGGAAAAGCTTTTGTATGTCCACGATTTTATTTGCCGAAATGTGCGGTATGATAAGCTGAAAAAGCAGTATTCCCATGAGATTATTGGCCCTTTGGGTCATGGGGTGGGGGTCTGTGAGGGCATCGCCAAGGCTGTGAAGATTTTGTGTGATGCATTGAACCTCTGGTGCGTTATCGCCCTTGCGGAAAATAATCCGGAAAAGGGCGTAAAATATCGCCATGCATGGAATGTTGTTCGTATCGACAAAAAATATTATCATCTGGATTGTACCTTCGATAATTCCTTGGGGAATCCAGAGGAGATTCGTTATGATTATTTTCTGCTGCCCGATAAACAAATCTTTCGGGACCACGAAAGACTGGTCTGGAAAATGCCTGCCTGCGAGGATGGAGACAGGTTCTATTATAAGGAAAAGAAGCTGTCCTTTACCAAAATGGAGGATGTGCGGAAACGCTCTGCCCAGGCGGTGAAGAAGGGCAAACAACTGCTGTTCCACTGGCGGGGCGGTTATATGACCAGAGAGATCGTGCAGGAATTTTTGCAGATCTTCAAGGAAGAAGCGGCGAAAAAAGAAAAACATGCCAAGGTTTCCCTGAACTGGGCCCAAGCGGTGGTGCGGGTAGAATTTATTGCACAAGCCCCTCTGGAAGAGGTGACCATGGAAGAGGCCAACGAGGGCGAAAAAGAATAAAGAAAACAAAAAGACCGAGAATGGAAATTTTCACTTTCGGTCTTTTTTTATGATGAAAGAGGTATTAGAGTAGCTTTTTTATGCTTCCTGCTCGGCCAGTTTTTCCAGCAGCAGGTTGCTTCTGTCGATAAAGGCTGTCATTTCTTCGGAAGTCAGGGGACGATGGCTCATCAGGGCCAGATCATAGAGCTGATGACACAGAAGAGAAGCGTCTTCCTTCTTTTCTTCCTTGCCTGCCATAGAAAGCAGGGCTTTCACCAGCTTGTTGCTGCGGTTCAGCACCAATGTTTCATCGGGTTTCATATTTGCAAACATTGCTTTGAATTCTTCATTGTTTGCGTAAGCTTCCATCATTTCCATCATACGTCTGGATTCTTCGGAAAGAAGGATCATGGCAGAAACCTTTTCGGCTTTCAGAGCTTCCAGTTTCACTTTCAGCTTATCATTGGAAACAGCGGCACGGAACAGATCCTGCATCTGGTTGGATTCGTATTCCTCTGCCTGTTTTTTCGCTTCGGAAGCTTCTTCCTCGCTCTTTTCCTGCAGGGAATCGATATCCGCATCCACACGCTGCACCTTCAGCTTGATATCCTGATTCTTGTATTCCAGGAAGGAAACGAAGGGCTTATCAACGGGAGTGTCCATGATGGCTGCTTCCAGACCCTGTTCTTTGAACAGGCGGATATACTGAGCCTGCTGATTTACATCTGTTGCGAAATAGATGGTGTTTTCATGTTTTTCTTTATTCTTTTCCAGATATTCGGAAATGGTTTCATAAACGCCGTCAGTTGTTTTCAGCAGCAGTGCATCTTTTACTTTGTCGTAGAGTTTTTCTTCCCGCATACAGCCATATTTGATGAAGATGTTGATATCATCCCAGAAGCCTTCGAAAGCAGGGCGGTCGTTTTTGAACATCTGGTTCAGCTTGTCCGCAACCTTTTTTGTGATATAGGCGTTCATTTTTTCTACATAGCCGTCGTTCTGCAATGCGCTTCTGGAAACGTTCAGGGGCATATCGGGGCAATCCAGCACGCCTTTTAAGAGCAGCAGGAATTCAGGAACGACTTCCTTTACGTTATCTGCAATATATACCTGATTGCAGTAGAGCTTTACTTCGCCGTCCATCATATCCATCTGTTCCACCAGTTTAGGGAAGTAGAGGATGCCTTTCAGGCGGAAGGGGTAGTCCATGTTCAGGTGGATCCAGAACAGGGGATCGTTGATATCGTTGAATACTTTATGATAGAAGGCTTTGTAGTCTTCTTCCGTGCAGTCTGCCGGCTTTTTCTGCCACAGGGGATTGGTGTCATTCAGGGGCTTGGGTTCTTCTGATTCTGCCTCTGTTTCCGCTTCTTCTGCAGCTTCCTGCTGTTCCTGCAGCATGTCCATGGCTGCTTCTTTTGTCAGGTTTGCAGCCTCCTCAGGGGAAACGTGCAGGGTGTTTGCGTCTTTTTCCGCAGCTGCGGCAGCGGCTTTTTCTTCTTCTGTCTCTTCTCTTACCACATCCACATAGATGGGAACGGGCATGAAAGAGCAGTATTTCATCATAGCGGCGTAAAGAGTGGCTTCGTTCAGGAATTCTTTGCCGTCTTCGCCGATATGCAGGGTGATGGTAGTCCCTCTTGTTTCTCTGGTGCCGCTTTCCATTTCATAATCGATACCGCCTTCGCAGCTCCATTTTGCGGCTTCTGCGCCAGTCTGGTAGGAGAGGGAATCGATTTCAACTTTATCCGCAACCATGAAAGCGGAGTAGAAGCCCAGACCGAAGTGACCGATGATCTCGTTATCATCTTCGGATTTTTCCTGGAATTTTGCCAGGAAATCGGTTGCGCCGGAGAAGGCGATCTGGTTGATGTATTTTCTGATTTCGTCAGCAGTCATACCGATACCGTTATCGATGATCTGCAGAGTTTTTTCGTCCTGGTTCATGACAACGTGGATCTCATATTTTTCATCGGTGGGGATATCCGCTTCGCCCATCATGGACAGCTTCTGCAGCTTTGTGACTGCGTCGCAGGCATTGGATGTCAGTTCACGGATGAAAATATCCTTATCTGTGTAGAGCCATTTTTTGATGATGGGCAGAAAATTTTCACTATTAATAGAAAGATTACCTTTTTCTTGCATGATAAAAAACCTCCTAGAAATTTTTTCAGAGCCATGAGGAAGGCGAATTGTGTCTGAGAAAATGAAAAGATATCCCTGCAAGCATAGGATATCATTGCCTTTTCAGTGGCTCTGTACGTCACTGATATCTATTTTATCACGCAAAATGGAAAAGTCAAGAAAAAATTAGCACTCATTTTAAGTGAGTGCTAATAATTTAGTGAATATGTATTTTTCTTGAATTATTCTATATTGCTATCTGTTGTTGCGAAGTATGTTCCTGCTATCATTATGGAACAGGCAATAAGAAATCGGACAGAGGGTTTTTCTCTGAAAATCAGAAAAGAAAACAGCATACCGATGAAAGGGGAAACTGCATAGTAGGTGCTGGTTTTGGCTGCCCCAAGATACCGTTGGGCGTAGATATAGAGCATAATGCTCAAACCATAGGAAACAAATCCCAGCAACAGTGCGATTAGGATGTAAAGGAAGCTGGCAAAGGATTCTCTGAGGAAGAGGGCGATACAAAGGGAGCCGAGCCCAGAACCAAAGCCTTTGATGATAACGATTTCCAGTGGATTTTTAGAAGAAAGCATACGGGTGCAGTTGTTTTCAAAGCCCCAGCATACGCAGGCACAAAGGACGAATATAGAACCGATGGACAATTCAAGGCTGCTGAAATCCTCCACAGAAAGCAGGATACAGGAAAAGGTCACCAAAGCGATTGCCAGCCAAAGCCGTTTAGAAATAGATTCTTTAAAAATGCAAAGAGCGATGATAGAGGTAGCAACAATCTCAAAATTATTTAGCAGAGATGTATTCGCAGCAGATGTCATATTCAGACCGACCATCAGAAGGATTGGGGCGGCAATATCCAACAGTACCATACCAATGGTGTAGGGGCGTTCTGCTTTGGTCAGATGCAGTTCCTGAGATGAGCCTTTTCTTTTTTGAAAGATGTGCAAGAGAGTGATGCCCAGTCCTGCCCCCAGATAGAGAAGGGCTGCCATCATCGTTGCAGGAATTTCCTGCAGGAGCAGTTTGGAAATGGGAGAACTGATAGCATAGAGAGCCGCTGCACCGAAGGCACAGAAAATGGCAGTCGTTTGTTTCATTGGAATTCCTCCTCATTTCATAAAACGGTCGATGGCAGTGGAAAGCTGTTGGATTGCTTCTTTATCACCGCTTTCTATGGCATCAACGATACAATGTTCAATATGGTCTTTCAGGATGAGCTTTCCTGTATTGTTGAGGGCAGATTTAACAGCAGCAAGCTGGATGAGAACTTCGCTGCAATCTCGTCCATCAATTACCATTTTTTTAACGGACTCAAGATGTCCGATGGCTCTGGAAAGTCGGTTGATAACGGCTTGCGTATGTTTGTGGGAATGATGATGTTCCATAAATGATACCTCCTTTCATATCCCCCTATGGGGGATATTAGGGTTATAACATAGACAAGAAAAAGATTCAAGGTATCATTTACGGATAAAAAAATCTCCGCCAAATAGGACGGAGATTGGGACACGATTTATTTTTCCTGCAGCTGGATGCCGATGCCGTTTTTCTTGAAGAATTTCAGCACATATTCTTCCCAGAGCTTTTCGGGGCTTTTATCCAGGGAAAAAGTTTCTTGGGAAATAGCGGTGGTGCAGAGGATAGAGTTGTCCTTGAAGAGGATATTCAGGAAAGCTGCTTTCGTATTGGGCAGGTTTGTGGTCTTTTCCTCGGAAAGGGAGAACACCAGCTTGATGGCCTTGGGCAGCTTATTGCCTTTGATGGCATGGAATACGAAGGGGCGCATTTCTTCCCAGCGGACAAAACGGGAAAGTCCTTGTTCCTGTTCTTCGGCGGTATAAAAATCCATGTTGCGCTTGCCTTCCATGATAAAGGTAGCGAAGGTGGTCAATTCCCCTTGACGAAAGAGGAAGGAATTGAAGGTATCGCCCTTTAAAAGCAGTGCCATAAAAGATTTTGTGTCGTTGACGGTGAAAGCAAGCATATGAATAAATCCTCCTGAGAATATTGATTCTATTTTACATTCTTTCGGAGGATTTTTCAATCTTAATTAGCCTTTGAAGGAGATGATAAGCTTGCCGTCATCCCACTGGATAAATTTTGATTCGCTGAAAACAGGCTTTGTATTGTCCTGATACACTTCCCCTGTGCGGAAAACGGAAAGCAGGATGCCAGCCAGTGCCATATTCAGCAGCAGTGCCGTTGTGCCATAGGAAAGGAAGGGCAGAGCGATGGGGGCAATCAGGGGATAGCCAAGATTTACGATGATGTAAACGAGGACTTCCATTGTGAAGGTGGTAAGAATACACAGAGAAATCATCTGTCCCAGTACGCTTTTCTGCTTCAGGCATTTGCGGAAGCCTAAAAGAAGGAATACCGACAAAAGCAGAACCAGCCCCATGGAAACCGCCCAACCATATTTATAGGTCAGGAAGGTCAGCAGATAATCGGAACGGAAACCGGCAGGGCCGAAAGCTTCATAAAGATTCCAGTCCAGAAAAACTGTCCCTTCTCCTAAGAAAGCAGAGTTTTTCAGCATCCCCTGCAGGATGGAAGCGGAGTATCCTGCGCCATAGGGGTCTGTTTCGGGATGAAAAACAGTCAGCAATGCCTGTATCCGGCTCATGCGATAGCGAAATGTGTCTACTCCAAAGAACAGCAGTGCGAAGATAACGATTCCTGCGATGATAAAAAACAGCAGAAGGGGCTTTGTATTTTCCCCAAACCATTTCCGAAAGGCTCCCAATACCATCAAAATACCTGCGGTGCAGACGAACAGCAGAAGTCCGCTGAGGGTATGGAACAACAGAAGCTGTACACAGAAACAGGCCGCCACTAGCCCACCGAGAAAATAGCCATGTTTTCCTTTTTCCTGAAAATGATAAAAGATACCGCAGAAGGTCAGTGGGAACAATGTTGATAAGGCAATGGGGCTGATTGCGAAAGGACCCAATGTAAGCCATCTGTTTCCTGCGAATTCCAGACCGATCAGTTGTGCCAATATATCAATGCCCAGAAGGCATAGGGGGAGCAGATAGGGATGTTTTCCCAAGAAGGAAAAATCCAGAAAATACGCCCCGATAAAAGCAGCCAGGCTTAGAGGCAGGTAAAGAATCAAAGCATTGGCAGAAACCGCTTGAAAGTCTTTGTCTGTAAAATTATTGTTGATGAACAAAATCTGGAGTACAGCACCGATGACAAACAGTAGCAATACCAATCCGATCATCCCCCACTGGGGTGCAGGTTTATGGGTATTGTCCAGAGCAGCCCCCACTGCCACAGGGTCACCCATCTGCAGCAGAGCCTTTTCCTCGGCGGTGCTTTCCGGGTCGCCCATATCCATATAGGCATTTTTCTGGTCAATCAGGTGGTTTTCGATTTCCTTTGCCACAACGCCGTGGGCTTTTTTCCACCTAATCTGTTCACAGACCTTTTCTGCATATCGTTTGAAGGGGTCAGAAGCATTCACAAGCAAGACCCCCTTCCAAAATTTTGCTGACGGCGGAAGAATACTCCTTCCATTCGGCGGTCTTTTCCTTCAGGAATTTTTTTCCTTTTCCCGTCAGACGGTAATACTTGCGGATGCGGGCAGAATCGGCATGTTCTTCGTAGGATTCCAGCAGTCCCTTTTTCTCCAGCCCATGCAGAAGAGGGTAGAGGGTGCCTGCTTTTAGCTGAAAGGTGTTGTCAGAACGGCGGGCCAGTTCTTCTATGATCTGGTAGCCGTACATATCCTGCCCGTCCAGCAGTTTTAGGATGAGGGTGGCGGTGCTTCCCGCCAGTAAGGTTTTATCGATGGGCATTAGAATCACTCCTTATGTATAGATATTCGATATATCGTTATCCTGATTATATATAGGATATCTATATATGTCCAATAACATATTTTTATTGCACCCAATATATCGATAATCTATATATCTAATTAGAAAAATTTTTCATGTTTCTTGCCTTAAAACCATCGTTGTATTATAATAAAGTATCATACTATGATTGTTAAAAATCTCTAACGAATGAAAATATAGGAGGGCGACCAATGGCTGAAGAAAAAAACATGGAAAACAACAGCGGTCTGGGTGCAACGGGTAACTTTATCCACAATTACATCCAGGAAGACCTGAAAGGGGAACTGAATAAGATCCACACCAGATTCCCGCCCGAACCCAATGGCTACCTGCACATCGGTCATGCAAAATCCATCTGTCTGAACTTCGGTCTGGCAAATTTGTACGGCGGCAAATGCAACCTGCGTTTTGATGACACCAACCCCACAAAGGAAGATGTGGAATATGTGGAATCCATCCAGGAGGACGTAAAATGGCTGGGCTTCGATTGGGAAGACAGATTGTATTATGCTTCCAGCTATTTCGATAAATACTACGAAGTAGCAGTGAAGCTCATCAAAGAAGGCAAGGCTTTCGTAGATGAACTGACAGCGGAAGAAATGAGAGAATACCGTGGTACGCTGAGCACACCCGGTAAGGAAAGCCCTTATCGCAACAGAAGCGTGGAGGAAAACCTGGATCTGTTTGAACGGATGAAAGCCGGCGAATTTCCCGATGGTTCCAAAACACTGCGTGCGAAGATCGATATGGCATCCCCCAATATCAATATGAGAGACCCTGTCATCTATCGTATCTCCCATTCTACTCACCATACCACAGGGGATAAATGGTGCATCTACCCCATGTATGACTTTGCACATCCTCTGGAGGATGCTATCGAAGGCATCACCCATTCCATTTGTACCATGGAATTTGAAGACCACAGACCTTTGTATGACTGGGTGGTAAGAGAAGCGGGCTATACTGTAAACCCTCCCAGACAGATCGAATTTGCCCGCCTGGGTATGACAAATACTGTTATGAGTAAGAGAAAACTCCGTGCTTTGGTGGAAAATGGTCTGGTTGACGGTTGGGACGACCCTCGTATGCCGACCATCAGCGGTCTGCGCCGCCGTGGCTATACCCCCGCGTCTATCCGTGATTTCTGCGAACGCATCGGCGTTTCCAAGGCAAACAGCATGGTAGACAGCGGTCTGCTGGATTACTGCATCCGTGACGACCTGAAGGCGAAAGCAAAGGTGGTTATGGCGGTTCTGGACCCTCTGAAGCTGGTCATCACCAACTATCCTGAAGATCAGGTGGAAATGATGGAACTGGAAAACAACCCTGAAACACCCGAACTGGGCACAAGACTGGCTCCTTTCACCAGAGAACTGTATATCGAAAGAGAAGACTTCATGGAAGAACCCGTAAAGAAATTCTTCCGTCTGGCTCCCGGCAAGGAAGTGCGCCTGAAAGGTGCTTACTTCGTAACCTGCACAGACTTTGTGAAGGATGAAAACGGCGTTGTGACAGAAGTACACTGCACCTATGACCCCGAAACAAAGAGCGGCAGCGGTTTCGAAGGCAGAAAGGTCAAAGGCACACTGCATTGGGTAAGCGCCAAGGAAAACGTGGCTGCAACTGCAAGACTGTACGATCACATGATGCTGGACAACCCCGATGACCCCAACGGCGAAATGATCATGAATCCCAACTCTCTGGAAGTAAAAGAATGCTTCATCGAACCTTCTATTAAAGATGCAAAGAAGGGCGACAGATTCCAGTTCATGAGAAACGGGTATTATATCGTAGATACAAAAGACACAACAGAAGAACATCTGGTATTCAACCGCATCGTTCCTCTGAAGAGCTCCTTCAAACTGAAATAAAGAAAGAAAATCGAAAAGGCGGGCCCATGGGCTCGCTTTTGTTTATGAATCACTGCAATTTCTTTTTTCTTAATAGAAATTCCCTTTTTTATGATAAAGATTTGGTGTATACTGTAATATGAGGAGAAATCTTTACATTCTTTACGAAAGAAACGGAGTTGAGACTGTGAGAGAAAAACTGAAAGATTGTGACCGAATCGTAGTAAAAGTGGGTACATCTACCATTACATATCCAAACGGCAGACTGAACCTGAAACGGATCGAGGAACTGGCGTGGGTCCTGACAGACCTGCGGAACCGAGGCAAGGAAGTCGTTCTGGTCACCAGCGGTGCCATCGGCGTTGGCGCAGTGCGCATGGCGATGAAGGAACGCCCGACCATCGTCCGGGAAAAACAGGCGGCAGCAGCAGTGGGGCAGGCTATGCTGATGCAGATCTACCATAACTTTTTTGACAGATATAATCAGACTGTTGCTCAGATCTTGCTGACAAAGGAAGAATTGAGCAGCGAAAGCAGATATGAAAATACGAAGAATACTTTGGAAACACTATTGGAAATGGGCATCCTGCCTATCGTCAATGCCAATGACACGATTTCCACATACGAGATCGAAATTTCCGATAATGACCGCCTTTCTGCCATGGTGGCGGAGATCATCAAGGCAGATTTGCTGATTTTGCTGACAGATATCGATGCCCTCTATGACAAAGACCCTCGTTCCAATCCTGATGCGAAACGGGTCGCAAATGTGGCGGCGGTGACCGATGAGATCAGAGCTATGGCAGGGGAAAAGAAAGGCTCGGAATTCAGTGTTGGCGGCATGAAGACCAAGCTGCAGGCAGCGACGATCTGTTTGGATGCGGGGGTTAAAATGGCTATCGCCAATGGGGAAGACCCGAAAGTCGTGCATCGCATCATCGATGGGGAAGATGTGGGTACACTATTTGGGTGATTTGTAGATTGAAAAATAAGGAGGAAAAAGAGATGAGTTATTGTCCCAATTGCGGCAGACAGATCTTGGATGAAAGCCTGGGCTGTCCCGTTTGTAATGTGAAAAATAATATCGACCCTGCCAAGACTGCGGTCGATGGTCAGGCGGAAGAGGTCAAAGCAGAAGCAGTAGATAGCTTTACTGTAGAAGACAGCGATGGAAAGACCCATCATTTTGAAAGCAATACGGAAACTGGTGATGCGGAATATGTCAGAAAAGAAAAAGTCTCCGCAGATGCCACCATCCACCCTTTGCTGAAAATACTGATTATCGTGCTGATCGTCATGGTAGGCGGTTTTGGTGCCATCGCAGGCTGCGTGGCAGGTGTTGTCCTTTCCAAAAGCCCCTCTGAGGATTACCGCCGCTTCGGTAAGCTGATGATGACTGTCAGCATCGTGATGCTGGTATTGTCTTTCCTGTGCTGTGTCATGTCATCAGGTTTGGGTGTCTTTTATGGCATTAGTGGCATTGGCTATTGATATGGTTGATTTTTTAGAACGTATGGGCTCTGCCGTCTGTCATCAGATGGCGGAGCGCAGTTTTATATGGGGGAATGGGAAAATGCCCCTTTGTGCCCGCTGTACGGGTATCTATATCGGTGTATTTTTTGCCCTATGTATTTTTCTTTGGAAAAAGCGGCTGGAGGGAAATCGTCCCTTTTTCACAAAACAAATTTTTTTGATGCTTTTGTGTATCATCCCCATGGCGGCGGATGGTTTTTGCAGCTATATAGGTTTGTGGGAAAGCAATCAGCTTTTGCGTATCCTGACGGGAAGCCTCATCGGCGCAGTTGTTCCCGGACTGCTTTTGTTGGCAGGGAATTTTGACCCCGTTGGAAAAAATGAAAAGGCAATTTATGAAAGCACAAAGGAATTGCTTTTGGTGGTCGTCTGCAGTGGAGGATTCGGTCTGTGCCTCTGGCTTGGATTGCCCCTGCAAGGTATCGGGGCGGTGCTTTCCATCGTAGGAGAGGTCTGCCTTTGGGCCGGTGTGCTTTGGCTGATCCTGAAAAATATCTTTGGAAAGAGGAAACTGCCCTTGGGGCGGATTTCTTTGGTGCTGAGTTTTTGTATCATTTTTGCAGCAGGAGGGTTTCTTCCATGAAAAAAGAATTGCGGGTAGAAGCCCTGAAACGGCGGGATGAAATGCCTTTGGCGGAGCGGGAAGAAAAAAGCAGACAGATCACAGCACATATCCTGCAAAGTGAAGCATATCAATACGCAAAACGCATTTTCACTTTCGTGAGCATGGGCTCCGAGGTGGAAACGAGGGACATTATAGTCCGGGCATGGAAAGACGGGAAGATCGTTGCCGTTCCTAAAACCGAAAGAGGACGGGTAATGTATTTTCTGAAAATCGATTCCCTTGCAGATCTGAAAGAAGGCCGCTTTGGTGTGATGGAGCCTTTGGGCGGAAAGGAAGATGCCATCGTTCCGGAAAGGGGCGATTTGTTTCTGGTGCCCGGGGCATTGTTTGATGAAAAAAGGAACCGCATGGGCTATGGCGGCGGTTATTTTGATACGTATTTTGAAAAATATGGGGGATATGGGAAAATCGGGCTGGCGTTTCAATCTCAGGTGCGGACAGCGCCGATCCCAACAGAAAAAACAGATATCCCTTTGGATGATATCGTAACGGAAAACGGATGGATGGGAGGAAGGAAACATGAGTAATCTGGTGGAAATGGGAAAAAAGGCGAAGGCTGCGGCGGTGGTACTGGCTACACTGTCTACGCCCAGAAAAAATAAAGCATTGCTGGCCTCTGCCGATGCCCTGCTGGCAGCAAAGGAAGAAATTTTGGCGGCAAACAAAGCGGATGTGGATGCGGCATTGGAAAACGGCATCAAAGGTGCTTTTATCGATAGACTGACCCTGACAGAAGCCCGTCTGGCGGATATGGCCGATGGGCTGCGGCAGGTGGCAAAACTGGATGACCCCGTGGGCGAAGTGCTTTCCATGAAGACGCTGGACAATGGCTTAGTAGTAGGGCAGAAGCGGGTGCCTATGGGTGTCATCGGCATTATTTTTGAAGCCCGCCCCAATGTGACGGCAGATGCCTTTGGTCTGTGCCTGAAAGCGGGCAGTGCGGTCATCCTGCGTGGCGGCAAGGAAGCCTTCCGTACCAATCAGGCTACCGTCAAAGCCCTGCGCTCTGCCCTGGCGGCAGAGGGACTGCCGGAGGACTGTGTACAGATGGTGCCCGATACTTCCAGAGAAACAGCCAATGAAATGATGCGCTTGAATGGATATTTGGATGTATTGATCCCCCGTGGCGGTGCAGGTCTCATCAATAGTGTGGTGCAGAACAGTACCGTTCCGGTCATCCAGACTGGTGTGGGCAACTGTCATGTTTATGTGGATGAAAGCGCAGATTTCGAAAAGGCCGCAAAAATCGTCATCAATGCCAAAACCCAGCGCCCCGGTGTTTGCAATGCCTGCGAAAGCCTGTTGGTGCATGAAAAGATCGCAGAAGCCTTCCTGCCTGAGATCGGCAAGGCTCTGCAGCAGAAGAAAGTAGAAATCCGCGGCGATGAAGCCACACAAAAGCTGGTGGATGGTTCCGTGGCGGCAACAGAAGAAGACTGGGCCACAGAATATGCCGACTACATCATTTCTGCAAGAGTGGTGAAGGATATGGATGAAGCCATCGAACATATCAGAAAATACTCTACAGGCCATTCTGAAGCCATTGTCACAGAAAACTATACCAATGCCCAGCGTTTCCTGAACGAAGTGGACGCGGCGGCGGTTTATGTCAATGCTTCCACCAGATTTACAGACGGCGGTCAGTTCGGCTTTGGTGCGGAAATCGGCATCAGCACCCAGAAGCTCCACGCCCGTGGGCCTATGGGTCTGAAGGAATTGACAACAACGAAATATATCATTTACGGTGACGGTCAGATCAGAGAATAAGCAGGAGGGAAGGCCCATGCAGGATACCCGTTATATGGATGCGTGGATACACGTGCCCCTTTGTAAAAAAGGCGATAAGCTATATCATTATACAACGGCAGAGGGCGTACGGGGCATTGTAGAAAATCGTGAATTTTTGGCAACGAAAAGTGACTTCCTCAATGATAAGCTGGAATTTCAGTATGCGGTGGAGGTCATGGAACGGCTGACAGAAAAATATATCGTCAATCGAGAACTGCGGGAGCGTTTCTTTTCCAAGCTGAAAAAAGAGATCGACCGTTTGGGGGTCATCACGCCCATCTGCGAAGGCGATGGGGATTGCGAGATGGGCGAAATGAGTTTTTATGTGGTCGCTTTTTCCAAATTGCAGAACAATGCCCTTCTTTGGGCGGAATTTACGGATTTTCGGGGATATTGTCTGGAATTTGATTATGAAAAGATCGTGGAAGGCTTTCAAAATCGAGTTTTTCTCCACGGTACGGTCATTTATGATGAAGAAGAGCAGATGAATGGATTGCTGGAATCTCTGCTTTCCTGTATCCGCAATCTGATCGAGGAGGGGGCACAGGATCTGGAGGGCTTTTTTGAAGAAGAAGCAGACCCTTCCGAGGAATCCCTGGATAAGCTAGTGTCGGAGATGTCCGTGGTTTGCTCTGTCTATGCCATGTTTTTTAAGAAAAGCTTTTTTGAAGGGGAACAGGAATACCGCTTTATCTTCCCACCCCTGATCAACAGTATTGGTACGGATAAGCCGAATTTTCGCCTGCTGGATCAGATCTTCCTGCCCTATATCATGGTGGAATTTGAAGGAGGAAAAGAAAATGTCCCTCTGGAAAGCGTCATGGTGGGGGCGAAAAACAACAGCGATATCGCCGTGCGCGGCATGCGCTATTTCCTGAAGACTCAGGGCATTGATATCCCCGTATTGCTTTCTGATATCCCTTTGCGTTATTAAAAAAGAAGAGCCTGCTCGGCAACTGAAAAGTGCCGAGCAGGCTTTTTATATGGATTTGACTAATTTAGATGGTTCAGGTACAATACTATCATATGGCATTTTGAAATTTTACCTTGGAAAGGATTTGTGTATATGAACAATATGTTATTTGTACTTCTGCTGGGCATTCCCGGTATCCTTGTGGCAACTACCGTCCATGAATTTACAAGGGCTTTGCTTTCTACCATTTTTGGGGACAACTATCCCAAAAGCCAGGGAAGACTGACCCTGAACCCCGTCAAGCATTTTGAACCCATCGGTTTTCTGATGATGTATTTTAGCGGCGGCTTTGGCTGGGGCAAGCCTGTGGAGACCAGTGCCCTGTATTATAAAAACAGAAAAAGAGATACGCTGTTGGTGGCGATTCTCCCTTCTGTGGTGAATCTGGTTTTGGGGATCGTTTTCCTGGGGGTGTATCAGTCATTGAAAAGAAGCGGTGCCAATTATTATTTGGTGGCACTGCTCAATTATATGGCTTATTACAATGTGGGTCTGGCGGTATATAATATCCTGCCTGTGGCACCTATGGACTGCGTAAAGGTGCTGGCAGTTCTGATGCCTGCCAACCAGTATTTTAAATATATGCAGAATGAAAAGCTGATCCAGATGATCTTCCTGTTCCTGTTGTTCTTTGGTTTGATCACAGGATTCATGAACAATATCACCTATGGTGTGATGTCTTTGTTTGGCGGCATTTTTGGGTTGATTTAAGGAAGGGAAAAAGATGGATACGATTAATATCAGGCTGGACGCCTTCGAAGGCCCTTTGGATTTATTGTATCACCTGATCGAAAAAAATGAGATCGATATTTATGATATTCCCATTGCATCCCTGACGGAGCAGTATCTTGCCTTTTTGGATGCGGCGGAGGATCGGGATATGGACGGCATGAGCGAATTTCTTCTCATGGCTGCAACTTTGCTGGAGATTAAAAGTAAGATGCTTCTGCCTGCGCCCAAAAATGAGGAAGAGGAAGGCCCTGACCCTCGTGAAGAACTGGTGCAGAGATTGTTGGAATATAAAAAGATCAAGGATGTGACCGATACCCTCAAGGAACGGGAAGAGGAAGCGGCATTGGTCTTTTATAAGGAAGCCGATGCTTCTGTGGCGAAGCTGAAGGAACAGCCCCCGCAGGAATTGGAGGACTTATTGCAGGGCATCACTATGGATGACCTGTATCAGGCTTTTCAGCAGGTGATGGCACGAAAGGAAACGAAGGTGGATAAAGTCCGCAGTTCCTTCCGCTCTGTGCAGAAAGACTTGTTCACGGTGGGGGAAAAGATGGAATATATCCGAGACCTGTTGATTTTGCGTCCCCATGGGAAAACAGCCTTCCATACCATTTTCCGGGAAAATGCCGGGAAGATGGAAAAGGTCGTGACGTTTTTGGCTTTGTTGGAACTCATCAAGCAGAAGGAAGTGCAGATCACCCAGGAGAGAAACTTCGGAGAGATCCTTATCAGCAAATACAGCGAAGGAGGAACAGAATGAGATTATCAGAACTGGAAGCAGTAGTGGAATCCCTGCTGTTCATCGCTGGGGATGCGGTGCCGCTGACATCCATTGCCCAGACCATCGAATTGGATAAAGCCACGGCTAAGGCAGTCATCCTTGCTCTGGCGGATAAATATGAAAAGGAAAAAAGGGGCCTGCGTATTGTGGAGATCGAAGGCTCCTACCAGATGTGTACGGCGGCGGAATGTTTCGAATATATCCGCAATATGTACAAAAGCCCCCAGAGACAGGGGTTGACCCAGTCTCTGCTGGAAACGCTGGCCATCGTTGCCTATAAACAGCCCATCACCCGTGCCCAGATCGAAGAGATCCGCGGGGTCAGCTCCGACCATGCTGTGGCAAAGCTGGTGGAAAAACGGCTCATCTGCGAAGTGGGCAGAGGGGATACCCCCGGCAGACCTGTTTTGTTTGGGACGAGCAATGAATTTCTGCGGTATTTTGGGTTTAAGAGCATCGGCGAGCTGCCCCCTCTGGAAGAGGAGCGGGATGAAGAGAACGGCGATGAATTGACCGTATAAGTACATAACGGAAACAAAAAATGAATAGAAATAGCAGGAGGAGGGATGCCTATGAAGCGGATAACCTTGTTACTCCTGCTTTTTTTATTGTCTGCAACACCTGTTTTTGCCAAAGAGCCAAACGTTGCTGCCCAAGGGGCTGCTTTGATCGATGGGAAAACAGGACGGCTCTTGTGGGAGAAAAACGGCGAAAAACCTTTTGCCATGGCAAGCACTACAAAAATTATGACAGCCATATTGGTCTTAGAGAATGCAGATTTAGAGGACACTGTCACCATCAGTAAAAATGCGGCTCATCAGCCGGAGGTACATATGGATTTGAAAGAGGGGGAGCAATGGAAGGTGGGCGATTTGCTTTCTGCTATGATGCTGCGTTCCTATAATGATGCGGCGGTGGCGTTGGCGGAGCATGTTTCGGGGAGCGTGGAGAAATTCTGCCCCCAAATGACGAAAAAGGCGGAGGAAATCGGGGCAAAGGATACGGTCTTTGGTTCGCCCAATGGTCTGGACAGCCATTTGACCGATGCACAGCACCATTCCACAGCCTATGATATGTCCCTGATCGCAGCATATGCTCTGGAAAATGAGACCTTTCGGGAAATCGTCGCCCAGCCGGAGATTTCTGTATCGGATTTGGAAGGAAAACATATCTGCAATACCACCAATGCAGATCGTTTTTTGAAAGAATACAGCGGCGCATTGGGGATAAAAACAGGATATACCAATAAGGCGGGGCATTGCTTTGTGGGGGCGGCGGAACGGGATGATGTCCTTCTGGTCTCCACTGTTCTTGGCAGCGGCTGGGGCGATGCAGGCAAGCAGAAAAAATGGACAGATACGAAAGCCCTGATGGACTATGGCTTCGATACCTTCCATCCCTATGAAGCAGTGGCAAAAGGAACTGTTTTTGGGGAAGTGAAGCTCATCGATTCTCCTATGGAACAGGTGGAGACTGTTTTGGCAGAAGGGTATACGGCATTGTTTTCGGCAGAAGAAGTAAAAAAACTGCGGTTGGAAACAGATTTGCCAAAAGAAACGGAGGTCCCTGTGGAAAAAGGCGAGAAGCTGGGGAAAGCCACCCTTTGGCTGGGGAATGAAAAGCTGGCAGAAATTGACCTTTTGGCGAGGGAAGCAGCCCGCCCCTTTACCTTGCAGGAAAGGCTGCACCGACTGGCGAAAAACTGGCTGAGTTGGAGAAAATTTTGACTTTCCCCGTATCCTCGGGTATACTGTTCTAAATAAATATTTTTGAGAGAACGGAGATTTTTATATATGGAAGAAAGATTGCAGAAATACTTGGCAGAAGCCGGCGTGGCATCCCGCAGAAAGGCGGAAGAACTGATTGCCCAAGGGAAAGTAAAGGTAAACGGCAAGGTGGTTACAGAAATGGGCATGAAGATTGATCCTGCTAAGGATGAAGTGGCTTACTTGGATAAAAAAGTGACTACAAAAGATACAAAAATGGTCTATATTATGCTGTATAAGCCCGAAGGCTATGTGACAACAGCAAAGGAACAGTTTGGTAGACCTGCGGTAATGGATCTGATAAAGGGCGTCAAGGAACGTATTTTCCCTGTGGGCCGATTGGATTACGATACTTCCGGTCTGCTGCTGCTGACCAATGATGGTGATCTGACCTATAAGCTGACCCATCCCAAGCATGATGTGGATAAGACCTATATCGCAAAGCTGTACGGTATCCCCGATGAAGGTGCATTGCAGAAATTCCGCAGAGGCGTGGTGATCGACGGCAAGCGGACAAAGCCTGCTAAAATTCAGATCATCGATAAGGATAAGGATGGTCGCTTCTGCACAGCGGAGATCATCATCCACGAAGGCAGAAACAGACAGGTGCGTAAGATGTGTGAAGCCATCAAGCATCCCGTGGCACAGCTAAAACGTGTGGCAACAGGCGAATTGAAGCTGGGCGACCTGCAGAAGGGGAAATATCGCCATCTGACGGAAAAGGAAATCAAATACCTCAAAAAGCTGTAAGGAAGATACAGAAAGACCCCTGGGAGGGTCTTTTTTCTTGTTGAAAGCTTGCTTCGGATAACGTATAATAAATAGTTAGGAAAAAGTAGATTAAAATGTAGGAGAGTGCCTCATGGAACAGAAAAGAACAAGATTTTACCTGATCCGTCACGGGGAGACGGATTGGAACAAAGGCGGCCGCTATCAGGGCTGCACCAATATACAGTTGAATGACGCCGGCAGAGAACAGGCCCGCCTTCTGGGGGAACGCTTCAAATATCTGCCTTTGGATGTGGTGTATGTTTCGCCGCTGGACAGAGCCGTGGCAACGGCAGAGCCTTTGGCGGCTGCCCATGGTCTGACACCTATCAAGGATGCCCATTTCAGAGAGATCAACTTTGGCGAATGGGAAGGACATACCATTGCGGAGCTGTCCGAAAAATTCGGCAAGGCGTACACAGATTTCTTCGCAAACCCCTTCGACCATCCCGTTCCCGGGGAAGGCTCCTTTCAGAATGCCATGGATCGTGCTATCGAAGGTTTCAATGCCTTGGCGGAAAAACATAAAGGACAGAATGTTGCCATCGTTTCTCACGGGGGCTTGCTGCGGGTCATGCTGGTAGGCTTGCTGGAAATGGGTGATGCCTTCTATCGGAAAACATGGATGACCAATACATCCATTACTATGCTGGACGTGATGGAAGATGGCAGAAAACTGCTGATGACGCTGAATGATAAAGCCCACCTGGAAATGGCAGAGGTATTCAAGAAGGGTGAATGATATGAAAAAGAAGATCATCGTGGTAGGCGCAGGGGCGGCAGGGCTGATGGCAGCAGGCCGTGCGGCGGAAAAGGGCCACGAAGTCCATTTATACGAAAAAAACAACAGAATCGGGAAAAAGATTCTCATTACAGGGAAGGGACGCTGCAACGTCACCAACGACAGCGATGTGGAAGGCTTGCTGGATAACATCCCCGGTAATCCCTATTTCTTGTATAGTGCTTTTTATCAGCTGGACAGCTTTCAGCTGCAGGAATTTTTCAAAAATCTTGGTTTGGAGTTGAAAGTGGAACGGGGCAAGCGGGTATTCCCTGTTTCCGACCGTTCCTTGGATGTGGTTCTGGCGTTGGAAAAATATTTGAAGAAAAATAAGGTGAAGCTCCATCTGGAAAGCCCTGTGGACAGTATCCTCATCGAAGAGGGGAAAGCGGCTGGCATCCGTCTGAAAAATGGGAAAGAAGAAAAAGCCGATGGCGTTATCGTTTGCACAGGGGGTCTTTCCTATCCCGGGACAGGCTCTACGGGCGATGGCTATTGTTTTGCCAAGGCGGCAGGTCATCATGTGACGAAGCTGTATCCTTCTTTGGTGCCTCTGAAAACGGCGGAGGATTGGTGTCATGAGCTGATGGGCTTGAGCTTGAGGAATATTGAAATCACAATCAAAAATAATAAGGGCAAAAAGGTCTACAGCGACTTTGGGGAAATGCTGTTTACCCATTTCGGCGTTTCTGGCCCTGTTATTTTGAGCGCCAGCAGACATATCATCCTGACCATTGAGGAGGGCTACAAACTTTATATCGATTTGAAGCCTGCTATGGATGAAAAGAAGCTGGATACAAGATTGTTGAGAGATTTTGAAAAATACGCAAACAAGGATTTTGCCAATGCGCTGGACGATCTGCTTCCCCAGAAGCTGATCCCTGTTATCATCCAGTTGGCGGAAATCGACCCCCGGAAAAAGGTCAACAGCATCACCAAGGAAGAAAGAAAACGTCTTTGCACTCTGCTGAAAGCCCTGCCTTTGACCATCACAGGCACAACAGGCTACAATGAAGCAGTGGTGACCTGCGGCGGCATCAATGTAGATGAGATCGACCCTTCCACCATGGAAAGCAAATTTGTGAAACATCTGCATTTCGCAGGGGAGGTTTTAGACGTAGACGCCTATACAGGGGGCTTTAATCTGCAGATCGCCTTTTCCACAGGCTATGTGGCCGGGGAAAGTATCTGTCAGGCATAAGGAGGAAATTAAAATGAAACGATTTGCCATTGCGGTGGACGGGCCTGCAGGCTCCGGCAAAAGCACCGTTGCAAAAATGGTTGCCAGAAAGCTTGGCATTATTTATGTAGATACTGGGGCGATGTATCGTACTGTTGCCCTGCATTGTACACAGGAAAATATTCCTTTGGAGGAGGAAGCAGCCGTTGTGGCAGCTTTGGACGGGCTGAATATGCGTATTCAGCCTGATACGGAAGGACAGCGCATTTTCCTGAATGAAGAGGACGTGACAGCAAAGATCAGAACAGCGGAGATTGGCAAAGGCGCTTCCGTTGTTGCTGCATATCAGAAGGTCAGAGAACGGATGGTAGAACTGCAGCAGGAAATGGCACGGGAACAGTCTGTCATTATGGACGGCAGAGATATCGGTACAGTGGTGCTGCCCCATGCGGAAGTGAAAATCTATCTGGATGCTGATGCAGGCGAAAGAGCCCGCCGCCGTGTGGGTGAACTGGAAGCCAAGGGCGAAACAGCTGATTTCGAGGAGATCAAAAAAATGATCATCCAGAGGGACTATAACGATATGCACAGAGAACACAGCCCTCTGAAAAAAGCAGAGGATGCGATCAGCCTGGATTCTACAGGCATGAGTATCGAGGAAGTGCTGCAGGCGATTCTGGATATTACAGCGGAAAGGGTGAAAGAAAAATGAAGGGTGAATCTTGGTTTTGCAGACTGGCGGTGAGACTGGTAAGAATTTGGTTTGCCATCATGTTTAAAGTTGAGGTGATCGGCAAGGAAAATGTGCCGGATGATGGGAATGCCATCATCTGCTGTAACCATTACAGCAATTACGACCCCTTTGCTGCGGCGATTTATTTGGATAGACTGCCCCATTATATTGGTAAAAAGGAACTGTTCAAATATAAGATTGTAGCATGGGCGCTGAATGAATGTGGGGTATTCCCCATCGACAGAAAGGCTTCCATGGATATGAAGGCTGTAAAAACAGCTTTAAAAGTGCTGAAAGAAGGCAAGATCCTGGGTATCTTTGCAGAAGGCAAGCGTGTCAAAGAAGGGGAGGAAGTAGATGCCAAGGGCGGTGTGGCTTTGTTTGCCATGAAGGGCAATGCTCCTGTGATTCCCTGTGCCATCAGCGGCAAATACAAATTCCGTCATAAAATTACGGTTCATTATGGCGAACCCCTGACACTGGATGAATTCCGTGGTCAGAAACTGACAACAGAGCTGATGGGTGAGATTACAGAGGTCATCATGGGCAGAGTTGAAGAAATGAAGGTGAAAGTATGAGCAATGTGAAACTGGCGGAATCCGCAGGGTTTTGCTTTGGTGTAAAGCGTGCCATCGAAATGGCTTACGCGGAGATCGAAAAAAACAACGGTGAGCCTTTATATTCCTATGGCCCCTTGATCCACAATAAAGAAGTAACAGGCGACCTGGATAAAAAAGGTCTGCACATCATCGAGTCTTTGGATGGCATCGAGGAAGGCACCGTTGTCATCCGTTCCCATGGTGTTGGAAAATTTTTATACGATGCTCTGGAAGAAAAGGGTATGAAGATGGTGGATGGCACCTGTCCTTTCGTAAAAAAAATACATAATATCGTAAAAGAGGCTTGGGAAGGCGGCAAAAGCGTCATCATTGCCGGGGACGGCAATCATCCCGAAGTCATGGGCATCAATGGCTGGTGCGGCAACAGTGCAGTCATTCTGGAAAGCCCCGAAGCAGCAGCGGAGGCAGACCTGCCTGCAGACAAGGAATATGCAGTTGTCGTTCAGACCACCTTCCGTCAGAGCAAATTTGACGAAATGCTGGATATTTTAAAGGGAAAGGGATTGTCTCTGGATATTTCCCAGACCATTTGCTCCGCAACAGAAAAGAGACAGAAGGAAGCCGTTCAATTGTCCCAAAGTGTAGACAAGATGATCGTGATCGGCGACAAAAAAAGCTCCAATACGCAAAAATTGGTGGAGATATGCAAAAAAAATTGCAAGAATACCGTTCATATTGAAACAATTTGCGATTTGGTGTTGAAAACTTTTTCGAAGGATGATAAAATAGGTATAACTGCAGGTGCGTCCACACCGCCTGCAATAATTAAGGAGGTAGTAGTTACTATGAGCGAATTTGAAAATGCACAGAATTTAGGAGAGGAAGTAAGCTTTGAGCAGATGTTGGAAGAATCTCTCGTTACACTGCATACTGGCGATGTTGTAAAAGGCACAGTTATCCAGGTAGTTGGCGAAGAAGTTTCCGTTAATCTGGGTTTCAAATCTGACGGTGTTATCCCCAGAGGCGAATTCAGCAGAGATACAACAGTAGTTCCCAGCAAAGTAGTTCAGCCCGGCGATGAAATCGAAGTTTTCGTTGTTCGTGTTAACGATGGCGACGGCAACGTTCTGCTGTCCAGAAAACGCATCGAAGAACAGAAGGGCATGGAAGATATCGAAAAGGCTTTCAACGAGAAAACAGTTGTTACAGGTACAGTAACAGACGTTGTAAAAGGCGGCCTGATCGCAGTTGTAAATGGCGTAAGAGTATTCATCCCTTCTTCCCAGGTTTCCAATAGATTCATCGAAGACCTGAGCGTATTCAAAGGTCAGGAACTGGAATTCAACATCATCGAAATGGACAGAGTAAAACGTCGTATCATCGGCGGCAGAAAAGCTCTGGTTGAACAGGAAATCGCAGCTAAGAGAGCAGCTCTGTTCGAAACAATCGAAGTTGGCTCCAAGATCGCTGGTACAGTATCCAGACTGACAGATTTCGGTGCTTTCGTTGATCTGGGCGGCGTAGATGGTCTGATCCATATCTCTGAAATGAGCTGGGGCAGAATCTCTAACCCCAGAGAAGTGCTGAAAGAAGGTCAGGCAGTTGAAGTATTCGTTCTGGATGTAGACAAAGAAAAAGGCAAAATCAGCCTGTCCCTGAAAGATGCGAACATGAACCCTTGGAAACTGGCAGCAGATAAATATGCAGTTGGTTCCATCGTGGAAGGTAAAGTTGTTCGTATGGTACCTTTCGGTGCTTTCGTTGAACTGGAACCCGGCGTAGATGGTCTGGTACACATCTCTCAGATCGCTAACAAACACGTTGTAAAACCCGAAGATGAACTGAAGGTTGGCGAAATCATCAACGTGAAGGTTCTGGAAGTAAATTCCGAACAGAAAAAGATCAGCCTCTCCAAGAGACAGGCAGACGCTCCTGTGGAAGAAGCTCCTGCAGAAGAAGCTCCCGCAGCAGAATAATCCCGTGTGCAAAAGCTCCCATTGTGGCGTGACCATGGTGGGAGTTTTTTCATTTTCATCTTTCCGACAGCATATAAAAATTTTTTTATAGACATTATGCGCGAAATGTAATAAAAAATTTTTATGCGGAAAAGAAAAGCCTTAAAAATAGGACTTTTCTATTTTTTAAAAGAAAAAGTAGGGGTTTTATTGTATTTTCTATATATGCAGGTTTTTAATAATATTAAAAAAATTCATAAAAAAGCCTGATTCATAGAAAAACCATTAGAAAATAATAAAAAAACTGACATTGTTATGCAAGTGATTTTATGTTATACTTTTTAAGTAGTTTAGTGGGATAGAGGAGGAAAGTGCATGGAAAAACGTGAAATTTTCCGTTTTATCGACCATACATTGCTGAAACAGGACGCAGTCTGGGAACAGATCCGCGAAATTTGTCTGCAGGGTATGGAATGTGATACTGCTTCCGTATGTATCCCGCCTTCTTTTGTAAAGCAGGCAGCTGATTTTGTGGAAGGAAAACTGCCCATCTGCACAGTCATTGGTTTTCCGAATGGATACCAGACTACAGCGGTAAAAGCTTTTGAAGCGGCAGAAGCTGTGAAGGATGGTGCGGCTGAGATCGATATGGTCATCAATATCGGCTGGGCAAAGGCAAAACGGTATGACGATATCCTGCAGGAGATCGATACAGTCAAGGAGGCCTGCGGCGGGAAGCTGCTGAAGGTCATCATCGAAACCTGCCTTCTGACAGAAGAAGAAAAAATCACCCTTTGCGATGTGGTGAGCCGCTCCAAGGCGGAATTCATCAAAACCAGCACAGGCTTTGCCGGCGGCGGAGCAACGCTGGAAGATATCCGGCTGTTCAAAAAACATGTGACAGGGGATACGAAGATTAAAGCCGCAGGCGGCATCAGATCCGTTGCCGATGCGGAAGCTTTCCTGGCAGCAGGTGCGGATCGGCTGGGGACCAGCTCTCTTCTTGCCATGCTGAAGCAGGAGATTGGGAAATAAGCCCATAAATATGCAGAAGATAATTCAATGCATATTTCATAAAAATAACCTGAAATGGGAAAAACAAAAAGGAGGAGTTTAAAATGAGTTTATTCAAGAAATTTGCAGCAATGACACTGGCACTGACAATGGCATTCAGCTTTGCAGCATGTGGTGGTTCCCAGGAGGCACCCGCAGATGATGCAGCAGCTGATGGCAAAACTTACATCATTGCTACAGACACAACATTTGCACCTTTCGAATTCCAGAACGAAGCTGGCGAATATGTAGGTATCGATATCGAACTGCTGGCAGCTATCGCTGAAGATCAGGGCTTTAACTATGAACTGCAGGCACTGGGCTTCAACGCAGCAGTACAGGCTCTGGAAGCTGGTCAGGCTGACGGCGTTATCGCTGGTATGTCCATCACAGAAGAAAGACAGCAGAAATTCGATTTCTCCGAACCCTACTTCGACAGCGGTGTTGTAATGGGTATCGCAGCAGACAACGAAGAAATCAAATCCTATGAAGATTTGGCTGGCAAGAAAGTAGCAGTTAAGATCGGTACAGAAGGTCAGGCTTTTGCTGAATCCATCAAAGATCAGTATGGCTTTGAAACAGTAACATTCGATGATTCCAGCGCAATGTATCAGGATGTAATCGGCGGTAACAGCGCAGCTTGCTTCGAAGACTACCCTGTAATGGGCTACGGCATCACTCAGGGCGTTGCTCTGAAAATGGTAACAGAAAAAGAACAGGGCAGCTCTTATGGCTTCGCTGTAGGCAAAGATCAGAACACAGAACTGCTGGAAATGTTCAACACAGGTCTTGCTAACCTGAAAGAAAATGGCAAATATCAGGAAATTCTGGATACATACATCCAGGAATAATTCCTTAAGGAGCAGTGCCTTATGAGTAGTTTTTTTGAGTATGTAGGACAGTGTATGCCTCAGCTGATGACTGGCCTGAAGCTTACACTTATTATGACAATTTGCGCCTTGATCCTGGCAGTGGTGATCGGTATGATCGCTTGTCTGTTCAGCATCTCCAAGGTGAAACCGCTGAACTGGCTTTCCAGTATTTATCTGAGCGTCATTCGTGGTACACCTTTGTTGGTACAGGCGTTCTTCATCTACTTTGGTTTAACTTCTGCGCTGGGGCTTAGAATCCCTGCGTTTAATGCGGCTATCATTGTTCTGTGCCTGAATGCCGGTGCATATCTGTCTGAAATTTTCAGAAGCGGTATCGCAGCAGTAAACAAAGGCCAGATGGAAGCTGCAAGAAGCTTGGGTCTGCCTTACGGCGTAGCGATGAGAAAGATCATCCTGCCTCAGGCGATTCGTATCGTTATCCCTTCTGTACTGAACCAGTTCATCATCACATTGAAGGATACTTCTATCCTGTCCGTTATCGGTTGTGGTGAATTGATGCGTCAGGGTCAGCAGATCGTAGCGCGTAACTTCCGCAGCTTCGAAACCTATGCTATCATTGCGGTCATGTATTACATTGTCGTAGTGTTCCTGACAAAGGTCTTTCAGATCATTGAAAGGAGGCTGGCAAACAAATGATCAAGGTAAAAGTAGAACAGTTGAAAAAAAGCTTTGGCAGCCTGGAAGTATTAAAGGGGATCGACTTGGAAGTCAAAGAAGGGGAAGTAGTTTGTCTGATTGGTCCTTCCGGTTCCGGCAAGTCTACATTTCTGCGTTGCCTGAATCGTCTGGAAGAAACGACTGCAGGTACTGTAATTGTCGATGATAATGATATCACCGATCCAAAATGCAATATCAATAAGGTTCGGGAGAACATCGGTATGGTGTTCCAGCAGTTCAATCTGTTCCCCCACCTGAATGTTTTGGAAAATATTATGCTGGCCCCTGTGGACAGAAAGAAAATGTCCAAGGAAGAAGCAAAGCAGACTGCTGAACGTCTGCTGGCAACAGTAGGTCTGGCGGAAAAGGCAACGGAATATCCTGCAAATCTTTCCGGCGGTCAGCAGCAGCGCGTTGCCATTGCCCGTGCATTGGCGATGAAACCCGATATCATGCTGTTCGATGAACCCACATCTGCGCTGGACCCTGAAATGGTAGGCGAAGTTTTGGAAGTAATGAAACAGCTGGCGAGAGATGGTATGACTATGATTGTTGTAACCCATGAAATGGGCTTCGCAAGAGAAGTAGCAGACCGTGTCATCTTCATGGATGGCGGTTACATCGTGGAACAGGGCACACCGGCAGAGGTGTTCGGCAACCCTCAGAACAAGAGAACACAGGATTTCCTGAATAAAGTTCTTTGATCTCAAAAAAGAAACGGCAGAATCGAAAGATTTTGCCGTTTTTTGTATGCATTTTTTAGCAGCACCAAAAGATGTTTTTCTGAAAGACTTTCTGGACAAATGAACAAAAAAATGGTACTCTAAAAAATACATAAAAACAAAAGAAAAGAGGAAAGAACATGATTGCAGTGATTGTAAATACCCTGACGGTACTGATCGGCAGTGCCATTGGTTTATTCTTGAAAAAGGGTATCCCTGAACGGATCACAGATACTCTGATGAAGGGGATCGGTCTGTGTACCCTCTATATCGGCTGGAGTGGCACCCTGAAAGGGAAAAATACTCTGGTACTGATCCTTTCTATGGCCATTGGTGTTGTCATCGGGGAAGGTCTGGACTTGGATGATAAATTGAATCGTTTTGCTGCAGGTGTGGAAAACCGCTTCAAAAAAGACGGCAATCAAATATCTTTGGCAGAAGGCTTTGTGACAGCATCTCTGCTGTTCTGCGTTGGGGCAATGACCATTGTTGGTTCCCTGCAGGCGGGTCTTTCCGGGGATTATGAAATGCTGTACACCAAATCTGTACTGGATCTGATCTCCTCCATGGTATTTGCTTCCTCTTTGGGTATCGGTGTCATGCTGGCAGGGGGCTTTGTTCTGGTTTTTCAGGGGGCTATCGTTTTGTTGGCTCAGTTCGTGGCACCATTCCTGACGGATGCAGTCATTGCAGAAATGGTCTGCTCCGGTTCTCTCATTATTTTTGCTTTGGGGCTGAATATCGTAGGCATCACAAAGCTGAAGGTGCTGAATTTCCTGCCTGCCATTTTCCTGCCTATTGTGCTTTGCCCTGTGTTAAATTTAGTCATGTAAAAAAAGAGTCCGATTGGACTCTTTTTGCTATTCGATGAAAAACTGCTGGGGCATAGGCTGGCTGGCAAAAAGCAGCGGTGCCAAGCTATAGGCGTAGCTGCCGGCATGGCTGAAAGTCACCAGATCGCCGATCGTTCCTTTTTTGACGGTAACATCCTTTGCCATGATATCTGCACCGGAGCAAAGATGGCCGGCGATATCCACAACTTCTGTGTCGCTGCTTTCAGAAAGGACGTTGATATCGTAGCTGTCATTTTCTGTAGCAAAAGGCTCATAGGAGGCGCCGATGTGGTCGGGATGAAAAGACAGCAGCATCTGCCGCAGGACGGGCTTGAAAAAGCCGTTGGCACCATTTTTGACGATATAGTAAGTTTTGCCGTGGGAATGCTTGATATCGATGATCTCTGTTACATAGGTACCACAGTCACAGGCCAGAAAACGCCCGCTTTCCAGCAGAAGCTTTGCGGAAAGGTCGTCTTTGTGTTTGTCAATGGAGCAGGAAACCATTTCTCGCAGCTTTTGGTAATCCAGAGGGGATTGCTTTGCTTTATCATAGACCATGCCAACACCGCCGCCGAAGTTAATGTAGTCCAGTTTTGTATGAAGAAACTTCTGTAATTTCACTGCCAAGCCTATGACATTGTCATAATAGTTCCCCAGCTGTTCTGTGTTCAGAACCTGAGAGCGGATATGGACATGAAGTCCGTCGATGGTCAGGTGCGGATATTTTTCTGCGAAATCCACTTTCCAAACAAGGCTTTCATCAATGCCGAATTTGGAAGGCATCTGGGATGTGCCGTCCATGGTAAAATCAGGATGGATTCGTAAGCCTGCTGTCAGTTTCAAACCGCGTTCCGCAGCTGCATTCTCCAGAAGAGAGAGGACATGGAAACTGTCGGTGATGATGTGACATTTGCCTATGACATGAGAGATATCTTCTCCGGTGGGGGCTGGGCAGGAATAATAGATATTTTCCCCAGGCATGCCTGCCTCTAAAGCCAAATCCACTTCCTTTGCGGAGGCAGCGTCAGCACCGATGCCCAGAGAAGCCATCTTTTTCAATACAGGCAGAAAGGGATTGGCTTTGACAGAAAAGAGAAAACAGAATCCGGGAAAGGTTTCATGCAGGATAGATGCCTGTTCTGAAATGACTTTTCCGTCATAGATATAGAAAGGAGCAGGATGTTCTGCTCTGATTTTTTCAATAAAATGCATAATCTTTCTCCTTTTGTGGTATAAATAGACAAACGTCTTTCCACCATTATATTCCATAGGGGGAAACCTTGCAAGGAGATGGGAATTTGCTGAAAAACCCTTGCAAATCCAGGGGGAAAGTGGTATAGTATTCTATAGTAAAGATATAAGTTGTCGGCGAAAAGAGTGGGTAAACAAACCCGCTCTTTGTTGTTGTATAGGAGATTTTTGGAAAAAGAGGTGTAAAAATGGCGAAAGGAAGCAACACAGAAAGCAAAGTGCTGCCTCTTCTGGAACCCATCGTGGAAGCCAACGATCTGGAATTGGTAGATCTGGAATTCGTAAAGGAAGGCGTGAACTGGTATCTGCGTGTATATATCGACAAGGAAGGCGGCGTCAATATTGATGACTGCGAACTGGTAAGCCGTGCGCTGGAAGCCAAACTGGATGAGGCTGACCCCATCGAGCAGGCATATATTTTGGAAGTAAGCTCTCCCGGTATCGACAGACCCTTGAAGAAAGAGGCTGATTTCGTAAAATACCAGGGCGAGATCATCGATGTGAAGCTGTATAAAGCGCAGAACGGCAGCAAGCAGTATCAGGGCAAGCTGCTGGGACTGGAAAATGGCGTGATTTCCATTGAGGAAGAAAACGGCAATGTAGTGACATTTGAACATAAAGATACAGCCAGCGTGAGACTGGCAGTGATCTTCTAATCAAAGGGAGGAATCTGGAAAATGGATAGTAAAGAATTTTTGGATGCATTGAACCTGGTTGCAAAGGAAAAGGGCATCGACAAAGAAGTGATTTTTGAAGCCATCGAAGCATCTTTGGTTTCCGCATGCAAGAAAAACTTCGGCACAAGCCAGAATATCAAGGTAATCATCGACAGAGAAACAGGCAACGTTGCCTGCTACGCACAGAAAACTGTGGCTGACCCTGTGGAAGACCCTCAGCTGGAGATCTCTATTGAAATGGCTCGCGTGCTGAACCCCAACTATGTAGTTGGTGACGTAGTAGACCTGGAAGTAACACCCAAGGATTTCGGCAGAATTTCCGCCCAGACAGCAAAACAGGTTGTTGTGCAGAAATTCCGTGAAGCAGAAAGAGAAATCCTGTTCAATCAGTACATCACAAAAGAACGTGAAGTGGTAACAGCCATCGTCCAGAGAAAAGAACGCAGAAACGTGATCGTGCAGATGGGCAAGATCGATGCCGTTCTGGCTGCCAATGAACAGATCCCCGGTGAACAGTACAACTTCATGGATCGTGTGAAGGTATACGTTCTGGAAGTAAAACAGACAACAAAAGGTCCTCAGATCTTTGTTTCCAGAACACACCCCGAACTGGTAAAACGTCTCTTTGAACAGGAAGTGCCCGAAGTACACGATGGCACTGTAGAGATCAAGAGCATTGCCAGAGAAGCGGGCAGCAGAACAAAGATCGCTGTTTATTCCAAAAATGAAAACGTTGATGCGCTGGGTGCCTGCGTAGGTCAGAATGGTTACAGAGTAAACGTGATCGTAAACGAACTGGGCGGCGAAAAGATCGACGTCATCAACTGGAGCGAAGATCCCAAGGAATTCATCGCAGCAGCCCTGAGCCCTTCCAAGGTTCTGGAAGTTGTCCTGAACGAAGCAGAACAGAGCGCAAAGATCGTTGTGCCTGACCATCAGCTGTCCCTGGCCATCGGGAAAGAAGGCCAGAATGCAAGACTGTCTGCAAAACTGACAGGCTGGAGAATCGACATCAAGAGCGAAACACAGGCAAGAGAAACAAACTTCCTGGCAGAAGAACCTGCAGCAGAAGAAGTGGAAGAAGCTGTTGCGGAAGAAGCAGCAGAAGAAATGGATGTTCTGGAAGCAATCGATGCAATCGAAGCTGCCCCTGAAACAGAAGCATAAAAGGGAGGAGAGCGTATGAAGCAGAGAAAAGTACCTCTCAGAAAATGTACCGGTTGTCAGGAAATGAAAAATAAAAAAGAACTCATCCGCATCGTGAGAAATGATGAGGGAGAGTTTTCTTTGGACCGTACCGGCAAAAAGCCCGGCCGCGGCGCATATATTTGTCCCAATGGGGAATGTCTGGCGAAAGCCCAGAAATCCAAAGGGCTGGAACGCTCCTTCAAGGCACCTGTGCCCAAGGAAGTGTATGAACAGCTGCTGCAGGAACTGGAGGAAGAAGAGAATGCATAAATTCCTTTCCCTTCTGGGGCTTTGCAAGCGGGCAGGCAAGCTGGCCGCAGGCGAAGTGGCAGCAGAACAGGCAGTACGCAAGAAGCAGGCGTATCTGCTGATCTTATCGGAAGATGCTTCGAAAAATACAAAAAAGAAATTTACAAATTCCGCAGCGTATTATGAATTGCCTTTGGTAGAGGTAGGGACGAAACAGGAATTGGGCAGAGCCATCGGCGCTGATATGCGCTCCATCATCGCGATCACTGAAGAAGGCTTTGCGAAGAAATTGAGACAGCTGGCGGAAGAGACCATAGAGAATAGAACGAAGGTCGGTGAGAATTGATCTTCGAGAAAGACGAGGTGTTGTGGAATGTCCAAAATTCGAATTTATGAACTGGCAAAGCAGCTGGGCGTTGCCAATAAAGATCTGATGGAAAAAATCAACAGCGTTGGTATCGAAGCAAAAAGCCACATGGCAATGCTGACAGAAGAAGAAGCCGCAAAGGTGACAGCACTGTATCAGCCTAAAAAAGAAGAACCCAAAAAAGAAGAACCTAAGCAGGAAGCACCGAAGCAGGTAGCGCCCAAGAAGGATGCTCCTAAGAAAGACGCACCCAAACAGAATGCTCCCAAACAGGAAGCACCCAAAAAAGACGCGCCCAAGCAGAATGCCCCCAAACAGGATGCTCCCAAAAAAGAGAATAACCAGAAACAGGGTAGACCTGCACAGAAACAGGATAACAGAAACGACAACAGACAGGGCAAGCCTCAGCAGCAGAATGGCCCCAAACAGGGCGGTAATCAGCAGCAGGGCAAACCTCAGAATAAAGAGAATAACAAAGGCAAAGATAAAAAGGGCAACAAAAACGGCAATAAAAACGGCCAGAAGGTAAGAGAAAACCCCATGGAACGCAGACGCCGTGAAATGGAAGAAGAAGCAGCGCTGATGGCAGAACTGGAAGCACTGGAAGCAGCAGAAAAAGCAGCAAACGCTGATCCTGTTATCAAATATATTCCCGAAAGCATTACAGTGAAGGATCTGGCAGAGGTTCTGGGCAAAAAAGGCTCCGACCTGGTAATGAACCTGATGAAAAAGGGCAAAATGCTGGCGATCAATGCTACACTGGATTTTGATACAGCTGCAACCATCGCAGAAGATTACAACGTGATTCTGGAACTGGAAGAAGAAAAAGATATCATGGAAGAAGCTTTCGGTACAGAGGAAGAAGAAGACGAATCCAAACTGGAAGAACGTCCTCCTGTCGTTGTTGTTATGGGCCACGTTGACCATGGTAAAACATCCCTGCTGGATGCCATCCGTCACAGCAACGTAACAAAAGGCGAAGCCGGCGGTATTACACAGCATATCGGTGCTTACACCGTACAGATCGACGGCAAACCCATCACTTTCCTGGATACACCCGGTCACGAAGCTTTCACAGCAATGCGTATGCGCGGCGCACAGATCACAGATATCGCCATCCTGGTTGTCGCTGCCGATGACGGTGTTATGCCTCAGACAGTAGAAGCGATCAACCATGCGAAAGCTGCAGGCGTTGAGATCATCGTTGCCATCAACAAAATGGATAAACCTTCTGCAAACCCTGACAGAGTAAAACAGGAACTGACAGAATATGATCTGCTGGCAGAAGACTGGGGCGGCACAACCGTATGCGTACCCGTTTCCGCTCATACCAAAGAAGGTATCGATAATCTGCTGGAAATGATCATCCTGACAGCAGAAATGAAGGAACTGAAAGCAAACCCCAACAAAAAAGCAAGAGGTGCTATCATCGAAGCACAGCTGGATAAAGGCCGTGGTCCCGTTGCAACCGTACTGGTACAGAGCGGTACCCTGCGTGTGGGTGATCCCGTCGTTGCTGGCCCTGCTTATGGTAAGATCAGAGCCATGACAGATGATAAGGGCAGACGTGTAAAGGTTGCAGGCCCTTCCACACCTGTAGAAATCCTGGGTCTGTCCGAAGTGCCTTCCGCTGGTGACAGCTTCTATGTAGCGGCAAACGATAAACAGGCAAGACAGCTGGCAGAAAGCGTTATCGCGAAAAACAGAGAAACACTGATCGGTCAGACACCTCAGAAAGTATCCCTGGATGACCTGTTCAACCAGATCCAGAGCGGTAACATGAAGGAACTGGGCATCGTCGTAAAAGCAGACGTACAGGGTTCCGTAGAAGCCGTTCGTCAGTCTCTGGAAAAATTGTCCAACGAAGAAGTACGTGTTCGCATCATCCACGGCGGTGTTGGCGCTATCACAGAAAGCGACGTTATGCTGGCTTCCGCATCCAATGCCATCATCATCGGCTTCAACGTTCGTCCCGAACCTGCTGCAAAAGCCTTCGCTGACGAAGAAAAGGTTGACGTTCGCCTGTACCGTGTCATCTACAATGCTATCGAAGATATTCAGGCTGCGATGAAGGGTATGCTGGATCCTGTATACGAAGAAAAAGTTCTGGGTCACGCAGAAGTTCGTCAGACCTTCAAAGCTTCCGGTGTTGGTACCATCGCAGGCAGCTATGTCAAAGACGGTAAAATCGTTCGTAACTGTCAGGTTCGTATCGTTCGTGACGGTATCGTTGTTTACGAAGGCGATTTGGAAAGCCTGAGACGTTTCAAGGACGACGTAAAAGAAGTTGCGGCAGGCTATGAATGTGGTCTGGTATTCAAAAAATACAATGATATCAAAGAAGGCGACTGGGTAGAAGCCTTCACGATGGTAGAAGTACCTCGCTAATCCAACCGATTCAAGGTGAAAAGATATGAAAACAAACAATAGACTTTCCCGCATCAATGACGAGATCATGAAGGAACTGTCTCAGATCATCCGAGCAGAACTGAAAGATCCTCGCATCGGTGCGATGACAAGCGTGATCCGTGTGGAAACAACCCAGGATTTGAAATACTGCAAGGTTTTCGTTTCCGTACTGGGTGATGAAAAGGATAAAGAAAATGTAATGAAGGGGCTGAATAACGCAGGCGGCTTTATCCGTCGCCTGATCGCCCAGAGAATCAATCTGCGTTATACACCTGAGCTGAGATTCAAACTGGATGAATCTGCAGAATATGCCATCCACATGGATCAGCTTTTCAGCCAGATTTCCAAAGAACGAGAAGAGAGAGATGCTGAATGATGAAAGCAAATGACTCTTTTGAAAAGATCATGGAATGTATCCTGTCAGCGGAAACTATCACGCTGGCAGGGCACATCAATCCTGACGGGGATGCCATCGGTGCCTGCCTGGCGCTGGGGGGAGCTTTGGAAAAGAGCGGTAAAAAAATACAGGTCGTACTGGAAAAATACGCCGATAAATACCATCTGATCCCCAATGGGCATTTGGTTTGTGAAGCGGAAAAAGCAGAAGTGCCTGAACTCTTTATTGCCTTGGACTGCGGCGATGAAGGCCGCCTTGGCGCTGCCGGGGAGATTTTCCAAAAAGCAGCCAAGAAGATCAATATCGACCACCATGGTAGCAATTCCTTTTTTGGGGAACTGAATTATGTTGATGCCGATGCTTCTTCCACCAGTGAGATCATCTTCCGCCTGCTGAAAGACCGTCTGCCCATCACAGCGGCAGAGGCGGCAGGGCTCTATGCAGGGCTGATTTACGATACAGGCGGTTTCCGCCATTCCTCCACTTCCCCCGAAACCATGAAGATCGCCGGGGAATTGATGGGCTATGGGATTCCTTTTACAGAGATTTACAACAGATTTTTCGATAGCCGCAGCTTTTCTGAGCTGAAGATCATGGGAAAAGCATTGGACAATGCAGAGCTTCTCTTTGGCGGTGATGTGGTCTGTTCCACCATCACCACAGCGGAGATCGAAGCATTGGGCGGCAGCAACAAGGAACTGGATGCCATCATCAATTACCTGAAAGGTGTATTGGGGGCAAAGGTGGCATGTTTCTTCTATGAAAAGACGGAAACAGACGTAAAGGGCAGCTTCCGCGGCAATGACGGCTATGATGTCTGTGCCCTGGCACAGAAATTTGGCGGCGGCGGTCATGTGAAGGCGGCAGGCTGTACCATTTCCGCACCCATTGCCGAAGCAAAGGCTATGGTATTGGCGGAAGTGGAAAAAATGCTGTAAGACCGTGGGGCTCTGCCCCACATCCCCACAAGGGGCTCAGCCCCTTGACCCGAATTTGCAGAAACTGACGTTTCTGCTGAGAAAAGGGATTGGTTGGGCAGATTTCGTTTTTAAAGGAGGTACTGTTTTTGGACGGTATTTTTAATATATACAAGGAAAAGGGCTTTACCTCCCATGACGTGGTGGCGGTGGTGCGCCGTACCATCCACATGAAAAAGGTGGGCCATACAGGCACCCTGGATCCCGATGCGGAGGGCGTTCTGCCTGTCTGCGTGGGCAAGGCCACAAAGCTTTCCGATGTGATCATGGATGGCAGAAAAAGCTATCGTGCCATGCTGCGGCTGGGCATCACCACGACCACAGAGGATGCCTCCGGCGAGGTGCTGGAAACAAGGCCTGTGGATTTCAATGAAGAGAAGATTCGGGAAGTGGTGACATCTTTCATCGGGAAGCTGGAGCAGGTACCACCCATGTATTCCGCGGTAAAGGTCAATGGGAAAAAGCTCTATGAACTGGCCAGAGAAGGGAAAGAAATTGAGCGGAAATCCCGCACCATCGAGGTGTATGATATCCGTATCCGTCAATTCCTGCCCCCTGATAGGGTGGAGATGGATGTGGATTGCTCCAAGGGGACTTACATCCGTACCCTGTGTGCTGATATTGGCAAAGCCTTGGGCTGCGGCGGCCACATGGAAGCGCTGCTGCGGACGGCAACCGGTGCATTTTCTCTGGAAAATGCCATCCGTCTTTCTGAATTGAAGGAACTGGCAGAACAGGAACGGGCAGAAGAAGCCCTGCTGACCATGGAAGAAGCCCTGAAGGATTTTCCTGTTGTGAAAGTGGCGAAAAGCTCCACAAAGCTGCTTTATAACGGCGGGAAGATCTGGGAGAAATTTTTTGAACAAAAACCTACGTCCCTGCAGGTGGGCGAGATCGTCGCTGTATACGATTTTGAAAACAACCTGGTAGGGCTTTATGAGATAAAACAAGAAGAAGACTTTTTTATCAAACCATTCAAAATGTTGATTAAGGAGTAAAAAATGGAACATATCACTGACACGCGAATCGAGCAGGACCGACCAACCGCCGTTACCCTGGGTAACTTTGACGGTCTGCATCTGGGTCATCGTTCGCTGATCAATCTGACAAAGCAGTTTGCGGAAGAACAGGGGCTGAAAAGTGTTGTTTTCACCTTCTCTCCCCATCCCATGCTTGTTTTTAAGAAAAAAGATGATTTTGCCCTGATCATGGATCCTTCTGAGAAGAAATTCCAGATGGAACAGATTGGGATTGATACTTATATTGAATACCCCTTTGATGCGGAATTTGCGGCAATGAGCCCCGAAGATTTCGCTGTCAAACTGATTTTTGAAAAGCTGAAGTGCCAGGTGCTGGTGGTAGGGGAAGACTATCACTTTGGCAAGGGTGCAGCAGGGAATTATGAAATGCTGAAGGAACTGGGGGCGGAAAGGGGCATTATGGTCATTGGTGTGCCGAAGGTGCTCCACGGCGAGGAAAGAGTCAGCTCATCCCGTATCCGTCATTGCCTGGTCGAAAAGGATCTGGAAGAGGCAAATCAGATGCTGACAGTGCCCTATTTCATTCTGGGTACTGTGAAAGAAGGCAAAAAACTGGGCAGAACCATCGGTTTCCCTACGGTGAATATCGAAGCCCATCCCCTGAAACTGTTCCCTCCCAATGGTGTTTATGCTACAAAAACACTGTATAAAGGCAAATATTATTATGGTGTGACGAATATCGGCAAAAATCCCACGGTAAACGGCACAGTGAAGATCGTAGAGACCTATCTGCTGGATTTCAATGAAATGATCTACGGCGAGACCCTGCAGACCTTCTTCTATAAATTCCTGCGCAGTGAACAGAAATTCCCCAGTGTGGAGGAACTGCAGAGACAAATCGCCATCAATGCGGAACAGGCAAGAGAATATTTTGCTTCCGAAGAATATGCCCACTGGAAAAGTGAGCAGGAATAAGAAGGCACTGAAATGAACAGTAAGAAAAATATTTGGGCAAGCTTTGCTCTGCTGCTGACGGCGGCTATTTGGGGCAGTGCCTTTGTGTTCCAGAAATTTGCCGCGGATGAACTGACGACATCTTTTATCGTGGCAGCACGCTTCACGGTGGCTGGTCTTATCACGGCAGCCGCAACGGTGAAAAAATGGCATCGCATCGATAGGGGCTATCTGTTGGGTGGATTTCTGGCAGGGGCGACCATGGCTTTGGGTACAGGCATGCAGACCGTTGCCATGACATTGGGGACAAGCCCCGGCAAAAGTGCCTTCCTGACGGCGGCTTACTGTGTGATCGTACCCTTTTTATACTGGCTGGTGAAAAAGGAAAAACCGAAAAAGAATCATCTGCTTTCAGCGGTCATCTGCCTGATGGGCATTGGTCTGATTTCCCTGAACGGCGGCGGCAGTTTGACTTTGGGCGATGGCGTGACGTTGCTGTGCAGTGTCGTCTTTGCGGCGAATATCATTGCAATTTCTGTATTTTGCCAGGGCAGAGATCCTATGCTTTTGACCATGCTGCAAATTTGCGTTTCCGCCCTTTGCGGCTGGGGCAGTGTGATCGTTACCGGCGGGATGCCGCAGCATCTTTCCATAGGTGCGGCGGGAAACGTGCTGTATCTGGCAGTGTTTTCCACGGCACTTTGTCTGAGCCTGCAGAGTATCGGGCTGAAATACACCAATGCAACGGTGGGGACGGTGCTTTTGAGTTTGGAATCTGTATTCGGGGTGCTGTTTTCCATCCTGCTCTGTGGGGAACAGGTGACACCTCGCATGGCTCTGGGCTTTGCCGTAGTTTTCGCGGCGGTGCTGCTTTCCCAACTGGATTTTTCAGGGAAAACGGAAGATATGACGCAGAAAGCCGAGGTTTAAAAACATTTTACCGCGGGAGAAGGACAAACCCTCGAAAACCCTTGTATTTTTAGGGAAAACATAGAAAATTTCTTTGTTTTTCCTTGCAAAGAATGGGTTCCTATGGTAAACTATAAACGTTGTAAAACCGTGACTCAGTTTTCGGACACTCCGACCACTACTTAGTCTCCGGGGATACAGAAAAAAGAAAACATATATTTTCTAAGGAGGAAAACAACAATGGCAGCAACAATCAACAAACAGGAAATCATCGCAAAATACGGCAGAACACCTAACGATACAGGTTCTCCCGAAGTACAGATCGCTCTGCTGACAGCAAGAATCACACTGCTGACAGACCACCTGAAAATGCACAAAAAAGACCACCACTCCAGACGTGGTCTGCTGAAAATGGTTGGTCAGAGAAGAGGCCTGCTGAACTACCTGAAAGAAATCGATATCGAAAGATACCGTGCAATCGTAGCAGAACTGGGTCTGAGAAAGTAATCTACAGATGATACCAAAAAGGGAGGAGAAAGTTCCTCCCTTTTGTTCTATCAAAATAAAAATCACTAGAAGGCGCACTATAGATTTCCAACTTTGTTTACAACGGGACAAGCCTTTGTAGGCAAAGTTGAAGATCTATGGTGCAGAAAAAACGTAAAGGAGAATGATTATGTTTAGAAGCTATTCCATGGAACTGGCTGGCAGAACACTGACAGCAGAAATCGGCAGAGTGGCAGAACAGGCCAATGGCGCATGTCTGATGCGCTACGGTGATACAACCGTTCTGGTAACTGCAACAGCATCCGATAAGCCCAGAGACGGTATCGATTTCTTCCCTCTGAGCATCGACTATGAAGAAAGACTGTATTCCGTTGGTAAGATCCCCGGCGGTTTCATCAAAAGAGAAGGTCGTCCTTCCGAAAAAGCCATCTTGACAGCAAGATGCATCGACAGACCCCTGCGTCCTCTGTTCCCCAAGGATTACAGAAACGACGTAGCTATCGTTGCTACAGTAATGTCCGTAGATCAGGATTGCTCCCCTGAAGTACTGGCAATGATCGGTGCTTCCCTGGCACTGAATATCTCTGATATCCCCTTCACAGATCCTGTTTCTTCCGTAAGCATCGGTTACTGTGACGGCGAACTGGTGGTAAACCCCACAGCGGCTCAGAGAGAAACAACAAGACTGAACCTGACAGTATCTTCCAAAGAAGATAAGGTTATGATGATCGAAGCTGGTGCAGACGAAATCCCTGATGCACTGATGATGGAAGCCATCCACCTGGCATTCGATACCAATCTGAAAGTGGTTGAATTCATCAAAGAGATCACAGCAAAAGAAGGCAAAGAAAAAGCACCTTACACAGAATATGTGATTCCCGAAGATGCATACCAGCTGGTAACAGGCTTCATCACAGACGCAAGAATGGAAGACGCTGTTTTCGCTGAACTGAAACAGGACAGAGATGCGAAGATCAAAGCTGTTACAGAAGAAGTAACAGAAGCCCTGACAGAACAGCTGGCAGCAATGGTTGGCGAAGAAACTGATGTAAATGCTCTGATTGGCGATATCATCTATAAATTCCAGAAAATGACAGTTAGAAGAATGATCCTGAGAGACCACAAACGTCCCGACGGTCGTGGCATCGAAGAAATCAGAAAGCTGTCCGCAGAAGTAGACGTACTGCCCCGTGTACATGGTTCCGCTCTGTTCTCCAGAGGTCAGACACAGGCTCTGACAGTTACAACACTGGGTGCTATCAGCGAAGGTCAGAGACTGGATGGTCTGGATGCCAACGAAACAGGCAAGAGATACATCCACCACTACAACTTCCCCGGTTTCTCCGTAGGGGAAGCAAAAACCTCCAGAGGTCCCGGCAGACGTGAAATCGGTCACGGCGCACTGGGCGAAAGAGCCCTGCTGCCCGTAATCCCCAGCGAAGAAGAATTCCCTTATTCCATCCGTCTGGTTTCCGATATCCTCAGCTCCAATGGTTCTACCTCTCAGGCTTCCATCTGTGGTTCCACACTGTCCCTGATGGCGGCAGGCGTTCCCATCAAACGCCCCGTTGCAGGTATCTCCGTTGGTCTGGTAACCGGTGACAGCGATGATGACTTCATCGAAATCACAGACATTCAGGGCGTAGAAGACTTCTTTGGCGATATGGACTTCAAAGTAGCAGGTACCAGCGAAGGTATCACAGCCATCCAGATGGATATGAAGATCCATGGTCTGACATTCCCCATGATCGAACAGGCTTTTGCCCAGACAGGCAGAGCAAGAGATTACATTCTGAACGAAGTCATGCTGAAAGCCATTGCAGAGCCCAGAAAAGAACTGTCTCCTTATGCACCTAAGATCGCTCAGATGCAGATCGATGTGGAAAAGATCGCAGAAGTGATCGGTGCAAGAGGGAAAGTTATCAAGAAGATTGTGGAAGAATCCGGCTGTGAAATCGATACAGAAGATGATGGCACAATCTACATCAAGGGTATCGATCCCGCAGGCATCCAGCTGGCGAAAGATATGATCACAGCGATCGTAAGCGATCCCGTACCCGGTACCATCTACAAAGGTACCATTACAAGACTGATGGCCTTCGGTGCATTTGTTGAGATCGCACCCGGCAAGGAAGGTCTGATCCACATTTCCAAAATTTCCAACAAACGTGTTGCCAAGGTGGAAGATGTTCTGGCTGTTGGCGACAGCGTAATGGTAAAACTGATGGAAATCGATAAACAGGGCAGACTGAACTTCTCCATGAAGGACGCAGTGGAAACAGAAGAAAACAAAGAAGCATAATTTGAAAAGCAGGCAGGGGCTGTTTGCAGGGAAAGGACTCTGCGAACAGCCCTTTTTATAGGAAAAAAAGCATAAAAACAAAAAACAGACAGATGATACTACAAGGATAAAAAATCTGATTTTGGGAGAGATGATATGGTCAGTATCAGAACACTGGACAACGGCATAAAAGTGGCATTGGAATCCATCCCCTATGTGCGGAGCATTTCTTTTGGTATTTGGGTAAAGAATGGTTCCCGAAACGAACTGCCTCGGGAAAACGGTGTGTCCCACTATATCGAACACATGATGTTCAAGGGAACGGAAAACCGCACCGCCAGACAGATCGCCGAGGAAATGGACGCCCTGGGCGGGCAGATCAATGCCTATACTACAAAAGAATATACTTGCTATCATACCCGTGTGCTGGATAAGCATATCGACAGAGCCTTGGATGTCATGAGCGATATGTTGCTGCATCCTTTGCTGGCAGAAGAGGATATCAGAAAAGAGCGGAATGTCATTACAGAAGAAATCTATATGTATGACGATGCGCCGGAGGAACTGGTGCATGATGCCCTGCAGGATGCCATCTGGCGGGAAAGCTCCTTTGGTATGCCTATTTTGGGCACGGAGGAAACCATTGGCGCCTTTGATTCCCAATTCATTCGGGAATATTATGAACGGAATTATCATCAGGAGAATATCGTCCTTTCTGTGGCAGGCAATTTTGAGATAGAAGAAATGCTGGAAAAGCTGAATGGAACACTGGGCGGCTGGAAGAGAGAACAGCCCTTCCAACCCTATGATACCCAAGCCAGCTACCATATTTCCCATGTGGAAAAGGAAAAGGATGTGGAGCAGGTGCATACCTGCATCGCTTTCCCCGGTTTGGAACGGGAACATCCCCAGAAGTACGCCATGGCTATCTTCAACACGCTGTTTGGCGGCGGCATGAGTTCCCGTCTGTTCCAGAAGATTCGAGAGGAACATGGTTTGACCTATTCCATCTACAGCTATACCACAGCTTTCGCGGATACGGGCATCTTCACCATCTGTGCCAGCATGAACCCCAATCAGGCGGAAAAGGTATTTGGGCTGATCGCAGAAGAGATCAAAGAGGTGAAAGCAGAGGCTTTCCCTGAAAAGCTTATTGAGGTAACAAAGGAGCAGATGATTTCCAATTTTATCATCGGTACGGAAAGCACCCTGAACCGTATGACTTCTGCGGGGGCGTCCTTGCTGCTGCGGGGCAAAGTGCAGGAGACGGAAGAAGTCATCCAGAAGATCGAGGCGGTAACGGCGGAGGATGTGCTGGCAGTGGCAAGAAGCGTATTCGATTTTGACAAACTCAGCTATTCCGCTGTGGGTAACCTGAAGGGAAATGACTTCGGCGCTTTGGTAAAAAAGGTTTTTGTATAAATAATTCATAAAAATGGGACTCCTTGGGATACTAAAGACACGGTATCATCCGTTTACTATTTCAGAAGGAGGAATATCCATGAAAACGACAAATATCCTTGCACTGACATTAGTGATCATCGGTGCGCTGAACTGGGGGCTGATCGGCTTCTTTGGATTCGATCTGGTCACAACCCTGTTCCACGGCAGTATGTTCTGGCTGGCACGGGTGATCTTCGCTCTGGTAGGGTTGGCAGGGCTTTGGTGCCTGACCATGTATCATTCCGTAGGGCAGGAAGAACGGATGCACATGACGAAGCAGTAAGGATAAGAAAGCGGGGAAAGCCCCTATGGGGAGTTCCCCTCATACATAAAAAGAAATGAGAAAGAAAAAGGGGAGTGGACAATATGCGTTTTACAAAAATGCAGGGCTGCGGCAATGATTATATCTACATAAATTGTTTTGAAGAAAAGGTGGAAAACCCTGAAAAGCTGGCTATCGCTATGAGCGAACGTCATTTTGGCGTAGGTTCCGATGGTCTTGTGCTGATCATGCCTTCTGAAGTGGGCGATTTCCGCATGAGAATGTTCAATCTGGATGGCTCCGAAGGGGAAATGTGCGGTAATGCGGTGCGTTGTATCGGCAAATATGTTTACGAAAGAGGCCTGACAGATAAAACACTGGTGGCACTGGAAACAAAGGGAGGCATGAAATATCTGGACCTTCATGTAAAGGACGGCATTGTGGAAAGCATCACCGTGGATATGGGCGAATCCATTTTTGAAGCGGCACAGATTCCCGTAGTCAGCGAAAAGCATCCCGTGATCGGGGAAACAGTGGAAATTCTGGATAAGGAATTTGCATTTACCTGTGTTTCCATGGGCAATCCCCATGCGGTCACCTTTGTGGAAAATGTGAAGGACTATCCCATCGAAACTTATGGCAAGGTGGCAGAATCACACCCTATGTTCCCCAATAAGGTCAATGTGGAATTTGTAGAGGTTGTGGACGACAGCCATGTAAAAATGCGTGTTTGGGAACGGGGCAGCGGCGAAACATGGGCTTGCGGCACCGGTGCCAGTGCCACAGCGGTTGCCTGCTTCCTGAATGGAAAAACAGGCAGAACGGTGGACGTAGAACTGATCGGCGGCACACTGACCATCGAATGGAGAGAAGCAGATAATCATGTTTACATGACAGGCCCTGCGGCCTTCTCCTTCGACGGTGTATGGCTGCGGGAGGTATAAAATGGCAAAAGAATTACACGAATTGAATGAGCTGGAGGAACGTGTCATCCTGGTAGCTGTGGAAATGGACGAAAGAAATAGCCGTTCCGCTATGGATACGGATGCCTGCCTGGATGAACTGGAAGAACTGGTGAAAACAGCAGGGGCAACAGCGGTGGCTCGTTCTGTGCAGAAAAGGGAACGGGTACATCCCGGTCATTATCTGGGTACAGGGAAGATCGAGGAACTGAAAATGATGGTACAGGCATACAATGCCACAGGCATCGTCTGCGATGACGAGCTTTCCCCTGCCCAGTTGAAAAATCTGGAACAGATGCTGGGTACAAAGGTCATGGACAGAACCATCGTCATTCTGGATATTTTTGCGGCAAGGGCATTGTCCGGCGAAGGGAAGATTCAGGTGGAACTGGCCCAGCTGAAATATCGGTTGTCCCGCCTGACCGGTATGGGTGCATCCATGTCCCGTCTGGGGGGCGGTATCGGTACCAGAGGCCCTGGGGAAAAGAAGCTGGAAACAGACCGACGGTATATCAAGGAGCGGATTGCGGAGCTGAACAGAGAAGCCCAGGATATCCGTACCCATCGGGAACTTTTGAGAGCCCAGAGAAGCAAAAAGGGCACTCCCGTTATTTCTCTGGTGGGCTATACCAACGCAGGGAAGTCTACTATTTTGAACTATTTTTCCGATGCGGAGGTTTTGGCGGAGGATAAGCTTTTCGCAACGCTGGATACAACCACAAGAAAGGTTGAGTTGCCCGGCGGTTCCGAGGTTTTCCTGACAGATACTGTAGGCTTCATCCAGAAGCTGCCCCACCATTTGGTGCAGGCTTTCCGTGCCACATTGGAAGAACTGCAGTATGCGGATATCCTGCTACATGTGGTGGATGCTTCCAATCCAAACAGAGCGGAACATATGAAGGTAGTCTACCAGACCTTGAAGGATCTGGGCTGCGAAGATACCCCTGTTATCACGGTATTCAATAAAATGGATAACGAAGTGGAACTGCCCCTGCCTATGGATACCATGGCGAGGGATATCGTGCAGGTTTCCGCTGCCAAGGGTGAAGGCATGGATACGTTGTT
Source organism: [Eubacterium] saphenum (assembly GCA_945912105.1). Classification (GTDB taxonomy): domain Bacteria; phylum Bacillota; class Clostridia; order Lachnospirales; family Anaerotignaceae; genus Anaerotignum_A. The sequence goes on along the minus strand of CAMEBC010000002.1, from coordinate 176,903 downwards.
GGAACGGGTGGAAAAACTGCTGCAGAGCTTCCGCAAATCCATGACAGCCTTGGTGCCTTATACAGAAGGCGGTCTCATCGGCTGGGTGCATGGCCGATGTGAGATCATTCGGGAAGAACATACCGGCGATGGCGTTCTGCTGGAGGTTTATGTGGATGAAGAATCTGCCAACAGACTGGCAAAATACAAAGTAATGGAATAAGTTGAAATCAGCCTTAGGTCTTACGACGTAAGGCTTTTTTATTTGGACGAAATACTTTAAGAAAATCGTAAGGAATTCCCCCTTTGTTTTGTAAAAACTATATGCTACTATGAAATTGGATTAAAATTCGATTAAAAGATGGAAAATTATGTGTATTGGGGGTGTGCCTGTGGAAGAAAATATCATTCGCATCAGGGATGTTAAGAAAATATATCAGATGGGCACTGAGTCTATCCGTGCCATCGATGGAGTTTCTTTGAATATCCGACAGGGAGAGGTCTGTTGTTTGTTTGGGAAATCCGGTTCTGGCAAATCGACTTTGCTGAACCTGATCGCAGGTTTGGAAAAGCCTACGGAAGGGAAGATCCTTTTCCATAAAAAGCATATCGAGCGGATGGACGAAGACCAGCTGGCGAATTTCAGAAGGCAGTATGTGGGCTTCGTGTTCCAGTCCTATAATCTGCTGCCGACCCTGACAGCATTGGAAAATGTGACCCTTCCCCTGATCTTCAAGGGGGTCCCTGTGAAGGAGCGGAACGAGCGGGCCATGGAAATGCTGAAGGCAGTCGGTCTGGAGGAAAGAGCAAAGCATAAGCCCTTTGAGATGAGCGGCGGTCAGCAGCAGAGGGTCAGCATCGCCAGGGCTTTTGTGAATGAGCCGCCTGTGGTCTTTGCCGATGAGCCTACAGGCAATCTGGATACAAAGACCACCTATGAAATGATGGATCTGATCACAGGCATGGCAAAGAAAAACAATCAGACCCTTGTCATTGTCACCCACGATCTGGAATTGGCGGAATATGCCGATCGCATTGTAGTACTGCAGGATGGCAAAATAGAAAAGATTCAAAAAAAATTACGGGGCAAAGGAGAGAGTGTGTATGAGTAAAAAATGGTTGCGACGATTATTTGCGGTAGGGATGGCACTATCCTTGCTGGTAGGGCAGTGCGTGACAGGCTTTGCCGATGAGGGCGATCCCAGTATCGTTGTCAGCGGTGATAATGTGTTTGAGGTAGAAGCAGGCAAGAGCAGAAAGATCAGCCTGCAGATCAAAAACAAAGGCGCTGGCACGGCAGAAAATGTCCATATCCAGGCAAAAAGTGCTGCCGGTATCATGCCCTATCGTATCAGCGTACAGGGCGGCGGTGATTTGGGCGATATCGGTTCCAACGGATATAAAAATGTGGTATTGAACGTGACACTGAATGGGAAAATAGAAGAACCCAACTATGCTGTTGCGTTGGATTATACATATCAGGGCAGCGGTGGCAGCACCTACAGCGGTAGCAATACCATTTATCTGAAGATCAAAGGCTATAACCTGGAACCGGGCTTTTCTCTGGACAGCATGAAACTGAGCCCCGAAAATCTTTCCCCCGGGTCAAGTGCAAACCTCAGCGGTAAGGTAGTCAATAGCGGCGGACAGGATATGTATCAGGTAGAGCTTTCTCTGGACAATCTGACTACAGAAGGCATCAGCCTGACAGGGGGCTTCAGCAGCAAAATGATCTCCAAGATCCCTGTAGGCGGCAGCACAGCCTTTTCCTTCCCTTTGGTAGCTAGTGCGGATATGGCGGCAGGGAATTATCCTGTTGCCATCAAGCTGAAATATCAGGATGAATTTGGCAAGGAATATGAAAAGACCCAGCAGTATTATATCAATGTGGGTGGCGTAGCCGGCAGAAAGGCAGATCTGGAGATTCGCAATATGCGTGAGCCCGGCGGGGTTTATGGCGTGAATCAGAATTTTACGGTTTCCTTCGATCTGTACAATAAGGGGGCTGTAGCGGCGAAGCAGATCGTCATTACAGCGGAGCCTGTGGACAGCTCTGCAGTCGTTCCCAAATCTGCCAGCATGAAAACCATCAATGAACTGGCACCAGGGGCAAGCACCCACCAGACCTTCACCTTTGCGGGAACGGCGGCTTCCACTTCCCAGAATTATGCCATCCAGTTTACGGTGGAATACACCTCCGGCGGTACAGCTACCACCACCTTCAAGCAGTTTGCGGGGGTCAATGTGAGCAATCCCGATAAGGATGAAAACGAAAACACAAGCAAACCGAAGATCATCGTCAGCAATTATGTATGCGATCCGCTGATCGTCATGGCAGGGGAAGAATTTGACCTGAAACTGACACTGATGAATACCCATAAGGATAAAGCGGTCAAAAATATCAAAATGTTCCTGACTTTGGCGGAGGAAACTTCCTCTGAAACAGAAAAATCCGGCAATATCTTTACACCGGTCAACAGCAGCAATACTTTCTATTTTGATTCTATCCGCCCCAAGGGAACGGTAGATAAATCCCTGCGGCTGTATGTAGTGCCCGATGCACAGCCTAAGACCTATACCCTGACGGTCAACTTTGAATATGAGGACAGCAAGGGAACGGAATATACAGCAACAGAGCTTTTGGGCATCAATGTGAAACAGATGACAGAGCTGCAGATCGACGAATTTTCTGTACCGGAAACAGTGGAACAGGGGATGCCTGTAACGGTGGCCTTCAGCTATTACAACACCGGAAAGGTGACTCTGAGCAATCTGATGATCAAGGTGGAAGGCGATGTAGACTGCCCCAATAAGAATACCTATATCGGCAACATGGAATCCGGCTACAGTGATTATTTTGAAACCACTTTCACACCTAATTCCGTGGGCCAAGTTCCTATTAGTATTGTGATTTCCTACGAAGACCCCAGCGGGGAGACCATTGAGGAACGCAGGGATCTGGTGCTGAATGTAACAGAACCCATGATGCCGGAGGATATGGAGGGAATGGAAGAAAATCCTCCTATGGAAATGAAGAACGTGGCAGCAGCCATCGGTCTTGTGATCCTGTTGGCAGGGGCATTGGCAGTATTTGTGAAAAAACAGAAGGAACCTCCCAAAAGCACAGCGGAAAGCGTGAGCGATGTGGAGGAACTGGAAGAAGAGGATGATCTGAACGATGATTTCGAAGAAGAGATCACAGAGATCATCCAGGAGGACGATAAAGAGGGGATGCCCTTATGAACACGAGAGATATGATAGATATGGCTCTGCGGAACCTTTTGAAGCGAAAGGTGCGTACTGTTCTGACGATCCTTGGGGTTGTGATCGGTACGGCGTCCATCGTTGTCATGGTTTCCATCGGCATCGGCATGAATAAAGGCTTTGCCCAACAGCTGGAAAACTGGGGCAGCCTGCAGGTCATCAATGTATATCCCAGCGGCGGCATGGTGTATGATGAAGAATCGGATTCCATGAAGCAGGAGAAAAAGCAGGACGAACTGAACGCCAAGGCAGTGGAGACCTTTCGCCAGATGGAGCACGTGGAGGCGGTTTCCCCTGTCATAGAGGAATATATGTATCTGACGGCGGGGAAATATGTTGCTGATGCCAGCATTATGGGTATCGAGCCCGGTGCTATGGAAGCTTTGGGCTATAAAGTGGAAGAGGGCCGTGCCCTTTCAGCTGAGGACAGCAAAGCCATCGTCGTGGGGGGCGGCGTGGAGTTTTATGACCCTAAGCTGAGCTGGGAAATGCGGTATACCTCGGAACCGCCTGTGGTGGATGTGCTGAACGAAAAAATCAGTATCACCTATGACTGGAATTATGGTACACGCAATGCGGATAAGACCATCAAGCCTGTGAAGGTGGATGCGGTGGGCAAGCTTTCCGCCGAGGGAAACGACAGCTGGCGTGTCATCATGCCCATCAAAGAACTGGAAAAGCTACAGAAAGCCAGACAGGAATGGGAGAAAAAGCAGTATGGCGCAAATAATGGTTCGAACCGCAACCAGACCAAAGAATATCAGCAGGTTATGGTGAAGGTAGACGAAATGGACAATGTCCAGTCGGTACAGCAGCAGATCAAAGATCTGGGGTTCCGTGCCTCCAGCCTGACAGATGAACTGGAAGCCATGAAAGAGACCACCAAAATGCTGCGGCTGGTACTGGGTGCCATTGGTGCAGTCTCCATGGTGGTGGCAGCCATCAGTATCACCAACACCATGGTCATGGCTATTTATGAGCGGACGAAGGAGATCGGCATCATGAAGGTCATCGGTGCATCCTTGAAGGATATCAAGGGCTTGTTCCTGACAGAGGCAGCATTCATCGGGTTTTCCGGCGGTGTCATTGGGATCGTGGTGAGCTTCGGCATCTCGTTTATCGTGAATGTCGTGGCAGCCCGGCAGGGCAGCACCATGCAGTCGTCCATCCCTTTGTGGCTGGCATTGGGGGGCGTGGCCTTTGCCACGGGCGTTGGCATCCTTTCGGGCTATCTGCCTGCAAAACGTGCCATGAAGCTGAGCGCGCTGACAGCCATCAAAACAGAATAATAGAAAGCAAAGGCATCTCCTATCTGGATTTGCCTTTCTTTTGTGAAAAAAATTTTTATCATAGTTTCTTTTTTTCTGCAAAAACTAACGGCAATATGGCAAGCGGAAAGGAAGAAAAGTATGCTCATTGAATTTGCCAGTGCGCCTGCGGCGGCAGGTCTGTTTTTTCTGTATATCAAGGATAAATATGAAAAGGAACCATGGAAAATGCTCTTTCTGGGTCTGTTGTTTGGGCTGTATACAGCGGCGGTGGTCTATGCCTTCGGCACTTGGCTGGAGTTGCGTTTTCCCCATGAAGAAACACCCTTTTATACGGCATTTTTTAGTTCGGCGGGGGTAGAGGAGCTGGTGAAATTTATCTTTCTATTTCTGCTCATCTGGGGAAACAAAAACTTCAACGAGCCTTTGGATGGTATTGTCTACGGTGTATTCGTTTCCCTTGGCTTTGCTTGGGTGGAAAATATCATTTATGTGACCCATCCTGTTCTGGGGGGCTATGATACGGCATTGACCCGGGCTCTCCTTTCTGTGCCGGGGCATGGATTGTTTGGGGTACAGATGGGCTATTATCTGGCCCAGGGAAAGTATCGGAATGAGAAAAAATATCTGTCCCTGGCGTTTTTCATGCCCTATCTTGCCCATGGGCTGTATAATTTTTTTCTGCTGGAAAAGGAGTGGATTTGCTGGGTGCTTTTTGCAGCCTTGGAAGTCTGGCTTTGGGTATCCGGTATGGGGAAGATCAGGCAGCTGCAAATCTGTTCTCCCTTTCGCAAAAAAGACATGGGATAGGTTTGGACCCGCCGGGAGAATCTTTTTGGAAATACCTTGAAAAAGAATGGAAAAAGCGATATACTATAGACAGTGCAAAAAACTGAATAGGCGGGAGGAAAAACGATGATAGAGGCAGTCAGCTGCGGCGGCGTCGTGATATACAAGTGGAAGATCCTTCTGCTGTATAAAAACCAGAATGGCAGATACATGGGCTGGGTCCTTCCAAAGGGCACAGTGGAAGAAGGCGAGACTTATCGGCAGACAGCCTTGCGGGAAGTAAAGGAAGAAAGCGGGGCCAACGGCGAGATCATCAAATACGTCGGCAAGACCCAGTATACCTTTAAAGGTAGCGAGGATACCGTCAGCAAGACCGTGCATTGGTATCTGATGAGTGCCAATTCCTTCTACTGCAAACCCCAGAGCGAGGAATTCTTTGCCGATGCCGGCTTCTATAAATTCCATGAAGCTTACCATCTGCTCAAATTCAACGATGAACGCCAAATCTTGAAAAAAGCATACTATGAATATAGTGAAATGCGGAAAAATAAAGAGTTTTTGAGAAAGAAATTCGGTGAAAGCAAATCATAAAAATCCAAAAGGAGAGATGCGATTATGAAAAAATATTTTGAAGCAGCACCCAACTTTGATGGTCTGAAAGAAAGAATCATCGTTTTGAAAGACGGCGAGGACAAAAAGACTTTGTTTGCTGTGATCGCTCTGGTAACAGCTGTATTGATTGCTGTCACAGTAGGCGTTGTTTACCTGCTGAAAACAAAAATGGATGATGAATACGAAGAAGAATGGGATTACGACTGGGACGATCTGGAAGACGAATTCTGTGAAGACGATGAATGCGAATGCTGCTGCACAGATAAAGACGTTGACGATTCTGTAAAAGTAGAACAGGCTTGATCCTGATGGAAAAGAAAAATAAGAGGGTGGGGATTTTTCCCGCTGCGCCCTCTTTTTTTATGTAAACTGGGACAAAAAAGGAACTTGCGGGACGAATGATAGCCAAATAAGGTGTGTGATAAACATGGAATATAAATTGCAACTGGTCAAAAAAATCGCGCCGGATTTGACAGAAGAAATTGTAAAGCGCTACCGTGTATTGAAAACTGTCAGATTGCTGCAGCCCTGTGGGCGGCGCCTTGTGGTGCTTTCCCTCGGCATGACAGAACGTACGGTGCGCAGCGAGATCGAGCGGCTCAGTGCCCAGAATCTGGTGAATGTTTCCAAGATCGGCATGAGCCTGACGGAAGAAGGCATGGAAGTGCTGGAAGGCTTGGAAAGCATCTTCTCTGCTCTGACAGGTCTTTCCATTTTGGAAGAACGCCTGACAGATGCATTGGGTGCCCAGAAGGTATTCATTGCTCAAGGGGACAGTGATGGCAGCGAACGGGCCCAGAAGGAAATGGGGCAGCTGGCGGCTCGTGTCCTTTCGGAAAATACGACGGCAGACCTGCGGATTGCCATTGCCGGGGGTTCTGCCATGGCGGAATTGGTGCAGGCAGCTTCCGAAGCATCGTTGCCCATGGCGAAAATGGTGCTTCCTGCCCGTGGCAGCATCGGCCGCAGATTGGAATTGCAGGCGGATACACTGGCAGCAAAGCTGGCGGATAAATTGCAGGCGGATTATCGCTTGCTGCATCTGCCCGATAACCTGAGCCTCCATGTGCTGGATGAAATGAAGAAGGACCCTGATATCGCTGAGACCATCAATGAAATGGAACAGGCGAATATTCTGCTTTTGGGTGTGGGCAATGCCCTGGAAATGGCAGAGAAACGCCGTTTGGATGAAAATATCCGAAAACAGCTGGAAAAAGATCATGCCGTGGCGGAAGCTTGTGGATATTATTTTGACGGAACGGGAAAAGTTGTTTATGAAACCCGCTCCATCGGCATAGATTTTAATGATATCGATAAGATGGACTGTATCATTGTGGTGGCAGGCGGCAAGAAAAAGGCAGAAAGCTTGCTGGCAGTCAGCCACAGTATCCCAAATGGTATTTTTGTGACGGATGAAGGTGCAGCTTTGGAAATGTTGAGGCTTGCGGGAAAGTAAATCTTATCGTATAATATCTTTTGAGGGACATTTTTCGTCCCAAATAAAGATGTGATTACTTTCATAATAGAGTTGTTTCATAATAGAACAGATTCATGGGAAAACTCTAGGGTATCAGGCTTCGGCCAAATGCAGAAAGGAGAAATACGGATGCTGAACAAGAAAACAGTGGACGATTTGCAGGTAAAAGGAAAACGTGTATTGGTAAGATGTGACTTCAATGTGCCTTTGAAGGATGGCGTGATTACCGATGAAAACAGAATCACAGCGGCACTGCCTACCATCAAAAAGCTGATGGGTGATGGTGCAAAGGTTATCCTTTGCTCCCACATGGGCAAACCCAAGGGCGAAGCAAAACCCGAACTTTCTCTGGCTCCCGTAGCGAAGAGACTTTCCGAACTGCTGGAAAAAGAAGTTGTTTTTGCAAAAGATGACAACGTAGTTGGCGAAAATGCAAAGGCAGCAGTGGCAGCTATGAAAGACGGCGATGTGATCCTGCTGGAAAACACACGCTACAGAAAAGAAGAAACAAAGAATGAAGCAAACTACAGCCAGGAACTGGCTTCTCTGGCAGATATTTTTGTTAACGATGCTTTCGGCACCAGCCACAGAGCCCACTGCTCCACCGTTGGCGTGACAGAATTCGTAAAAGAATCTGCTGTTGGCTATCTGATGGAAAAAGAAATCGAATTCCTGGGCAATGCAGTAAACAACCCCGAAAGACCCTTCGTGGCAATTCTGGGCGGCTCTAAAGTTTCCGATAAGATTAACGTTATCAATAACCTGCTGGAAAAGGTAGATACCCTCATCATCGGCGGTGGTATGGCTTATACCTTCGCTGTGGCAAAGGGCGGCAAAGTCGGCAATTCCCTGCTGGAAGAGGATAAAGTGCCTTATGCAGTGGAAATGATGAAAAAAGCAGAAGAAAAAGGCGTGAAATTCCTGACACCTGTGGATACTGTTATCACACAGGAATTTAAGAATGACACAGAATATAAAACAGTGCCTACCGGTGAAATTCCCGATGGCTGGATGGGTCTGGATATCGGCGAAGAAACCAGAAAACAGTTTGCTGATGCCATCAAAGGCGCAAAAACAGTGGTTTGGAATGGCCCTATGGGTGTTTTCGAATTTGAAAACTTCGCAAAAGGCACAAAGGCTGTAGCAGAAGCAATGGCTTCCATCGATGCGACCACTATCATCGGCGGCGGTGATTCCGCAGCAGCTGTCAACCAGCTGGGCTATGGCGATAAGATGACACATATCTCCACAGGCGGCGGTGCTTCTCTGGAATTCCTGGAAGGAAAAGAGCTGCCCGGCGTTGTTGCGGTGGATGACAAGTAAGAAATAACTGAAAAGAGCGGAAATACAATGGGGAGAAGGAAAACAGCGGCGGCTGTGCTTGCTTTGGTCTTTTCCCTCTTTTCCGTTTCTGCTGCCTATGCGGCAGAGGAGGAAAGAGAAGCACAGCCCCACTATGCAAGATATGCCGAAGTGGCAGAAGAGCCGGAAGCTTTGGCAGGGGAATTTATCCCTGTATTGATGTATCATCATTTTGCCATCCGTGATATGGGGATGGGGAATGGTGTGGTGACTACCACAACGGAATTGGAGGATCATCTCCGATACTTCAAATCCGAAGGCTGGCGTGTCATTTCCCTGGAAGAACTGGATAGAGTGCTGACAAAGGCGGAACAGAAAAAAGAACGGCTCCATGACAATTCGGAAGGATTGGGGCTGGGTCAAAAATATCTCTGTATCACCATGGATGATGGGTATTACAGCAATTATGATCTGGGGTATCCCTTATTCAAGCAATACCGTGCCCCTGCTTCTGTCTTTGCGGTGACAGATTTTGTCACAGAGCAGACAGGCATCCAGAAATTCACCTGGAAACAGGCAGAAGAAATGGAAAAAAGCGGTATGATGAAAATTTACAGCCATTCCGCAGACCATGTGCCTGTGGCGGCAGGGGAAGAAGAAACTTTCCTTGCTTCTGCCCAGAAAAGCGAAGAAACGCTGCAGGAATATCTGAAGGGGGAACGGGTGAAGGCTATCGCCTATCCCAACGGAAGGTATACGGAAGAATCCCAGCGGCTTTTGGCGGAGGATGGATATGAAATGCAGTTCACCATTGAAGAAGGGGTCATCACAAACACCACACCTATGGATGCGATTCCACGCATCACTGTGACTTCTGGCATGGACGGGAAAGATGTGGTGCGAAAAATAGAACTGGCTGCGGAGAAAGCCTTCGCGGCGGAAAGTGAAGGTAATGAAACATGAGAAAGAAGATCATTGCAGGTAACTGGAAAATGAATAAAACGCCCAAGGAAGCGGCAGAATTCTGCAAGCTGATGAAGGATAAAGTTGCTTCTGACAATGCAGAAGTGGTATTCTGTGTGCCTTTTGTAGATCTGTATCCTGTTCTGGAAGAACTGAAGGGCACAGGCATCGGCGTTGGTGCGGAAAATATGCACTTTGAAGAAAGCGGCGCTTTCACAGGAGAGGTTTCTGCTCCCATGCTGAAGGAAATGGGCGTAGGCTATGTGGTTCTGGGGCATTCGGAACGCCGTCAGTATTTCGGTGAAACGGATGAATCTGTAAATAAAAAAGTTAAGAAAGCACTGGAAGCAGGCATCGTGCCCATCATGTGCTGTGGGGAAACACTGGAACAGCGGGAAGCAGGCATCACCATCGAATGGGTACGCATCCAGATTAAATGCGGTCTGGCAGGCGTTTCCGCGGAAGATGTGAAAAAAGTCGTCATCGCTTATGAACCCATCTGGGCCATCGGCACAGGCAAAACAGCCACATCCCAACAGGCACAGGAAGTATGCCATGCCATCCGTGAAGTGCTGGCGGAAGTATACGGTAAGGAAGTTGCCGACGTTGTACGTATCCAGTATGGCGGCAGTGTAAACGGTAAAAACGCTGCAGAGCTTTTTGCCATGGAGGATATCGATGGCGGTCTGGTTGGCGGCGCCAGCCTGAAAGAAGAATTTGCTTCTATCGTACACTATAATAAATAAAATTGTTCTCATATTCCCCTTGTGGGGGACTGGGGGTGAAACCCTCAGAGAAGGAGGCAAAAATGGATAAAAAAACAACAGTTTTGATGATTTTGGATGGCTTTGGCATCAATGAAAAAGAAGAAGGCAATGCCATCAAACAGGCAAATACCCCTGTGATCGATGGTCTTTTAAAAAAATACCCCGCTGTGCAGGGCTATGCCAGTGGTCTGGACGTTGGTCTGCCTGCCGGGCAGATGGGCAATTCTGAAGTAGGTCATCTGAATATGGGCGCAGGCCGTGTCGTTTATCAGGAACTGACCCGTATCACCAAATCCATTGAGGACGGCGATTTCTTTGAAAATCCCGAACTGCTGGCAGCGGTAGAGCATTGTCAGAAAAATGATTCTGCTCTGCATCTGTATGGTCTGCTTTCCGATGGCGGTGTCCATAGCCATAATACCCACCTGTACGCATTGCTGCAGCTGGCAAAGCGGAACGGTCTGGAAAAGGTATTTGTACATGTATTCCTGGATGGCAGAGATACCCCTCCCACTTCCGGCGCGGATTATGCTGCTCAGTTGGAGGAAAAAATGCGTGAGATCGGCGTAGGCAAGATTGCCACAGTGACAGGCAGATATTATGCCATGGACAGAGACAAACGCTGGGAACGGGTGGAAGAAGCCTATAACGCTATGGTGCTGGGCAGAGGTACCACAGCTACCGATGCGGTACAAGCTATCAAGGATTCCTATGCAGGGGGCAAGACAGATGAATTTGTGGTGCCTACTGTTATTGTAAAAGAGGATGGCATGGCAGTTGGCAAGATCAGCGACCATGATGCGGTCATCTTCTATAATTTCCGTCCTGACCGGGCAAGAGAAATCACCCGCTCTTTGTGTGACCCCGATTTCGATGGTTTCACAAGGGAAAAAGCACCTCAGGATCTGAAATATATCTGCTTTACAGAATATGATGTGACCATTCCCAATAAGGAAGTGGCCTTCAAACCCCAGAAGCTGACCAATACCTTGGGGGAATATATTTCTTCTCTGGGTCTGAAACAGCTCCGCACAGCAGAAACGGAAAAATATGCCCATGTTACATTCTTCTTCAACGGCGGTGTGGAAGAACCCAACCCCAATGAAGATCGGTGGCTGGTGCCTTCTCCCAAGGTTGCCACATACGACCTGCAGCCGGAAATGAGTGCAGTGGAAGTAACAGACGGCTTGGTGAAAGCATTGCGTTCAAAGGAATATGATCTCATCATCGTCAACTATGCTAACCCTGATATGGTAGGCCACACGGGAATTCTCCCGGCAGCCATCAAGGCGGTGGAAACGGTGGATACCTGCATCGGCAGAGTGATGGAGGCATTGCTGGAGGTAGGCGGGCAGATGTTTATCTGTGCCGATCATGGCAACAGCGATCAGCTGATCGATTACGAAAGCGGACAGCCCTTCACAGCCCATACCACGAACCCTGTTCCCTTTATTCTGGTGAACTATACCGATGGTGTTGGCTTGCGGGAAGGCGGCAAGCTGGCGGATATTGCGCCGACCTTGCTGGAAATGATGGGACTTCCCAAACCCGCAGAAATGACAGGAGAAAGTTTGCTGGTAAGCAAATAACGATAAAAAAGGAGGATATAGAAACATGAAAGGTTATTACGAAATCACAGACGTATACGCAAGAGAAATTCTGGACTCCAGAGGCAATCCCACAGTTGAAGTAGAAGTTATCGTAGACGACTGCATCGTTGGTCGTGCGGCTGTTCCCAGCGGCGCATCCACAGGCGCTTTCGAAGCAGTAGAACTGCGTGACGGCGGCGACAGATACAACGGCGTTGGGGTACAGGATGCTGTTGACAATGTAAACGATATCATCGCTGACGAAATCATCGGCATGAACGCACTGGATCAGGTTGCTGTGGATAAAGCAATGATCGCTCTGGACGGCACACCCAACAAAGGCAAACTGGGCGCAAATGCGATCCTGGGTGTTTCCATGGCAGTTGCAAAGGCAGCAGCAGAAGCACTGGATCTGCCTCTGTATCAGTATCTGGGTGGCTTCAATGCGAAAACAATGCCTGTTCCCATGATGAACATCATGAACGGCGGCAAACACGCTGACAACACAGTAGACGTACAGGAATTCATGATTATGCCCGTTGGTGCATCTTCCTTCAAAGAAGCCCTGAGAATGTGTGCGGAAATCTACCACAAACTGAAAAAAGTACTGAAAGATAAAGGTCTGTCCACAGCAGTTGGTGACGAAGGCGGCTTCGCTCCCGACCTGCCCACAGCAGATGCTGTTATCGACCTGATCAAAGAAGCAGTAGAAGTTGCCGGCTACAAATGGGGCGAAGATATCAAGATCGCTCTGGATGCTGCTGCAACAGAACTGTACAATGAAAAAGACGGCAAATATTACTTCCCCGGCGAAAGCCAGATGGCAGGCAAGGAAATCGTAAGAACTTCCGAAGAAATGGTAGAATTCTGGAAGGCTCTGGCTGCAAAATATCCCATCATCTCTCTGGAAGATGGTCTGAGCGAAGAAGACTGGGCAGGCTGGCAGCTGCTGACAAAAGAACTGGGCGACAAGATCCAGCTGGTTGGTGACGACCTGTTCGTAACCAATACAGAAAGACTGCAGAAAGGTATTGACCTGAAAGCAGGTAACTCCATCCTGATCAAAGTAAACCAGATCGGTACACTGACAGAAACTTTCAATGCGATCCAGCTGGCAAACAGAAACAAGATGACAGCAGTAGTATCCCACAGAAGTGGTGAAACAGAAGACGCAACGATCGCTGATATCGTAGTTGCAGTAAACGCTGGTCAGATCAAAACAGGTGCGCCTGCAAGAACAGACCGTGTGGCTAAATACAACCAGCTGCTGAGAATCGAAGAAGAACTGGACGATGCAGCAGAATATCTGGGTGTAGATGCTTTCTTCAACCTGAAATAATTTTCTCAAATCAAGGCGTGGGTTTCCACGCCTTTTCTTTTGAAAAAACGTATGAAAAAAAGCCCCCTTGTAAAGGATATTTACAAAGGGGCTTTTCAAATTCAGCTTCGAAAGATCAAATCAGCTTATGCTCAGCCCTGATCTTTTTCAGCCATCATTTTTTCCTGACGTTCGATCATTTTTTTGACCATATAACCGCCAACGTAGCCGTTCTGGGCAGATGTCAGGTCGCCGTTGTAGCCCTTTTTCAGAGGAACGCCGATTTCATTTGCTACTTCAAATTTGAACTGCTCCATGGCTGCTCTTGCTTCGGGTACGTTGATTTTATTGCTGTTTGTATTATTGTTGCTCATTGTAATAACCTCCTTGCATTTGCTTTGTTTGGTGTTGCAAAGTTAGTATGTCTCGTGGGTGGCGGTTTATGTTAGGAACATACTGCCATGAAAGTTGGCGCATTTTAGCAGTTTCACGCAGATATTGGATATTGACAGACCGTGGGAAAACCATTGGGATTTTTTGTCGAAACATGATTGACAGAAGGATTTTTGGGGAATATCATAGATAGGAATGATTTTTTTTAGGAGGAAAACCCAATGAACGTATTGAACCATCTTGGTTGTGATAAAGTTTTTTATTATTTTGAAACGATCTGTGATATCCCTCATGGCAGTTTCCACGAAAAAGCGCTGAGCGACTATATTGTTTCCTTTGCGAAGGAAAGAGGTCTCTACTGCCGTCAGGATGAAAGATATAATGTGCTTATCAAAAAGCCCGGCACAGCAGGCTATGAAGCTTCTCCTGCCCTGATCATCCAGGGCCATATCGATATGGTCTGCGATAAAAACGTAGGTACAGAGCATGACTTCCTGACAGAACCCCTGAAACTCTATATCGATGGGGATTACATCAAAGCCCGGGGCACCACTTTGGGGGCGGATAACGGCATTGCTGCAGCTTATATGCTGGCATTGCTGGATGCACAGGATATCGAACATCCTCCCATTGAATGTGTATTCACAGTAGAGGAAGAGATCGGCATGGGCGGTGCTACAGATTTTGATGCTTTCGATCTGGAAGGCAAGCGCTTCCTGAATATGGATACGGAAGAAGAAGGACATCTGATGGTAAGCTGCTGCGGCGGCCGCAGAATGCGTGTCTATCTGCCTTTGGAAAGAGAAGCAAAACAGGCGGATGAAAAAGCCTTTGTGATTCGTATTCGGGGCCTGAAAGGCGGTCATTCCGGTGCGGATATCCATCTGCAGAGGGCCAGTGCAAACGTGCTGCTGGGCAGACTGCTGCTGGAACTGCGGGAAAAGATGGACTATGCTCTGGTGAGAGCCGATGGCGGCAATATGGATAATGCCATCTGCCGGGAAGCCGAAGCGGTCATCTGCATCGACCCTGCCAAGGAAGCCGAAGGGGCTGCCCTGGTGGCAGAACTGCAGAAAGTTTTCTGGGATGAATATAAAGATCGTGAAAGCGATATAATGATGACGATGGAGGCTGTAGAAGAAGAGACCACCGAGGTTTTGACAGTGGAAACCAGAGATAATATCATTGCGATGCTGCAGCTGCTTCCCTATGGCGTGCAGACCATGGATGCCAATATGGAAGGTCTGGTGGAAAGCTCCAGCAATATTGGTATTCTGAAAACAAATGAAGATCATATTTATATCGATAATGCTGTGCGCGGTTCTGTGGAAACCAGAAAAGATGCCATCTGCAAGAAGATTGAGGTTCTGGGGGAACTGTGTGGTGCCAAGGTGGTGGGCGTCAACGATTATCCCGGCTGGCAGTTCAATCCCGATTCCGAACTGCTGCGTATTTTTAAGGATGCCTGGGTGGAAAAATTCGGCGTGGAACCGAAGGTCGTTGCTATCCATGCAGGGCTGGAATGTGGTTTGTTTGCCCAGAAGATTCCTGGTCTGGATCTGATCTCTCTGGGGCCTGATATGCATGATGTGCATACCCCCGATGAACGCCTTTCCATTTCTTCTACCATCCGTGTTTGGGACTATCTGAAACTGGTGCTGAAAAAACTGAAATAATTGAAATGATTTTGAAAGAGGGCAGAGGATGCGGCTTCCGTGGAACAAAAAATACATGGAAATAGGCTTTCATGTCATCGTCACCGTGTTCATTTTGGTGGGGATGTGCGGCCTGCTGTTTTGGCTGCCCCATGCGAAAAATGTCATATATCGAACGGCGGGGAGTTTCCTCGCCGTTTTTGCGCCTGTTTTCTGGGCACTTTTCTTTACGCTGATTTTAGAGCCTATGACGGCTTTCTGGCAGCGGTTTTATGAGGATCGCTGCTCTTTGCGGCATCGCAGCCGTATCCATAACCGAAAAGCGGGGACAGTGTTATCCTATTTTTCTGTGGGGCTGTTTTTATTTTTGGCAGGCGGTGTTGCAGCCAAAAAGATCGGCAATGCAGACCTGCAGGGGACTGTGGAGCAGATCAGCGGATATATTCGACAGGCGGGGGATCTCCTTGTTCTGCTGAATTTAAAACTGGCAGAAGTGGGCATCCTGCAAAATGTGGAGGGATTCCTTTCCGCATGGACAGAGCAGGTGATCGCATGGATGGAATCGAAGGTCCTCAGTTTCGCCGGCATCCTGCCGGATATCGGCGGCAGTTTGCTGGATATCGCCATTGGCGCAGCAGCAGCCTTTTACTTTTTGATGGAAAAGGAAAAGATCTTAAACGTATGCGGCGAGATTTTTTCTGTGCTTCTGGGAAAACGGGCAACAACTGCCATGAAACATATTTTCTACGAAATATATTCAGTATTTTCCGGCTATCTGAGCGGGCAGATGCTGGATGCAATCATCATGGCGATTCTGTTTTCTGCTGCATTTTTCATCGTTGGTCTGCCCCATGGCATTTTACTGGGGCTGATCTCCGGTTTTTCCAATCTGATTCCCTATTTTGGCGCATTCATGGCATTTCTATTGGCGGTGTTTGCGGGACTTTTGAGCGGTACCCCAGCCAAAGCTCTCTATGCATCTATTTTAATTTTACTGCTTCAGCAGGTGGACAGCATTTTTATCGTGCCGAAAGCCGTGGGGAAAAAAGTGGAGATGCACCCGGTTTTGGTGCTGCTTTCTCTGGCGATTTTTGGGCGGATGTTTGGCTTTTGGGGCTTGCTTTTTGCCGTTCCTTTAGGGGCACTTTGCAAAAATTTCCTACTTTGGTTGTATGAAAAGAAAAAAATACACCAAAAGCCATAGATTGTAAAGGAATCTGTGAAAAAACTGCTTTTTTTTATGACTGTTTTGTTGTATAATCATATATGTATGGTTGCAGGTTACCCGTTAGGGTCAGATATAGAAAGGCGGTCGAAATATGAAAGGTTTAGTGAGCGAGGTCAAAGGCGATCTTGCTATCGTGAAGATCCATAGAAAAGAGGCTTGCGGCGAATGCAGAGCATGCCTTTCCGGTTTGACAGAAAAAGAAATGGATGTGGAAGCAAAAAATCTCTGTGATGCAGAAGAAGGCGATTGGGTCGAATTGGAACTGCAGGAAAATGCGTTTTTCAACGCAGTCATGATCATGTATGGTCTGCCCTTTGTAGCGTTTATTGCAGGGGTCGTAGTGGGTTACTTTGGCGTGCCTAAGGTGCTGCCGATGATCCCTCCTTTCCTGTCCAGCCTGGTGCTGGGTGCGCTGGGCATCTTCCTGACTATGCTGTGGATCAAAAGCCAGAATCCCCGTTGGGAAAGCGGCAAATATCGTCCTCTGGCAACGAAAATTGTGGAAGAAGACGAAGCAGAAGCCTGCGGTATATAAGAATGTTTTGAAAAGTCTCAAATCTGAAAAGGTTTGAGACTTTTTCACGTTTGTCCGTTTTTTTCATAGAATAGGAAAAAGGGGGTGAAACCAATGCTGAAAGCACGAATACAGGCTCTTTGTGACAGCGGGGATAATTGTTCCCAGATCATTTTGCGGGCAGCGGCAGAGGAATATGGGTTTTCCCTGCCGGAGGAATTGCTGGCGGCTTGCGAGGGGATCCATGGAGGCTTTGGCATCAATGGTATGTGCAGCGCCCTGGTGGCGGCAGTGATGGTGCTGGGGCTCTTATGCGATGCGGAAGAACTCAAACTGAAACGTATCCTGTTTTTGCTGCAGGCTCAGGAAAGATTTGGCAGCTTAGACTGCTGCAGGCTTTCGACATTAGGGGCGGACTGCAGTGGGGTTTTGGGTGAGATCGCAGATATTTTGCAGGAAGTGCTGGAAGAATAAAAAGATGCTTGAAACAGCGCATCTTTAGAAGAAAACTCGTATATTTCCAAGGTCTGTTTTCTTATAAAGAGTGTCGCTGGCAGTTCCCCTTAAGAAAGCAGTGCGTTTTGAAACAATGCTTTCTTAAGGGGAGCCTGCGAATCAGGCATCTTTTTTTGTGTCATTGATTGGAGGCAAAAGGGTAGTTGGTGCAGTGGTCTGTTTGTTTCGAAGGGTCTCGTTTTCTTTTCGAAGGGCAGCCAGTTCGGCTTCCATCTTTTCCACCTGTGTCTTCCAGCGGGCATTGACAGCAGCCACTTCATCGCTCCGCTGTGCCAGCAGGGCGGAAAGCTCTTCCATTTGCTTTTTATGGGCATCTTGAAGGGCTGTGTAAGCCTTTGAATAGTCTGGCTGAGGAATTGATCGTTTTTGTTCTGCTTTTGGTCTGGGAAGGGGAGAAGGGGTAAAAACGGCAGGCAGAAATCCATGCTGGGCATTGCCGTAACATTCTGCTGCGTTCAGGGAATCATCCTGGGCGCCCAAAAACTCGCCCTTCAGGCAGTAACCAGGAAATTTTTCCATATATCGTTCCACAGGGCCAAAGGAGGCACCGCTGTTTTCTGAGACACAGCGCATGGGCTGTCCGTTGGCTGTCCACATGAGGATGACTTTTCCATTTTCCAAAAAAGCTAGACAGTTATCGCAGTTCGTATCTTCCCAGAGGATACGGGGCGTGCTGATGGCGGAGGTGCGCTTATACTGATAGACCACCTGGGTGCGGAACATCCCCCGAACGATATAGAGCATATGGATTTTTTCGTTGTCATTGACAATGGAAACATCCGTATAGGGGGAGGGCGTCTGGATGAGGGGCGTTACACTGCCCATGGTATAGGGGGTCAGAAGCATTTCTCTGGCGCTCAATACGTTTCGCCCGGTGCGGTAATACAAAATGATATGCTCCCTGCTGAGCCGACGGGCGAGAAAAGGTGTTTTCTGCATGGGCATGAAGCGGTCGATCTGATAGGGCTTTTCCCATTGCCCATTTCGAAAAACTGTATAAACCAGAGAGTCTACATTAGTGGATTCTGTAGGCAGGTGATAGATGATATGGAAGGCATCTTCAGAAGGTAAAAGGAAAAACTTTGTGTGATCTGTGTTTTGGGTACCCCTCATCATCGGGCGATGCTCCCATTTGGAAAAATCCGATGAGGATGCCAGATAAAGCTGCCCTTCTCCACCGGAATAGAGGAGATAGGCCACATCCTCATATTGGCAGAGGGAAAAAACAGGTGCCACCCGTTCGGCGATCTTCTGGGGGACTGTCCAGCCGTCATAGGAAAAGCTGCGGCAAAATATGTTGCCTTGCTCATAATAAAAGAGATAGAAATATCCTTTTTTTGTTTTCAGATATTTAACATGGGGATTTTGCATGGTGACGCTCCCTTTTTGATTTTTAGAATAGTTTATGCGGAAAAGAAAGAAAAAGAATATTACAATATTATTAAAATATAATATAGGATTGACTTTAACAAAATTAAATATTATTTTAATAATATGAAGGGAGATGAAAGGATGGAACAGAAAAAACTGCCTGCGTGGGTCTTGGGGCTGGAGGAGGAGGAACTGACCTTCATCAAAAAATTCATATTGGCATCGGGCTCCTTAAAGGAGGTCGCTTCTCTTTATGGTGTGACCTATCCCACGGTGCGCCTGCGGTTGGACAGGCTCATCCAGAAAATCAAGCTGAATGAGCAAATGGCGGAAGAGCCTTTCATCGCTATGGTGAAACAGCTCGCCATCGAGGAGAAAATGGATTTTGAAACGGCGAAGCTGTTGATCACGGCTTATAAAAAAGAAAAGGAAAAAAAGTAATTAAAGGGGAATTACGATAAAGGAGGAATTTCAATGGAAGCATTTCATCATTTTCATTCCGGTATGGCTGGCATGAGTATTTTGGTGTGGGGAATCGTCATTTTTTATATTGCCTTACTTATCGGCTCGTGTTATCTGCAGGTGCGGTTGTCCAAAGCTGAGGAATGGTGGAAGGGACTGATCCTGCCCGCCATTGCGCTGATATTTCATTCCTTCGGGAATGCGCTAGCGGTAGTTTTGCTGGTGATTTATGGCGTGAATCGTTATAAGATCAAAAAACATAAGGACGAGATTGAACAAATGAAGATCCAGGATCTATAAAAAATAGCCTTCTAACGGAAGTTAGAAGGCTATTTTTGTATGAAAATATTTTAATTTTTCGCTTTGGATTCGCAGTAAATGCAGCGATATTCGCCTTTTTCCCTGTCTGTCAGCTTGAAGATATGGGGAATTTCCTGCTCCACAGAGGTGATGCAGCGGGGATTTTTGCACTGGATGATATTTGTCAGTCGTTCCGGCAGCTGAGGGTGGATTTTTTCCACGCATACGCTGTCTTTGATGACATTGATGGTGACATTGGGGTCGATATAACCCAGAATGTCCAGATCCAGATCCAGTTCTGTATCGATTTTGATGATATCTTTTTTGCCCATTTTCTGGCTGGGGGCGTTTTTAATGAGAGCGATGGAACAATCCATATGATCCAGATTCAGGAAATGATACAGTTCCATGCCTTTTCCGGCGCGGATATGGTCGATGACAACGCCGTTATTGATAGAATCAATTTTCATTTTATTCCACCTCCAGTAATTTCAGGATCAGAGCCATACGGATATATTTCCCGTTGGATACCTGCTTGAAGTAGCAGGCTCGGGGGTCATCATCCACAGCAACGGAAATTTCGTTTACACGGGGCAGGGGATGCAGGATGGAAAGGTCGCTTTTCGCCGTTTCCAGTTTATCCGGTGTGAGGATGTAGCTGTCTTTCAGGCGGATATAGTCAGCTTCATTGAAGAAGCGTTCCCGCTGCACTCTTGTCATATACAGGATATCCAGCGTGGGCATGGCTTCCTCCAGGCTGCGTGTTTCTGTATAGGGGATGCCTTCCTTTTCCAGTTCCTGAATGATATATTCTGGTACTTTCAGCTCGTCGGGAGAAATCATGACAAACTGTACCCCTTCGTAACGGCTCAAAGCATGGATCAGAGAATGTACCGTTCTGCCGAATTTCAGGTCGCCGCAGAGCCCCACGGTCAGGTGGTCGAATCTGCCTTTTTCTCTCTGGATGGTCAAAAGGTCAGCCAGTGTCTGGGTAGGGTGGTTGTGACCGCCGTCACCCGCATTGATGATGGGTACGGGGGAACGCATGGAAGCGATCATGGGCGCGCCTTCTTTGGGGTGACGCATGGCGATGATATCGGCATAGCAGCCAACCACACGCACCGTATCGGAAACGCTTTCGCCCTTGGAGGCGGAGCTGTTGCTTGCACCGGAGAAGCCAATCACACTGCCGCCAAGCTCCAGCATAGCCGCTTCAAAGCTCAGACGCGTACGGGTGGAAGGCTCAAAAAAGAGCGTCGCCAGTTTTTTGCGGTGGCACTTTTCTGCATATTTATCGGGATTTGCAATGATATCATTGGCGGTGGCAATCAAATCATCGATTTCTTCTACCGTTAGGTCTACAATATCAATGAGGCTTCTCATGCTTACATCTCCCTCCAGCTTTCATCGCTCGGGTTACTGCGGAATTTCAGCAGACGTGCGATGTCGGATTCCTTGATATAGCCTTCCTTTGCGGCAACCTCTGCCACAGCATCAAAATTGGACAGGCTTACGTTCTTTACGTTTGCTTCTGCCAGTCTGTCCAGACCTTTCTGCAGACCATAAGTGAAGATGCTTACCACACCTAGAACGTCAGCCCCTGCTTCACGCAGAACATTGACTACTTCGATGCAGCTGCCGGCTGTGGAGATCAGGTCTTCCACAACGACTACTTTCTGGCCTTTTTCCAGTTTGCCTTCGATCTGGTTGTTTCTGCCGTGGTCCTTTGCGCCGGAGCGAACATAACCCATGGGCAGATCCAGCAGATGGGCTGTGATGGCAGCATGAGCGATACCAGCTGTGGAAGTACCCATCAGAACTTCTGCATCGGGGTATTCTTTTTTGATGGTTTCCGCCAGAGCATTTTCTACATGGTTTCTAACTTCTACGGATGTCAGAGTCAGTCTGTTGTCGCAGTAAATAGGGCTTTTGATGCCGCTGGCCCATGTGAAGGGTTCTTCGGGGCGCAGGAAAACTGCACCGATGGACAGCAGGTCTTTTGCGATCTGTTCTTTGATATTCATGGTCTATTTCCTCCTATAAAATTAGATAACTTCAGTCATTAGCCGAGGAACTCGGAAATACATCTGCGATATGCTGCTACAGGGTCGGGTGCCTGTGTGATGGGTCTGCCGACAACGATATAATCGGAACCCAGTTCTCTTGCCTTTGCGGGGGTAGTCACACGCACCTGGTCGCCCACTTCGCCGTCAGCAAAACGAACACCGGGTGTCACTGTCAGGAATGCGTCGCCGCAAACCTTTTTTACCTTGCCTGCTTCCAGAGGGGAGCAGACAACGCCGTCCAGACCGGAATCCTTTGCACATTTCGCATAGTGCATAACGACTTCATCCAGAGGATGGTCGATCAGCAGGTCTTCCTTCATGCGTTCTTCACTGGTGGATGTCAGCTGTGTCACAGCGATCAGCAAGGGGCGTGTGCCGTCGGGTCTTGTCAGGCCCTCCAGTGCAGCTTCCATCATAGCTTTTGTGCCAGCTGCGTGCAGGTTGCAGATATCCACATCCAGTGCGGACAGAACGGACATGGCTTTTTTAACTGTGTTGGGGATGTCGTGGAGCTTCAGGTCTAAGAAGATCTTATGTCCTCTTTCTTTGATCTCTTTTACGATGTCAGGGCCTTCTGCATAGAAAAGCTCCATACCTACTTTCAGGAAAGGCTTTCTTTCTTCATTTTTAAAGTTGTCCAAAAATGCCATCAGGTCTGCCTTGCTGTTAAAATCGCAGGCGATGATTACGTCTTTATTCATTTGCGGGCACCTCCAATGATATCGTTCAAGTCTTTGATGTTATATTTTTCCATGACACGGGGCAGGTCTTCGATGATTTCCTTGCAGATGAAGGGGTTTACCAGATTTGCCGCGCCGATCTCAACGGCAGTTGCCCCTGCCAGCATCATTTCGATGACGTCTTCCGCAGAGGAAACACCGCCCATACCGATGACGGGAATGTTTACGGCTTCTGCTACCTGATATACCATGCGGACTGCCACAGGGAAAATGGCGCTGCCGGAGAAACCGCCCATTTTGTTGGCAATGACGGGTTTCTTTGTTTTCAGGTCGATCCGCATACCCATCATGGTGTTGATGAGGGCGATACCGTCTGCACCGGCTTCTTCGCAGGCTTTTGCGATGGAAACGATGTCGGTTACGTTAGGAGTCAGTTTGATATAGACAGGCTTTGTTGTTACAGCCTTGACTGCTTTTGTGACTGCCGCCGCTGCCGCAGGGTCTGTACCGAAGCTCATGCCGCCGTGGTGTACGTTCGGGCAGGATACGTTTACTTCCAAGATACCCACTTGAGGCTCTTTATCCAGCAATGCACAGGTGTAAGCATATTCTTCGATGGAGAAGCCGCTGACATTGGCAATGACGGGCTTATGGAAGCATTTTGCCAGCTTGGGCAGTTCTTCGGAGATGACCTTTTCCACACCGGGGTTCTGCAGACCAACGGAGTTGATCATGCCTGCAGGACATTCTGCGATACGGGGTGTGGGGTTGCCGAAGCGGGGTTCCTTTGTAGTACCTTTGAAGGAGAAAGAACCCAGAATATTGATGTCATACAGCTCCGCAAATTCATAGCCGTAGCCGAAGGTACCGCTGGCGGGGATGACAGGGTTATCTAGTGTGATGCCGCTGAGGGTCACTTTTGTGTTTACCATATGATTTCCTCCTTCACCAGTACAGGGCCGTCTTTACAGATACGTTTGTTGCCATATTTTGTCTGGCAGGAGCAGCCCATACATGCGCCGAAACCGCAGCCCATCCGTTCTTCGAAGCTGAGCTGACCGCTGGTTGTGGTCACATCGGAAAGGGCTTTCAGCATGGGTTCGGGGCCGCAGGTATAGAAATAAGTATAGTCGGGGATGGTCTTTACCACATCTGTGACAAAGCCTTTGACACCCACGCTGCCATCTGCTGTGGCAATGTGTACTTCTGCGCCCAGTTTTTCAAATTCTTCTGCATAGAAGATCTCGTCTTTTGTGTTGAAACCAAGGATCACGATGGGGTGCTTGCCTTCCGCAATCAGGTTTTTCGCCAGACGGTACATGGGAGGCACGCCAACGCCGCCGCCAATCAAGAGAGGCTTGTCGCCGCTGACGGAGGTGTCATAGCCATTGCCCAGCCCGGTCAAAACGTCCAGCTTGTGGGGGGCTTTCATTTTGCTCATGGCTTCTGTGCCTTTGCCCACGACCTTGTAGAGGATGGTCAGTGTATTTTCGTCATAATCGCAGACGGAAATAGGGCGGCGCAGGAAAAAGCCCTTCAGTTGGATATTGACAAACTGGCCGGCAGCGGTGATGGCGGAGGTGTCCCCCGCCAAAACCATTTTGCATACGCTTTCGGTCAGCTTTTCATTGCTTTGGATCGTAAAGAGAGATTGTTTCACGATAACCCTCCTAGAATACTTTAAATGAAAAAGTTGATACCGCGGAAGAGATTGAGAAACGAGGGGTTTCTCAACTATGTTCCGCAAACTGTTCAGCACTTTCGCCTTTGGCGAAAGTCACTCGCTATGCTCATGACCGCATTTATCTTTGCGGTGCATAGAATTTACTTCCACTGAGGAGAACAGATGAGCATGGCGAAGATAACGCCACCGCCGTAGGCGGCTTGCTGTAAGCAAGTGCTTTGACCAAGTTTCGAGGCTTGTCCGATGGAACTGATCTGTTCATTCTTCTGTCTCACAAGAAAAAACCTTGAAGCCGCTTGCGGCTGAGGTTTTTTCTTAACGCTTAGGCGTCAATTGTAGAGATACCCAGTGTTGTTTCTTCCAGAACATCCAGCAGAACTCGAACAGTATCCAGTGCTGTGAATACGGATACGTTGTTTTCTACAGCACACTGACGGATTTCCTGACCGTCGCTGCTGCTGTGCATGGAATTCAGGTCTCTTGTATTGATGACATAGCTTACATAGCCCTGACGGATGGAATCGAAGATTTCTTCGCTGCCGTCGGACAGTTTTTTCTTGGTGCGGGTACGGATACCATGTTCTTTCAGGAAGTCTGCTGTGCCCTTTGTTGCTTCGATATTGAAGCCCAGTTCGTAGAAACGACGGATCAGAGGCAGTGCTTCTTCTTTATCTTTATCAGCGATAGTCGCCAGTACAGTACCATAGTTCAGGATATTCATGCCGGAAGCCTGCAGTGCTTTATACAGTGCGCGGTTCAGTTTGTTATCGTAACCGATGGCTTCACCGGTGGATTTCATCTCGGGAGACAGGTAAGTGTCCATGCCGTGCAGTTTGGAGAAGGAGAATGCGGGTACTTTTACATACCATCTCTTCTTTTCATCGGGATACAGACCGAAGATGCCCTGTTCTTTCAGGCTCTTGCCCAGGATGACCAGTGTTGCGATATCTGCCAGAGAGTAGCCTGTTGCCTTGGACAGGAAAGGTACTGTTCTGGAGGAACGAGGGTTTACTTCGATAACATATACATCATCTTTTTCATCAACGATGAACTGGATGTTGAACAGACCGATGATGCCGATGCCCAGACCCAGTTTCTTTGTGTATTCCAGGATCTTGCCTTTTGCTTTATTGGATACGCTGAAAGTAGGGTATACGGAGATGGAGTCGCCGGAGTGTACGCCTGTTCTTTCTACGTGTTCCATGATACCGGGTACGAATACGTCGATACCGTCGCAAACAGCGTCAACTTCCAGTTCTTTGCCCTGGATATATTTATCAACCAGTACGGGCTGATCTTCATTGATAGCAACTGCACTCTTCAGGTAGGTGCGCAGCTGTTCTTCGTCAGCAACGATCTGCATTGCACGGCCGCCCAGAACGTAGGAAGGACGAACCAGTACAGGATAGCCGATCTCTTCCGCTGCTTTTACGCCGGCTTCGATGTTTGTAACGGCGTGGCCCTTAGGCTGAGGGATGTGCAGTTCCTGCATGATGTGTTCGAAAGCATCTCTGTTTTCTGCTTTTTCGATGGCTGCAACGTCTGTACCGATGATCTTTACGCCCCGTTCCATCAGAGGTTCTGCCAGGTTGATGGCTGTCTGACCGCCCAGGGAAGCGATGACGCCCAGAGGCTGTTCCAGTTCTACCACGTTCATAACATCTTCTACTGTCAGAGGTTCGAAGTACAGTTTATCACTGGTGGTATAGTCTGTGGAAACAGTTTCGGGGTTGTTGTTGATGATGATGGATTCATAGCCGAATTCCTTGATTGTGGTTACAGCGTGTACAGTGGAGTAGTCGAATTCTACACCCTGACCGATACGGATAGGACCGGAGCCCAGAACGATGATCTTCTTCTTATCGCTCAGTCTGGAATCGTTTTCTTTTTCGTATGTGGAGTAGAAGTAGGGGATATAGCCGCCGCAGCCGCTGGTTTCGATCATTTTGTAAACGGGGAACAGGCCCATTTCTTTTCTCAGATCGTATACTGCAACTTCGTTCCAGCCCCACAGCTTCGCAATGAATTTATCGGAGAAGCCCATTTTCTTCGCTGTTGTCAGGATATCTTTATTGCCGATGTTTTCAGACAGTGTTTTTTCGTAATCTACGATCTTCTGGAAGGATTCCAGGAAGTATTTTGTGATCTTTGTTGCATCGAAGATAGCATCCAGAGAAACACCGTTTCTGATCAGCTGCGCGATGGCGTAGATGCGGTCGTCGGGGCTGGTTGCGATGTATGCCAGCATATCTTCGTTGGACATATCATCGAATTTGGGCATATGCAGGTGGCAAACGCCGATTTCCAGAGAACGGATGGATTTCAGCATACATTCTTCCAATGTGCGGCCGATGCCCATAACTTCGCCGGTTGCTTTCATCTGGGTAGACAGTGTGTTCGCTGCTGTTGCAAATTTATCGAAGGGGAAACGAGGCATTTTTGCTACGATATAGTCCAGAGCAGGTTCGTAGTTTGCTGTTGTTTCACCCAGTTTGATCTCGTCCAGAGTCATACCAACAGCGATCTTTGCTGTTACTCTGGCGATGGGGTAGCCACTTGCTTTGGAAGCCAGAGCGGAGGAACGGGATACACGAGGGTTTACTTCGATCAGGTAGTAATCGGAAGAGTTGGGGTCCAGTGCGAACTGTACGTTGCAGCCGCCTTCGATCTTCAGTTCTTTGATGATCTTCAGGGCAGAATCCCGCAGCATGTTGAAGTCGTGATCGTTCAGTGTCAGGATGGGAGCAACAACGATGGAGTCACCAGTATGCACACCAACGGGGTCGATATTTTCCATACCACAGATAGTGATGGCACGGTCTGTACCGTCACGCATTACCTCGAATTCAATTTCTTTATAGCCTTTTACGCTCTTTTCAACCAGTACCTGATGTACGGGGGAAAGCTTCAGGGCATTTTTCATGATTTCAACCAGTTCTGCTTCGTCGTTTGCGAAACCGCCGCCTGTACCGCCCAGTGTGAATGCGGGACGCAGTACAACGGGATAGCCGATCTCATTTGCAGCTGCGATGGCTTCTTCTACAGAGTATGTGATCTGAGAGGGGATAACGGGTTCGCCGATGGACTGGCACATTTCCTTGAACAGTTCACGGTCTTCGGCTCTTTCGATACTGTCGATGCTTGTCCCCAACAGTTCTACCTGACATTCTTTCAGGATGCCTTTTTTCGCCAGCTGCATTGCCAGGTTCAGACCTGTCTGGCCGCCGATACCGGGCACGATGGCATCGGGTCTTTCATAACGCAGGATCTTTGCGATATATTCCAGTGTCAGGGGTTCCATATACACTTTATCTGCAATGGTGGTATCTGTCATGATGGTAGCAGGGTTGGAGTTTACCAGTACTACTTCATAACCTTCTTCTTTCAGAGCCAAGCAAGCCTGTGTACCTGCATAGTCGAATTCAGCTGCCTGACCGATAACGATGGGGCCGGAGCCGATGATCAGGATCTTTTTTAAGTCAGTTCTCTTTGGCATAATTGATTTCCTCCTTGTAGTAAGTAAATACGTGAATTGGATTTAGTTACATATCTGAGTACGGAGAGAGATGGGACTTCATAAAGAAATCACTTTACCTGCCATACAATATTGCCTTTATACATTGTCATTTTACATTCCCCGTATACCTTTTTTCCTGCGAAAGGCGTTGCACGGCCCATAGTCAGGAAAGTTTCAGGGTCGATGGTATATTCTTTTTCCAGATCATATACTGTTAGGCTGGCAGGCTGCCCAACTTCCAGGGCTGTGCCTACGCCAAAACGGTTTCTGGGGTTTGTATGCATCAGATCGATGAGCTGATTTAAGGTAAGGACACCTTTTTTCACCAGTTCTGTATAAAGAACAGGGAAGGCGGTTTCCAGACCAACTACACCCATCATGCTTTTTGCCAGACCTCTGCTCTTTTCTTCGGCAGAGTGGGGGGCATGGTCTGTAGCGATCATGTCTACGGTGCCATCCAGAATGCCGGCGATGAGGGCTTGTCTGTCTGCCTCGCTGCGGATGGGAGGGTTCATTTTAAAACGTCCGTCCTCCTGCAGCATGGAATCGTTCATGGTCAGGTAGTGGGGGGCTGTTTCACAGGTCACATCCAGACCTTCGGCTTTTGCTTTGCGAATCAGCTCTACGCTTTCCTTGGTGGAAATATGGCACACATGGTATTTTACGCCGGTTTCCTTTACCAGGGCCAGATCTCGTTCGATCTGTTTCCATTCGCTTTCGGAACAGATGCCTTTATGTCCATGCTTTTCGGCATATTCCCCTTTATGGATATAGCCGCCGCAGAGCAGGGAATTGTCTTCACAATGGGCTGCAACGATTTTGTTGTAACCGCTGATTTTTTTCATGGCTTTCTTCATGATTTCATCATTTTGCACACCCCGACCGTCATCGGAAAAGGCGCAGATATGACCAACAATTTCATCATAAGCCGCCAGTTTTTCGCCCATTTCACCAACGGTGATGGTGCCATAGGGAACCACTTCGATGCAGGCTGTTTCGCGGATGGCTTTCAGCTGCACCTCCAGATTTTCCATACAATCGGGCACAGGGTTCAGATTGGGCATGGAGCAGACTGCGGTGTAGCCGCCGTGGGCTGCTGCCAAAGTGCCGCTTTTGATGGTCTCTTTATAAAAAAAGCCCGGCTCTCTGAGATGTACGTGAACATCAATAAAACCGGGGAAAATAAAGCAACCGTCCAGATCAAAAACGGGACACGCATCCTGTGGAGCACGGTTGGAAATTTCTGTAATGATACCGTCGGCGATGAATACGTTGGATTTGATGAAATTGCCCTGAACAAATACGTTTGCATTCGTTAAAATATAGTTCAAAGTAATCTCTCCTTTCGTTCGCTAACAAGATCTAAAACTTATTTTTCTCTAAATCTTCAATACTATATCACAAAGGGCCTTTCATGTCAAGATGTAGATAAAAATAGGGGAAAATCTACTATAAGATGTAATGATAGAATTTATTGACACTGGAATTTCCTTGTGATAGACTAAAACTGTAAATCTATGAGACTTTTTGTAACTGACGGAAAAATGGGTAACCATGGGGGAGCAAAAAGTTCGTGATAAAGCAGTGCAGAACTGCTTTTTGTCGACCGTCTGGGCAGTCCTGTTTTCTGTAAAACAGAATAGGACTGCCCTTTTGTGTTTTTATGACAAAAGATGATATATGGAACGATGATGAGGAGGTAAACCATGAAGAAAATCGGTATCGTTATGGGCAGCGACAGCGACCTGCCTGTAGTGGAAAAAGCAATGGCAACCCTGGAAAAATACGGTGTGCCCTTTGAAGCACATGTATACTCTGCCCACAGAACCCCTGAAGAAGCAAGAGCCTTTGCAAAAGGCGCAAGAGAAAACGGCTTTGGTGCCATTATCGCAGCAGCGGGCAAGGCAGCCCATCTGGCAGGTGCCATGGCAGCCAATACAACACTTCCCGTGATCGGTATCCCTATCAAATCCTCCACACTGGATGGCCTGGATGCACTGCTTTCCACCGTGCAGATGCCCGGCGGTATGCCCGTTGCGACCGTAGCCATCGATGGAGCGGAAAACGCAGCACTGTTGGCGATCCAGATTTTGGCTGTAGAAGATGCAGCCCTGGCAGCAAAACTGGACAATGCAAGGGCAGAAGCAGCAGCAAAGGTGCTGGAAAAGAACAAGGCACTGGAAGCAAAGTATGCGAAATAAAATGTAAAGTAAATAAATTATAAAATGTGAAAACAGAGGAGTTTCGGGCAGCGGAAAGGTTCGGGAAACGAATATTCATCACTTTGCTCCGCAAAGCAGGCTTTGCCTGCCGCCCCATCTTGGGCGGTGAGTTGGTTTCCTGAATGGAATCCGCAGGAGGAATTCATTTCCGCCGAGGAAAACAGGAAGTTTCAAGGTGTTTACACCGCAGGAACTTATCTGTTTATACTTCTGTTTTACTTGTCAAAATCCTGATTTTGACGAAAGCGAAGCGTAAAGAGAGGAGAAAAAATAATGAAAAGCCAGAGTGAAAGCTATAAAGCAGCAGGCGTAGACATTACTGCAGGGTATAAGGCGGTAGAACTGATGAAAGAGCATATCGCAAAAACAATGACATCCGGTGTGATGGGCGATATCGGCGGTTTTGGCGGCCTGTTCGAACTGGATATGACAGGTATTACAAAACCCGTTCTGGTCAGCGGTACAGACGGCGTTGGTACAAAACTGAAACTGGCATTCCTGATGGACAAACATGATACAGTGGGTATCGACTGTGTAGCTATGTGCGTGAACGATATCATCTGTGTTGGTGCAAAACCTCTGTTCTTCCTGGACTATATCGCAGTTGGCAAAAACTTCCCTGAAAAAGTAGCATCCATCGTATCCGGCGTTGCAGAAGGCTGTGTACAGTCCGGCGCATCCCTGATCGGCGGCGAAACAGCAGAAATGCCCGGCTTCTATCCCGTAGATGAATACGATCTGGCTGGTTTTGCTGTAGGTGTTGTAGATAAAGATAAGATCCTGAATAATAAGACAATCAAAGAAGGCGATGTGATCCTGGCTCTGCCTTCCAGCGGTGTGCATTCCAATGGCTTCTCTCTGGTACGTCGTGTACTGGATGTGGAAC
Organism: [Eubacterium] saphenum; assembly: GCA_945912105.1. Taxonomy (GTDB): domain Bacteria; phylum Bacillota; class Clostridia; order Lachnospirales; family Anaerotignaceae; genus Anaerotignum_A. The sequence continues at coordinate 146,081 of CAMEBC010000002.1, read as the reverse complement.
ATGCTGATATCAAAACTCCTCTGGAAAGACTGGGCGGCAAGTCCATCGGCGAAGCACTGCTGGCTCCCACAAAGATCTATGTAAAACCTATGCTGGCTCTGTTTGAAGAAGTGACAGTAAAAGCTGTTTCCCATATCACAGGCGGCGGCTTCTATGAAAATATCCCCAGAAGCATTCCCAAGGGCTTTGGTGCGAAGATCGATAAAGCAAGCCTGAGAATCCCTGCCATCTTTGACCTGATCATGGAAAAAGGCAATATCCCTGAAAGAGATATGTTCAATACCTTCAACATGGGCGTTGGCATGAGCGTTGTTGTTGCAAAAGAAGACGCGGAAAAAGCAATCGAGATCCTGAAAGCAAACGGCGAAGATGCTTATATCATGGGCGAAATCGTTGCTTCTGAGGAAGGTGTTGTCATTTGTTGATGAAAACAAAGATCGCTGTATTCGTTTCCGGCGGCGGCACAAATCTGCAGGCATTGATCGATGCGGAAAAAAGAGGGGAGATCCCCAGCGGCAAGATCGAATTGGTCCTTGCCAGCAATGACACTGCCTATGCCCTGACGAGAGCGGCTGATAACGGCATCCCTTCCGTAGTGGTGAAACGTAAGGATTTCGATTCTCAAATCGCATACGAAGAAGCAGTTAAGGCTATCCTTGCGGAAAGAGGCATTGAAATGATCGTTCTGGCAGGCTTTATGTCTATCCTGAGCGAAAACTTCACATCTGCTTATCCCAAGCGCATCGTTAATGTGCATCCTTCCCTGATCCCTTCCTTCTGCGGCAAGGGCTTCTATGGTCTGCATGTCCATGAAGCGGCTCTGGCCTACGGCGTGAAGGTGACAGGCGCAACGGTTCACTATGTAAATGAAATTCCCGACGGCGGCGAGATCATTCTCCAGAAAGCAGTGGAAATTCAGGAGGACGATACCCCTGAAGTTCTGCAGAAAAGAGTCATGGAACAGGCAGAATGGATCCTGCTTCCCAAGGCAGTGGAAATGGTAGCAGCGAAGCTTCAGAAAGAAAGAGGTTAAAACAATGAATGTTTATCAGAAAGATACAATGAAAGATTTGGTAAAGGATAACAGCTATGTTGGCCGTGGTATCGTCATCGGTAAAACAGAAGACGGCACAAAGGCAGCCATTGCATATTTCATCATGGGCCGCAGTGACAACAGCCGTAACCGTATCTTCAGAGAAGAGGGCGAAGATGTGATGATCTACCCTTATGATGAGTCTAAAGTGGAAGATCCTTCTCTGATCATCTATGCGCCTGTTCGTAAGCTGGACGGCAAACTCATCGTTACAAACGGCGACCAGACAGATACTATCCGTGATTTCGTTCTGGACGGCAAATCCTTCGAAGATGCCCTGGAAACCAGAGAATTCGAACCTGACGGCCCTAACTGGACACCCAGAATCAGCGGTATGCTGACCTTCGCTGACGGCGATTTTACATATAAAATGAGCATTCTGAAGAGTGCAGATGCAGAAGGCACAGCCTGCAACAGATTCACATATTCCTATAAAGCACTGGCTGGTGTAGGCCACTTCATCCATACCTACATGGGCGATGGCAGCCCTCTGCCTACTTTCCGGGGTGAACCCGAAAGAACTACAGTTCCCAACGATATTGACGCTTGGACAAAGGAAATCTGGGAAAACCTGAACGAACAGAATAAGATTTCTATTTATGTACGCTACACAGACCTGAAAACAGGCGCAGTGGAAAATAGAATGATCAACAAATACGAATAAGAGAGAGGGGATTCTGAAAATGAAAGAGTTTGAACTGAAATATGGCTGTAACCCCAACCAGAAGCCTGCAAAAATTTTTATGGAAGACGGCGCTGAACTGCCCATCGAGATTCTGAACGGTAAACCTGGTTATATCAACTTTCTGGATGCGTTTAACAGCTGGCAGCTGGTAAAAGAGATCAAAGATGCACTGGGCATGCCCGCAGCAACATCCTTCAAACACGTTAGCCCTACTTCCGCAGCAGTAGGCACACCCATGAGCGATGCCCTGAAAAAAGCCTGCTTCGTAGACGATATCGAAGGTCTGGATGATTCCCCTCTGGCATTGGCTTATGCAAGAGCAAGAGGTACAGACAGAATGTCCTCCTTTGGCGACTGGATCGCCCTGAGCGACGTTTGTGATGTGACAACAGCAAACCTCATCAAGAGAGAAGTTTCCGATGGTATTATTGCCCCCGGCTATACAGACGAAGCACTGGAAATCCTGAAAAGCAAGAGAAAAGGCAGCTACAATATCGTAAAGATCGACCCCAACTATGTTCCTGCTGTACAGGAAAAGAAACAGGTTTACGGCATCACTTTCGAACAGGGCAGAAACAATTTTGAAATCAACAAAGCCCTGCTGGATAACGTGGTAACAGAAAACAAAGAACTGCCCGAAGAAGCAAAACGTGACCTGATCATTGCGCTGATCACACTGAAATATACCCAGTCCAACTCCGTATGCTTCGCAAAAGACGGTCAGGCCATCGGCGTTGGTGCCGGTCAGCAGTCCAGAATCCACTGCACCAGACTGGCAGGCAACAAAGCAGATATCTGGCACCTGAGACAGCATGAAAAGGTCCTGAATCTGCCTTTCCTGCCTACAGTAGGCCGCCCCGACAGAGACAACACCATCGATGTTTATATCTCCGATGATTACGAAGATGTTCTGGCAGAAGGCACATGGCAGACACTGTTCTCCGAAAAGCCCGAACCTCTGACAAGAGAAGAAAAGAAAGCATATCTGTCCACCATCAAAGGCGTGGCTCTGGGCTCCGATGCATTCTTCCCCTTCGGTGACAATATCGAGAGAGCAGCAAAGAGCGGCGTTTCCTATATCGCTGAACCCGGCGGCTCCATCCGTGATGACAATGTTATTGCAACATGCAACAAATTTGGCATGGCAATGGCATTCACCGGCATGAGACTGTTCCACCACTAATCCGAAAGGAGACATATATAATGAAGGTTATGGTAGTCGGTGGTGGCGGCAGAGAGCACGCTATCATCAAAAAAATCAAAGAAAATCCCACGGTAACAGAACTGTACGCACTGCCCGGCAACGGCGGCATCGCCAAGGATGCTACCTGTGTGGATATTGCTGCAAAGGATATCGAAGGCGTTGTGGCTTTCGCAAAAGAAAAAGCGATTGATTTTGCAGTAGTCGCACCCGATGACCCTTTGGTACTGGGTATGGTAGATGCCCTGAATGCCATCGGCATCCCCTGCTTTGGCCCTGATAAAAAAGCTGCGATCTTGGAAGGCAGCAAGGTTTTCTCTAAAAACCTGATGAAAAAATATGGTATCCCTACAGCGGCTTATGAAGTATTCGACGATATGGAAAAAGCACTGGCATATCTGGAAACAGCACCCCTGCCCACAGTAGTGAAAGCAGATGGTTTGGCTCTGGGCAAGGGCGTTATCATCGCTGAAACAAAGAAAGCGGCCCAGGATGCTGTACGTTCCATGATGGCGGATAAAGTATTCGGCGCCAGCGGTGACCACATCGTCATTGAAGAATTCATGACAGGCCCCGAAGTTTCCGTTCTGGCTTTCACAGATGGGAAAACTATGGTTCCCATGGTTTCCGCTATGGATCATAAAAGAGCTTTGGATGGGGATAAGGGCTTGAATACAGGCGGCATGGGTACCATCGCCCCCAACCCTTATTTCACAGAAGCAGTGGCAAAGGAATGTATGGAAAAGATTTTCGTTCCCACTATGGAAGCAATGAACGCAGAAGGCCGCACCTTCAAGGGTTGCCTGTTCTTTGGTCTGATGATCACACCCAATGGCCCCAAGGTGATCGAATATAACTGTCGTTTCGGCGATCCCGAAACACAGGTGGTACTGCCTTTGCTGGAAAGCGACCTGCTGACCATCATGCAGGCAGTGGCAGCGGAAAAACTGGCAGATGTGGAAGTAAAATTCAGTGACAAGGCGGCTTGCTGCGTCATCATGGCTTCCGCAGGCTATCCCCAGAGCTATGAAAAAGGCTTCGAGATCACACTGCCCGCAGAGGACAAGCTCATCTTTGTGGCCGGTGCAAAGGAAGCAGACGGTAAGCTGCTGACCAACGGCGGCCGTGTGCTGGGTGTAACGGAAATCGCAGATACACTGCCCGAAGCCATTGCAAAAGCATATGAAAGCGTAAAAACAGTAAAATTCGACAACGCATACTATAGAAACGACATCGGTAAAAAAGCCCTTGCGGCGGAGGTATAACCATGGTTTATAGAATTTATGTTGAAAAGAAACAGGGTCTGGCTGCGGAAGCAGCCTCCCTGAAAGGCGATATCGTCAATCTGCTGGGTATCAAGGGCCTGACAGATCTGCGCCTTTTGAACCGTTACGATGTGGAACACATCGACAAAGAACTGTTTGATTACTGCAAACAGACTGTATTTTCCGAACCTCAGCTGGATGATCTGAGAGAAGAGATCCCCGCTGACGGTGCGGCTGTCTTCGCTGTGGAATATCTGCCCGGTCAGTTCGACCAGAGAGCAAATTCCGCTGCAGAATGTATCCAGATCATTTCCAAACAGGAAAGACCTCTGGTAAAAACAGCAAAAGTTTATGTTCTGTACGGCACACTGACAGAAGATGATGTGGATGCGATCAAAAAATTCCTCATCAACCCCGTAGAATCCAGAGAAGCAGCACTGGATGCCTTCGATACACTGGATGTAAAATATGAAATTCCTACAGAAGTTGCAACTGTAGAAGGCTTCCGCGGTCTGGATGAAACAGCCCTGATGGCATTTATCAAAGACAATGGTCTGGCTATGGATCTGGATGATATCAAAGTTTGCCAGAATTATTTCCTGAGCGAACAGAGAGACCCTACCATCACAGAAATCAAAATGATCGATACCTACTGGTCCGATCACTGCCGTCATACCACATTCCTGACAACCATTGACAGCATCAAATTTGAAGATGAAGTGCTGCAGGCAGCTTATAACGAATATCTGGCGACCAGAGCAGCCATCGGCAGAACAAAACCCATCAACCTGATGGATATGGGTACTATCGTTGCCAAATTCCTGAAACAGGAAGGTAAGCTGGATAAGCTGGATGAATCCGAAGAGATCAACGCTTGTACTGTAAAAATTGATGTAGATGTGGAAGGCGAAACACAGAAATGGCTGCTGCTGTTCAAAAATGAAACCCACAACCATCCTACAGAAATCGAACCCTTCGGCGGCGCGGCAACCTGCGTGGGCGGTGCTATCCGTGACCCTCTGAGCGGTCGTTCCTATGTTTACGCAGCTATGCGTGTAACAGGTGCAGGCAACCCCCTGACACCCGTTTCCGAAACCATGCGCGGCAAACTGCCTCAGCGTAAGATCGTGACAACGGCTGCGGCTGGTTACAGCTCCTATGGGAACCAGATCGGTCTGGCAACAGGTCAGGTAGATGAACTGTACCATGACGGTTATGTGGCAAAGAGAATGGAAATCGGTGCTGTTATCGCAGCGGCTCCTGCGGAAAATGTACGCAGAGAACGCCCTGTGGACAGTGATATCGTTATCCTGCTGGGCGGCAGAACAGGCCGTGACGGCTGCGGCGGTGCTACAGGCTCCTCCAAATCCCATACACTGGAATCTCTGGAAAGCTGCGGCGCAGAAGTACAGAAGGGTAATGCTCCCGAAGAAAGAAAACTGCAGAGACTGTTCAGAAACCCCGAAGCATCCAAGCTCATCAAACGTTGTAACGACTTTGGTGCCGGCGGTGTTTCCGTTGCCATCGGCGAATTGGCAGATGGTCTGGAAATCGACCTGAACGCAGTACCCAAAAAATATGACGGTCTGGACGGCACAGAACTGGCAATTTCCGAATCTCAGGAAAGAATGGCAGTTGTTGTTGCTGCAGCAGACGTTGAACGCTTCAAAGAACTGGCATACGCAGAAAACCTGGAAGCAACCGTAGTTGCCAGAGTCACAGAAAAACCTTATCTGGTGATGAACTGGAACGGTAAAAATATCGTAAATATTTCTCGTGCATTCCTGGATTCCAACGGTGCAGAAAAACATATCGACATCGCTCCTGCGGCTCCTCAGCCCTTCGCAAAGGAAATCCCTGCAGATTTCAAAAAAGGCTATATGGAACTGGCACAGGATCTGAATGTATGCTCCAAGAGAGGTCTGTCCGAACGTTTCGACTCCACCATTGGTGCCGGCACTGTTCTGATGCCTTTCGGCGGCAAAAACCAGAAAACACCTATCCAGGCTATGGTAAATAAAGTATCCGTAGAAAAACAGGATACCACAACCTGTTCCCTGATGTCTTGGGGCTATAACCCCTTCATCGCGGAAAAGAGCCCTTACCACAGCGCATATCTGGCAGTTGTGGAATCTGTTGCAAAACTGGTGGCAACAGGCGCAAAATTCGAAGATGTATACCTGTCCTTCCAGGAATACTTCGAAAAACCTATGAAAGACAGCAAACGCTGGGGCAAACCTCTGGCGGCTCTGCTGGGTGCATTCATGGCACAGAAGGGTCTGGAGATCGCTGCCATCGGCGGCAAAGACTCCATGAGCGGTACTTTCGAACATATCGATGTACCTCCCACACTGGTTTCCTTTGCAGTCACAACAGATCATATCAACAACATCGTTTCTCCTGAATTCAAAGGCGAAGGCCATAAAGTGGTTCTGGTGAAACCTGAATACGATAAAGACGGTCTGCCTACTGCAGACAGCCTGAAGAAGGTATTCGACGTGGTAACCGGCCTGATGAGAGAAGGCAAGGTTGCAGCGGCTTATACACCTACTTACGGCGGCGTGGCAGAAGCTATCCTGAAAATGGCTATGGGTAACGATATCGGCTTCACATACGCTGACGGCGTAAGCAAAGAAGATATCTTTGGCTACAACTATGGCGCATTTGTTCTGGAACTGACAGCAGACGTAGAAGCTGGCATCCTGCTGGGTATCACAGGCGGCAGTGCTATCGTTTGCGGCAGCGAAAGCATTGCTCTGGATGAAATCTTTGCAGCTTATGAAAATAAACTGGAAGAAATCTATCCTATGCACGCTGCAGCAGAGGAAAAAGCAGAAATCCCTGCATTCACAACAAAAGCAGAAGGCATCACCTATAAGGCAGCAGCACCTGTTGCAAAACCTCGTGTGCTGATCCCTGTATTCCCCGGTACAAACTGCGAATTCGACTCTGCAAAGGCAGTAGAACGGGCTGGTGCAAAGGCTGAGATCTTTGTCATCAACAACCTGTCTGCATCCGGCATCGCAGATTCCATCGAACGCTTCGCAAAAGAAGTAAAACAGTCCCAGACTATTTTTATCCCCGGTGGCTTCTCCGGCGGTGACGAACCTGATGGTTCCGGTAAATTCATCACAGCATTCTTCCGCAACCCTGAAATCAAGGAAGCGGTAACAGCACACCTGAAAGAAAGAGACGGTCTGATCTGCGGTATCTGTAACGGTTTCCAGGCATTGATCAAGCTGGGTCTGGTGCCTTACGGCGAAATCATCGACACAGATGAAACTTGTCCTACCCTGTCCTACAATACCATCAGCAGACACCAGTCCAAGATCGTTCGTGTGAGACTGGCAACAGAAAAATCTCCTTGGCTGACAAATGTAAAAGCCGGCGATATCTTCAGCGTGCCTATTTCCCACGGCGAAGGCCGCATCCTGATGGATGATAAACTGGTACAGGAACTGGCAGCAAAAGGTCAGATCCTGACACAGTATGTAGACGAAAAGGGTCTGCCTACTAACGATATCCAGTTCAACCCCAACGGCTCTACTTATGCGATTGAAGGTCTGATCTCTCCCGATGGTCGTGTCATCGGTAAGATGGGCCATGCAGAACGTATTGGTGACGGTCTGTATCAGAACGTAGAAGGCAACTATGATATGAAGCTGTTCAAATCTATGGTAGAATACTTCAAATAAAAAACGTCAAGAGAGGTGGCTTAGCCACCTCTTTTTTCGTTGCACGAAAGATCAAAGGATGATAGTATATGAAATAGGTTACAATGCAATTTTTGCTGAAATATAGGAGGAAGAAAAATGATTCGTTTTGAATGTGACTATGCAGAAGGCATGCACCAGAGAATTTTGGACAGACTGATGGAAACAAATATGGAACAGACAGCGGGCTATGGCGTCGATCCCCATTGCGACCGTGCGAGAGAACTGATCAAGCAGGCTTGCGGCAGGGATGATATGGATGTACATTTTCTGGTAGGCGGCACACAGACAAATATGACGGTGATTGCCGCGACCCTGCGCCCCTATCAGGGTGTTTTCTGTGCCAATACAGGCCACCTGAACGTACATGAAACAGGTGCTATCGAAGCAACCGGCCATAAAGTCATTGTTCTGCCCACAACAGAAGATGGCAAGCTGACGGCAGAGGCTATTCAGGAAGGCTATGATGCCCACTGGGGCGATGAAACCCATGAACATATCGTACAGCCCGGTATGGTATACATTTCTCAGTCTACAGAAGATGGCACCACATATACAAAGGCAGAGTTGACAGCCATCAGTGAAACTTGCCGCAGATGTGGTCTGCCTCTGTTCATTGACGGCGCAAGACTGGGTTATGCGCTGGCGGCGGAAGGCTGCGATTATACATTGAACGATATTGCAAATCTGGCTGACGTATTCTATATTGGAGGTACAAAAGTAGGTGCTATGATGGGGGAAGCCGTTGTCATCGTAAATCCTGCCCTGAAAAGAGACTTCCGTTATATGATCAAGCAGAGAGGCGGTATGCTGGCGAAGGGCAGACTGCTGGGCATTCAGTTTGAAACACTGTTCGAAGATGGTCTGTATTTTGAAGTGGCGAAGCATGCAGATGATCTGGCAATGCAGATCCGCAGAGCATTTGAAGCAAAGGGCATCAAAATGCTGTTCGATTCCAAGACAAATCAGCAGTTCCCCATCCTGCCCAATGCTGTGATGGAAAAACTGGCGGAAAAATACGCTTTCTCCTTCTGGACCAAGGTTGGGAACGACCATACAGCTGTGCGCTTCTGCACAAGCTGGGCAACAAAAGAAGAAAATGTGGCTGAATTGCTGAAAGACATTGAAAATATTTAATGATTAAAAAAATAACCCCGATTCCAAAAAGAACCGGGGTTGTTGTTTTATTTGCATTATATTTCTTTTGCAAAAGCGAATGCTTTTACGTATAGGGTTCCAAGGGAATAATTCCCTTGGTGGGAGTTTGAGGGTGAAACCCTCAAGAATTTAGCCTTCCAGATGCTCTGTATCATCCACATCCAGTGCTTCTACTAGCTTCACTTCGGGGTTTTTCTGCATGAAGTTGTTCAGCGTGTACTGGTTTGCAAACAGCAGGATGGGGCGTTCGAAGTGGTCATACACCAGCGTGCTTCTTGCTACAACATAATCTTTTACATCCTTGGGAGAACCGGGCGCAACCCAACGGGCTACCTGATATTCCAAAGGCTCCATACGAATTTCGGAATTGTATTCATTCAGCAGTCTGTACTGGAATACTTCAAACTGCAGCTGACCAACAGCACCAAGAATAATGTCGTTGAATTCATTGTGGTATACCTGGATAGCGCCTTCCTGTGCCAGCTGCTGTACGCCTTTCTGGAACTGTTTCGCCTTCAGGGAATTGACAGGACGCACACGGCAGAATAATTCAGGAGGAAAGGTGGGCAGAGGCTCGAAGAACAGTTTTTCTTTTCTGTCTGTCAGGGTATCACCGATCTGGAAGTTGCCGCTGTCGTAGATACCGATGATATCGCCGGCAATGGCTGTTTCTACGGTTTCACGGTCATTTGCCATCAGGTGGGTAGACTGGCTCAGCTTCATCTGCTTACCTGTTCTGGAGAGGGTTACGTTCATACCTCTGTTGAATGTGCCGGAGCAGATGCGGAGGAATGCCAGTCTGTCCCGGTGAGCAGGGTTCATATTCGCCTGAATTTTGAAAATGAAACCGCTGAAGAAATCATCATTGGGAGTTACTTCGCCGGTGGTTGTCTTTCTGGCACCGGGTGCAGGGGACCATTCCAGGAAATGATGCAGGAAGGGGGTGATACCAAAGTCTGCCAGGGCGGAACCAAAGAATACGGGAGACAGCTTACCATCTTTGATGGCCTGCAGATCGAAGGGGTTGCCTGCGCCGTCCAACAGTTCCATTTCACTGCGGAGGATGTCCAGGTTTGCATCGGAGATGACGCCTTCCAGTGTATCGCCGAATACACCGTTGGCACCCAGTTCCACTACGCCGTTTTTCTGTTTATACAGGTAAACTTTATTTTCCAGTCTGTCGTAGATGCCTTCGAAAGTCAGACCGTTGCCGATGGGCCATGTCACTGCTGTGGAGGGCAGACCCAGTGCATCTTCCAGGTCAGCCATGCAATCCAGGGGATCTTTAGACTGACGGTCCAGTTTGTTGATGAATGTGAAAATAGGAATCTCACGCATACTGCAGACTTTAAACAGCTTTACTGTCTGGGCTTCCACACCCTTTGCCGCGTCGATGACCATGACTGCACTGTCTACGGAAGTCAGGATACGGTAAGTATCTTCACCGAAGTCGTTATGACCGGGGGTATCCATGATGGAAACCACTTTGCCGTCGTATTCGAACTGCATAACGGAGGAAGTAACAGAGATACCTCTCTGTTTTTCAATTTCCATCCAGTCACTCTTTGCGAATTTGTTTTTGCCTCTTGCTTTTACTGTTCCTGCTTCACGGATGGCACCGCCGTGGAGCAGCAGCTTTTCTGTCAGTGTTGTTTTACCTGCGTCGGGGTGGGAGATGATCCCGAAAATACGACGCTTCTGGATCGCTTCTGTGTTACTCATATATTTCTTCCTTTCTTTTTGGAATAATATTTCTGTAAAAAGACAATACTTCATATTATTTTACCTGAATTTCAACAAAAATGGAATATAAAGATGTGAAAAAAGTGAAAAGAACAGAAATTTTTATGTTTCCGGAGAAAATACATTGACTGTATAATGTCTTTGGATTAAAATAGATACATTAGGTAAACCAACTAAATGATTTATTTTTTTTGGAGGTAATGAAAATGAAATTTACAAGCACAGATAAAGCACCCGCAGCTCTGGGTCCCTACTCTCAGGCAGTTTCCGTAAATGGTCTGCTGTTCACATCCGGTCAGATCGCTCTGGATCCCGCAACAGGCGAAATCGTTGGTTCTGACGTTCAGGCTCAGGCTGAACAGGTATGCAAAAACCTGGCTGCAGTTCTGGAAGCAAACGGTCTGACATTCACTGACGCTGTAAAAACAACATGCTTCCTGGCTGATATGGGCGACTTCGCTGCATTCAACGAAGTTTACGGCAAATACTTCACAGGCAAACCCGCACGTTCCTGCGTAGCAGTAAAAACACTGCCTAAAAACGTTCTGTGCGAAGTTGAAGTAATCGCAGAAATGAAATAAAAACCCCAATAAGTCTCTGTCTTTGACAGAGACTTATTTTTTTCATGGAAATTTGATTGTATTTGATAAAATACAAAAAAGGTTGTTGACAGTTGGAATATCCTGTGTTATTATAAACAAGTCGCTGAACGAAAGCGAAAAAATATCGAGGCGTGGCTCAGCTTGGTAGAGCGCTACATTAGGGATGTAGAGGTCGCAAGTTCAAATCTTGTCGCCTCGATTTTTTTTGAAAAAACTTTTCTTTGCCAGAAAAAATGCAGAAGAAAAATAAAAAACAATTGACAGGAATCCAATCCTGTGTTAATATAAATAAGTCGCTGGATGAGCGGCAAAAAATGTCGAGGCGTGGCTCAGCTTGGTAGAGCGCTACATTAGGGATGTAGAGGTCGCAAGTTCAAATCTTGTCGCCTCGATTGGAAAGAAAAAGCGTTGAATTTGATTCAACGCTTTTTTTCATATATATTGATTTATCGAAATTTAAGGGGAATGACTGTAACGGAATGGGCGCAGCTTACGGAGGTGAACCGTCTATGACTGACCATAGGGAAAAAGAATTGATCGCAAAAGCCAAACAAGGGGATATGCTGGCTTTTGAGGAACTGATCCTGAGGCATGAAAAAATCGTCTATAATGTGGCACTGCGGATGATGAACCACAGCGAAGATGCAAAAGATATTTCTCAGGAGGTTTTTCTGAAAGCATATAAGAATATGAAAAATTTTGACGAGCGTTCTATGTTTTCCACTTGGCTTTATCGTATCACGACCAACACCTGCATCGACGAAATGCGAAAAAGAAAAGGCAAGCGGAGCTATTCTTTAGAAGAAGAATTGGAAAACGAAGAAGGCAGTATGCAGCGGCAGATCGCCGATGAAGGGGAAACGCCGGAGGAAAGCCTGCTGCGGGAAGAGCGAAAAAGCGAGCTTTTGCAGGCATTGGATACCTTGTCGGAAGAGCATAAGGCAGCAGTCATCCTACGGGATATCCGCGGTTTGAGCTATGAAGAAGTGGCTGAAATCGTCGATTTGCCCATGGGCACGGTAAAATCCCGTATTTCAAGGGCGAGAAATCAATTAAAAAATGAAATTTTGAAAATCAGGGAACGAAATGAAGGGAAACCTCGTCATAAGAAAGGAAAGGAGGGAAGACCATGAGATGTGAAGATTGCGGAGAGTTGCTTTGGGCATACCTGGAGCAGGAATTGAATGAAGAAGAAACTGCAAAGATCCAACAGCATTTGGAAGCGTGTGCCGATTGCCGTGGAGAGGCGGAAGCACAGAAAGAAATCATGGAATCCCTGCGAAGCCTTCCTGAGGAGGAACTCCCGGAGGGGTATCACCAAGAACTGATGCAGAAACTGAGTGCAGAAGCAGCTCCTAATGTGGTTCCTTTCCCTGTGAAGAAAAAACAGCCGAAGTGGAAACAGCTGAGCATGATCGCAGCGGCGGCATTGGTCGTTGTGGCAGCGGGCGGCATCAACGGTATGATGGAAATGCGCCAGAGCCAGAATGATGCAGTGCGCCAGATAGAAGAAACTGCGGATACAGTGGCACCTTTCGAGATGGAGGAAGCTATAGAGGAAAGCGCGATGGATGAGGCAGCAGAGCAGCCTGTGGAAATGCAGAAGAGAATTTCCCAGACGGCAGACAATGGGAAGGAAGCTGCTTCCGGTGCAAAGAAAAAAAGTGCAGAGCCGAACGATTCCAATGCTGCGAAAGATGAGATGAAAGCTGATCTATCAATAGAAAGCGGCGGGGCCGATGGGGCAATGCCAAAGGTGGCTTCTATGGCAGAAGATGAAACAGCAGCACCTTATTCTATGATACGCTCTGCAGCAATGGCAGCGACGGATACGGCGATCCTGCAGGCGGCTGATCTGGAAATAGCAAAGACTATGATTCGGGATAGTATCGAAGCGGCAGGCGGCTATGAAGAAACGGCATCTGCGGAAAACAGCATCTTTGCTGTGATCCCGGTGGAAAACTTTGAAGAGTTTGGAAAAGCACTGGAAGGTTTTGGGGAACTCCAATGGACACAAAAAGGAAAGTTTGCAGAAGGCGAAGCGTTTCGCAGTGTGGAGATCCAATTGAACCAGAAATAAAAAGGACATGATCATGAGATCATGTCTTTTTTTGTGAAAAGCCAGATATGTCTTTCATATGCTTCAGAAAGGTTCTTTTGCATGGAAAGGACAAATGTCTTCGGCAGATTGCATAAAATAGTAAGCTCTTTCCTATAAAATTCTTCTAAAATTACTTTAGTGTTCTACTTGACTAAAGTGAAAGAGTGAGATAATATAATGCTAAGATAGGAAGGAAGTGGGATTCGTATGAAACAGGCAGAAATGCTTTTGAAAAAAGAAGAACAGGTCATCTTCAGCTTGCGGGCATTGTTTGAACAGTATGGCTATCGGAAGTTTAAAATGAGCAAATTTGAAGAATATGACTTTTATGCAGATAACAGAAGCTTTTTAAACAGCGAAACGATTTTGACATTCACAGGATTGGACGGCAAGCTGCTGGCGTTAAAACCCGATGTGACGCTGTCTATCGTAAAAAATACCAAGGGCAGCAGAGATGCTGCTGAAAGAGTATATTATAACGAAAACGTATACCGGGCCAGAAAGGGTGCCGGGGAATATAAAGAGATCATGCAGGTGGGGCTGGAATATATCGGTGAGGTGGATGCGTATGCCACACTGGAAGTGCTCCTGCTGGCGCAAAAGAGCCTGAAAGCTATTAGTGACGAATACATCATGGATGTTTCCCATATGGGCTTTGTAGCGGGGCTGATGGAAGAGATTGGTCTTCCTTATGCACAGCAGAAGGCGATTTTGGATTGTATCAGTGAAAAGAACGCCCATGGCATTCGCGCCATCTGTAAGGAAGCAAAGCTGGCGGAGGATATGACCCAAAAGCTGGAAGCATTGGCAAGCCTTTATGGAGGCTTGGAAGAAACACTGGAAAAGGCAAAAGCCCTTTGCTGTAATGAAAAGATGGAACAGGCCATAAAGGAACTGGAAAATATCCTGCACTGCCTGAAGATCGGCGGAAATGAAAAAAATGTGAATCTGGATTTTTCCATTGTCAACGATATGGATTACTATACAGGCATCATCTTCCAGGGCTTTATCAACGGTGTGCCCAGCAGCATTTTAAGCGGCGGCAGATATGATAACCTGCTGCGGAAGCTGGGAAAGGATGCGGATGCCATTGGCTTTGCTGTCTATCTTGACCTGTTGGAACGGTTCGATTCCGCAGAACGGGAATATGATGTAGACACACTGCTGCTTTATGAAGATGGCGCAGACGTTGCTGCACTGGCAAAAGCGGCGCAGATGTTGACCGATAATGGACAGAGTGTTTTGGTGCAGAAGAAAAATACAGGCAATGTGAAATATAAACAATTGCTTTGCATGAAGGACAGGGGGCTTGAGATCGTTGCAGAATTGGATTAACATTGCCCTGCCGAAGGGCAGATTAGGCGAAAAAGCATATGACATTTTTGAAAAGATCGGCTATGGCTGTCCCTCTATCCATGAAGGCGGCAGAAAGCTGATTTTTGAAAACGAAGAAAACGGCGTCAGATATTTCTGGGTAAAGCCTTCTGATGTGGCGGTTTATGTGGAACGGGGCGCTGCGGATGTGGGGGTGGTCGGCAAGGATATCCTACTGGAACAGTCCTCTGACGTATACGAATTGTTAGACCTTGGCATGGGCAAATGCCGCATGGCAGTGGCAGGGGTCAAGGGCGAAAGACCTGATTCCGAACATACCCTGCGGGTTGCTACAAAATTTCCCAATATCGCCAGAGAATTTTATAGAAAGCAGAGCAGGGAAATCGATATCATCGAGCTGCATGGCTCTATCGAGATTGCACCGATTCTGAAAATGTCTGATGTGATCGTGGATATCGTGGAAACGGGGACGACCTTGCGGGAAAATAATCTGGAGGTCATCGAAACGGTGGTTCCCATCAGTGCAAGATTCATTGCCAATAAAGCAAGCTACAAATTCAATAACAAAAGAATCAAGGAAATGTGCGATCTGATCGCTCAGAATATTGAGAAAAAAGACCAGTGACGGAGGAAGCCATGGGAGAATTACAAGTGGTAGCTGCCTATGACCGCCCGGCGGAGGTAGGCGAATTATTCAAGGAATATACCGATATGCTCATCGAGGGGGACAGCGTTTTCAAGGAATATCTGGATATCCAAAATTACGATCAGGAATTAGAACATCTGGAATGGAAATATGGTATGCCCGAGGGCAGACTGTATCTGGCATATTTCGATGGAAAACTGGCAGGCTGTATTGGTTTGCGGAAGCTGGATGAGGCCCGGTGCGAATTGAAACGGCTGTATGTGCGTCCTGCTTTTCGTGGTAAAAAGATTGGGGAACAGCTGATGGATATCATCCTGAAGGATGCTAAGGATATTGGCTATTCCGCTATGCTGCTGGATACTTTGCCCTTTTTAAAAAGTGCCCTGAAGATGTATCGGGGGCTGGGCTTTTATGAGATCCCCAGCTATAACGACAGCCCGCTGGATACGACCATATATATGAAACTGGATTTGAATGAGGTGAAAGCATGATTCAGACCTATGCTTATAAAGACATTAAAATAGATGAAATTTTTTCCCGAGAAGAAGAAAAGACTACCGTTGCGGACGTAGTTGCCAATATCATTGCCGATGTACGGAAAAACGGCGACGAAGCCCTGAAACGCTATGCCAGAGAGTTTGACGGCACGGCGGCGGAGGTGTTGGAGGTTTCTGCGGAGGAACGGGCGGCGGCTCTGGCGGAAGTGGACACAGAATTTCTTGAAATTCTGAAAGAAGCGGCGGCTCATATCCGTGCCTTCCATGAAAAGCAGAAACGGACAGATTTTGTTATCACGGAACGTCCCGGTGTGGTTTTGGGACAGAAGATCATTCCTTTGGACAGAGTCGGTCTGTATGTCCCCGGCGGCACAGCCAGTTATCCCTCTACTGTTTTGATGGATTGTATCCCTGCGAAAATCGCCGGGGTGAAGGAGGTTTGCATGGTGACCCCTGCCAAGGGCGGCAAGCTGAATCCTGATATCATTGCGGCGGCAGAGATCGCCGGTGTAGACAGGATCTTCAAAATCGGCGGTGCCCAGGCAGTAGCAGCACTGGCCTATGGCACAGAAAGCGTACCCCGTGTGGACAAGATCGTTGGTCCCGGCAATGCTTTCGTTGCGGAAGCGAAGAAACAGGTTTTCGGGCAGGTGTCCATCGATATGATCGCAGGCCCCAGCGAGATTCTTGTGATTGCCGATGGCAATTCTGATGCGGCTGTGGTGGCGGCAGACCTGCTTTCTCAGGCAGAACATGACAAAATGGCTTCTGCGGTTTTGGTGACAGAGAGCGAAGTCCTGGCAAAGGCCGTGGCGGAGGAATTGGAACGGCAAATCCCCCTTCTGCCCAGAACAGAGATTGCCAGAGCATCTATCGACAATAACGGTAAAATCATCGTAGTGGAAAGTATTGCACAGGCCATCGAAGTTTCCAATGAGATCGCTCCCGAGCATCTGGAAGTTTGTGTGGATGACCCCTTCAAATATCTGGCGGATATTCGCCATGCCGGTTCTATTTTCCTTGGCAGAAATGCGCCGGAGGCTTTGGGGGATTATTTCGCAGGGCCAAACCATACCCTGCCCACCAGCGGCACAGCAAGATTTTCCAGTCCGCTGAGTGTGGATGATTTTATCAAGAAATCTTCCTTTACGTATTATACAAAAGATGCATTGGCGGCAGAGGCGGAAAAGATCGGCTTCTTTGCCAGAAGGGAAGGGCTGGAAGCCCATGCCCGCTCTGCCCTTATCAGAACAACGAAGGAGGCGGAAAAATGAGCAGATTTATGAGTCCCCGTTTTGTGGGACTGGAAGCATATACACCGGGGGAACAGCCCAGAGATCAGCAGTATGTCAAACTGAATACCAATGAATCCCCTTATCCGCCTTCCCCGGAAGTGCTGGATAGAATCTCCAAAGCAGAGGTAGAGCTGTTAAACCTGTACCCCGACCCTACAGGCAAGGTGCTGAAGGAAAAGCTGGCGGCACTCTATGGGGTAGAAGCGAAAAACGTGTTCCTTTCCAATGGCTCCGATGATATCCTGAATTTTGCCTTTATGGCTTTCTGTGATGCAGAAAGAGGGGCTGCTTTTCCGGAGATCAGCTACGGATTTTATCCCGTTTACGGCGATCTGTACCATGTGGACTGCAAAAAAATCCCCCTGAAAAAGGATTTTGGCGTGGACTATCGGGATTACTGCGGCATCGGAAGAATGGTGGTCATTGCCAACCCAAATGCTCCCACAGGTATGGAAATTTCCTTGGCTGAGATCGAAGAAATTTTGAAGAACAACCCCGACAATATCGTTGTCATCGACGAAGCTTATGTGGATTTCGGCGGGACAAGCTGTGTGGATTTCATTAAAAAATATGATAATCTGCTAGTGGTGCAGACCTTCTCCAAATCCCGTTCCATGGCAGGGGCGAGACTGGGCTTTGCCATTGCCAACGAGGCTATCATTGATGACTTGGAAAAGATCAAATATTCCACAAACCCCTACAACATCAACCGCCTGACACTGGCGGCGGGGGAAGCGGCAGTGGACAGCAATGCCTATTATGTGGAAAACGCAAAGAAAATCGCCCAGACCAGAGAATTGACAACAGCGAAGCTGAGAAAAATGGGCTTCACCGTGCTGGATTCTGTGGCAAACTTCATTTTTGCCAAGAGCAATGCCCTCAGCGGAAAAGTGGTTTATGAAGAATTGAAGAAAAAAGGCGTTCTGGTGCGCTATTTCGGCAAGGCGAAAATCGAGGATTTCGTAAGAATCACCATCGGCACACCGGAACAGATGTATGTTTTATTTGAGAAACTGGAAGAAATTTTGAAGGAACAGAAAGGGGCATGACATGAGAAGCAGTGAAATTAAGCGAAAAACAGCAGAAACTGACATCAGCCTGTCCCTTTGTTTGGATGGCAGCGGCGAAAGCAGCATCAACACAGGTGTGGGCTTTTTGGATCACATGCTGACCCTCTTTGCAAAACACGGCAGATTCGATCTGGATGTAGTCTGCAAGGGCGATATTGAAGTGGACGACCATCATTCTGTGGAGGATATCGGCATCTGTCTGGGGATGGCCTTTGCAGAAGCCTTGGGCGACAGCAGGGGCATTGCCCGCTATGGGGATATCACCCTGCCTATGGATGAAGCCCTGATTCTGGCGGCGGTGGATTTGGGCGGCAGAAGTCATCTGGAATATGGCTTGGAAATTCCGACAGAAAAGGTCGGCACCTTTGATACGGAATTGGTGGAGGAATTTTTTATCGCCTTTGTGCGGAATGCTAAAATGAATCTGCATATCCTGCAGTTCCGAGGCAAAAATTCCCATCATATTATCGAAGGCACCTTTAAGGCGGTTGCCCGTGCATTGGCGAAGGCTGTGGCGGTGCAGGAAGCCTATAAAGACGAGATTCCTTCCACAAAGGGGGTGCTGTGATGATCGCGATCATTGATTATGGCGTAGGCAATCTGTTTTCCCTGCAAAGCTCCCTGAAATTCATCGGGGCAGAGGCAAAGGTGACAAAGGATATAGAAGAGATCAGAAAGGCAGACCGCATCATCCTGCCCGGGGTCGGTGCATTTGAAGATGCCATTGCAAAGCTGCGCCAGAGCGGCATGGAAAAGGTCGTGTTGGAGGAAGCAGCCAAGGGCAAGCCCCTGCTGGGGATTTGCTTGGGGATGCAGATGCTTCTGGAAAAGAATTATGAATATGGTGAGCATGAAGGCTTGGGGCTCATCAAAGGCAGCGTGAAGCCCATCGCCCCTATGATCGGGGAAGGGCTGAAGGTGCCCCACATTGGCTGGAATGGTCTGATCTTCCCCAAGGAGAAAGAAAAGAGCAAGCTCTATAAATATATCAACGAAGGCGACTGTGTTTATTTCGTCCATTCCTATGCGGGGGTGGACTGTGATGATTTCGTCACAGCCAGAGCGGAATATGGCGCAGAACTGACCGCATCCGTGGAAAGCGGGAATGTATACGGCACCCAGTTCCACCCGGAAAAGAGCGGCGAGGTGGGCTTAAAGATTTTGAAAGCCTTTTGTGAATTATAAAGGAGGAAAATTCCATGGAATTATTTCCTGCGATCGATCTGATCGGCGGCTGTGCGGTGCGTCTGGTGAAGGGCGATTACGCACAGAAAACAGTATATAGCGAAAATCCTGGGGAGGTTGCCCGTTCCTTTGCGGCGGCAGGGGCAAAATATCTCCATGTAGTAGATTTGGAAGGGGCCAAGGATGGGGGTACCCCCAATCTGGAAACCATCCGAAATATTGTGGAAACCGGCGGTCTGCTGGTGGAAGTAGGCGGCGGCATCCGTTCCGAAGAAGCCATCCAAAAATATCTGGATGCAGGCGTATTCCGCGTGATTTTGGGCACGGCGGCTGTACAGAATCCTGCTTTTCTGAAAGAAATGGTGCGAAAATATGGCGAGAAGATCGCCGTTGGTGTAGATATCAAAGATGGTATGGTTGCCATCAAAGGCTGGACAGAGGTTTCTGCCGAAAGCTGCTTTGCTTTCTGTGAAAAACTGCAGAAAATCGGCGTAAAGACCATTATCTGTACGGATATTTCCAAGGATGGTCTGCTTTCCGGCACAAATCTGGAATTATATAAAGAACTTTCCGAAAAATTTTCTGTGGATATTGTGGCTTCCGGCGGCGTGACCACGTTGGATGATGTGAAAAAACTGGCGGATATGGAGCTGTATGGTGCCATTCTGGGCAAGGCCCTTTATACGGGCAATATTGACCTGAAAGCCGCGGTGGAACTGACAAAGGAGGAAGCAAAATGATTACCAAAAGAATCATTCCCTGTCTGGATGTAAAAAACGGCAGAGTGGTAAAGGGTGTACAGTTTGAAGGCCTTTCCGATGTTTCTTCTCCTGTGGAGCTGGGCAAATATTACAGCGACTGTGGTGCCGATGAACTGGTGTTTTATGATATCACCGCATCCGCTGAGGGCAGAGCCCTTTTTACCGATATCCTGACAGAAGTAGCTCAGAACATTTTCATCCCCCTGACGGTGGGCGGCGGCATCAATACCTTGGAGGATTTTGACCGTGTGCTGAAATGCGGTGCGGATAAGGTCAGTGTAAACAGCGGTGCTATCAGAAACCCTCAGCTCATCGAAGAAGCGGCGAAGAAATACGGCGATCAGTGCGTGGTGCTTTCCGTGGATGTGAAACGTGTGGACGGCAAATTTATGGTCTTTGCCAAAGGCGGCAGAGAAAATACCGGTATGGAAGCACTGGCGTGGATCAAACGCTGTGTGGATATGGGTGCAGGCGAAGTGGTTGTCAACAGCATCGATACGGATGGCGTGAAGCAGGGCTTCGACTTGGAACTGCTGAAACAGGTCTGTGAGATCGTTTCTGTGCCTGTCATCGCTTCCGGCGGCGCAGGCTGTATCGAGGATTTCGTGACCCTGTTCAAAGAAATCCCCACCATTGATGCAGGTCTGGCGGCTTCCATCTTCCATTTCGGAGAGGTGAAAATTTCTGATTTGAAGGATGCTTTGGATAAAGAAGGCATCATTGTGCGTAAGTAATGAAGGAGTGCGAATCATGCTTAAGATAGAAGATTTAAAATTTGACGAAAAGGGTCTTATTCCCGCTGTCGTTGTGGATGCGGAAAGCAAAAAGGTGCTGACGGTGGCTTATATGAACAAGGAAAGCCTGCAGATCAGCATGGAGGAAGGCCGCACCTGCTTCTGGTCTCGTTCCAGACAGGAACTGTGGAGAAAGGGCGATACCTCCGGCAATGTGCAGCACATTGTTTCTATCACAGCGGACTGTGACAGAGATGCCCTGACAGTAGAAGTATTGAAGGATGGCCCCGCCTGCCATCTGGGTACCGATTCCTGCTTCAATGATCTGGTGTATGTGAATCCTGAGCTGAGTGCATTCTCTTTGCAGGGACTGATGGATATGCTGGAAGGCAGAAAAATCAACAAGCCGGAAGGCTCTTATACTACATATCTCTTTGAAAAAGGTCTGGATAAGATTTTGAAAAAGGTCGGCGAAGAGTCCACAGAGGTTATCATTGCGGCAAAGGCAGAGGATAAAGCGGAAACTATCTATGAGATTGCCGATCTGGCGTATCATGTGATGGTGCTGATGGTAGAAGCGGGCATTTCTTTGGAGGATGTCAGAAAAGAATTGGCCAGCAGACATGTCATTGACCACAAGGTAAAACAGGAGAAGATGACGAAATGAGCAAATTTCCAAAAATGAATTTTCATACCCACACCACCTACTGCGACGGGAAAGAATCTGTGGAAAGCATGATACAGGCGGCTTTGGCAAAGGATTTTACCAGACTGGGCTTTTCCGGACACTGCTTCAATGATTTTCGACCGGAGGATCAGGAGGTTTGGTGTATGAGCCCCCAAGGGACCCGGGAATATATGGCAGAAGTACGGGCTATGGCAGAGAAATACAAAGGCAAGATAGAAATTCTCTGCGGTGTAGAACAGGATTTTTGTGCATCCACATCTACAGAAGGTTTTGATTATGTTGTCGGTTCTGTTCACTATGTGGAAAAGGATGGAATGTATTACTGCGTGGATGAATCCCCGGAAGTATTGGAATGGGCCATCCAAGAAGGCTTTGGCGGTGACCCCTATGCCCTGACGAAACGCTTTTTTGAGCAGGAGACAGAGGTCGTGCAGAAAACCAATGCTACATTTATCGGGCATTTTGATCTGGTGACGAAATTCAACGAAGGCAACCGCTTTTTCGACCCTATGGACAAACGCTACCGGGATGCTGCCCTGACAGCTATGGATGCTCTCATCGAGACGGGGCGTCCCTTTGAGATCAACACGGGTGCTATGTATCGTGGGTTGCGGAAAGAACCCTATCCCTCTGTGCAGCTTTTGAAAGACCTGCACGAAAGAAAGGGCGATATTCTTCTTTCCAGCGACAGCCATGATGGGGCGTCTTTGGGCTTTGCCTTTGACGAGATTGCAAAGCTGGTAAAGGAGATCGGTTTCCGCGAGGTGAAGGTACTTTCCAAGGATGGATTGGAAGATTTTATACTGTAAAAAAAGCCTGAGGGTTCACTGGTTCTGGGTGAACCGCAGGCTTTTTTATATTATGGGGGGGTTGGGTTGTAAGACAATATGGAACATGATATGATAAAATAAATTAGGAAAGGGGGATTTTATGAAAAGGAAATATTTGAAATGCGGCGTAGTGTGCCTTGTGGCTTTGGTGCTTCTTCATTGTTATCCTGCAACGATTGGAGAGAAGATCGGTTTGGACTGGATTCGGTATGAAATAGGCTTCTGGCCTGCATTGGAGGAAGAAGTGGAAATTCCCGAGGAAACACAAAAGGTCTATATGGAAGAGATAGACAGTTATCCTTACATACAGTTTTCTCTGGCGGAAAAAGACCGGGTACAGATGTTTTTGTATGAAGGAAAGAACTATGGACTCAGCCCAGAGACAGGGATGTTGTATATAGATGATCTTCGGGTAAGATTAACAGATGCCCATGGAAAGTATGATAGTCTGTATGCCCTTGGGGTGATCCAGAAAGAAAATTTGATCTATTATGCGCAGGCGAAAGAGAAAAAATGGCTTTGGCTGCCGGGAATTTTCAACGGCGAGGGTATTTTTTCTGGGTGTTATCAGGTGGAATACCGCAAAGCTGATTTGGAGGAGGAAGGCTTCTGGGTACCGATTACAGAAGAGGAATATATGGCAGTGCGGCATGAAAAAAGAGATACATAAAATATCAATCAGAAAACGTAAAAAAGCGATAAAACCAACAATGGTCTTATCGCTTTTGTTTTTTAGCCATTGCAGCGGAGAGATTCTGCTGCTTGGGGATTTTTTTCGGCATATTCCTTTGCCATATCTGCCAGTGTGATGTTGTCTACGACTTCATCCAGGGCATCTTTCATCTTTTTCCAGATGGAAAGGGAAACGCAGGTATCCGCATTGGCACAGTTGGGGTGATCTACGCAATCCACAGGGGAAAGGGAACCTTCCAGCACCCGCAGCACCTCGCCGACAGTGGTCTGTTCGGGGGGATTTGTCAGTGTATAACCGCCCTGGGCGCCCCGGAAGCTTTTTACCAGCCCGGATTTTGTCAGGGGGTTGATGATTTGTTCCAGATATTTTTCGGAGATTCCCTGATCCTTTGCGATGGCTTTCAGGGGGATCGTACCTTTTTCGTAATTGAGAGCTAGGGCCAGCATCAGGCGGATGCCATAACGGCCTCTTGTTGAAATCTTCATAAATTCACCTCTCTTAAGGGGTTGTTTATTCTTCTTCCTGCCAGCCTTTGCAGATATCAACCCATTCTACGCATTTGCCGTAGTGGAAGAGTTCGTCGCAGGTCAGTTCTACAGCGGAATTGCTGCTGCCTGCTGCAGGGAATACGGTATCGAAGCGTTTCATGGAGATATCCGCATAAGCCTTTGTGCCCTCGGGCAGGGCGAAGGGGCAAACGCCGCCAACAGCATGTCCTGTTGCATCCAGTGTTTCTTCTGCGGAAAGCATTTTTGCTTTCAGACCAAAAGTATCTTTGAATTTGCGGTTGTCGATCTTTGTATCACCGGCAACACAGATGACGATAGGGCCTTCTTTAGACATCAGGCACAGTGTTTTTGTGATACGGGCGGGGATAACGCCGGCGGCTTCTGCTGCCAATTCTACTGTTGCGCTGGATGTTTCAAATTCGATGGCTTCTTTGGGGCAATTCATTTCTTTCAGATATGCACGTACTTTTTCGATAGACATTGATGATTTCTCTCCTTTGTTACATTTGTATAGTTCGAGGGCTTCTTCTCCCGAAAAATTTACATTTTTATTCAGCATATCAGAAAAGTAGGAATTATGCAAGAAAAATACATAGGAAGAAAAAAGATTGTTTTATTCTGCAGGATGTGATATACTATTCGAATAAATGAAATAAGATATGGTATCAATATGCAAAGTCTTTAAGAAACCCTAACCATGCGAGAGACAGAGCAATGATGATACAAACATGAAGGAAGCTTTCATACATCCCCGTGTGTGAGGCTTCTTCTTTTTATGCAGAAAAGTTCTGACCTTGACGGAAGAAAACACAAATGCTATACTCAAAAATGGTTTAAAATGAAAATAAAGATTCCTGAGAATTGAGGCAAGACTATGATTCGAAATATACTGGAATATTTGGAAAATACGGCAGAACGTCTGCCGGATAAGATTGCTTTTTCTGGCGCAGAAGGGGATATTACCTTTTCTGAACTGGCGGAAACGGCAAAGCGTATCGGCACCTATCTGACCTGTTTTGGCGGCAGAAACTGCCCCGTTGCGGTGATGATGCAGAAAACCCCCGTTTCTGTGGCGGCTTTCATGGGTGCTGTTTACAGCGGCAACTTTTATACCCCTATTGATGTGACCATGCCGAAAGAGCGCATCCTGTCTATCCTGAGCACATTGAAACCCCAGGTACTGCTCATTGATGAAAAGAGCAGAAAGACGGCGGCAGGCTTAGGCTATGAAGGGGAGATCATTGTATTAGAGGAAATTTTGGATACGGAGATCGATACAGAACTTCTGCAAAAGATTCGTCTGCGTGCCATCGATACAGACCCGTTGTATGCCTTGTTTACCTCTGGCTCTACGGGGGTGCCCAAGGGCGTTGTCATCAGCCATCAGGCTGTTGTGAACCTGACAGAATGGTATACAGAAGCCTTTGATATTACGGATAAAGAGATCATCGGCAATCAGGCTCCTTTCTATTTTGATTCTTCCGTAAAGGATATCTATGCGGTGCTGAAAACAGGGGCACAGATGGAGATCATTCCCAAAATGCTTTTCTCCTTCCCGAAAAAGCTGCTGGAATATCTGGAAGAAAAGAAGATCAACTTTATCGACTGGGTACCCTCTGCTTTGAGCATTGTGGTGAATACAGGTGCGCTGGATAACTTCCAGCCTTCCTATCTGAAAAAGATCATGTTCTGCGGAGAAGCCATGCCTACAAAGCAGTTCAACATGTGGCGGGCAAAATATCCCGATGCCCTGTTTGCAAATATCTATGGCCCTACGGAAACGACGGTGGACTGTACCTATTATATTGTAGACCGTGAATTTGCCGACGATGAACCACTGCCCATCGGCTATGGATGCCGCAATACGGATGTATTCATCCTGAATGGAGACAGACTGGCAGAAGAAGAAGAAAGTGGGGAGCTTTGTGTCCGCGGCAGATGTTTGGCTCTGGGCTACTACAATAATCCCGAAAAAACCGCAGAAGCCTTCATTCAGAATCCTTTGAATCCCTATTATCCAGAAAAGATTTATAAAACGGGGGATATTGCAAAATATAATGAACGTGGGGAGATTATTTTCCTGGCGAGAAAAGACCATCAGATCAAACACATGGGACACCGCATCGAATTGGGCGAGATCGAAACAGCCATCAACTCCATCGATGCCATTGACACAGGTGTTTGCCTCTATGATACGGAAACACAGCGCATTCTGCTGTTCTACTGCGGCGGGGAAGAAGCTACTCAGGCCTATATCCTGAAAAAGCTGCGGGATAAGGTGCCCAAGTATATGTTCCCTAATGTGATGATGAAATTGGAAAAAATGCCCCAGACTTTGAATGGAAAGATAGACAGATTGGCTTTGAAGGAGTATTATGATAACGATAAGCAAAATTCCTGATGGAAAACAATGGGCGGAAGAAATCGCTCAGTTTATTTCCAAAGGGATGCGGACAAATTTTTATACCTCTGCCGAGGAATTTCTCCCTCTGGTGGAAGAAGGACGTATTTCCAAAGCAACCTTTCCCGGGGGCAGCTATTGTTTCGTGGAAAAAGAAAATCAAATCGATCTTTACTTTTTCCTGGAAAAAGAAGCCCTTCCTGTGGAAGTGCCTGCTATGGACAAGCCTGTGGTGCTGGAGCAGGTGGCTTTGGCAAGAAATGGCATCTCTCCCACAGCAGAGGAATGGGAAGCCATCGGCTTCGAAAAATATCTCCAAAGAAAGCGGATGTTCCTTTCTGCGAAAAAAACAGAAGAGGAACAGAGAAAAGTTTCTTTCTGCAAGGAGGAAGAAGCAAAAGCCATCCTTCAGATGATGGAGGATGCCTTTGAACCATACACCTCTGCGCTGCCCGACTTGGAAAACCTGCGGAAAGACTTGGCAGAACACCGTGTCATCGCTGCAAGGGAAGGAGAGACCCTCCTTGGGTTTCTGCGCTTTGGCAGAGAAAAAAAGGTATCTGTCCTCTGGCAGATCGTCGTTGCACCCGAAGGGCGGCGCAAAGGCATTGGCGAAGGGCTGGTACGAGACTGGATCGCTTTGGAAAGAGAAGAAGCTGCAAAATTCCAGCTTTGGGTCAGGGAGGATAACCCCCTTGCCATCAGAATGTATGAAAAACTGGGCTTCCTGCCCGATGGCAGAATTGCACCGGTTATGTTGAGAAAATAAATTCGAGAGAGTAAGAAAGGACAAGTGACATGGAAGCATTATTGAAAATTTTGGCAGAACTGAGACCTGACGTAGATTTTGAAGACAACCAGGAACTGGTTGACAGCGGTGAACTGGATTCCTTCGATATCGTTTCTCTGGTTGGCGAACTGTGCGATGAATATGATATCGAGATCGGTGCCGATGATATCGTTCCCGAAAACTTCAATTCTGTAGAAGCGATCTGGGCTCTGGTTCAGAAGCTGCAGGAAGACTAAGAAGGAGTTTAGAGCGGTATGGCATTTACATCATTTCGATTTATCGTTTTTCTTGTACTGGCTGCCGCAGCATATTTCCTGACACCAAAGCGTTGCCGATGGGTAACGCTTTTTGTTGCTAACTATGTTTTTTATTTCATTTCCGGTGGGAAGATCTTTATTTACCTGCTGGCAACGACCATCACCACATATCTGGCAACGGTAAAAATTGGGGATATGGCGGCGAAAAACAAGATCGCCTTCAATGAAGCAAAGGCAAATTTGGATAAAGAGGGCAAAAAGGCGTGGAAAGCGGCATTTGCCAAAAAGAAAAAACGTATCCTCATCCCGACAGTGCTGTTCAACTTTGGCATTCTTGCAGTACTGAAATATTCCGGCTTTGTGACCAGCAATATCAATGCGCTGTTTGCAAAGATCGGCATTGGCGCAGAACTGCCTGTATTCAAATTCCTGCTGCCTTTGGGCATTTCCTTCTATACCTTCCAGTCCATGGGCTATCTCATCGACGTATACAGAGAAAAGCAGGAGCCGGAGCGGAATTTCTTCAAACTGGCACTGTTTATTTCTTTCTTCCCTCAGATCGTGCAGGGACCCATCTCCCGTTTTGGCACACTGGCGGAGCAGCTCTTCCGTCCCAATGCATTTTCCTATACCCGTGTGAAATACGGCGCACAGCTGATGCTGTGGGGGGCCTTCAAGAAGATGGTCATTGCGGACAGAGCGGCAGTTTTGGTAGATAATGCCTTTGGTTTTCCGGAAACCTTTGGCGGTACTTATGTGGCCGTTGCAGCGTTGGTTTACGCTATCCAGATTTACGGCGATTTTTCCGGCGGTATTGATATTGCCACCGGTGCAGCCCAGATCTTTGGTGTAACGCTGGATAAAAACTTTGAACGACCTTATCTGGCAACTTCCATTCCCGATTATTGGCGCAGATGGCA
Source organism: [Eubacterium] saphenum (assembly GCA_945912105.1). Classification (GTDB taxonomy): domain Bacteria; phylum Bacillota; class Clostridia; order Lachnospirales; family Anaerotignaceae; genus Anaerotignum_A. The sequence goes on along the minus strand of CAMEBC010000002.1, from coordinate 117,908 downwards.
TATGACCCTGGGCGCATGGTTCCGGGATTATGTGTTCTATCCCTTATCCCTGTCCAAATTCTTTATGAAGCTGGGCAAAAAGAGCAGAAAGGTGCTGGGGAATTATGTGGGCAAGCTGATCCCTGTTTTGATCCCGCAGTTTATCATTTTCTTCCTCATCGGTATCTGGCATGGGGCAGAATGGAAATATATCGCCTTTGGCTGCTATAATGGTACACTGATCGTGCTGGGCATCCTTTTTGAACAGCCTTTGCAGAATCTGGCGAAAAAGCTGGGCATCCGTATGAATTGTCTCAGCTGGCGTATTTTCCAGGTATTGCGTACCTTGGCGCTGGTTGCCATTGGTAAGATCATTACCAGAGCCCCAGGCGTCAGCGCAGCGGTTTATATGATCCGCTCCATGGTGGAAAACTGGGATACAGATGTTCTTTTCAATGGCGGATTGCTGACCATGGGTCTGGATGTAAAAGACCTGTGGGTATTGTTCCTGTCCTGTCTGGTGCTGCTTTGCGTCAGCCTGATGCAGGAAAGCGGCATCAAGGTAAGAGAGACTTTGGCGAAGCAAAATCTTTACTTTCGCTGGGTCATCTATCTGGGTGCGGTGTTCTCCCTGATCCTCTTTGGCGTATATGGTCTCAACTATAACGCCGCCGACTTTATTTACAGGGGGTTCTAAGTATGAATAAGAAAGAGTGTTTGAAAATTATGGTAAGATGCGTAGCATTTGTCGTGGTATTTTCCATGCTGTTTTCCAATGCGACCGACCTGCTGATGCGCCATGATGATGAATCCAACGAGATCCATGCTTTCTACAGCGAACCACAGGATACCATCGATGTGCTGTATGTGGGCAGCAGCCCCTTGCTGCGAGGCGTTTCTCCCATGGTAATGTGGAAGGAGCATGGCTTTACGGGGTACGTTCGCGCGTCTGCTTTGCAGGCTCCCTCTGTCAGCTATGGTCTTTTGGCGGAATCCCTGAAATATCAGACTCCTGAATTGGTGGTATTGCTTTGCGATAATATTTTTACGGAATATGACTATGTAGAACGAGAAGGCGACCTGCGCCGTGGCTTGGATGGCATGAAAATGTCCAAATATAAACTGGATATCATCAAAGAGGTCACAGAAGCGGACGAAAGACAGTCTATGCTTTCCTATGCTTTCCCGTTGATGCGTTACCATGACCGCTGGAAGGAAATTAATTTGGCAGAGGATGAACCGGAACCTCTGCTGGAACATTCCTTCAAGAAGGGGAATGTGTACCTGAGAGATATCAACCCTCAGGCATATCCCGAAGGCTTCATGGAGCCCACAGGGGAGACCTATTCCTTCGATGAAAGCGCAAAGGGCTATATCGAAAAATCCATTGCGCTGTGCAAGGAAAAGAATATTCCTGTACTGTTGCTGCATCTGCCCAAAATGAGCTGGAGCTATGAGCAGAGCGTGGCGTTGGAGAATTTTGCCGCAGAAAATGGTGTGGTTTATCTGGATCTGGACAGAGCGGAATACAGAAACCAACTGGGCTTAGACCCTCAGATGGATTATTACGACCAGGGGCACATGAACCTGACCGGCACCATCAAGCTCTCCGACTGGCTGGGGGATTGGCTGGATGCGCAGTATGATCTGCCAGACCATCGGGAAGACCCTGTTATCAGTGATAACTGGAATACAGACTGGGCACAGTATGCGAAAAAAACGGGATTACAGCCGTGAAACCTTTGGAACCCTATTTGCATAGGGGAATGATGAATAAAAGAAGGGTGTACCTCAGATTTTGAGGACACCCTTTTTCTGTTTGCTTCTTTTATTATCTTCTCTGATTTTTCTCTTTTTTTGCAATCTCGATGTGTACTTTTTTATTTTTGATCTTTGCATTTTTCATGCCATACAGCACATCCCGCACAAATTCACTAGGCACATCCACAAAGGTATATTCATCGTAAATGGCGATCTCGCCCAATGTTTTCCCGGGCACGCCTGCTTCATTGGCGATGGCACCAACGATATCTTTTGCACGGATTTTATTTTTCTTCCCGGCATTGATGAACAGGCGAACCATTTTTTCGCCCTCACCGCCGTAAAGCTCTGTACCGCCAAAGTTGATATCATCGATGGCGTCGATATCATCGGCGTTGACATCGGCCAAATGGTTTTTCAGCAGAGCGGCAGCAATATCGATGCTGGTGTAATCTTCTTCCATCAGGCGGTCTACCAAATGGATATATTTTGTCAGGTGACCTTCATCAATGATGCCTTTGATTTTTTCCAGGAAGATATTTGTTTTCATTTCTTCCACATCGCTGAGGGTGGGCAGCTTCTGCTGTACGATCTTTGTTTTGGTATAGCGCATGATATCACGCAGCTTATAGATCTCCTTGCCCACGCAGAAGGTGAAGGCTTTGCCTGCCTTGCCTGCACGGCCTGTACGACCGATACGGTGCACATAGAATTCTTCATCCTGGGGTACATCATAGTTGAATACCACATCGATATCGTCCACGTCGATACCTCTGGCTGCAACGTCTGTAGCAACCAGGATTTCAATGGTGCCGTTACGGAATTTCTGCATCACTTTGTCCCGCTGGGGCTGCTTCAGGTCGCCATGGAGCCCTTCTGCGAAGTAGCCGCGGCCCTGCAGCATTTCCACCAGGTCGTCTACCCGTTTTTTGGTGTTGCAGAAAACCATAGCCAGGCTGGGGTCGTATACGTCAATGATACGAGTCAGGGCATCCAGCTTTGTTTTTTCCTTTACATCAAAGTAATACTGTTCGATGCTGGGAACGGTCAGTTCTTTGCGGACGATCTTGATGAATTCGGGGTCTCTTTGGAAACGCTTTGTGATATCCAGGATTTCTGGAGACAGCGTTGCGGAGAACAGCAGTGTCTGATGATCTTCGGGGATCTTTACCAGAATGGTTTCGATATCCTCACGGAAGCCCATATCCAGCATTTCATCTGCTTCGTCCAGGATCATCATCTGTACGGTTTCTGCTTTGATGGTGCGGCGGCGCATATGATCCATCACACGACCGGGGGTACCGATGACCACCTGTGCGCCTTTTTTCAGGGCAGTGATCTGTCTGTCGATGGGCTGACCGCCGTAAATCGGCAGGACACGGATGTTATCTTTGTATTTCAGCAGTTTGCGGAATTCCTCGCTGACCTGGATGGCCAGTTCACGGGTGGGGCAGAGGATCAGGGCCTGCAGGCGTCTGTCCTCGGGGTCGATGCGTTCCAGACAGGGGATGCCAAAAGCGGCAGTTTTCCCTGTACCTGTCTGAGACTGACCGATGATATCCTTGCCCTCCAGAATGATGGGGATGGCCTGAGACTGGATGGGTGTGGCTTCTTCAAAGCCCATATCCAGCACCGCACGGCAGATCTCGTTGGAAATGTTCATTTCTTCAAATTTTAAATGTTCCATAGTTTCTTCCTTTCTTTGCTCTTTTTGGGTGGCAAAGCCGAAGAAAACAACGAAAAACAAGACCCCTTTGCCTTGCGGCAACGCAATATCGCAGTGTCGGTCAAACCGGCAATTTTCTTCGACTTCTATCATACTGCTGCGCTTTCGCTAGGTATGATTTCCTTTTTTCTGAAATATACCTATTGTACTTAAGAAAATCTTAGGATTTTCATAACATCCCTTTTAAAGCGCATGTTTTCGGCAAAAAGCCGCAGACATTTATATTAACAGGAAAAAATAAGAATTGCAAGAAAGATTTCCATGTATTATAATAATTGCTTAGAAATAGACAGAATTTGAGAAAAACGGAGGTTTTTTGATATGGAATTTATTCAGGCAATCGTTTTGGGGTTGATTCAGGGATTGACAGAGTTTCTGCCCGTCAGCAGCTCCGGTCATCTGGTGCTTTTCCAAAATTTATTTGGCATTGAAGAAGCCACCCAGGCGTTTTCCATTATCCTGCATGTAGCAACGCTGATCGCAGTATTTGTTTATTACTGGCAGGATATCTGGGCATTGATCCGCAGACCTTTTCAGAGAACAACAGCCCTGCTGATCGCAGGTACTATCCCTACAGTCATCATTGCCCTGCTGTTCAACGATACATTTGATGCCATTTTCGGCAAAGGCAAATTCATCGGCTTTAACTTCCTGTTCACAGGTCTGATCCTGCTTTATGCAGACAGCCGCCATGCAGGCAGAAAAAAGATCAAAAATATGTCTATTTTTGATGCGCTGGTGATCGGTACCATGCAGGGGGTAGCCATCCTGCCTGCGGTTTCCCGTTCTGGCATGACCATCAGCACTTGCCTGGCAAGAGGCATGGACAGAGACAATGCGGCTAGATTTTCTTTCCTGCTGTCCATTCCTGCCATCCTGGGGGGCATGGTTTTGACCATTAAAGATATGATTACAGGAGAGGTCGTATTGGCAGATGCCATGGGCACAGCACCTATCGTCTGCGGCTTCATCGTAGCAGCAGTTTCCGGCTATCTGGCGATCCGCTTCATGGTAGATGTGATCAAAAAAGGGAAGCTGAAATGGTTCTCTGTGTATGTATTCATTCTGGGTGGGGTTTTGATCCTGGATCAGTTTGTATTACATATGATCGTGAAATAAGAGATTGGGGCACGCGGAAGAGCGTGCCTTTCTTTTTGCATGATACTGGTGAAAGGCTGGAAAAAAGTTTTTTAGAGCCTTCCGCCGATTGTATGATATAATGATAGTATAAAAAGCATGAGAGGGGGTCATGATATGGAACAGATCGTATTTTATTTTGGGGATAATTTGGAATATTTACTGCGGATGATCGTTGCCAGCATTTGCGGCGGCATCATTGGTTTTGAGCGCAGCCGCAGAAGAAAGGAAGCCGGTCTGCGTACCCATATCATCGTTGCATTGGGGTCTGCCCTTTTGATGATCGTTTCCAAGTATGGCTTTATGGATATCGGGGATGTCCCGGGGATGCGTGTAGATGCAGCCCGTATCGCCGCCAACGTGATCACGGGGATTTCTTTCCTGGGCGCAGGGATGATCTTTGTGCGGGATGTTTCCATCAAAGGACTGACAACGGCAGCAGGCATCTGGTCTATGGCAGGCATTGGTCTTGCCATCGGCGCAGGGATGTATTTTGTGGGCATTTTTGCCACACTGCTGATCCTTTTGATACAGATTTTTACCCATGGACATCTGCAAAAACTGGATGGGCCTATTTACGAAAGCTTTTCCATCACTTATAAAAATGTTCCCAATGGATTGGAGCAGCTGAAGCAACAGATGAAAGACCGCAATATCCTGATCCATCATATCCAGATGGAGAAAAAGGAAGATGGTACCGTGAAGGTGACACTGGATGTCAGTAGGGAACATGCCATCACCTGTACGGATCTGGCAGATATTTTTGCCAATGATGAAAGGGTAAAGGGATTCCGATTATAAACACAGGAAAGACGTATTTCTTTTGAAACAGAGATGCGTCTTCTTTTTTTGCAAAAAAACTGTGGCTTTTTTGCTCCGTATGTTTTCGGGAAAGACTGCCATACTAACCAAAAGAATTTGGAGAGGTGGGGCGAAATGGATATTTATATCAAGCCTGTGGAAAAAGCCCAGATCATACAGAAAAGAGATGTGCTCCTGCGGGATATTGCGGAGGTATTCATCGGCGGGCAGACGGCAGGGGAGGCAGAAAAGCTGGTGGTTTTCCGTATACCGGAGACCGGAAAAAAGACCTATCTTCTTTCGGTGGTGGATATCATCAAGGTGTTGAATCAGAAATGGCCTGATGCGACGATTTCCAACGTGGGGGAAATGGATATCCTGATCGATTATCTGCCTGCGGCTGCAAAAAGGAATCCCCTTTGGTTGTGGGCAAAGGTCTTTTTTGTTTCTCTGGTTTTGTTTGTGGGGGCTTCTACCACTATCATGTGCTTCCATTCGGATACACAGGTGCCGTTGGTCTTTGAAAATATTTATTACATGTTTTTCGGGGAAAATAAAGAGATTCCCAAGCTGCTTTCTATCCCCTACAGCATCGGTCTGGGGCTGGGCATCATCGTATTCTTCAATCATTTCTCCAAAATTTCCTTGACCCAGGACCCTACGCCTATCGAAATTGAAATGACGACATACGAAAAGGAAACCAATGCCAGTGTCATCGATTATTTGAATCGGCGCAAGGGAGGGGCGTGATATGGCAAAATCTCTTTTTCTGATTTTTTGCGGACTTTCCTCGGGGTGCCTTGTGGCGGCGGGGACCTTCGCATTCATTGCAGCCATTGGTATCGTGCCCCGTATGGCGAAACGAACCAAGACCCAACGATATATTCGGGTATATGAGGATGCCATCGTACTGGGCGGTATCTTTGGCACAACAGCTATGTTTATGGAGTATCGGTTTCCGGAGATCCCGTTTCTGTTGGGGTTATATGGATTTTGTGCCGGCATTTTTGTAGGCGTGCTGGCAATGGCATTGACAGAGGTGCTAAACGTAGTGCCCATCATGCTGCGGCGGGCAAGGCTGACGAAAGGACTGCAATGGCTGGTGCTGGCCTTTGCCTTGGGGAAGGTATTCGGTTCCCTGGCATATTTCTTGATCGATGGATTTTATGTATTGTAGGGAGGGTTATATTTGGATACAACAAAAAAAGCACAACAGGAATATGACAAAATGGTGAAGCAGGCTTCACCCAACAGCCCGATTTTTATGAACTGCCTGAAAGCTTTTGTTTCCGGTGGTATCATCTGCATCATTGGGCAGCTCTTATCGAATTTTTATACGGGAAAGAATTTTTCAAAGGAAGAAGCAGCTTTGCTGGTCTCTATCACATTGATCGGCCTTTCGGCATTGCTGACGGCTTTGGGGTGGTATGAAAAGCTGGGGAAATTCTGCGGTGCAGGCACCATCGTGCCCATCACGGGCTTTGCCAATTCCGTTGTTTCTCCTGCCATCGAGTTCAAAAAAGAAGGCATGGTATTCGGCATGGCGGCGAAAATGTTCATCGTAGCAGGGCCTGTCATCGTATATGGCACGCTGACGTCTATGCTGGTCGGTTTGGTTTATTATTTTGTAAAATAGAGGTGAAGAGGATGAGCAAAAAGATCGGGAAACAGACCGTACGCCTGGCGGAAGGGGTCGTGATCCTTTCGGCGGCGTCTATGGTAGGGCCAAAAGAGGCAGAAGGGCCCTTGAGCAAATATTTTGACCAAAAAGTAGAAGACCCCTTTTTCGGAGAAAAGACATGGGAACTGGCGGAAAGCAAATTCGTTGAAAAAAATATGGAACTGGCAGTACAGAAAGCAAATCTGAAGCCAAAGGATATCGATTATGTGCTGTGTGGTGACCTGTTGAATCAGTGTACCGGTTCCACTTTTGGCATCAAAAATCTGAACATTCCTTTTTTTGGGCTGTTCGGGGCATGCTCCACCATGGGGGAATCCATGAGTCTTGGGGCGATGCTGGTGGATGGGGGCTTTGCCAATCATGTGTTGACAGGGGCATCCAGCCATTTCTGCGCGGCGGAAAAGCAGTTCCGATTTCCTCTGCCCTTGGGGACACAAAGACCCCCTACAGCCACGTGGACGGTGACGGGCGATGGGGCTGTGGTTCTGGCAAGAAAAGGTGAAGGGCCGAAAATCGTGGAAATTACTACTGGCAAGATTATAGATATGGGTGTAACCGATGCCAACAACATGGGTGCGGCCATGGCTCCGGCTGCGGCAGCCCTGCTGCAGGCTCATTTCGAGGATACAGGCAGAACCCCTCAGGATTATGATGTAATCGCCACCGGGGATCTGGGGACGGTGGGCAGACAGTTGGTGGTAGAGCTGCTGGCAAAGGAAGGGTATGAAATGGACAGCCGATTTACAGACTGCGGCATTGAGATTTTTGATGATGAAACCCAGGATACCCACGCAGGGGGCAGCGGCTGCGCCTGTTCTGCGGTGACCTTCTGCGCTTATTTCTACCCCAAGCTCCTTGCTGGGGAGATCAAGCGGATGCTTTTCATCCCCACAGGGGCGTTGATGAGCCCCACCTCTTCTCAGCAGGGGCAGCCCATTCCCGGTATTGCCCATGGCCTTGTCATTGAAGGCTGCAAAAAGGGGGCGAATTGATATGATGGAGATTTTGAAAGCGTTTCTGGTCGGTGGGATCATTTGTGTCATTGGGCAGATTCTGATCGATAAAACAAAGCTGATGTCTGGGCGTATTCTGGTGCTGTATGTCTGCCTCGGGTGCATCTTAGGAGGATTGGGCATTTATAAAAAAATTGAGGAATTTGGTGGAGCAGGGGCGACGGTTCCCCTGACCGGATTTGGTTTCCACTTGGCAGAGGGCGTGATGAAGGAAGTGGACAGTGCAGGCTTTCTGGGGATCTTTACCGGGGGCCTGAAGGCGGCGGCAGGTGGCGTGACAGCGGCAATCTTCTTTGCGTTTTTGGCGGCGCTGCTGGCGGATCCTAAGGAAAAATAACGTAAAATATTTAATTTTGAAAAGATGTGGAGAAAAGTTGTCAAATCAAGGGTTTTTGGGTTTCCTTCTGCCAATAGTTCTAAAAATTTTTATGGAAATTTAGGTATTATTTCATATACAATTCTATAAAAATATGATATAATGCAACCATAGAAACGGAGCAGAACTGAAAGCGGATTTCAAAGCTCTCCGTGAAATTTCATACAAAGGAAGTGGAACCCATGCACAGCGCTATCGGGTCCCGCAAGGATTTCAGCAACTTGGATGAAGATCAGCTGCTGGCGGAGTATAAGGAATGTATTGGAGATATCCTCTACAATGAACAGGTTCAGAAATTGGATCTGCACACACAGCATTGCAATACAAGCAGACTTCAGCATAGTATAAATGTATCCTATTACAGCTTTCTGATTTGCCGCATGATGGGCTGGGACTATCGTTCCGCAGCTAGAGCAGGCTTACTGCATGATTTATATTTCTATGATTGGCGGATTAAAAAATATATTCGTTCCGGTCATGCGTCTTGGCATCCCCGCGTTGCATTGGATAACGCGAAAAGAATCACAGAGCTGAATAAAGTGGAAATTGATGCGATTAAAAAGCATATGTGGCCTTGTACACCAGTTCCGCCTCGCTATATCGAATCCTTTGTGATCACATTTGTAGATAAAATTTGCGCAGTATGTGAATTCACAGAACGCAAATATGCACAGATGTTCAGAAGAAGCTATGCTTCCTGATCCTTGCTGGACGAATTTGGACAGCACCTTTCAAAGTGAATAGTTTAAACTTGCAATCAAAAAAGACACTATTTTATTAGTGTCTTTTTTCTTTGTGCCTCCGAAAAAAGATGGTTTCAACTGCTTTTTCAATCAAAAAAGAGCCCTTTCGGACTCCTTTTTGCTGTTGCTATCAGCCGTTCTGTCTGGGATAGACCATGTTTTCCTCTTTGATGCAGGAAAGCACTTCATCCACAAATTTCTGACATTCGATTTTTGTGATGCCCAGGTTGTGATCCAGATAGTTGCCGCACATTTCGGCTTTCGCCGCAGGGATCTCACCTTCAAAATCTGCCATATACTGATAACATTCTTTCATGATCTCTGCGACATCTGCAGATTCCAGATCACCTTTGAAGATCACGTACATACCGGTACGACAGCCCATGGGGCCAACATAAATGGTTTTTTCTGCCCATACAGGGTGTTCCCGCAGGAAAGTTGCCATCAGGTGTTCGATGGTATGCATCACGGAAGTATCCATGACCATTTCACGGTTGGGTTCTTTCATGCGTACGTCGAAGGTAGTCAAAACGCCGTCGCCGACAGTGTCTTTTCTGGAAACATAGATACCCCGCAGCAGCAGGTTATGATCGATGCCAAAGCTCGTTACGTCCATTGTATTCATCCTTTCTTTCTTTGCGAAATTTCTCTGTGCATTATTTTACATGGTTCGGAAGGGGAATGCAAGCACTTCCTGTGTTCTGTATTCATGGGGGAAAGAGATTGCGAAATGTTGGAAGGTTCGTTATAATGTACGGAAAGAAATACAAAGGAAAGAAGGAATGTCCAATGGGTAAGATTTTGACAAGAGAAGAAGCATGGGAACTGCTGAAGGAATATAATAAAGAGCCTTTCCACCTGCGCCACGGGGAAACCGTAGAAGGCGTTATGCGCTATCTGGCACAGGAACTGGGCTATGGCGATGAAGTGGATTTCTGGGGCAATGTAGGTCTGCTGCACGATCTGGATTTTGAACAGTGGCCCGATCAGCATTGTATAAAGGTGCAGGAAATCATGAAGGAAAAGGATATCGATGAAAGAATGATTCATGCAGTAGCCAGCCATGGATATGGTATCTGCTGTGATGTTGAACCGGAACATGAAATGGAAAAGGTTTTATTTGCAGTGGACGAACTGACGGGGCTGATTGGTGCGGCTGCCCTGATGCGCCCTTCCAAGAGTGTAAAGGATATGGAAGTAAAATCTATCAAAAAGAAATTCAAAGATAAACATTTTGCTGCTGGCTGCGATCGTGAAATCATCAAAAAAGGCGCAGAACGCCTTGGCTGGGAATTGGATGAATTGATGCAAAAGACACTGGACGGCATGAAATCAGACGACAGAAATGCCTAAAGCGAATGGTTTTTCCATTCTCAATACGAAGCAAAAAAAGTTAATGGATCTGCCAATGTAAAAAGAAAGATGGTTCCAAAAAATAACCCCCTCTGGATTTTTAGAGGGGGATTTTTTAGAGTTTTATCATGGAATCGATCATAGAACTGATCTTATCCCGACTGATTTTTTCCTGAATGGCTTTTTTGACAAATTCATCTTTGCTGAAGCCAAATTCAGCGATATATTCTTCCAGCAGGGCATAGGTTTCCTTATCCAAGGTGACAGAAAGCTTTTTTGTCGTGCTGGCAGCTTTTTTTGCCGTTGTTTTTTTTGCTGTGGTTTTCTTTTCTGCCATGGGATGCACTCCTTTTTGATGAATCAACTGATGTAAGCATACGGCATAACAGTATTTCTGTCAAGGCAGGCGATTTCTTGGCAGGCACGGCAGAAACGGTTGTTTTCAGAAGGTTCCCTGCTTTTTATTTAGATTTTTTGTTTATCTGTTTGGGGAGAAAGTGGCTTCCTGCAGGATAAAACCTCCTGCGGCAGGCTGATATTCTATTTGCAGTTCTCCACAGAAAGTATCCGGAGATGTCTGGAGCAATACAGTGGCAGTCAGTTTATGGTCTGCAATGGTATATCTGACATTGTCGCTGAAAACCAGCTCGCCATAGCTGCCCAAGTCAGTGATTTCAGAGATACCATCTTTTGTGGAAATGAGGTATTTATCTGCTGTTTCATCATAGCTGATCAGGGGTTCGGCAATTTCGCGGGGGTCTGGTACGAAATATTCCTGAAGGCCATCCTTTTCGTAGACGGCGATTCCCTCCACGTGGAACCCGCTTCCGGCACCGAGTGTCAGGATGATACAGATTTCATCTTTTCCATCGCCGTTAAGGTCGGTAAGGGTGAGAGCCGGCTGATAGCTGTTGTCCACAAGGCAGTTCCATTGGATGTGCGCTTGGGCATCTTTGGAATTTAATACGAAATTCCCATCTCCCTCATAAAGCAGCGAAATAGATTCTTCTGGTATTTCCGCAATGATTTTTGTGTTTTTGGGTGAGGCAGCCTTTTCTATCATTGCTGCCGCTTCATTCTCTGTTACAGATGCAGAGGGCAGGATGCCTTCTTCTGTTCCAGAAAAGACGCCTCTGCCGCAGGCCCATTGAACGGCGGGAACGGCATATTCGCTGATGTGAAAAGCATCCGCATAACTCAGGATATTTGTATTTTCTCCAATGGAAACATCATGCCCCCGATAGGCGGCATATCGATAGAGGATTGCCGCCATTTGTTCCCGGGTGATTTCAAGGTCAGGCTCAAATTTGCCATTCCCATAGCCGCTGACGATTTTCTCTGCAGCTGCCCAGCGTACAGCTTCTGTGGCATCGCCGGCGATGTCGGTAAAGGGCATGGTATAATTTACCACTGGTTCCCCTTCTTGCTTCCACAACATTGTAACGACAGTTTCTCTGGTGGCTGCTGCGGAAGGCATTTCTGACTCATTCGCAAAAGCATTTACCGAAGTTCCCATTACCATAGCGGCGCTGAGACCTGCAAGCAAAGCTATTTTTTGTTTCATTTTTTCTCCTCCTTTAGTTAGAAAAATATTTTAATTTATCTATGATAAAATAACTATAGCAATTCCATAGAAAGGCTTCAATAAATCTGGAAAAGTTTAAAAATTTTGAAAGAATCTTTAAAAATTCCGCAAATTTTTTGAAAAATAAAATGGATATCTTCTTTGGCTGCCGAAGCATTCCGTTGGGATGCTATTTTTGAAAAAAGAAAAAACTTCTGTTATGTTTTCGGAAAAACAGAGCATACTAGGGTTGTAACAAATTTGAGGAGGGATTTTCACATGGAAAAATGTAATGAATGTATCAAATGTACAGTAGAACAGTGCAGACACCACCACGGCACAAAAAATTACTGCACACTGGATTCTATCCAGGTAGGTACACATGAAATGAATCCTACACAGGATCAGTGCACAGACTGCATGTCCTTTGCAGTGAAATAAGGACAAGGAAAAGGGAGCGGGCGTTTCGAGAATTCGGGGCGTCCGCTTTCTCTTGCATAGAAGCAGGGTTCTGTCGTACAATGAAACATGGGGGTGAGAACATGAAGTTATATTTTGTGCGCCATGGAGAAACGGAAATGAATGCCCGCAATATGTTTTACGGCTGGACCGATGCGGATATTAATGCAAAAGGCATTGCCCAGGCAGAAGAATTGCGGGAGGCCTTTCGGGATATTCCCGTAGATGCTATCTATTCCAGCGATTTGAAGCGGGCTTTACATACAGCAGAAATCATTGCCAATGGCAGGCCTGTCGAAGCAGTCTCTGATATTCGTGAATTGTATTATGGAAAATGGGAAAACCGAACCTGGGAACAAATGACGGAGGAAGACCGAACCGCTTGGCAAAAATGGAGGACAGACTGGTGGACTGCGTGATGCCGGAGGGCGAATCCTTCATGGATTTTTATAACAGAGTCACCGCAGGGCTTGACCGCATTATCCGGGAAAATAAGGGTAAGCATGTTTTGGTCGTATCCCATAATGGAGCGTTGAGTGCCATGCATTGCCATTTGACAGGGGCAGGGCCCAAGGGCTTCTGGAATTTCAATTCCAAGCAGGGACATTATAGCGCCGTTTGGGTCTCCGAAAAGAAACTGACGTATGATTGTATCAATTATCCTGCAATTTTGAAATAAGAAGGGAAAGCTATGGAAAAAGTATACATAGACGTGGAGGCTAGAGAAAAGGAGCCTGTAATAGAAGAAAAAGAGATCATCCTGACGGGAAAGGGCTTCGATCCTTTTGTTATGACCTGTGAGGAAAACGGCTTTACCTCTCTCCGGAGAAAAAGAGGAGTTTATTTGATTTTTGAAGGGAACATCCCGAAGCTGGATTTCTACCCTGTGCCAAAACTGACCCTTTTTGCCCATGACGGCGCAGGCGGATATTTCGCCCATGAAGGAAAAGATTTGGAAAGTCCGATTTATTTTATCTCAAAAGAACTGAAATGCTGGACTTTAGCCGGGGATTTTCGCACTTTTGTGCAAATGGTCGTTTTTGAACCTGAGTGGAAGGAAAAAATCACGGGAGAAAAGGTGGATTTGCAGGAAACAGAAGCGGAAACAGAAGCCTTTGGAATGTTATTCGGTCTTTCTGCGCCGGAACGAAAGCTTTCGGAGAAAATCCATAGAGAACCACACTATAAAATCTTTGAAACAATCGAAAAAGCAAGGGAAGAGATGTGCATCCTGTGAGGACATATGGGCACAAAATCGTTGATTTTGCAGGAAAAACATGCTTTGTGAAAAAAGTTTTGTTTGTAAAGGAAAAATACTTGACAATGGTGGATTTGTTTAGTAAAATGTTCAAGGTGATTGTAAAGTAGTTATCCTTTACAGGAGGCAGGAATAAGATGGATGATATTTTGCAGCTGACTTTGCTCTATGATTTTTACGGCGAATTGCTGACAGAAAAACAGAAGCAGGTCTATGAAATGCATTACCAGAACGATCTTTCCTTAACGGAGATCGGCGAGGAATTATCCATCAGCCGACAGGCTGTCCGTGATCAGCTCAAGAGAACGGAACGGATCCTGCAGGGCTACGAGGAAAAATTGCAGCTCATTTCCCGTTTTCAGGCACAGAAAAAGGCTGTACAGGAAATGAAGCACATCATAGAAGACATGGAAAAGAAAAATCCCGATGCAGCTATGGTAAAAGCAATTTCCAAAATGAAAAAGATCGCTGAAGAAATCTTGTCCTGAAAGGAGGTCGCGATCCATGGCATTTGAAAATCTTTCCAATAAGCTGCAGGAAGTATTCAAGCAGCTCAGAAGCAAAGGTGTGCTGACAGAAGCAGATGTAAAGGCTGCCATGCGTGAAGTAAAGATCGCGCTTCTGGAGGCAGATGTCAACTTCAAGATCGTAAAAGAATTCATCAAAAAGGTAACAGAACGTGCCGTAGGTACGGAAGTGCTGCAGGGCTTGAATCCCGGTCAGCAGGTCATCAAGATCGTAAATGAAGAACTGATCGACCTGATGGGGACGACCCAGAGCCAGCTGACCTTTTCCAGACGCCCGCCCACTGTTTTCATGATGGTAGGTCTGCAGGGTGCCGGTAAAACCACTACCAGCGGTAAGCTGGCAGGTCAGCTTCGCAAGCAGGGCAGAAATCCTCTGCTGGTAGCCTGCGACGTTTACAGACCCGCAGCCATCAAACAGCTGCAGGTGGTAGGGAAGAATTACAATATTCCTGTATTTGAAATGGGTACAGAGATCAGCCCTGTTGAAATTTCCAAGAAAGCCCTGGAATACGCAGCAGAACAGCACCACGATGTGATCCTGATCGATACCGCGGGCCGACTGCATATCAATGAAGAATTGATGCAGGAACTGCAGGATATCAAAGTGGCAGTGAAACCACAGGAAATCCTGTTGGTGGTAGACGCCATGACAGGTCAGGACGCTGTAACCGTTGCGGAAAGCTTTGACAGTCAGTTGGGTGTGGATGGTATCATCCTGACAAAGCTGGATGGTGACGCCAGAGGCGGTGCCGCTCTCTCTGTTAGAAGCGTGACCAACAAACCCATCAAATATATCGGTATGGGCGAGAAGATGGAAGACCTGGAGCCTTTCTATCCCGACCGAATGGCATCCCGTATTTTGGGCATGGGCGATGTGCTTTCCCTGATCGATAAGGTACAGGCCAATATCGATGAACAGGAAGCCCTCGACATGGCAAAGAAAATGCGTGCCAACGATTTCACTCTGGAGGATTTCCTTTCTCAGATGCAGCAGATCAAAAAAATGGGTCCTTTGAAAGACCTGCTGGGTATGCTGCCCGGTATCCCCGGTATGGGAAAGATCGATCTGGATTCCGCACTGAACGGGGTAGACCCTCAGAAGGAAATGGCAAGAACAGAAGCCATCATCCAGTCCATGACGAAGGAAGAAAGAGCAAATCCTTCCATTCTGAATGGCCCCAGAAAGAAACGTATCGCTGCAGGCTGTGGCCGCAGCATCGCAGATGTCAACCGCCTCATCAAGCAGTTTGAAGAAATGAAGAAAATGATGAAGCAGATGAACAATATGCAGAAAGGCAAGAGAGGCAAGCTTCCTTTCTTCCGCTAAAACAAAAAAAGAAACTTCATTCCGCAAGGAATCAAGAGATAAAGAAACATCAATCACTAAGTATTTATTTTTAGGAGGACAAAATCATGGCAGTAAGAATCAGACTGAAAAGACTGGGCGCAAAGAAAGCACCTTTTTACAGAATCGTTGTAGCAGATTCCAGAACATCCAGAAATGGTAAATCCATCGATGAAATTGGTATCTACGATCCTACAAAAGAACCCGTAGTTCTGAAAGTTGACGCAGAAGCAGCTAACAAATGGCTGGCAAACGGCGCTCAGCCTTCCGATACAGTAAAAGCTCTGCTGAAAAAAGCTGGCGTAATCGGCGAATAATTCCGAATCAACGGGAGGCCGATTTATGAAAGAACTGTTAGAAGTCATTGCGAAAAGACTTGTGGAACATCCTGAGCAGGTAGTGGTTACAGAAACAGACAACGAACGTGCTCTGGTTCTGGAACTGAAGGTTGCTCCCGAGGACATGGGCAAAGTCATCGGCAAACAGGGCAGAATCGCGAAAGCAATCCGCACTGTGGTAAAAGCTGCTGGCATCCATGAAGACAAAAAAATCATCGTAGAAATCGTGCAGTAAGCAATAGCTACGATAAAAGCGGTGTGGTATTTACTGCCACACCGTATTTTTTTAGGAAAGAACCGAATTCGAGAGGTATATTATGGAACATTTTTTTGAAATCGGCAAAATCACAGGTACCCACGGTATCCGTGGTACCATGCGTGTATTTCCTACCACACAGGACCCTACACGCTTTGAAAAATTGAAAGAAGTGACGGTAGAGATCAGAGGAAAACAGGAAGTTTTCCATGTACAGAAGGTAGTATATCAGAAAAACATGATTCTGCTGACATTAAAGGAAATCAATGATATCAATGTGGCGGAACTATATAAAAACGGTCGTATCCTCATCCCCGATGCCGTTGCGATTCCTCTGGAAGAGGATGAATACTACACCCGTGACCTGTACGGCCTGCAGGTTGTGACGGATGAAGGAGAAGAACTGGGCGAACTGGTGAAAATCTACGAAACAGGCGCAAATGATGTTTATGCAGTGAAAAAAGATGCTCAGGCGAAGGAACTGCTGATTCCTGCCATCAAGGACTGTATCCTGAAAGTGGATATCGAAGCTGGCGTTATGACTGTACATCTGCTGGAAGGACTGAGATAAATGAAGCAGTTTTTCGTATTGACATTGTTTCCTGAAATGATCGAGCAGACCCTTTCCCACAGCATCATGGGCAGGGCCCAAAGGGATGGCTTTATCTCCATCGAAGCCACCAACATTCGGGATTACACATTGAATAAACAGAAACATGTAGATGATTACCCCTATGGCGGCGGCGCAGGTATGGTGATGCAGGGACAGCCTATTTATGATGCCTACCAGAGCCTGATGCCCAGAGCGAAGGGGGCGAGGGTGGTCTATATGACACCTCAGGGCAGACCCTTCACCCAGCGTGTTGCAGAGGAACTGGCCCAGGAAGAAAGTCTGGTGTTCCTTTGCGGTCATTACGAGGGTGTGGATGAACGGCTCATCGAAGAAATCGTCACCGATGAAATCTCTTTGGGAGATTTTGTTTTGACGGGCGGTGAATTGGCGGCGATCACCATTATTGATGCGGTATCCCGCTTGGTGCCCGGCGTATTGGGCAAGGAGGAATCCTTTGCGGATGAAAGCTTCTCCGATGGTCTGCTGGAATATCCCCAGTATACCCGTCCCCCTGTATTTATGGGCAGAGAGGTGCCGGAGGTTCTGTTGAGCGGGCATCACGCCAATGTAGCCAAATGGCGCAGAGAGCAAGCCTTGCTCAGAACGGCAAAAAAACGCCCGGATCTGCTGAAAACAGCGGAGCTGACGAAGAAAGATCTGAAATTCCTGCAGGAGCAGGGGATCGAAATAGAGAAAGAATAATAAAAAGGAACTGATCTGATTTAGACCAGTTCCTTTTTTGTTATTTTTCATGGGGAAACATAAATCGGTAGGCGATTTTTGCCATGGTTTCTTCGCTTTGTTTCATGCCGTCCAACAACCATTGGATATATAGATTATACAACGCCCCTGCGAAAGCATAGGAATGACAGCGTTTGATAAAATCTGCTCTGGGTGACAATATATAGCTTTCCATATATCGATTCAGGCCATCCAGCAGGATAGAGGATAGATTCGCATTATGGAGACAAAGAGCAAAGCGGCTGTATTGACGGAAAAATTGGAAGCTATAGAGCAGCTGGTCGTAGCTGTGGTCCTTGCCCAAATATCCCTCCTGTTCTCCCTCAGCGCGGAAGCGGCGGACGATGGACTGGAGGTATTCCTCTAAGATATGCTGTTTGGAAGAAAAGGAACGGTAATAACTCATACGGGAAACACCGGCTTTTTTGGTCAGTTCCGTGATGGAGATCTCTTCCAGAGGCTTTTTTTCCATTAGTTCTATCAGAGCGTGAGCCAGATATACGCCGGCAGTATCGGGCAGAGAGATTCTTTTTTTCTGATACATAGGAGTTCCTCCTGCAAAATGTGACAAAATGTCGACTTTTGTAAATTGTATCATAAAACCGTGAATGATACAATACTATGTAGTTTTGAAAACTATTTTGTTGCGTATGGAAAAAATTACCATAAAGGAGCGGGAATATGAAAAAGATTCTTGTTGATTCGGGCTGTGATCTGATGTGTATCGAAACGATGGCAGAAGGCATCGTGTATGACAGAGTACCTCTGAAGATCCTGATGGGGGATAAGGAATTTGTAGATGACGAAACCCTGGATGTAGCCCAAATGGTGGAAGAAATGTATACCTATCAGGGCAAAACCAGCTCTGCCTGCCCCAGTCCAGAGGAATGGGCAGCTCATTTTCGGGATGCGGAAGAATCCTATGCCATCACCATTACAGGCGCTTTGTCCGGCAGTCATAACAGTGCTATGGTGGCAAAGCACATGGTGGAAGAGGAAGACCCTTCCAAGAAAATCTATGTATTGGATTCTCTTTCCGCAGGCGGGGAAATGACGCTATTGGCGCAAAAGCTGCACGAACTGCTGCAGGCGGATGTGCCCTTTGAAGAGGTCTGCAGGCAGATGGATGCATATTCCAGAGATCACACAAGATTGGTATTTGTCCTCTATAGCATCGAAAATTTAGTGAAAAACGGTCGTGTTTCCAAAATCGCAGGCATGGCGGCAGGACTGCTGAACCTGAGCATCGTTGCAAAAGCGACGGAAAAAGGGGAGATCGGCCCTATCGGGAAGGCCCGTGGGAAAAAGAAAGGTGCGAGACTGGTTCTGGAAGAGATGGAACAGCAGGGCTATCAGGGCGGAAAGGTCATTCTTTCCCATTGCCAGAA
Source organism: [Eubacterium] saphenum (assembly GCA_945912105.1). GTDB lineage: Bacteria > Bacillota > Clostridia > Lachnospirales > Anaerotignaceae > Anaerotignum_A. The sequence goes on along the minus strand of CAMEBC010000002.1, from coordinate 98,849 downwards.
CCCTGATGGCGTGGAAATGATCAAAGAGACCATTTCTGAAAAATATGAAAATGTTGTTTTTGAATCTATGGAAACAAGAGGGCTTTGCAGCTACTACGCAGAAAGAAACGGTCTGATGATCGGCTATGAAGTGTGATACAGCGAAGAAAAATTGTATTGGATAAGGGATCGGCAAAATAAAACATCCATAAGACTTTGTCTTATGGGTGTTCTTTTCATTTATTCATATTTCTGATATGCATATATACCGTGTTTTTGGAAATGCCAAGATGGTTTGCAATGGTGATAACGGAATCCTTTAGGTTGAAAATACCTTTCTGATACAGCAGAGCGATGATCTCTTTGTTTTTATTGGAAGAGGAGATAGACAGATTGCTGTAAACCTCTTTTTTTGCATCCTCCAGTGCATTCAGCATCAGTTCTTCTGCATTTTCTACGAAGGTTTCAGAAATATTTTCTGTTTCTGCTTTTGCCGCAGGGGTGAAGGTTTGCATAAAGGAGAGCAAAGATGCATTCAAATAGAAATTGATACAGAAAAGACCAATGATATTGTGGTTTTCTCCTTCGATGGCGGAAATGGATGCTTTAAAAGCTTCTCCCCGCTTATTTTTCGCAAAGTATGTTACATGATGCATTGCAGGGTTAGCCATCATTTTATTTAAAAACCCAAGGGTGACTTCGGAAATGGGGGCACCAGTCTGCCTGCCGGAAAGATGACCGTTGATGATCTTGATGACAGAAGAATCCAGATGGGACAAATCATGGACAACGACTTCGCAATTTCCCCCCCAGAAATCTGCCAGACCGTCGGCAACATTCATATAAGATTCCAAAATGGCTTTATCCTTTTCGGTCAAAATGGTGATCGTGTTTTCCATAGTGTACCTCCGTGCAATTTATTTGCTGCAAAAAACAACGAAATGATTCCTTTATTCTTGCATTATACATGATAGACAAATGTTTTTGCAAGAGGTATGGATATTTTTTAGTGAAAAATATTTCACTTTACTGAAAATTTTTCATCTTTCTGTTTTCCTATGGATTGTAAAAAAGGAATGTTAAGATGGCGTTAAGGAAAGAAAGGAATGGGTTCTTAACAGGAATTTTATGGTCTTATCCCTTATAATATGATTGTAATGAAATATAGAAATAAATCAAACCATATTAGGAAGGTGGAGCGAATGGGAAAAACTTTGATCTGTGAAAAAAAGCTTCGCGATGAACTGCATAGAGAATATATTCTGAAATATTCCCTTTTGATTCGTTCCGGTGAATCGGGTAAAATTTATGGCGTGGAAATAGAAAGAATGGATGCCCAGGGGATTCCTGAAAGAGATGCGCTGCAGGGTGTTTCCGAAAAGAGAAAAGAAGTAGAACGATTTATCGGCCGACTATGGAAGGGCAATGCGTTTCCCGTAGAACTGGCTGCATTATATGATGATTTTGTTGGCGAAAGAGAAGGGGCGGAAGTTCACAGAACCGTTCGTCCTGCATGCTGATATGAAAAAAGAAAGCCTTAGATCCAAAAGGATGTAAGGCTTTTTATATTTTTTTCAAAAGCCACTGCTGACTGCCGCAGTTGTAGGTTAGCTCGTAGAGCTTTTCGGTGCCGCCGATGACACTGCTGCAGCGGAAGATAAGAGTGGGGGTACCGGCAAACATGTTTTTATCTGTTCGAATGATATGACCGACTTTGATGACGATGGTTTCTCCATTTTCCTCCATACGGAAACGGACGGGGGTAACGATACCTTCTTTTGATGTCCAGGAGATCATATCGATCTGTTGATTGCGAAGTTTCATAGGACATTCCTCCCTGTTGGATTCTTCCTCTTTATTATATACGAACAATTGTTCTTTTTCAATAGGAAAATAAAGAAAATGAGAATAAATGTTTGGTTTTTATTTGAAGTGGATTTGAGGGGGAGAAGAGTGTTTTTGTGGAGAGGGCGGATTGGGTATCGTTTTTGTATGAATTGATGAAAAATCAGCACAGAACAGAAAAGATTTCTCCATACCGAAAAAAGTAAAATCGTTGCAAAAGCTTTTTGCGGCTTATATAATAAAAAAATAAATGTGAATGACTTCATTATAATAGAATGATGAAAAATGTAGCTATGGAACAGAACAAAAGAGAGGGGCAATCTATGAACGACAAGGTTTCTGTACCCGAAATTTTCGGGATGAATGTATTCAATGACACGATGATGCGGGAGCATCTGCCCAAGAAAGTATATGAAGAACTGAAAAATACCATCGAAAGAGGGGAAATGCTGAATTCCTCCATTGCAGATATCATTGCAAATGCCATGAAAGACTGGGCCATCGAACGGGGCGCTACCCATTATACCCACTGGTTCCAGCCTATGACAGGCATTACAGCAGAAAAACATGATTCCTTTCTGGCACCTCCTTCCAATGGCAAAGCCATCATGGAATTTTCCGGCAAAGAATTGATCAAAGGGGAATCGGATGCATCTTCTTTCCCTTCCGGCGGTCTGCGTGCTACATTTGAAGCCCGCGGCTATACAGCATGGGACTGCACCTCTCCTGCTTTCCTGAGAGAAGATGCCGGCGGTGTTACATTATATATCCCTACTGCTTTCTATTCCTATACAGGGGAAGCGCTAGATAAGAAAACACCTTTGCTGCGTTCTGCTGAAGCGGTCAGCAGACAGGCCATGCGTATCGTGCGTTTGTTTGGTAACGATACCGCCAAAAAGATCACAGTCAGCTGCGGTGCGGAACAGGAATATTTCCTCATCGACAGAGAATTGTATAAACAGAGAAAAGACCTGATCTTTACAGGTCGTACTTTGTTTGGTGCTGCACCTCCCAAAGGGCAGGAAATGGACGATCACTATTTTGGCAGCATCAAAGAAAGAATCGCATGCTTTATGCATGAATTGAACGTGGAATTGTGGAAGCTGGGGGTACCTGCGAAAACACAGCATAATGAAGTTGCCCCTGCCCAGCATGAACTGGCACCTATTTATGACGACTGCAACCAGGCGACAGACCATAACCAGCTCATCATGGAAGCCATGAAACGTATCGCCAGCCATCATGGTCTGGCATGTCTGCTCCATGAAAAACCCTTTGCCGGTGTCAATGGCAGCGGGAAACACAACAACTGGTCTCTTTGTACAGATGACGGTCAGAATCTGCTGGACCCCGGTAAAACACCCCATGAAAATGCTCAGTTCCTGGTATTCCTTGCTGCTATCATCAAAGGCGTGGATGAATATCCTGAACTGCTGAGACTGTCTGCATCCAATCCCGGCAACGATCATCGTTTGGGCTCTCAGGAAGCACCTCCTGCCATTATCTCCATCTTCCTGGGGGATCAGCTGCAGGATATTTTCGATCAGATCGAGCATGGCGAAGCTACAAGCAGCCTGCAGGGCGGCAAGATGCGCGTTGGTGTAAACACACTGCCCGCTCTGAAAAAAGATGCTACAGACAGAAACAGAACCTCTCCCTTTGCCTTTACCGGTAATAAATTCGAATTCCGTATGCCTCCTTCTTCTGGCTCTATTTCCGGTCCCAATTTTGCCCTGAACACCATCGTTGCGGAAGAATTGAGACAGTTTGCCGATGAACTGGAGCAGGCAGAGGATTTCAATGCGGCAGTGCATGAGCTGATCCGCAAGACCTATGTGGAACATAAACGCATCATTTTCGATGGCAATGGCTATTCCGATGAATGGGTACAGGAAGCGGAACGCAGAGGTCTGCCCAATATTACAAATTCTGTAGATGCGGTAGATGCATTCCTGGATGAAAAAGTCATCGATCTGTTTGGCAAGCATGGCGTACTGAGCAAGATCGAACTGCAGTCCAGAGCAGAGATCCGTTATGAAGGCTATGTGAAACAGATCAATATCGAAGCGAAAACAATGATCGATATTGCTTCCAAACAGATTCGCCCTGCGGTGGTAAAATATGCCGGAGAAGTTGCCCAGTCTGTTGCGGCGCTGAAAGCCGTTGGTGTGGATGCTTCTGCAGAAGAAGAACTGCTGAATGAGATCAACCATAACCTGAAATTGTTCCATGAACGTCTGAAAATGCTGGCAGAAGTAACAGAACAGGCAGGTTTGCTGAAAGGTGACAGCAAATCTCAGGCAATCTTCTATCGTGATTATGTATTCCAAGCCATGAAAGAATTGAGAGAGCCTGCCGATCAGCTGGAAATGCTGGTGGATGAAAACGCATGGCCCTTCCCTACATACGGCGAATTGCTGTTTAACATTTAACACTCTTGTATGACAAATAAAAAATAAAACGTTAACAAACCCTCGTTTTCCCAAAAAGAACTTTGGAGAAAGCGAGGGTTTTTCATATTTTCGGCTTGTTTTGTTTGCAGAACATACGTGGTTTATTTGTATGACAAATAGCAAAATAAGGCAAAATTGAGTGAATTTTTTCGAAAAAAATAGAACATTCGTACAAATATATTGCAGAGGGGACAACATTTTTAGTTTTTTTGTGTCAGAATTTGTGTTTTTTTTTGAATACTAACGAAAAAATATGTTAATTTTCTTGCAAGTAATAAAAAGTTGCGTTATAATGTGAGCATATAAAGAAGAAGTTGATTGGAAAAATATCTAAAATATTTTTGTAATATATCATTATTTTATTTAAATCTTATATAAAATGTTTTTTGTCATACTAGTTTTGGGAAATATGCATAAACATAATGTATGATAAAAATGGGAAAAGCTTTTGGAGGCGAAAAACATGGTAACTGATGACAGAAGAATCAGGATCATCTCTGGTCACTACGGCAGTGGCAAGACTGAGTTTGCAGTCAATTATGTGACGAAGCTGCGCGAAAGCGTGGAAGGCAAGGTCGCTATTGCCGATTTGGATATCGTAAATGTTTATTTCCGTTCTCGTGAAAAGAAGGCGGAGCTGGAAGAAAAGGGCGTACGGGTCATCGCATCCAATCTGGATACAGCGGTTGCCGATGTGCCTGCTGTTTCCGGCGCAATGACAATGCCTGTCACCAACAAGGAATATCAGTATGTGATCGACCTTGGCGGCAATGACGTAGGTACTTTGGTACTGGGCAGAATCAAACCCGTTCTGGATCATTCCGAGACAGACTTCTTTATGGTAGTCAATACGTATCGTCCCAATACCTCTACACCCGAGGGCATCATCGAACAGATGGAAAATCTGGAATATGCTGCGGGACTGAAAGTGACAGGCTTCATCAATAACACAAACCTGGTAAGAGAAACCACAGTTGACTGTCTGGTTCATGGGGATGAAATATTGAAAGAAGTAACAAAACGCACAGGGGTACCTGTGAAATATGTTTCCTATGTCAAAGATCTTTTGACAGAGGAAGTACCTGAAGGACTTTCTGGGGAATTATTCCCTATGGAGTTTAATATGAGAGAAACCTGGATGTAAATTCAAATATTTATGGAGGTGTATTTTGAATGGCAAAAGGTAAAGTAACGATCAATGAAGTGATTTGCAAGGGTTGCGGTCTTTGTGTATCTGTTTGTCCTAAGAACGTTCTGGCTCTTTCGACAACAAAAATCAATCCCGCAGGTTACAATCCCGCTGAAATGGTAAGCGAAGATTGTATCGCATGCACAAGCTGTGCAAAAATGTGCCCTGACTGCGCGATCACAGTAGAAAAGCTGGACTAATAGAGAGGAGGATTTTTCAATGGCAAAAGTTTTGATGAAAGGCAACGAAGCAGTTGGTAAAGCGGCTATCGAGGCGGGTTGCAGATATTTCTTTGGCTATCCCATCACTCCTCAGTCCGAAGTACCTGAATATTTATCTAGTGAATTACCCAAGGTTGGCGGCACATTCGTTCAGGCTGAATCTGAAGTAGCTGCAATCAACATGGTTTATGGTGCAGCAGCAGCTGGCGCAAGAGTTCTGACAAGCTCTTCTTCCCCCGGGGTTGCTCTGAAACAGGAAGGTATTGGTTACATCTCCAATGCAAGTCTGCCCGCAGTTATTATCAACATGATGCGTGGTGGCCCGGGCCTGGGTACAATTCAGCCCGGTCAGGCCGATTATAACATGGCAGTAAAAGGCGGTTCCAACGGTGACTACCACAACGTAGTTCTGGCTCCCGCATCCGTTCAGGAAGCTGTTGACATGGTTATGGACGCATTCGATATCGCTGATATGTACGGCACACCCGTTATCGTTCTGGCTGACGGTCTGATCGGTCAGATGATGGAACCTGTAGAATTCAACTATGTTCCCAGAGAAGGTATCCCTGAAAAGACATGGGCTCTGACAGGTAAAGGCAAAGGCGAAAGACACAACATCAAAAACCTGGTTATCGACCCCGATGATTGTGAAGCTTGGAACCATGAACACTTCGAAGTATATGAAAGAATTCTGGCTAACGAAGAAGCATGGGAAGATTATCTGATGGACGATGCTGAATATGCATTCGTATCCTATGGTACAGCTTCCAGAGTTGTAAGAACAGCAATCGGTTACCTGAGAGCTGAAGGTTACAAAGTAGGTATGATCAGACCTAAAACACTGTGGCCTTTCCCTCAGAAAGCATTCGACAAATGGAATGGTCAGGTTAAAAAATATCTGGATGTAGAAATGTCCATGGGTCAGATGGTACCCGACGTTGCATATGCATGTAACGATAAAAACAAAGTAGTATTCCACGGCAGAACAGGTGGTAACGTACCTACTGTTGACGAAGTGGTTGCATTCGCAAAAGAAATCATGGGAGGTGACAAATAATGGCAGTTGTATTTGAAAAAACTAAAGCTTTAACAGATGCCAAATTGCATTATTGTCCTGGTTGCGCACACGGCATCGTACATAGACTGGTAGCAGAAGTTCTGGAAGAAATGGGCGAAGTAGAAAACACAATCGCTTGCGTTCCCGTAGGTTGTGCTGTATTTGCAAACAACTACTTCAACTTTGACGCAATCCAGTGTGCACACGGTCGTGCTCCCGCTACAGCAACAGGTATCAAGAGAGTACATCCCGACAAAGTTGTTATGACATATCAGGGCGACGGTGACCTGGCTTCCATCGGTACATGTGAAATCGTTCATGCAGCAGCTCGTGGTGAAAAGATCACAACAATCTTCATCAACAACGGTATTTATGGTATGACAGGCGGCCAGATGGCTCCTACAACACTGCCCGGCATGAAAGCAACAACAGCAAAAGCAGGCCGTGACCCTAAGATCAACGGTAACCCTCTGCGTGTTTCCGAAATGCTGGCTACACTGACAGGTCCTGCTTACATCGAAAGAGTAAGTGTTTCCACACCCGCTCAGGTTACAGCAGCAAAGAGAGCTATCAGAAAAGCATTCGAAATCCAGAAACAGGGTCTGGGCTTCACATTCATTGAAGTAGTATCTTCCTGCCCTACAAACTGGGGTCTGACACCTGTAAAAGCTATGGAATTTGTAAGAGAAAAAATGATTCCTTACTATCCTCTTGGCGTTTTCAAAGATATCACAGCAGAGGAGGGCAAATAATATGAGTACACATTCTATCATCTTTGCGGGTTTTGGTGGCCAGGGCACACAGTCCATGGGTAAAATCCTTGCTTATGCAGCTATGCTGGAAGGCAAAGAAGTATCTTGGTGTCCTTCTTATGGCCCTGAAATGCGTGGCGGTACATCTAATGTACATGTTATCATCTCCGAAGAAGGTATCGGTTCTCCCGTTATCACAAAGGATGCAACTTGCGTAGTTGCTCTGAACAAACCTTCCCTGGATAAATTCGCACATACAGTAGCAGACGGCGGCGCTCTGGTAATCAACGCTGACCTGGCTGAACTGGAAGAAGGTCAGGCAAAAGCTGGCACAAGAGTATTCAACATTCCTGCAAACAAAATTGCAGTAGATGCTTTCGGTGGTTCTAAACTGGCTAACCTGGTTATGCTGGGTGCAGTAGTTTATGCTACAAGCCCCATCAAAGTAGAAAGCATTGATGACGCGTTCACACATGTTTTCGAAGGCGGCAAAGCTAAATTCATCCCCGATAACAAAAAAGCATTCGAACTGGGTTATAACTGTGCAAAAGAACTGGACAAATAATCCATCCCAGAATTGATTTTCGACCCCATACGAGTTTTCGTATGGGGTTTTTTTATATATTTATATTTGGGAAGAAAAATGTTTTTTCAGCCGAGACTATGTAAAAAAATCTATTTCTTATAGAAAACATTTGTGGTATACTTACAATTAAGTATGTGATCGTGAAAGACTATGAAGGGAAGTGCAGTACATGAAGAACAGAGTGAAGATTTCCATTGACGGAAAAAGCTTTACGCTGGTAGGGGAAGAATCGGAAGAACATATGCGCCAGGTGGCATCTTATATCGATGAAAAAATGGCAGAGGTACGGGAAAAGGCCGTTGCTGTTACAATGGATTCCAGCCTTGCCTATGTGCTGACTTCTATCAATGTGGCGGATGATTATTTCAAGGAAAAAGCCTATGTGGCGGAATTGGAAGGCAAGCTGCAGGGTTTGACAGCCAGGGTACAGGATTTGTCTGCAAAATTGGAAGAAGCAGAAAAATCTAGAGAAGATGCAGAAAATAAACTGGATGAATATACACTGGCACTGGAAAATGGCAATGGTGTGCAGCTGCATCTGTCTTCTGCAAAGAATAAAAAAGGAAAAAAATAAACGAGAATACATAGGAAAGAGTGGAAAGCCGTAGTTTGGGAGGAACCAAACGCAGAAGTCTACTCTTTTCATTTAAATAGAAATTGGCGAAAGAAAGGAGACTATCATGTCCGTAATGAAGAAACCGGAATTGCTCTCTCCCGCAGGTTCAATGGAAAGCCTGAAAGCGGCGGTGAATAGTGGCTGCGATGCAGTCTATTTGGGCGGTAAGCAATTCAGTGCCAGACAGTATGCTGGGAATTTTTCCCTGGAGGAACTGGAAGAAGCCTGCGATTACTGCCACCTGAGAGGGGTAAAAGTATATGTAACGGTTAATACCGTTTATAAGGATGAAGAGCTGAAGGATTTTCTGGCATATATCAAACATCTGTATGAAATGGGGGTAGATGCCCTGATCATGCAGGATGCCGGGGCCGCAAAGCTGGTGAAGGAACACTTCCCCGACTTTCCTTTGCACGCCAGCACACAGATGACCTGTAATTCTCTGGCAGACGTAAAGTATTGGGAAAGTCAGGGCTTTGATAAGATCGTATTGAGCAGAGAGCTTTCAGTGGAGGAGATCAAGCATATCACAGAAAATGTGGATGCGGAGATCGAGACGTTCGTCCATGGCGCTTTGTGCGTATGTTATTCCGGTCAGTGCATCATGAGCAGTATTCTGGGCGGCAGAAGCGGTAACCGTGGTCGTTGTGCTCAGACCTGCCGTTTGCCCTATACCTTGTATAGAGGTTACGATAATATTGAGGAAGGCTATCTGCTTTCTCCCAAAGATGTGATGACAGTAAATATCCTGCCCCAGCTCATCGAAGCAGGCATTGCTTCCCTGAAGATCGAAGGCAGAATGAAAAGTCCTGAATATGTAGCAGGGGTAACAGGAATCTATCGAAAATATATCGACAAATATTTTGAAGACCCGGAACATTACGAGGTGGATCCGGCGGATGTGAAGGCGTTGCAGCAGTTGTTCAACCGCGGCGGTTTTACAGACGGCTATTATACCTCCTTTGCCGGCAGAAATATGATGAGCATTGAACGACCCAAGCCTTGGGGCTTGAAGGTGGGCATTGTGGATAAATATCTGCCCAAGCATAAGAAAGTGACCATCCGCACCAGAGAGCCTTTGGTGCCCGGCGATGGTCTGGAAGTATGGACTCAGACAGAACCTCATGTTGGGACAAATGTTTCCAAACATTCCAAGGCTGGTGAAGTCATTACCATCACCATGGAAGGGGATATCAATAAAAACGATGTGGTTTATCGTACCTTTGGCAAAGCCCTGAACGATGAACTGAAAAAGACCTACGAAAAGGACAGCAGAAAGCATCCGATTTACGGGATGCTTCGGGCAAAAGAGGGGGAACCTCTTTCTCTGCAGCTGTGGGATAATGGCGGCAACAGTGTATTTGCCAGTGGCGCAGTGGTAGAGCCTGCAGGCAGTTCTCCTATGCTTCCCATGAAGCTGCGGGAACAGGTAAGCAAAATGGGGGCAACACCTTTCGTTTTGGAAGATCTGCAGACAGATATCGATAAATATATCTATGTGAATGTCAGCGAAGTGAACCGTGTACGCCGGGAAGCCTGTGAAGCACTGGAAGCATCTATCCTCAAAAAATCTAAACGGAAATCCAAAGGCGATGCTGTTTTGGAAAAGGCAGAGAAAAAACCTTTCCTGTTCCGCAAAAAACTGACTGCACTGGTCATGAATCTGGGACAGTTGGATGCGGTACTGCAGGCAAAGGGCATTTGCAGAGTATATTATGAATGTGGTGCAGATTTTGAAATGAATCTGGAAAAAATCGCAGAAAAATGCCATAAAATGGGTGTGACCCTCTATGCGGCACTGCCCAGAGTGGCAAGAGAATGGAATGCGGAAAAGGAACAGCCTATGATCGACCGCCTCATGGAAAGCGAAATTGATGGTTTCTTGGTTCGTTCCGCAGGTCAGTTCGATCAGGTGAAAAACAGCGGCAAAAAAATCGTTGTGGATTATAACCTGAATGCCATGAATCGGAAAGCGGTGGAATATTGGAAAGAACAGGGGGCAGACAATGTTTGCCTTTCTGTAGAAGCGAATCTGCAGGAGATCAATCAGATGGGCGATAAAGACTGCGAAATGGTGGTTTATGGATATCTGCCCCTGATGAAGACCCAGCAGTGCCCCATCGGCAACTATGCTGGCGGCAAAGACGGGCATAAATATTGTACCGAAAGAAATAACGAAGACCTGTATTTCCTGCGAGACAGAAAGGGTGTGAAATTCCCCCTGATGACAGACTGCGAAAGATGCGTCTGCACCATCCTGAACGGAAAGCCTTTGTTCACCCTGAAATTCTATGATGAGATTTTGGAAAGCACCACAGGTCTGGTTCGTCTGGACTTTACAAAGGAAGGTCCCGGCAGAACCGAAAGAATTGCGAAAGCTTATGGGGAAATGACAGCGGACGTGGAACGCATGAGCCCTGCGACCCGTAACCTTTTGGGAGAAATGAGCGAAAAAGGCAATACAAAAGGACATTTCTTCCGTGGAGTGGAGTGATTTGAATGTTTGATTTGATCATTATGCTGAGCAGATATCTGTTCATCTTCTATATCGTCCTGTTTTTGTGGCAGGGCATCGTGTATATTGCTTATGAGCAGGGGGGCTTTTTGGGAAGCCCCTATACTGCGGTGTCTATGCAGCGGCGGATCGTTATTTTGATGCATATAACGGCATTTTTGATTTTGGGATACAATCGGGAGACTCATTTGTTCGATATACCAACGCTGATCTTCGGTGCGGTGGCCTTTATATTTCTATTGATGGCGGTCAAGCTTTTGGATAGATTCTATTACGAAGGCTGTCCGCTGATCTGGACGGGGATGCTGTTTTTGATGGATCTGAGTCTGATCGTCCTGCAGAGGGTAGAACCTTCTCTGGCCCACAGACAGCTGATGTGGATGTGTATCGGGTTAGCGGGAATGTTGTTTTTGCCTTTTTTCTTCCGTATGATCCCCCGATTCGAGATTTTTGAGTGGGCCTATATCATCGTTTGTTACGGCTTGCTCATCTGCACCAGATTTTTCGGCGTTGCCAAGGGTGGTTCTACCAACTGGCTTTCCTTTGGGTCGGAGGCTTTCAAGATTACTTTTCAGCCTTCGGAAATCGCAAAATTCCTGTTTGTTTTCTATCTTGCCAGTGTGTTCCGCAAGCGGGTAGAGTGGAAACAGTTTCTGACAACGGCAATCCTGAGTGCAGGGCTGGTGCTGCTGCTGGTATTGCAGAAGGATCTGGGCAGTGCCCTGATCTTCTTTATGACCTATATGGTCATGCTTTATATTGCAACATCCAATGAATTTTTATTCCTTCTGGGCATGGGGGCTGCCAGTGTGGCAGCGACAGGTGCCTATAAATTGTTTTCCCACGTGCGGGTGCGTGTGGCAGCATGGCAGAACCCCTGGGCGGATATTGATGCAGGCGGCTATCAGATCGTCAGCTCTTTGTTTGCCATTACCACATGGGGCTTGTTTGGCAGCGGCCTGACAAAGGGTATGCCAAAGAGCATCCCCGTTGTGGAAAGCGATATGATCTTTGCGGCCATCTGCGAGGAATTTGGCGTGATCTTCGGCGCAGGGGTCATCGGCATTTTCATTATGATTCTGTACCGGGGCGTGCGTATCGCTTTGGACTGCAGCCGCCGTTACTATAGTATCCTTGCGGCAGGGGTAACGACGATGATCTCCTTCCAGGCTTTTGTCATTCTGGGGGGCGTTATCAAGCTGATCCCTCTGACAGGGGTCACACTGCCTTTCGTCAGCTATGGCGGCAGTTCCGTTTTGGTCAGCCTGATGATGATCGGGCTGCTGCAGTGGGTATGCGTGTATTGCGAACAGCATAGCCAGCAGGAACAGGAACAGATGAGAGCTATGGAAATGCAGATGGGAGGTGGCAGACATGAGTAATATGAAGCGCAGCATGCGTCGTGTATTCTGGCTTTTGGCGCTGTGTTTCTTCCTATTATTAGGTTACCTCTGCAAGCTGACTTTTGTAGATCGTGGGGAGATCTCCGGCAATGCCTATAACAGCCGTCTGCGTTATGTGGATGAAACCATCAAACGTGGTGATATTCTGGATCGGGAAGGGGAAATCCTTGCCACCAGCACCTTGCAGAATGATGGTACCTATAGCAGAGAATATCCCCGTGCCCGTATGGCTGCCCATATCACCGGATATAGCAGTGTAGGCAAGACCGGTGTGGAAGCGGCGGAAAACTTTACATTGATGAAGCTGCATAATGAATTGTTTCAGCGTATCAGCGGCATCATAAGAGGGACAGAATTACAGGGCAACAGCGTTGCTTTGACGGTAGATATGGATATCCAGAGTACGGCAGGGAATCTGCTGGGCAGTGCGAAGGGTGCTATTGTGGTGATGGAACCTTCCACGGGGCGAATCCTTGCTCTGCAGGCTTATCCTGATTTCAACCCTAATAGTGTGGAATCCCAGTGGGATACCCTGAAAGACCATGCAGACAGTCCTCTGGTAAACAGAGCCACACAGGGACTCTATCCTCCCGGTTCCACTTTCAAGACGGTAACGGCTCTGGCTGGAATGGAGCATCTCTCCAACTGGCAGAATTTTACCGTGGAATGCACCGGGGAACGGGACTTTGAGGATAAGGTTATCCATTGCTACAATAACAGAGCCCATGGCACCGTAGATATGAAAGGGGCACTGGCGGCTTCCTGCAACTGCTATTTTGCGGCCCTGGCGGAAGAAATCGGAGCAGGAAATCTGGCAAAGACCATGCGTCAGGTAGGGATGGATACGGCAAGCCATTTTGAACTGGAGACAAGCCCCAACAGTATTTATCTGGAAAAGGGCGCAACAGAAAGCGAATTGGTGGAAACTGCCATCGGGCAGGGAAGAACGGGCGTGACGCCCTTGTATATGGCGATGCTTGCATCTGCCATCGCCAATGACGGCATGATGATGCAGCCATATATCGTAGATCACGTGGTTTATCCCGATGGGACAGAAACCAAACACACCGTCCCTGAAAAATTGATGGATATCTGTTCTGCGGAAGAAGCGGCGATTTTAAAAGATATGATGACGGAAGTTATCACCAGCGGTACAGGCTCTGCGGCGGCAGTCAGCGGTGTGTCTGTAGCGGGCAAGACCGGTACAGCGGAAAATGCCACAGGCTATGACCATAGCTGGTTTATTGGCTTTGCCCCTGCGGAAGACCCGAAGGTGGCAGTAGCTGTTTTGATCGAAAATTCCAATTACGGCAGTGCAACGCCCATTGCAGGCAAAATGATCCGGGCGGCTTTGACGGAATTGGGTGAATATTAAGAGGTGGTCAGGTGGAACTGCAGTTTGACACATCAAAAACGTACGCCATCGCTTTGGAAGGCGGCGGCGCAAAAGGTGCCTATGAGGTGGGGGTCTGGAAGGCTCTTGATGAAGCAGGGGTGCAATTCGATGCGGTGGCAGGGACTTCCGTTGGCGCGCTGAATGGTGCCATGATGGTCATGGGAGAACTGGAGCAGGCTATCCGCCTTTGGGAAAATATCAAGTTTTCTCAGGTCTTTGATGCGGATGATTTGCAGATGAAAAAGCTATATGACAGGGAATTGTCGGGGCTGGATATCAAAGCCCTGCTGAAAGATCTGATCGAAGCCATCAAAGAGGGCGGTCTGGATATTGAGCCTTTGCGAAATCTTCTTTCTGAATGGGTGGATGAAGAGAAGATCAAGGCATCCGGTAAGAAATTTTTTCTGGTGACCTATTCTCTGACAGATAAGAAGGAACTGGATATCGATGCGGATGAACTGGAAGCAGGAAAGCTGAAGGATATGCTCCTTGCTAGTGCCTATGTGCCTTTGTTTCAGAGAAAAAAATTGGACGGCAAGGATTATGTGGACGGCAGCGTCCATAATATCGTGCCCATCAGCAGCCTATTGGATCGGGGATATAGAGATATCATCGTGATCCGCATTTATGGTGTCGGTTTTGAAAAACGGACGAAGCTCCCAGAAGATGCCAATATTATCACCATTGCCCCTGGGGAAAAGCTGGGCGGTGTGCTGCAGTTCGATGCAGAGCAGAGCAAAAAGGATATGACGTTGGGATATTTCGATGGTATGCGGATGCTCTATGGGCTGACTGGAGAGAAATACTATATCGACCGCCGGTGGGACGAGATGCAGGCGTATCTGGCATTGAAAACGCTTCTGAAATTTTATTTAAAGGAAGAAACGGTTTCTTTGCGGGAAATGAATGAAAGACTTCTGCCAAAGCTGGCGAAGAAATTAAAGGCGAGAGACAGCGATTATCATGGACTGCTCCTTCGACTTTTGGAAAAGCTGGCGGAAAAGGCTGGACTTTCTCCTTTCAAGATCAGAACGGAAGAGGAACTCTTGTCCGAGATCGCGGAAAGTTGGAAAAAATGAAAGATAAAAAATCTCTTTCTATTTTGTATAGAGGGAGATTTTTTTGTGCAGAAAAAAATTGCAGGGAGTAAACAGAAAAACAGCGGGAAATATAGGATTTACAAGGAAAAAACTAGATAAGGCCAATCTAAGAAATGGCATATCCATCTAGATTTTGCATATAATTTAACAAAATCATGGGAAAGGACGGGGCAATTGAAAAGTCCTGTGCCTGGATAGGAATAAAAAATAACCTGCCAAATGTCAGGAATGACCTGAAAATGAAATGGATCAGAATGGCAGGATAGAAAAGATTTGTCAAAAACAGGAAGGATTTTTAGGAAAAATGAGTTCATTTTTACAAAAATTTAGGGAAAATAGGTAGTATGCAAAGTACTTTGTATACAGAATTTTATTTTTTTGGAAAGAACGAACATTTTTCTGCAAAATTTCCAAAATAATAATAAATTTTTAACAATTTAGGTTGAAATATAAAATCATTGATGTTATAATCAAGACAAATACAGGAGGGTTGTATGAGCCATACTGTATTTTAGAATGAGAGAAGAACTTATATTCAAGGATATAGGTTTTTTCTAATGTCATTCACTTGACAGGTCTGTAAAAAAGAAACACGGGGACAACAGGCTGGTCAAAACTCTTCATGATTGTTTTATCGCATGGTTAAATATAAAACGGAGGAGGTAAAACAGGATGTATACAATGGGTATTGACGTTGGCTCCGCATCTTCCAAAGTAGTTATTTTGAAAGACGGTAAAGACGTTGTTGCTGCAGAAGTTGTACAGGTTGGTACAGGTTCTTCAGGTCCCAAGAAAGCAATGGAAAGTGCTTTCGAAGCAAGCGGTCTGAAACAGGAAGATATTTCCTTTACAGTCGCTACCGGCTACGGCAGATTCTCTCTGGACAATGCGGATAAGCAGATGTCCGAAATCAGCTGCCACGCAAAAGGTATTTACTTTTTGGTACCCACTGCACGTACCATCATTGATATCGGCGGTCAGGACGCAAAAGCGATCAGACTGGATAACAACGGTGGCATCAAGCAGTTTTTTATGAATGATAAATGTGCGGCAGGTACAGGCCGTTTCATCGAAGTAATGGCCAGAGTTCTGGAAACAACACTGGATGAAATGGCTGGACTGGACGAACAGGCAGAAGAGACAGCGCCAATCAGCAGTACTTGTACTGTATTCGCTGAATCTGAAGTTATTTCTCAGCTTTCCAAAGGCACAAGCAGAAATAACATCGCCAGAGGCGTTCATATGTCCGTTGCTAGTAGAGCGTGTGGCCTCGCTTATAGAGGCGGCCTTGAAAAAGACGTTGTCTTCACTGGTGGCGTTGCAAAAAATGCAGGCGTAGTTAGAGCGGTCTCTAGCGTATTAAAAACAGATGTAATTGTGGCACCAAATCCACAAACAACAGGCGCTCTCGGTGCGGCACTGTTCGCATACGAAGCGGCACAAAAAAAATAAGAAAGAGGGATTAGAATGAGTTTAACACAAGGCATGACAGCAAAAAAATTGTTAGGCTACTACCAGAACAAAGCTGACCAGGACGCAAGAGAAGCTAAAGCAAGAGGCGACCTTGTTTGCTGGTCCGCATCCGTAGCTCCTTCCGAATTCTGCGTAACAATGGGTATCGCTATGATCTACCCCGAAACACATGCAGCTGGTATCGGTGCTAGAAAAGGTGCTATCGATATGCTGGACGTTGCAACAAGAAAAGGTTACAACATCGACTGCTGTTCTTATGGTAGAGTAAACATGGGTTACATGGAATGTCTGAAAGAAGCAGCTATCACAGGTAAAAAACCCGAAGTACTGGTTAACTCTCCTGCAGCTGACGTTCCCCTGCCCGACCTGGTAATCACATGTAACAACATTTGTAACACACTGCTGAAATGGTACGAAAATCTGGCTGTAGAACTGGATATCCCCTGCATCGTAATCGACGTACCTTTCAACCACACAATGCCTATCCCCGAATATGCAAAAGCATATATCGCTGACCAGTTCAGAAACGCTATTTCTCAGCTGGAAGTAATCTGCGGCAGACCTTTCGACTGGAAGAAATTCAAAGAAGTTAAAGACCAGACACAGCGTTCCGTATACCACTGGAACAGAATCGCTGATATGGCTCAGTACAAACCCTCTCCTTTGAATGGTTTCGACCTGTTCAACTACATGGCTCTGATCGTAGCTTGCCGTTCCCTGGACTATGCTGAAATCACATTCAAAGCATTCGCTGATGAACTGGAAGCAAACCTGAAAGCTGGCATTTACGCTTTCAAAGGCGCAGAAAAGACACGTTTCCAGTGGGAAGGTATCGCTGTATGGCCTCACCTGGGTCACACATTCAAAACAATGAAAAACCTGAACTCCATCATGACAGGTACAGCTTACCCCGCTCTGTGGGATCTGCACTATGATGCAAACGACGAATCCCTGCACTCCATGGCAGAAGCTTACACAAGAATCTACATCAACACATGCCTGAGCAACAAAGTTG
Source organism: [Eubacterium] saphenum (assembly GCA_945912105.1). Lineage (GTDB taxonomy): Bacteria > Bacillota > Clostridia > Lachnospirales > Anaerotignaceae > Anaerotignum_A. Next base: position 81,249 of record CAMEBC010000002.1, on the reverse strand, counting down.
AAGTTCTGCTGAACATCATGAACAAAGGCCAGATCGATGGTACAATCTACCACCTGAATAGATCTTGTAAGCTGATGAGTTTCCTGAACGTAGAAACAGCTGAAATCATCAAAGGCGTAAACGGCAAACCTTACGTATCCTTCGATGGTGACCAGACAGACCCTAACGTATATTCTCCTGCTCAGTACGAAACACGTGTACAGGCACTGGTAGAAATGATGGAAGCTAACTTGGCAGCAGAATAATTTTGAGGAGGAGAAAACGATGAGTAAAGTAGAAGCTATCTTATCCCAACTGAAAGAAGTTGCAGCTAATCCCAAGAAAGCAATGGATGATTATAAAGCTGAAACAGGTAAAGGCGCTGTAGGTATCATGCCTATCTACGCTCCCGAAGAAATGGTACACGCAACAGGTTACCTGCCCATGGGTATCTGGGGTGCGCAGGGCAAACAGATCTCCAAAGCACGTACATATCTGCCTGCATTCGCATGCTCTATCATGCAGCAGGTAATGGAACTGCAGTGCGAAGGCGCTTACGACGATCTGGCAGCAGTTCTGTTCTCCGTACCTTGTGATACACTGAAATGCCTGTCCCAGAAATGGAAAGGCGCTAACGCTGACAAAGTAATCGTATTCACACATCCTCAGAACAGAGGCCTGGAAGCAGCTAATAAATTCCTGGTAACAGAATACGAACTGGTTAAAAAACAGCTGGAAGCTTACCTGGGCGTTAAGATCACAAACGCAGCTCTGGAAAACTCCATCGCTATCTACAACGAAAACAGAGCAGTTATGCGTGAATTTGTTAAAGTAGCAGCTGACTACCCTCAGGTTATCAGCGCTGTTGACCGTCATGCTGTATTCAAAGCAAGACAGTTCATGCTGAAAGAAAAACACACAGCTCTGGTTAAAGAACTGATCGCTGAAATCAAAGCTATGCCCGTTCAGCCTTGGGATGGCAAGAAAGTTGTTGTTACAGGTATCATGCTGGAACCCAACCAGCTGCTGGAAATCTTCGACGAATTCAAGATCGCTATCGTTGATGACGACCTGGCTCAGGAATCCAGACAGATCCGTGTTGACGTTCTGGACGGCGAAGAAGGCCCTCTGTACAGAATGGCTAAAGCATGGCAGCAGATGTATGGTTGCTCCGTTGCAACAGATACAAAGAAAGGCCGCGGCAAAATGCTGATCAACAAAACAATCGCTACAGGCGCTGACGCAGTTATCATCGCTATGATGAAATTCTGTGATCCCGAAGAATGGGACTACCCTGTAATGTACAGAGAATTCGAAGAAAAAGGTGTTAAGAACCTGATGATCGAAGTTGACCAGGAAGTAACATCCTTCGAACAGGTTAAGACAAGACTGCAGTCCTTCGTAGAAATGCTGTAATTTTTCCTACCGCATTTACTTTGATGGAAATGTAAATAAACAGGGGTAGGTGACTACCCCTGTGTTCTTGTAATATTCAGAAAGAGTTATATAGTTTTTATAGGAGGTCTAACATAATGGCTAGACAGGTAAAAATTATCACTGCTGAAGAAGCTGCAAAGCTCATCAAAAATGGTGATACCGTTACAACAAGTGGTTTCGTAGCAAGTGCTATCCCCGAAGCTCTGGACAGAGCAGTTGAAGAAAGATTCCTGGCAACAGGCGAACCTAGAGATCTGACATATGTTTACTGTGGTTCTCAGGGTAACAAAGACGGCCGTGGTGCTGAACACTTCGCACACGAAGGTCTGCTGAAGAGATTCATCGCTGGTCACTGGGCTACAATTCCTGCAATGCAGAAAATGGCTCTGGAAAACAAAATGGAAGCTTACAACGTATCTCAGGGTGCTCTGTGCCACCTGTTCAGAGATATCGCAGCTCATAGACCCGGTTGCTTCACAAGAGTAGGTCTGGGTACATTTATCGACCCTAGAAATGGCGGCGGTAAGATCAACGAACGTACAACAGAAGACATCATTGAACTGGTGAACATCAAAGGTCAGGACTATCTGTTCTACCCCTCTTTCCCCATCAATGTTGCTATGATCAGAGGTACATACGCTGACGAAGCTGGTAACATCTCCTTCGAAAAAGAAGTTTCTCCTCTGGAAGGTACATCCGTATGTCAGGCTGTTAAAAACAGCGGCGGTATTGTTATCGTTCAGGTAGAAAAAGTTGTAAAAGCTGGCACACTGGATCCTCGTCTGGTTAAAGTTCCCGGCATCTATGTTGACTACGTAGTAGTTGCTGATCCCAAAGATCACCAGCAGACACTGGATTGTGATTACGATCCCGCTCTGTCCGGCGAAATGAGAAACCCTGACGTTGCTCCCGAACCCCTGCCCCTGAGCGCTAAGAAGATCATCGGTCGTCGTGGTGCTCTGGAACTGGAAAAAGACGTTGCAGTTAACCTGGGCGTAGGTGCTCCTGAATATGTTGCATCCGTTGCAAACGAAGAAGGTATCGGCGACTTCATGACACTGACAGTAGAAGGCGGCGCTGTTGGCGGCGTACCCGCTGGCGGTATCAGATTCGGTGCTGCTTACAACGCAGACGCACTGCTGGATCAGGGCTACCAGTTCGACTTCTATGATGGCGGCGGTCTGGATCTGTGCTATCTGGGTCTGGCTGAATGTGACCCTCACGGTTCCATCAACGTTTCCAGATTCGGTCCTAGAATCGCTGGTTGTGGTGGTTTCATCAACATCACACAGTGCACACCTAAAGTATTCTTCTGCGGTACATTTACAGCAGGCGGTCTGAAAGTTAAAGTAGAAGACGGCAAAGTTGTAATCGCTCAGGAAGGTAAACAGAAAAAATTCGTTAAATCTGTAGAACAGGTTACATTCAATGGTGACATTGCTATCGCAAACGGTCAGCAGGTAATGTACATGACAGAAAGATGCGTATTCGTTCTGAAAGAAGATGGTATGCACCTGACAGAAATCGCTCCTGGTATCGATCTGCAGACACAGATTCTGGATATGATGGAATTCGAACCCATCATCGACAGAGATGCTGATGGCAACATCCCTCTGATGGATGCAAAACTGTTTGCAGAAGGCCTGATGGGTCTGAAAGAAATGAAAGAAGGCAAATAATCTTTTCGATTATTGGACAACTTCATTTTGAAGAATATAAAAATTGGCTCCTGCCTTATGGCAGGAGCTTTTTTATATGGCGAAGCCTTACGAATCTTCTTTTCCCAAAGTAATATCTTCTTGGGCGGGATTGGTAATACACCTTCCGTGGAAATCAAAACGAGAACCATGGCAAGGGCAATCCCAGCTTTTTTCATCGGGATTCCATTCCAGCTGACAGCCCAGATGAGGACATCGGATATCAACCAGATGCAGCGTTCCGTCCGCTTCTTTGTAAACGCCGATCTTATCACCGTCCAAGTCAACAACGCCGCCATGACCCATGGGAAGTTCTTTTACCGTGGCTTCGGGCAGTTTGAATAGGCGTTTTGCAAAGGTTTTTACCGCCTGCCTGCCTTCACAGGCGATGCCGCCGGTGGCTTCGGCGGAAAAACGCTGGGGATCAAAAACTGCGGCATTGGGGTTTTCTTTTCCGCAAATCATGTCCCTGATAATCATGGCAGAGACCATAGAAGTGGTCATGCCCCATTTCTGGAACCCGGTCGCCACATACCAATAGGGTTTTCCGCTGGCATATTGCCCGATGTAAGGGATACCATCGGCGGGGATGCAGTCCTGAGCAGACCAATGAGCCGCCTCCAGGGAGTGGGGGAACAGCTCCTTTGCTTTGTTTCGCAGAGCATCGTATTTTCCGCCTTGTCGGTTTTCACCGGTGCGGTGACCTTCGCCGCCCAAAAGCAGATATTTGTCGTAAAAACGGAAGGAGTAGGCATTTTCACCATCCCCGATGAACATACCGCCGACCAAAGGGACATTTTCCAATGCCAGCACATAGGAACGTTCCTGATGCATACGGGTAAAATAGAGCCCGGGAAAATTTACAAAGGGGTAGTGGGTGGCGAAAACGATATATTCTGCTGTGACCGTTGCTTTTGGTGTGTGCAGCGTATGCTCGTCTACTGTTCGGACGGGCGTTTTTTCATATATTTCCAATTGTTCCGCCAAGGGTTTGATGAATTTCAGAGGATGGAATTGCGCCTGCCCATGAAAGCGCAGTGCGGGGGAGGAACTGCCATCAGGTAATGCTGCATGACTGAGAAAAGATGCCTGAATCCCAAGGGATGCGGCGGCATCTGCTTCCTGCATCAGCTTTTCTTTATTCTGAGAATAAACATAGGCGGAAGTTTCCCTGAAATCACAGGGAATTTCTTCTTCCTTGATGATGCGGTGATATTCTGCGATGGCGGCTTCATTCGCCATGGCGTATTGGCGGGCTTTTTCTTCCCCTTGGGATTGGATCAGATTGGCATAGATCAAATCATGCTGAGAGGTGATCTTTGCCGTAGTGTTTTTGGTCTGCCCGCTGGCGATACGGTCTGCTTCCAATATAACAACTTGCTTTCCTGCTTTTTGCAGCTGATAAGCGATGAGGATGCCTGCCATGCCTGCGCCGATGACAGCTACTTCGGTTTTTATATCTTTCTGCAGAGGTTCCCTTTTAGGGATGCTGCAGGTTTTTGTCCAAACTGATTCCATAGTTATCCTCCTGATGTATTTTTTCTTAACATATCAGGATTTTTTTGTTTTTTGTGTGGAAAATGCAGGAATGAAAAATTTTTTTTGAAGGAAACTAGGAAAAATGAGAGGAGGAGAAACATGAATCGCTTGCAATATGAAAAATCACCCTATCTGCTGCAGCATAAAAATAACCCGGTGGATTGGTTTGCATGGAAGGCAGAGGCCTTTACAAAGGCAAAACAGGAGGATAAGCCTGTGTTTTTGAGCATCGGCTATTCTACCTGCCATTGGTGTCATGTGATGGAAGGGGAATCCTTTGAGGATGAGGAGGTGGCGGAGCTTCTCAACAGAGGGTTCGTTGCCATCAAAGTTGACCGGGAGGAACGACCGGATGTGGATGCCGTTTATATGGGCGTTTGTCAAATGATGACAGGCTCAGGAGGATGGCCCTTGACGATTTTGATGACACCGGAACAAAAGCCTTTTTTCGCAGGGACATATTTTCCCAAATGGAGCAAATACGGTATGCCGGGGCTGATGGAACTGCTGGCGCAAGTGGAAAAGCTATGGAAAACCGATCGAAAGAAATTATTGGAAACAGGTGAGAAAATTGCGGAACTCCTGCAGAGGGAAGCCCCAGCCCTGCAGGCTGCGCCAACGCCTGCGTTGTTGCAGCAGGGAGCGGCAGAATTGCTGCAGCGGTTCGACCGGGAGTGGGGCGGCTTTGGGGTGGCACCGAAATTTCCTACCCCCCATAATCTGCTGTTTTTGCTGCGCTATGGCAGGGCGGAGGGGAATGAGATCACCCTTTCGGCGGTGGAAAAAACACTGGATTCTATGGCTTTGGGCGGGATGTTTGACCATATCGGCGGCGGATTTTCCCGTTATTCCACAGATGAAAAATGGCTGGTGCCCCATTTTGAAAAAATGCTCTATGATAATGCCCTGTTGGCTTATGTCTATCTGGAAGGATATCGGCAGACGGGGAAAAGCTTTTATCGAACTGTGGCAGAGAAAACCCTGGATTATGTTTTGCGGGAATTGACTGACGAAGAGGGTGGCTTTTTTTGTGGGCAGGATGCGGATAGTGAGGGTGTAGAAGGGAAATATTATGTTTTCACACCGACAGAGCTGCGACCCATTTTAGGAGAGGATACAGCAGAGTTTTGCCGCTATTTCCACATTACAGATGAAGGGAATTTCGATGGAAAATCCATCCCCAATCGCTTGAGAGAGGAACCTTCTCAGGAGAAAAATGAAAAAATGGAGCACCTCTCTCAAAAGGTATACGAATATCGAACACAACGGACGATCCTGCATAAGGATGACAAGATTTTAACTTCCTGGAATGGACTGATGATTGGGGCTTTTGCAAAAGCCGGTTTTGTTTTGAAAAATGAATCTTATTTTTCTGCTGCAAAAAAAGCGGTGGCTTTTATCGAAAATCGGCTGACCGATGAGAAGGGGCGGCTGTATCTGCGGTATCGGGATGGAGAGGCAGCTCATCAGGGGCAGTTGGATGACTATGCTTTTTATTCCTTTGGGCTGCTGGAATTATATGAAACCACCTTCCATTTGCGTTATCTGGAACGGGCGGCGCAGCTGGCGGAAATGATGCTGGAATGGTTCGGAGAGAAAAAGGGCGGACTCTATCTCTATGCCAAGGACGGGGAGCAGCTGATTCATCGACCAAAGGAAACCTACGATGGGGCACTGCCTTCGGGCAATTCTGTGGCAGGATATGTATTCGCCAAGCTGGCGGCATTGACAGGGAAGCCAAAATGGATGGAGGAAAGAGACAAGCAGCTTTCTTTTCTGGCAGGAGCCATGGAAGGTATGCCTTCGGGGCATTGTTTCGGGCTTTTGGCAATGGGAGAAGTGCTGTATCCTGCCATGGAATTGATCTGTGTTTCTGCAGAAGAGAAGCCATCGGCGGCATTTCTGGCATTTCTCGGAGAAAGTCGGGAAATGAGGCTGTCGGTATTGTTTAAAAACAAAGAGAATCAGGAACGACTGGCAAAGATCGTGCCCTTTACAGCGAATTATCCCATTCCTGATGGGGGAGAGGTTTATTACCTCTGTCGGGGGCAGCATTGCTTCGCACCCCAGAAGGACTTAAAAGAATTGCATCGGCTGATGGAAGAGAACGTATAAAGCGTATAGGGCGTATAGGCATTTCAATTTCGCCTATACTAGAGAGGAAAAGGAGGGAATGGGATGAAATTGCCTGTAACAAATGAAAATGGGTATTTTGAGATTCGACTGGAAAGCATCGGTGGTCTGGGGGCCAATCTCTGCGGCAAGATGCTGGGGGAATTGGGAGCGGTGACCCTGGGGCTGAATGCGGCAAGCTTTTCCAGCTATGGCTCGGAAAAGAGAGGTTCCCCGGTGAAGGCCTATATTCGCTGGGCGGAGGGAAACCGGGAAATCGGTATCAACAGTCCCGTGGAAACGCCCCATATTTTAGGGCTGTTCCATGAAGCGCTGGCGGGAAAGCTGCCTGTAACAGCAGGGGTGACGGAGGAAACGAAAATCGTTATCAATACGGATGCTTCCCCGGAAGAAATGCGAAAGCGGCTGAAACTTTGCGGCGGAGAAATTTTCTGTATCGATGCCTTGAATATCGCTATAGAAGCAAAAACAAGGGTAAATATGGTGATGTTGGGGGCTATTGCCAAGGCCAGCGGCTTTGTCCCTTTGGATGCGGCGGAAGAGATCGCCAGAGTCACCATTGGGAAGAAATATCCTGCTTTGCTGGAAGCAAACCTGGAAGGACTGCGGCGGGGATATCAGGAAACGAAATCTGCTTTTTTCAAAGAGGATGGGACTTACGAAAGAGTACCCTATCAGGAAGCGAAAAACAAATGGGGCTATGAAAACGCCCCCATCGGCGGCACAAATCCCCGTTTTGGCAGTACCGTCTCCAACGACCTTTCTGCTTCTAGGGAAGGGTATATCCCTCTGTTTATACAGGAAAACTGTATCAACTGTGGGCTGTGCGACAGCACCTGCCCCGATATGGTGTTTCAATTTGAAAAAGGGGAATACAAAGGCAAGCCTGCTATGGTGAATCGGGGACTGGATTATCACCATTGCAAGGGATGCCTGCGATGCGTGGATGTTTGCCCCACCAATGCCCTTGTTATGGGCGTGGAACGGGAACATCCACAGCCGAAATGGTTCGTGCGGAACAAAGATTTGATTGTGGACAAGATGGAGTTTGAGGATGCAGGCCCCAATTCCTGGATCACAAGCGAATCTTTTCTGACGGAAAAACGGGTGGATGGAGGTGTGGTTTGATGGAACAGCAAAGGGTTTTATTTGAAAGTGGCAACGAAGTGGCGGCCTATGCAGCGAAACAGATCAATTATCACGTGATGGGCTATTACCCCATCACGCCTTCTACCCAGATTGCCGAATTTCTCGACCAGATGAAGGCTGACGGGGAACATGAGATCTGCATGATCCCCGCGGAAGGGGAGCATAGTGCGGCAGGCATCTGCTATGGCGCATCCACCGGCGGCGGGCGGGTATTCAATGCCACCAGTGCTAATGGGCTGCTGTATGCTTTGGAACAGCTGCCCGTCCAGTCGGGGACACGGTTCCCCATGGTGATGAATGTGGCCTGTCGGACGGTTTCCGGGCCTTTGTGCATCAAGGGCGACCATAGCGATATCATGTATTGCCTGAATACGGGATGGATCATTCTCTTTGCAAATACACCCCAGGCGGTCTATGACATGAACATCTGCGCTTTGAAGATTGCGGAGCAGGTGAAGCTGCCTGTCATCGTGGCATTTGATGGCTTTTTCACCAGCCACCAGAAGCGGCGGTGCATGGTGTTTGAAAAGGATGAAACGGTACAGAATTTCATCGGGAAATACGATGCAGAATATTCTGCTTTGGATTTGAAGCATCCTGTTTCCATCGGCTCTTATATGAATGAGCCCGATGTACTGAATAATAAATTTCAGCTCCATCAGGCTATGGGAGCGGCAAAGACCGTGATTCCGTCCGTTTTTGATGCCTATTTTCAGCTGTCAGGGCGGCAATATGCCGCCGCGGAAGGATACCGCACGGAGGATGCAGAAGTGGTGTTGCATCTGCTTGGCTCTGCATACCACACGGCGAAGGTGGCGGTAGACAAATTGCGGGAACAGGGCAAAAAAGTGGGGGTTTTCACAACAAACATCCTACGTCCGTACCCTGCGGAGGAATTATATGAGCTTTGTAAAAATGCCAAGACGATTTTGGTTGGAGACAGACAGGACAGCTATGGCGCAAAGGGCGGCAATCTTTCCTTGGAATTGAAAGCCATGCTGCAGGAAAAAGGTTCTGCGGCGAAGGTATTGACCCGTATCTACGGTTTGGGCGGCAAGGATTTTTATGAGAAGGACGCAGAGGAAATGCTGTTGTCCTGCTATGACCCAGAAGCGGAACGGTTCGACTATTTTGGGAAATATCCCGGGGAACCCGTGGCTGAAGAACAGTATTTTGCGCCCCTTACGGAAAAGGAAACAAAGCTGGGGCTGACAAAATGTATCATGCAGAATGGAAAACTGCAAGTGGAGGGCGGCAGGCTGAATGAGACGACGGAAGTGCCGAAACGCATTGCCCCCGGCCATGGTGCCTGCCCCGGCTGCGGCATCCCTGTCAATGTGAACCTGCTGCTGCGGGGCATCGAAGGGAATGTGGTTCTGTTGTTCCAGACAGGCTGCGGTATGGTCGTTTCAACAGGCTATCCCAAAACCGCATTTAAAGTGCCTTATGTGCATAACCTGTTTCAGAATGGTGCGGCCACTTTGACAGGCTTATCGGAGATGTTCCGAGAACGGCAGAGAAGAGGGGAATACCCTGATGGCGAGATCACCTTTATCATGGTCAGCGGGGACGGCGGTATGGATATCGGCATGGGCTCTGCCTTGGGGACTGCCATCCGCAACAATCGTCTGATCCTCTTTGAATACGATAACGGCGGTTATATGAATACAGGCTATCAGCTTTCCTATTCCACCCCTATGGGGGCAAAAAGCAGCACTTCCCATGTGGGACCAGCTCAATATGGCAAGACCTTTTTCCATAAGGATATGCCCCAGATCATGGCGGCAACAGGCATTCCTTATGTGGCTACGGTGGCGGAATCCAATCCTGTGGATTTTATCAAAAAAGCGGCAAAAGCACAGCATTATGCCCAATTTCATGGTATGGCCTATATCAAAGCCATTTCCGCCTGCCCCCTGAACTGGGGGGATAAGCCAAATCTGGAACGGAAGGTCATCGGGGCGGCGGTGGATAGCTGCTATTTCCCATTGTACGAAGTGGAACAGGGCATTACCACCATCAGCTATGACCCGGGGCAGAGGAAAATTCCCGTGACGGACTGGCTGAAAATGATGGGGCGGACGAAGCACCTGACCAATGAAAAATATAAAAGCATCACTGATGAGATACAAAAGGAGATCGACCGAAGATGGGAGATTTTAAAGGCAAAAGCAGAGCATAAATTGCTTTAAACAGAAGGAGGACGTCAAATGGATTTCAAAAACAGTGAAACGAAGGAAAACCTGATGCGGGCATTCGCAGGGGAAAGCCAGGCCAGAAATCGCTATACCTTTGCGGCATCTCAGGCGAAGCAGCAGAAGATGCATGTGGTGGAGGCAGTGTTTTCTTTCACTGCCAATCAGGAAAAGGAGCATGCGGAGATCTTTTATAATTATCTGAAGGAGCTGTCGGGGGAAAATATTCATATCGATGGCAGCTATCCCGTGGATATTTATGAATCTGTGCTGGAGGTTTTGCGGGCAGCTCAGCACAATGAATATGAAGAATTTGACCCTGTGTATAAAGCTTTTGGGGATAAAGCAATGGAAGAAGGCTTCCCAAAGGTAGCGGCATCCTTCCACCACATTGCGGGCATCGAAAAGATTCATGGTGATCGTTTTGGGCAACTGGCAGACCTGCTGGAACAGAATAAGCTGTTTATCAATGATGTGGAGTGTAAATGGATGTGCCTGAACTGCGGTTTTGTTTACGAAGGGAAAGAAGCACCACAAAGATGTCCTGTCTGTGACCATGACAAAGGCTTCTTCATTCGTCTGGAGCTGGCACCCTATACGAAATAAAGAGAAAACCGTGAAATAAAGAATGGTCATTTCTACTGTTTATCGTAAGAAATGACCATTTTTACGTTTTAATGATTTTTGTGATAAAGGCAAGTTGCGAATAAGCTCCTATGAAAATGGGGCTGTTAAAAAGGAGCTTCCTCCAGGTCACTGCCATTGATAATGGCATGTTCATCCTCTTCCAGAGGAATGATGATACATTTTTTGCCATTGACGATCTCTGTTTTGATGACAGGCAGTTTTTCTGGGGAAACCTGCAGGATGATCTCCTTTTCGGGTGCTTCTGTGGGAATGGCATCTGCTTTTTCTTCCAACTGCTGTTTCAGGGCTTCCACTTCCAATGCCAGAACTTCTGCTTTTTTTGCAGCGGCTCGGGTATTCAAAGCTTTATTGTCGATGAGGTTTTCCGCCAGGGGAGGGGCATCACCAAATTCTTCCTGGCAGATTTCTTCCACTTTGGCAATCACATCTTCGGAAAGACCCTTATCTGCCATGGCTTCCCGAATAGCGGGAGCGGTCAGCAAAACGGGCTCATTTTCGAATATATTTTTATGCTCATCCACCATATCACTCAGATCCTGCTGGATGTCCAAAATCAGGTTTGCAGGGTCTTCCACTTCGGCGGAGATCACTTCCTTCAAAATCCCATGGAAGGTTTTCTTTTCTTCCGTTGCGGTACGCTTGGGTTCGCAGCCTAAAGCCTCTTTCATAAAATCAGGCTGCGCTTTTTTTGCATCCTTCACAAAATAACCCATGGCATTTACATCGCTGCTTCGATCGGAAAAAGCAGGGAAAAGGAAGCCTGTTTCGGGCACAGATACCACCCAGTCACGGATACGGGGCGCGATGATATTTTTATCCTTATGATACCCCAGACCTGCCTTTGTCAGCTCGACAGGGCAGATGGCGCAAAGGATATATTCATAGACTTCTTCGGATTCATCCAGTTTGTTGTTGTCTGTGGTTTTTGTGATCACGTCATAGGCATCATGGAAGAGCAGGATCAGATAGTTCCCTGCGTATTCATATTCCCGAATGATGCGTTCATAAAGCAGATCCAGCAGACCATCACCTTTCAAGCCGCTGTCTCTGAGGGCAAGGAAGAATTTCTGGGCTTCGGTGCCTGCTTCATCTTTCAGGAAGGAAAGCTCCAACAGGTTGTTGCCGATGGTGCCGGAAAGGGCTTTTTTGGCGATCTCCAGATATTTATAAAATTCCTCTTCTTCCAGATTGAGGAAGGTCTCGTTGATATGTAAAATAATATTCTTCTGACTGTCTACATAGCAGCCTCGCATTTTCGTAAAAGTGCAGGCATCTTTTTTGAAGCGACGCTTCAGTTCAAGGATATCTTTTTTCTGCATGATGCTCTCCTTTCTTCTGTGAAAAAAAGGGCATAGTCAAAAGACTATGCCTGGTCAGCTACTGACGGGACTCGAACCCGTGACCTGCTGATTACGAATCAGCTGCTCTACCAACTGAGCCACAGTAGCAAATTTAACAACTGGAAGATATTATAATACAATCCATTGAAAAAAGCAAGATTTTTCAAGCCTGTTTCCATAGAATCCTTTCGGCAAAAGAGGACGACTTTTTTGGATTTCAAAACAAAAATTGGAAAAATGTAAAAAATAACGAACAATAGTGTTGTATTATTAACATATATTTGTTATAATGCATTTGAAAGTGGAGTGAAAATAGGCAGGCATTACGGCTCAATGTCTGCGCTTTTCGATATTCCTTCCTCCGCTTTATCCTACGTATTCATTTGTTTCGTATTTTAGGAGGAAACAGAAATGGCAACAAATAAGAAAAAAGTATTTGCTCTGAGTTTTTTGACTGTTTTTCTTTGGGCTTCGGCATTTCCGCTGACAAAGGTGGCCCAGGAACAGTTTACATCGATCCCTCTGGGGTTTCTGCGCTGTTCCGCAGCGGCAATTTTTCTCATTATCATTGGGAAATTGTGCCACATCAGGCTGCCCAAGAAAAAGCATATCCCTTTGTTTTTCGTATCCGGCGGTCTGGGCTTTACGGGCTATATGATCACCTTTAATACGGGTATCCTGACCCTGACCTCTGCCACATCCAGTATCATCATTGCAGTAACACCCATTCTGACCGCAGTAGTGGCATCCAGGCTCTATGGGGAAAAAATCAAACCCATCGGCTGGGCGGCGATCCTCTCTGCTTTTATCGGCGTGTTGATCCTGCTGTTGTGGGAAGGTGTTTTCTCCATCAATATTGGGCTGATCTGGACATTGGGCGCATCCATCGTATTCTGCGGCTACAACATCATGACAAGAAAGCTCTCTGCTATGGGCTATAATGCTCTGGAGATCGTAACGTACAGCATGATCTGCGGTGCCATCCTTTTGGGCTTCTGGGCAGGGGAAGGCTTCCGACAGTTGGCAGGGGCAAGCACCAGTCATATCATTGCACTGCTGTATCTGGGTGCATTCCCCAGTGCTACCGCATATTTCCTGTGGGGAAAGGCCATGAGCTTTGCAGAACGCACCAGTGAGGTAACGAACTTTATGTTTGTGACCCCTTTGCTGAGCACGATTATGGGCTTTATTATACTGAGCGAGATCCCCAATGCAGGCACATTCATTGGCGGTGCCATTATCATCATCAGCATTGTGGTATTCAATCTGAAAGGAAAATAAAAAGCTGAAAAGGAGTTTTCATAGCTCCTTTTTTGTTGCATTTTTTGAAAAAAAGGTGTACCTTGTCTAGAGATGAATCTGAAAGGGAAGAAGAGGGGAAAAATGACAACACAAAAAAAGAAAGTGATCGGATATAGCCTGTTTACCATTTTTCTTTGGGCGTCGGCATATCCTTTGACAAAAATCGCCCAGGAGCATTTCACAGTGGTTCCTCTTGCGTTTATCCGCAGCTTTATTGCAGGCTTTTTCATGCTGGCGGTTGGGAAGCTGCAGGGAATGCAGATGCCCAGAAAAAAAGATATCCCGCTGTTTTTTCTGTCGGGGGCGTTGGGGTATGTGATCTACACGGTTGCAATGAATATTGGCTTGCAGACATTACCTTCTGCTACCTGCAGTCTCCTTGTGGCAACATCGCCAATCATGACAGCCATCATAGCAGCGAAAGTATATAGTGAAAAAATCAATCTCATCAGCTGGTGTGCCATTTTTATTGCCTTCACAGGGGTAGTCATCCTGTTGCTGTGGGACAGCGGCGGTACATTTTCCATTGATGCAGCCATGCTGTGGATGCTGCTTTCTGCTGCATCCTGGGCAGGATATAATATTATGACGAGGAAGCTGGTTGCCATGGGCTATACTTCCATGCAGATCACCTGTTTCAGTATGCTGGGGGCAGCAGTTTGGCTTTGCTTCTGGTCCGCAGATGGTTTCCGGGAAATGGCAACAGGGGAGGGGAAGCACATCCTTTCTCTGTTGTATCTGGCGATCATTTCCAATGCTGCAGGCTGTATCCTTTGGGGGAAAGCCATGGCCTATGCGGAAAAGACCAGCGAGGTGGCGAATTTTATGTTCCTGTCTCCGTTGCTGTCTGCACTGATGAGCTTTTTGCTGCTGGGGGAAGTACCCGGTATGGGGACCTTTATTGGTGGTGCAGTGATCATCTCGGGGCTGCTGTTATTCAATTTAAAAGGGCAGAAAAAATAAGAAGAGGCGTGGGTTTCCACGCCTCTTTTGTGTGTCAGGATATTAGTATGCTCTGCCCCAATATACCATGTGTTTCGCTTTTTTGCCGCAGCAAACGCAAACGTCGGAGATCTCTTCCTGTTCAAAGGGAATGCATCTGCTGGTTGCTGCTGTTTTTTCTTTGATGGCATCTTCACAAGCCTGATCGCCGCACCACATAGCTTTGATGAAGCCGGGTGTTTCGTTGATGGTCTTTTCGAATTCTTCCATGTTTGTTGCTGTGTATGTTCTGGAATCACGGTGTTCTGTTGCTTTTTTCAGCAGGTTTGCCTGAATTTCATCCAGCAGTTCGGGCACCTTTGTTTCCAGTTCATCCAGAGAAACGAAGATCTTTTCACCTGTATCTCTTCTTGCCAGTACACACTGGTTCTGTTCGATATCCTTGGGACCGATTTCCAGACGGATGGGAACACCCTTCATTTCATATTCGGAGAATTTCCAGCCGGCGGATTTATCGGAGTCGTCCAGTTTTACACGGCAAACTTTGTTCAGTCTGTTTTTCAGCTCCGCAGCCTTATCCAGTACGCCTTCTTTTTTCTGGGCGATGGGAACGATGATCACCTGTGTGGGGGCGATTCTGGGAGGCAGTACCAGACCGCTGTTGTCGCCATGAACCATGATAACAGCACCGATCAGACGTGTTGTCATGCCCCAGCTTGTCTGATGAACATACTGCAGTTTGTTTTCTTTATCTGTATACTGGATGCCAAAAGCCTGGGCAAAGCCGTCACCAAAGTTGTGGCTGGTACCGGACTGCAGGGCTTTGCCATCGTGCATCAGGGATTCGATGGTGAAGGTGTGAGCCGCACCGGCGAAACGTTCTTTTTCTGTTTTTTCGCCTTTGACTACGGGGATCGCCAGAACTTCACGGCAGAAATCCGCATATATGTTCAGCATCTGGATGGTTCTTTCCTGAGCTTCTTCTGCTGTTGCATGGGCTGTATGGCCTTCCTGCCACAGGAATTCCATGGTTCTCAGGAAAGGACGTGTTGTTTTTTCCCAACGAACAACGGAGCACCACTGGTTGTACAGCTTAGGCAGATCTCTGTAGGACTGGATGATGTTTGCGTAATGTTCGCAGAACAGTGTTTCGGAAGTGGGGCGAACGCAGATCCGTTCTTCCAGTTTCTTTTCACCGCCGTGGGTTACCCATGCTACTTCGGGAGCAAAGCCTTCTACATGGTCTTTTTCCTTCTGCAGCAGGCTTTCAGGGATGAACATGGGCATATAAACGTTTTCTACGCCTGTTTCTTTGAAACGGTCATCCAGCTGTCTCTGCAGCAGTTCCCAGATGGCATAGCCATAGGGACGGATGATCATGCAGCCCTTCAGACTGGAATATTCTGTCAGGTCAGCTTTTTTTACAACGTCAGTATACCACTGGGGAAAATCCACTTCCATATCAGTAATGGATTCTACAAATTTCTTATCTTTTGCCATTTTGTACTCCTCCTAAAAAATTCTTCTAAAAACAAAAAATCCCTGCTCCCTCCGTAAAACGGAAAAGGGACCAAGGTTATTCGGCGGTGCCACCCTTATTGATGATAAAAGCTATCATCCTCTCGGAATCGTTAACGCCGAACTACGCCGCATTTTCCCTGCGGAACTCGAGGGGCAGGTTCAAAAAGGTTTGCCAAGGCTCGCATCGACCGCCTATTTTCTGGGGGCAAGGGGCTTTTTTACTATTCCCTGTCATTGTTTTTCACAGATATTATGATAAACCGAAGAAGCTGCTTGTGTCAAGGAAAAAGGGGAGAAATCGTAAGAATTTCTTAGGAATTTTGTTACTGTGCTGTAACCTTGGAGTGCTATGATGAAGAAAAGAACTTTGGCATGATTTGGCATACAGTAAAGGAGGAAAAGGGTATGAAGAAATTTTTTGCGATGATGCTGGCGATGTATATGATGGGGACAACGGCTTATGCAGCAGAACCGCCTGCGAAAGTTGTAACCGCAAAGCCTGCTGTGCAGGAGGTAACACTGGATGGGCATAGCGAAAGGATGCAGTGCTACAATATCAACGGCTATAACTATTTCCGCCTGCGGGATTTAGCGGAAGCGGCAACACTATATATGAAAGAAGAATGGCATCATTTTGATGTAGGTTATAATCCGGAGGTTCGTTTTATTGAAATCAAAAGAAATCAGGATTATGTGCCGGTGGAGGGTGCACCCGTTTATACAATAGGTACGACAGAAAAAGAGGGAATACGTTCCAGCGCACGAGTGATGGCTCAAGATTTATGGGGAATTGGTTTTTCTCGTGATTTGGAGGGGTATGTCATTGATGACTATACCTTTTATAAAGTGAGAGATTTGGCGAGACTGTTGGATATACGGGTGGATTGGTGTGAAACGGAAAAGGTGATTGAACTAAATTCCCTTCCTTCAAAATATCCTGATGGTACACCAATCGTTTACAGAAAGCCCATCCTCTATCTTTACCCTGAAGAAACAACCGATGTTTCTATAAACGTCGACTGCGACCTGACAGTGACCTATCCTGCCTACAACGATGGCTGGAAGGTAACTGCCCAGCCCGACGGCACTTTGACAAATCACGCCGACGGCAGAGAATATTCTTATCTTTTCTGGGAAGGGGAAGGCTATGGCGAAATGGACTTTTCTGAAGGTTTCGTAGTAAAAGGGGAAGATACCATTGCTTTCCTGCAGGAAAAGCTCTCCGCTATGGGTATGACCCCTAGAGAATATAATGAATTTATTGTGTACTGGCTGCCCTATATGCAGGATAATGCCTACAACCTGATTTCCTTCCAGTGGGAAAACTATAACGAATCTGCAAAACTGAACATCACACCTGAACCCGACAACATGCTCCGTGTGTTTATGGCGTTCAAAGCATTGGAAGAGCCTGTGGACATTCCCGAACAGAAATTGCCCACCTTGCAGAGAGAGGGCTTCACTGTGGTGGAATGGGGCGGCACAGAGGTGAGATAAATTATTATGAAATTCTTAATGGTTTTTGTACATATTTAATGCTATACTGGATGAAGAAGAGGAAGAAACTTCTGGGAAATGACATATATAAGGAGGAAAAGGATATGAAACGATTTTTTGCAATGGTTTTGGCGATGTGCATGATGGGGACAACGACTTATGCAGCGGAACAGCCTGAAAAATATGTAACGGCAAAGCCCGCCGTGCAGGAGGTAATGCTGGATGGGCATAGTGAAATGATGCAGTGTTACAATATCAATGGCTATAACTATTTCCGTCTGCGGGATGTGGCACAGGTGGTAACAGAACACATTGCAGATCCATATCACCATTTTAACGTGGGATATAATAAAGAAAGAAATTTTGTTTCTATTGATATGCAAGAGGAATATGTGCCGGTCGAAGGTTCAAAAACATATGTAATTGGCACAGAAGAAAAGCAAGGGGTGCTTTCAGATTCACAGATTTTTGCGACAACATGGTATGATGCGCAGGGGATGTATGGGTATGTGATTGATGGGTACACCTTTTATAAACTGAGAGAGTTGGCAAAGGTACTGGAAATGGATGTAAACTGGAATGAAGAAGCGAAGACAATAGAAGTAGCTTCTTCAACTGCTACAAGGGGCGAAGGTGCACCAAGAGGGATTGACTAATATCTGAAAATCATAAGACCGTGCTTAGTTGTAAAGACAGATGTATTAACTTGAAACAAATCCTTCTCCATGGTACACTAAATGCATTATGAATCGAGTTCACCTTAAAACAGGGAAAGGAAGAAGGAAAATGAAGAAAATTTTGATCGTAGTAGATATGCAGAATGACTTTATCGATGGTTCTCTGGGTACAGAGGAAGCGGAAGCCATTGTAGATAATGTAGTAGCAAAGATCAACGAATATCCCAAGGATCAGGTATATGCCACCAGAGATACTCATCAGGATGATTATCTGCAGACCCAGGAAGGCGAAAACCTGCCCGTGGTACACTGCATCGAAGGTACCCACGGCTGGGAGATCAACGACAAGGTAAAGGCAGCTCTGGGCAGTGCAGTCGTCATGAATAAACCCACCTTCGGTTCTTTAGAGCTGGCAGATATGATGGTGATGGAATTTGCAGGTCTGTCTGCAGAGGAATGCGAGGTTGAACTGGTTGGTCTTTGCACAGATATCTGTGTTGTTTCCAATGCGATGCTTCTGAAAGCAAGACTGCCCGAGGTAAAGATCAGCGTGGATGCTTCCTGCTGCGCCGGTGTAACACCGGAAAGCCATGAAGCTGCTTTGAAAACCATGCAGATGTGCCAGATCGCTGTGAAGTAAGGAGTGTAACATGAGAGACGAAAGATTAGAAAAACTGGCAGATGTGCTGGTAAATTATTCTACAAAGGTGAAAAAGGGTGACCGTGTTGCCATTTCCGCTGAGGATGCCGCTTTGCCCTTCATCAAAGCTGTGGCGAGGGCAGCGGTGAAAAAGGGCGCACTGGTGGATTACTATGTGGACATGCCCGATGTGGATGCGGAAATTTTGAAAAACGGCACAGAAGAGCAGTATGCCCGTGAAAATATCCGTTTCGGTGCCTGCGCCAGAAGTGATGTTTGGCTCAGCGCATGGGGCAGTGAAAATACAAAAACCATGCAGTCCATCGATGGGGAACGGCTGAAGCAAAAACGTCTGGCAAACAGAGAAAACCGCAAAGCCTATTCCGAACGCATGGGCACAGGAGAGCTGCGCTGGTGCGGCACCCAGTTCCCCACCAACGGCGATGCCCAAAACGCAGGTATGAGCCTGGAAGAATACGAAGATTTCGTATACGCCGCAGGCTTCCTCTATGAAGACGACCCTGTCGCGAAATGGGAAGAAATGGCGGCATGGCAGGAAAAATGGGTAGACTACCTGAATGGGAAAAAGGAATTGCATATTCTTTCCAAGGATACAGATATTCGGGTGAACATCGATGGCAGAAAATGGATCAACTGCTGCGGCAATGAAAACTTCCCTGATGGTGAAATCTTCACTTCTCCCGTGGAAGATGGCATTGATGGTTACATTACCTTTTCCTATCCTTCCATTATGAATGGCAACGAATTTTATGAAGTGCGCCTGACGGTGGAAAAAGGGCGCATCGTGGATGTTTCCTGCAAAAACGGGGAAATGCTGGATACCCTCCTTTCCTATATCGATACGGATGAAGGTTCCCGTTATTTTGGCGAGGTTGCCATCGGCACCAACTACGGCATTCAGCGCCATACGAAAAATATCCTGTTTGATGAAAAAATCGGTGGTTCCATGCACATGGCTATTGGCGAAGCCTTTCAGGAAGCCGGCGGGAAAAATGAATCTGCCATCCATTGGGATATGATCAACGATATGACCAAAGAGGGTAAGATCTATGCCGATGGGGAATTGTTCTATGAAAATGGAAAATTCAAGGAAGAGCTGCTGACAAAATGATTGTATCTGCGTATTTTTCGTGTTATACTTTCCATAATGAAATGTAGTATTGGAAAAATGATAGGAGTTGAAAAGATGTTCCAGTTTTCTTGCTAATTTTTAAATCGGTATGTAAAAGAAACGGTTATTTTCACAAAGTGTTTCGACCTTTGTTTCTTCGTCATGCCCGCAGCAGGAAAACAAGAAAATCTTACAGCTTATCCCATCAAAATATAGAGGGCGGTCCTGCCTGTTTTTGTATGCGTTTTTAGCCATAGGAATTTGTTTTCCTGTGGCTTTTCTATTTTTGCAAAAATAAGGAGGAAAACCATTATGTCTTATATTCAGGTCACAGATTTAACCTTTGCCTATGAAGGCAGTTATGATAACATTTTTGAGAATGTCAGCTTTCGTCTGGATACAGACTGGAAACTGGGGCTCATCGGCAGAAACGGAAGGGGGAAGACCACGTTTCTAAAGCTGCTGATGGGGCAATATGAATACAGCGGCACCATCTCTGCGGATATGGAGTTTGCCTATTTTCCATATGAGGTAGAGCATAAAGACTGGCTCACCATGGATGTCCTGCGGGAGCTCTGTCCCCTTTGCGAAGATTGGGAGATCATCAAGGAAGTATCCCGTATCGAGATCGGGGAGGAAGAACTCTGGCGTCCCTTTGATACCCTTTCTGATGGGGAGCAGGGGAAAGCACTGCTGGCTGCGTTGTTTTTGAAAGAACACGCCTTTCTGCTCATCGATGAACCCACAAATCATCTGGACTTGGAAGGGAGAAAAGCCATCAGCAAATATCTGCAGCAGAAAAAGGGTTTTATTCTGGTTTCCCATGACAGAATCCTGCTGGATGCATGTATCGACCACGTCCTTGCCATCAACCGCAATACGATTGAAGTGCAGCGGGGAAATTTCTCCTCCTGGAAGGAGAATAAGGACAGGCAGGATGCCTATGAATTTTCTGAAAATGAGAAGCTGAAAAAGGATATCAAGCGGCTGGAAAAGGCGGCGAAGCAAACATCCCATTGGTCGGAGCAGGTGGAAAAAACGAAAAACGCCGACAGGCGAACCCCCAGAGATGCTGGCGTGAAGGCAGATAAGGGTTATATCGGGCATAAGGCGGAAAAGATGATGCGCCGTTCCAAAAGCTTAGAGCGGCGACAGGAAACAGCCCTTGCAGAAAAAACCTCTTTGCTGCGGAATATCGACATCGCCGATGATTTGAAGCTAGCTCCATTAAAGGCCCGTCAGAACCCTGTGGTCTATCTAAAGGATGTTATGGTACGGTATGGCGAAAAAGTTGCCTGCCGGGGTGTTACCTTTGAGATCGAGACAGGGGAACAAGTGGTTCTGCGGGGAAAAAATGGATGCGGCAAATCCACCATCCTGAAGCTGATTTATGGGGAAGAAATGGATATGACGGGGGAATTCCGCAAGACAACAGGCCTGAAGATTTCTTATGTGCCCCAGAAAACCGATGGATTGCAGGGGGATCTGCGGGATTATGCAGAAGAATATGGCATTGATGAAAGTCTTTTTAAGGCTATCCTGCGGAAACTTGGTTTTTCCCGGGAGCAATTCGATAAACGGATGGAGGACTTCAGTGATGGGCAGAAGAAAAAAGTTTTGATCGCTCGCAGCTTATGCGAAGAAGCCCATCTTTATATCTGGGACGAACCTTTGAATTTCATCGATGTTTTTTCCCGTATGCAGATCGAGGATTTGCTGCAAAAATATAGACCCACATTACTTTTCGTAGAACATGATGCTGTTTTTTGTGAAAAAATCGCCGGAAGAATCGTGGAGCTTTAAGAAGTCTTAAAAAATTAAAATTTCTGTACAAAGAATGATAAATTGAAAGTTATGTCAATCAAAATGCGGAAAAAGGTCGGAATTTCCGCTTTTCCTTCCAAGAAATGCGAAAAATTAATGTAAACTTTTGCAGAAAATGATTGACAGGTTTATTACTTTTTTATATACTAAATGTAACAGATTTGTAACAATTTCAAGTGAAACGGTTTGGAGGAGAATCCAATGGGTATAAATAAAGCAATCAAACAAATTTGCCTGACAGCTGCTTTTGTTGTTCTGGGCACAGTGACAGCTCTTGCTGCCAACGCTGGACAAGCTTCCGGCACAAACGTAAATGTACGCGCCGAAGCCAGCACAAGCGCAAATGTTCTGGATAAGATCAATAAGGGTACAGAATACACAGTTTTGGACAAAACAGGCGAATGGTTCAAAATTTCTTATAATGGTGCGACCGGTTTTGTTTTCGCAGATTATTTTGAAGTGACAAAAGCAGATGCGAATATCGATGGTTCCAGCGTAAACCTGAGAGAAAAGGCTTCTACTTCTTCCGATTCCCTGGGCAAATATGCCGATGGTGATTATGTGACAGTGACAGGTCAGAATGACAGCTGGTATCGTGTTTCCTACAAAGGTGGTTCTGCTTATGTCAGCAAGGATTATGTATCCGGTGATTATGTGAAATATGTTCCTGAGATTGCCAACGAAGCGGTACAGGAACTGGAATCTACCTACGGTGTAGTTACAGCTGAAACAGGCTTGAAGCTGAGAAAAGAAGCATCTACCAATTCTGTTGTTTTGACAGTTTTGCCCTATGGCACAGAAGTAGATGTAGACAGAATCGGTCAGGAATGGATCAGAGTTGTTACGGACGGCGGTCAGAAGGGCTACGTTAGTATAGATTACCTTTCCGTCAGAACAGGCACGAAAACCACACGTTCTGCTGCTTCCTCCAAAGGGGCAGAAGTGGTTGCATACGGCAAGCAGTTCATTGGTACTCCCTATGTATGGGGCGGTACGAACCTGAGAACAGGTGTTGACTGTTCCGGCTTCGTATATGCGGTTTATAAAAACTTCGGCATTACCCTGAACAGATCTTCCGCAACGATGGTAAATAATGGTGTGGAAGTTTCCAAATCTAATCTGCAGGCTGGTGACTTGGTGTTCTTTAACAGCGGCGGCAACAGCAACATCTGCCACGTTGGTATCTACTGCGGCGATGGTACATACGTTCATTCCACAGACGGTGCAGCTTATGGCGTAACCGTTACAAACCTGAACAGCGGCTACAGCGCAAATACATATGTAACAGCAAGACGTGTGCTGAAATAATGGAATAGAGAAAAAATGACCCCCTTTGCAGAAGCAGAGGGGGTTTTCTTAGTAAAAAAGAAAGCCACAAGTTTTGACCTGTGGCTTGTTTCATTTATGCTTGGATGGCATCGCAGATCAGTCTGCCCATTTCCTTTGTACCAACTTTTGTTGTGTCTTCGCTGTAGATATCCGGTGTTCTGTATCCGGCATCCAGCACTTTCGTAACGGCATCCTCAATGGCTTTGGATTCTTCTACCAGACCAAAGGAGAATTTCAGCATCATGGCTGCGGAAAGGATGGTGGCAATGGGGTTTGCCATGTCTTTCCCTGCGATATCGGGGGCGGAACCATGGATGGGTTCATACATCCCAAAGGCACCGTCTGCCAGGCTGGCGGAGGGCAGCATCCCGATGGAGCCTGTGATCTGGCTGGCTTCGTCGGAGATGATATCGCCGAAGATATTGGAGGTAACTATAACATCGAAATGCTTGGGATTGCGTACCAGCTGCATGGCTGCATTATCTACATACATATGGTCCAGTTCCACTTCGGGATAGTCTTTTGCAACCTCTGTGACCATTCTGCGCCACAGCTTGCTGCTTTCCAGTACGTTTGCTTTATCGATGCTTGTCACCCTTTTATTCCGCTTCATAGCGGCTTCAAAGGCCTGCACAGCGATGCGTTTTACTTCAAATTCGCTGTAGGCTTCCATATCATAGGCTTCCTGACCATATTTGCCTTCCCGATAGCCTCTTTCCCCGAAATAGATACCGCCTGTCAGCTCACGCACTACAAGGATATCCAAGCTATCTCCGATAATTTCCGCTTTGATGGGGCTGGCTGCACTCAGTGCCTTATGGATGATGGCAGGGCGCAGGTTTGCATACAAACCCAAGCTGCTTCTCAGCTTCAGCAGGGCCCCTGCTTCAGGGCGCAGATTTGCGGGCAGATGATCCCATTTGGGGCCGCCAACGGCACCCAGCAGGATGGCATCACTGTTTTTGCATGCCTCCAGTGTTTCATCGGGCAGGGGTTCACCATATACATCATAGGCGCAGCCTCCTGCCAGTTTTTCGTTGAAGTGGAAGATGTGACCGTATTTTGCACCAACACATTCCAATACGCCCATGGCTTCGGTGACGACATCGGGGCCGATGCCGTCGCCTTTCAAAACAGTTATGTTATAGATTCCCATTTTTCTCACCTTATCCTTCGATTTTTTCTTTTGTATAGGTTACCAGACCGCCAGCAGCCATGATCTTCTGCATGAATGCAGGGAAGGGCTCTGCCTGATATTTTTTGCCTTTTGTATCATTTGTGATAATGCCTGTATTGAAATTAACAGATACTGTATCGCCAGCTTCGATGTCGTTGGCGGCTTCTTCACATTCCAGAATAGGCAGACCGATATTGATGGCGTTCCGATAGAAAATTCTTGCGAATGTGGAGGCGATGACACAGGAAACCCCTGCACATTTGATCGCCAAAGGGGCGTGTTCCCTGGAGGAACCACAGCCGAAATTCTTTGTGGCAACGATGATGTTGCCTTCCTTTACATTATTTACGAAATCTGCGTCAATGTCGATCATGCAGTATTTTGCCAATTCTTCGCCGCTGGATACGTTCAGATATCTTGCGGGGATGATAACGTCTGTATCCACATTGTCGCCATATTTGAATACTTTCCCTTTTGCTGTTTCCATTATTTGTTCCCTCCTGCGATCTCTTCGGGGTCAGCGATATACCCTGCAATAGCGGAAGCCGCTGCCACAGCGGGGCTTGCCAGATATACTTCGCTTTCTACGTGACCCATTCTGCCTACAAAGTTTCTGTTTGTTGTGGAAACACAACGTTCGCCTGCCGCCAGAATACCCATGTGACCGCCCAGGCAGGGGCCACAGGTGGGGGTGCTGAAAATGGCACCGGCTTTTATGATATCCTCTACATAGCCCAGCTTGATGCAGTCCAGATAGATCTGCTGGGTAGCAGGGATGACGATGGTACGAACCTTGGGGTTTACCTGTTTGCCCCGCAGGATATCTGCGGCAATCTTCATATCATTTAGTCTGCCGTTGGTGCAGGAGCCGATGACTACCTGATCGATGGCAATTTTTCCGGCTTCGTCCACGGTCTTTGTGTTTTCGGGCAGGTGAGGGAAGGAAACGGTAGGTCTCAGTTTGCTCAGATCAATGGTGTAGACCTCATCATATTCTGCATCTTCGTCTGCTTCATATACAACGGGTTCCTTCATGGAATGTTCCTTCACGTATTCCATTGTTTTTTCATCTACGGGGAAGATGCCGTTTTTTGCACCTGCTTCAATAGCCATATTTGCCATAGTGAAGCGGTCATCCATGGTCAAGTACTGGATACCGTCACCAACGAATTCCATGCTGCGGTACAATGCACCATCTACGCCGATCATACCGATGATATGCAGGATGATATCCTTCCCGCTGATCCATTTTGAAGGCTTGCCAGTCAGCACGAATTTGATGGCGCTGGGTACTTTGAACCATGCTTCCCCTGTTGCCATACCGATAGCCATATCTGTGCTGCCGATGCCTGTGGAGAAGGCACCCAAGGCACCGTAGGTACAGGTATGGGAGTCGGCACCGATGATGACCTGACCGGGTACTACGATGCCTTTTTCGGGTAGAAGGGCATGTTCAATGCCCATCTGTCCTACGTCGAAGAAGTTCTTTACTTCCATATCATAAGCAAAGGTGCGGCAGGCTTTGCACTGTTCTGCCGCTTTGATGTCTTTGTTGGGGGTGAAGTGATCTAAAACGATGACTACTTTATCCTTATCAAAGACTTCCTTCGCACCTGTTTTCTTGAATTCTTTCAGAGCAACGGCTGTTGTAATGTCGTTGCCCATCACCACATCCAGCTTTGCCTGGATGAGCTGTCCTGCTTTTACACTTGCTTCCCCTGCGTGGGCCGCAAGGATCTTTTGTGTCATTGTCATTCCCATGATGTTATCCTCCGTATCTTATTCGATGATTTTGTTTGTTGTGCTGACGACGGCACGCAGAGAAGATTTTGTCACGTTGCTGGATGTGCCTGCGCCAAAATACATACCGCCTTCGTTATCGGCGATCTGGATATAGGAAATCGCTCTGGATTTTGTGCCGTGGGACATGGAGTGTTCCCGATAGTCCACAACTTCCATCACGATATTGAATTTATCTTCGATGGCATGGCAGAGAGCAGAGATGATACCATTGCCTGTGCCTGTCAAAGTGACGGGTTCCCCGTGATAATTGCATTGGGCTTCGATGGCAACATCTTCATGGTTTTTCAAAACGATCTCTTTATAGCCTACCAGCTCCAGAGGGGCTCTGTTGTCAACATAATGGTCTACAAAGGCTTCATAGATATCGGCAGGGGTCAGGTCTTTATGACGCTTGTCGCTCATGCTGGTCGTGACTGTGCTGAAATCCTGCTGGAATGCCTTGGGCAGATACAGACCGAAATTCTGTTCCAGAATGAAGGCAACGCCGCCCTTGCCGCTCTGGCTGTTGATACGAACGATAGGGTCGTAGTTTCTGCCAACGTCCATAGGGTCGATGGGCAGATAGGGTACTTCCCAGCGGTCGGGGTGCTTCTTCATGGCTTCCATGCCTTTTCTGATGGCATCCTGATGGGAACCAGAGAAGGCTGTGTATACCAGAGAACCGGCATAAGGATGTCTGGGGGAGATCTGCATTCTTGTGGATTCCTCATAAATTCTGACAGCGTCATCAATATGGCTGAAATCCAGTTCAGGGTCGATGCCCTGAGAGAAGATATTCATGGCTACGTTCATGATATCTGTGTTGCCTGTTCTTTCCCCGTTGCCGAACAAAGTACCTTCCACACGGTCAGCCCCTGCCAGCATAGCCAGCTCTGTTGCCGCTACGGCTGTGCCCCGGTCGTTATGGGCGTGGAGACTGACATAGATGCTGTCTCTGTATTTCAGGTTTTCACAGCAATATTCGATCTGGTCTGCGTAAACATTGGGTGTTGCCATTTCTACCGTAGAGGGCAGATTAATGATGGCCTTATGGTCGGGGGTAGGCTGCCAGATATCCAGCACTGCGTTACAGATTTCCACAGCGAAGGGCATCTCTGTGCCTGTAAAGCTTTCGGGGGAATATTCAAAAAAGAATTCCGTTTCAGGCATTTTTTCCGCTTCTTCCTTCAGCAGTACAGCCCCGGCTACCGCCAAGTCGATGGTTTTTTCCATGGAATTGCCGAAAACAACATCTCTCTGCAGGGTAGATGTGGAATTATACAGATGTACGATGGCCTTTTTTGCACCTTTCAAAGATTCGAATGTCTTTTTGATGATGTGTGGTCTGCTCTGTGTCAGAACCTGAACGGTTACATCATCGGGGATCAGATCATTTTCGATCAGTGTTCTTGCGAATTCAAATTCTGTATCGCTGGCAGCGGGGAAGCCGATCTCGATTTCCTTGAAGCCGGTGTCTACTAAGAACTGGAAGAAGTTCAGCTTTTCAGGCAGGTTCATGGGGATCTCCAGAGACTGGTTCCCGTCTCTCATATCAACGCTGCACCATACGGGAGCTTTTGTGATGGTGTTGCTGGGCCATTTGCGGTTGGGCATATCCATGGGGGGATAGGGTCTGTACTTTGTGTAATTCATCATTTGTTTTTCCTCCTTGGTTTTCTCTTCGGTTTTTGTTTGATTTTATCTTTGGTTCGTTTAGGCGATGTATTGGGAATTGCAGAGCTTCGTTGTGCAAGCACAACTCATGTGCGTTGTCGCACAATCGGTTTTCAAAAGAAAGCGTCTTTTGCTATGCAAGCATTTCAAAATCCACTTCTTTTTTAACCGGCTCTGCTCGTTAGGTAGCAAAAAGAAAAGCCTTTCATCCCTATTTCAGAGACGAAAGGCCATAAACTTCCGCGGTACCACTCTTTTTTATCCCCAAAGGGGGATACGCTTTCACAGATACGGGCTAAAAAAGCCGATATCCTGTCGGGATAACGGTCGACTGCCGGTTGCACCTACTGCATTTTTCTTTCAGCGAACCACTCCGAGGCCAGTTCGATCTTCCATCCACTGCCTGCTCACACCAGCCGCAGGCTCTCTGAAAGCATTTGGAAAATCTACTATTCCTCTTCTTCGTGTTTTATCTTTTGTACTCGAATGAATACAATTTAAACACTAAATTGTATTTTTGTCAATACAATTTTCGGAATATTTTGGAAAATTTTTCTGTGACAGAAAATAGAAATAGTGCTGTCAGAATATAGAAAGATGTGGTATAATTAAACGATAATATGCGAGAAGTTCGTATATAAAAATCTCCAAAACAGGAGGGGTAATGATGAAAGGGAAAAAACAGCTTGCTTCTATTCTGGCCTGTGCCATGCTTTTGAGCGCAGCCCCTGTGGAAGCAATGGCATACGATGTGCCCGATACTGTCCGTGTTGGGCTGGAATCCATCTGTAAAAACGTTTCTTCTGCCTCCATTGGCGTGTGGGAACTTTTGATCGGCATGGAAAGAAATGGAAACTTTAAAGAAGGCGGCGTGGTCACTTCCAGCGGTATTTTCACAGCGAAGCCTGCCACAGGCGAATTCATCGCCGTTGACGAGAAAATGGACTGCGAGGATGCCCTGAAGCTGGCGAAAAATCTGTCTAATATGGGCTTGGATGCCTATGCAGTATATTTGGGCGGAGAAGATTGGACAGTCTATGTCAAAGGTTCTTCTGTTTCTGCTGTGGAAACGGCATCCAGAGAAACTGCAAAGAAAGTATCCGGTTTTGAAGGATACAGCATCACCGGCGGCGAAGCCCCCCTTATCGTGCCCGAAGATGCGGTGCTGATGGGCGGCAATGTGGATGATACCTTTAAGGTGAATAGCATGCCTTACCGGGGTATGCTGACCTTCTCTGTCAATGGGGCAACAATGACAGCGGTAAATATCGTTGGTCTGGAAGAATACCTTTATGGGGTCGTGCCTTCTGAAATGCCCCAGAGCTACGCAAAAGAGGCATTGAAGGCTCAGGCGGTGGCGGCAAGAACCTATGCTATGACAAAATTGGGTGCCCATACGGGCAGCGGCTATCAGCTTTGCGATACCACAGCCTGCCAGGTGTACAAAGGCTACAGCAATGAAGCGGCATCTACCACAGCGGCAGTAGATGCTACAGCTGGGGAAATTGCCTGCTATCAAGGCTCTCCCATCGAAGCGGTGTTCTCTGCTTCCACAGGGGGCTACACGGAAAACAGCGAAAATGTCTGGTATGCGACAGTGCCTTATCTCCGTGCTGTGCCTGAATTGGGCGAATATGGCGATAACAGCTGGAAAAAAGAACTGACACTGGATGAACTGACAGACCTGCTGAATGCAAAGGGGGAAAGCATTGGTTCTGCCAAGGATATCGTCATCACGAAGCTTTCTACCGGCGGTCGTGTGCAGGAACTGCAGATCGTTGGCACCAATGGCACAAAAACATTGACGAAGGAAAACATTCGTACTTATTTCTCCTCTGCCTGCGGCAGTCTGCCCAGCAAGATGTTTACCATCAATGGCAAAGGCGGAGAGATCGGTCAGTATGGCGGCATAGGATCCACAGCAGCGCAGACGACTGCATCTGCAAAAGGCGGTAGCCTGATGGCGGCAGCGGCAAGTCAGGGGATTATTGTAAAAACGGAAGGGGCTCTGTCCTATCTGAATGGCAAAAACCTGTCTGTAGACGTGGAAGCAAAGGGATCTGCAAACAAACCTTCTGTTTCCGTGGATAATAGTGACTATGAAGTATATACTGTACATATTAGCACTGTGAAAAACGGTAAATTTGTATTCGAGGGCATCGGCGTGGGCCATGGCGTTGGCCTGAGCCAGAAGGGTGCCCAGGCAATGGCACTGATGGGCTATGATTACGAAGATATCCTGCATCATTATTATACAGATATCACTATCGAGGATTGATGATCGGGGATGAGACAGATGAAAGATTTGAGAGGATTTCTGCTTTCTAAAAAGGGCTGGCAGGATGGAAAAGGAAACACCGTCGTTTTTTCCGATCGAGGCTTGTTTGAGGAACCGAAAGGGGAAGAGCTTTGGCTTTATCTGGACGAGGGGCTGCGCTGCGGCGGGATGCACCGACCCATCGAACCAACGAAAGAAGCAGTGCGGGATGCTCTGCTTGGTGTGGGAAAGACGGAACTCTGGGAAGCCATTGAAAAGGACTGGAGCGAGGAGGAATGAGAAATGTTTTGCGAAAAACTGACTGAAGCGCAGATCAGAGAAGTCATGAATGTGATCTCCGATGACGGGGAACTGACGATTTTGAAGATCCGTACATACGATAGCAGCTTTGAGGATGCCGTTGCGGTTTCCAATGTGCCCGAGGTAACGGCAAAATTTCAGGAAGATATCGAAACCTATCAGCTGCATGATTACCATATCAAAGGTAAAAACCGTGCCGGTGCCGGTTCTGACTATGTGTACAGAACTTTGATGTATAAATGGTTTGGCGCTGACTATGCCATCCAATATCTGCTGGAGCATTAAGGGAGGAAAAGATATGTTTGTAAAAAGACTGAAAGACCATGAAATTGCACAGATCATGCGAGCTGTTTCCGATGACCCTGAATGTGAAGTAGTGGATATCTTCCGTAAAGTAACAGACCCTGAGGTAACCATCAATTCTCAGGATATGGAAGAACGCTATGTGCTGCATGATTACGACATCGAGGGGTTCGATTACCTGCCCGATGATGCGACGATCACCTATCGGAAGGAAATGCTGAAAATTATTGGTATCAAATATGCTGAGACATATTTAATGAAAGGAACAAGATGAAAACAAGTGATTTTTACTTTGACCTGCCGGAAGAATTGATCGCCCAGGAACCCCTGAAGGACAGAGCTTCCAGCCGCCTGATGGTGGTCCATAAGAACAGCGGCGAAAGAGAACATCGGCATTTCAGAGATATCAAGGAATATCTGAGAGCAGGGGACTGCCTTGTGATCAATAATACGAAGGTGCTGCCTGCCCGATTGTACGGCGAACGGGTCGGCACAGGTGCAGCCATGGAGATCCTTCTTCTCGTGAGAAAAGATTTGGATACATGGGAAGTATTGGTGCGCCCCGGCAAAAAGGCGAGACCGGGGGATAAGATATCCTTCGGCGGCGGCAAGCTGGTGGCTGAAGTGCTGGAAGTCATCGAAGGCGGCAACCGTATCATCAAATTTGAATATGAAGGCGTCTTTGAAACGATTCTGGACGAGCTGGGCGAAATGCCCCTGCCTCCGTATATCACCCATAAGCTGGAGGATAAGAATAGATATCAGACTGTTTATGCGGAGCATGAAGGCTCTGCGGCAGCGCCGACAGCAGGGCTCCATTTTACACCTGAACTGCTGCGGGAAATCGAAGAAATGGGCGTAAAAGTTGCCCATGTAACGCTGCATGTAGGTCTGGGGACTTTCCGTCCTGTCAAGGTAGATAATGTGCTGGATCACGAAATGCACTCCGAATATTATGTGGTAGAGCCGGAACAGGCGGCTATCATGAATGAGACAAAGAAAAACGGCGGCCGTATTATCGCCGTCGGCACCACAAGCACAAGAACATTGGAATCTGTGACCGATGAAAACGGCATCATCCAGCCGAAAAGCGGTTGGACGAAAATTTTCATCTATCCCGGCTACGAATTCAAGGCGGTGGATTGTCTGGTGACGAATTTCCATCTGCCCGAATCTACCCTAATCATGCTGGTTTCTGCATTGATGGGTAAGGAACTGGTGATGGACAGCTATGCAGAAGCTGTTCGGGAGAGATATCGTTTCTTTAGCTTTGGGGATGCGTGTCTTTTTTTAGCAAAAGAATAAACGAGCAATAAAACAGGCAATAAAAAAACCTTACTGTGATGACAGTAAGGTTTTTTTTAATGATATCAGCCAATGCCGCCGTTCAATGCGCCTAAGAGCAGAACAAGGAAGCAGATGGGACAGAATACATATTTGCAAAGAGGATAGAACCAGTTGAACATGGGCTTGTTCCTTCCTTTGTTTACCTGTTCCTCTACATATTGCTTTTTACAGAACCAGAAGAACATGATGCCGGCAAGCCCTGCACCCAGCGGACAGATATAGATGGACAGTACATCCATCCAGCCGGAAACGATGCCCTGGATACACAGGGAAACCGCTGCGCCGATCACGCCGATGATGATGCAGGCAGGAACACGGCTGATATTGAATTTCTCCTGCAGGGTGGCAATGGGTGTTTCATACAGATTCAGCAGAGATGTCATACCTGCGAACAGTACCGCCACAAAGAAAATGATGGCGAAAAGAGAACCGCCGGGCATTGTATGGAACAGATGGGGCAGGAAAATGAACATCAGCCCGGGACCACCCTGATCCAGCTGGGAGCCTGTAGTCGCCATAGCGGGAATGATGACCAGTGCCGCCAGACAGGCTGCCAGTGTATCGAAAAAGGCAACACGAGCTGCCGATGCGGGGATATTTTCTTCATCAGGCAGGTAAGAACCGTAGATGATGGTACCATTGCCTGCGATAGACAGGGAGAAGAACGCCTGCCCCAATGCGTAAATCCATGTCATAGGGTCTGCCAATGCCACAGGGTCTACACGGAAGAAATAGCGATACCCCTCTGCTGCACCGGGCTGGAAGACAATATAGATACCAAGTCCCACAAAGAGCAGGAAAAACAGGGGCATCATGATTTTATTGGCTTTTTCAATGCCCTTGCCGATGCCCATCATGGTGATCGCCATACAGATTGCCAGAGCAGCGATCTGCCAGCCATTGTTGCCGAAGGCGCTGGCTGTGCTGCCAAAGGCGGCACCATAGCCATCAATATCTGTGGCAGCCAATGTGGCTCCGGTAAATGTGCCGATGGCATATTTGAGGATCCAACCGACTACAATGGTGTAGCCGATGGCCATAGCCAAAGCGCCGATGGAGGGGATAAGCCCCAAGGCTTCCCCCAGCTTGCGGTTGCCTTTATTTTCTGTTGCCATACCGAAGGCGTTTACCGGGCCAGAGCGTGTGGCACGACCAAATGCCATTTCCCCGATCACCCCGGTGGATGCAATCAGTACTACAAAAATAAAATAGGGGATCAGAAAGGAACCACCGCCATACAGGGACACTCTGGTTGGAAACATCCACAAGTTCCCCATCCCAACGGCAGAACCGATGCAGGCCAGAACGAACCCCAGCCTTGTTGCAAAAGAATCACGTTTTTTCATAAGCCTCTCCTTTAATTTTTCAAAATGTTCGAGTAGTATAACATTTTTCGGGAAGAAAAGACATAGGAAAATGGAAAAATCTTCTTTGTTTTCTGGTCTTTTGGAGGTACAAAGCTTTGCTCATTTTTTGTTGAAATAAAAGGAAATCTACTATAAAATATATTAGATATAATTTGAAAGAAACACTTTAAAGAGATTTTGATTGGAAAGTCGGTGAAAAAATGGACTTATTTGAATATAACCGCAGCCTGCAGGGGGGAAAGGATGCCCCTCTGGCGGCTCGGATGCGCCCTACAACCTTGGAGGAATTTGTTGGGCAGGAGCATATTGTTGGCAAGGGGAAATTGCTTTATCGTGCCATCAAAAGTGATCGACTCAGCTCCGTAATTTTCTATGGCCCTCCCGGTACAGGCAAGACCACTTTAGCGAAAATTATTGCCAATACGACGAAAAGTAAATTTCGTCAGATCAACGCCACCACCGCAGGCATTAAGGATATCAAAGAGACGGTGGAGGATGCCAAGGCAGAACTGGGGATGTACGGGAATAAGACGATTTTGTTCATCGACGAGATCCATCGTTTTAATAAAAGCCAGCAGGACGCATTGCTGCCCCATGTGGAGGATGGCACGATCATTTTGATCGGTGCCACCACGGAAAATCCTTATTTCGAGGTGAATAAGGCTTTGGTTTCCCGTTCCATTGTATTTGAACTGCGCCAGCTGGAGGATAAGGATATCAAGACGCTGCTGCAAAGGGCACTGACGGACGAAAAAAATGGCATGGGCGTTTACCATGCCAAGCTGGATGAGGATGCCCTTTCTTTCCTTGCAAATACTGCCAACGGCGACGCCAGAACAGCCTTAAACGCATTGGAACTGGCAGTCCTGACCACAGACCCCGGGCAAGATGGCATTATTCATATCACTTTGGAAGAAGCCCAGGAATGTATCCAGAAGCGGGCATTGAATTATGATAAGGATGGGGATAATCATTACGACACCATCTCTGCTTTCATCAAAAGTATGCGTGGCTCCGACCCCGATGCGGCATTGTATTATCTGGCGAAGATGATTTACGCCGGGGAAGACCCGAAGTTTATTGCCCGCAGAGTCGTCATCTGTGCATCAGAGGATGTAGGCAACGCAGACCCCCATGCCCTGCAAGTGGCAGTGGCAGCCATGGAGGCAGTGAACTTCATCGGCATGCCGGAAGGGCGCATCCCTTTGGCACAGGCAGTTACCTACGTTGCCTGTGCGCCGAAAAGCAATGCGGCCTATGTGGGCATCGATAAAGCCCTTTCCGATGTGCGGAATATCCGCATCCGTACCGTTCCGCCCCATCTGAAGGATTCCCATTACAGTGGTTCTCAGGATTTGGGCCATGGCATCGGTTATAAATATGCCCATGATTACCCCGGTCATTATGTGGAACAGCAGTATCTGCCCGATGAACTGGTGGGTACTGTATACTATGCGCCTACGGATAACGGCATTGAACGGCGCATCAAGGAACATCTGCGCCGCTTGAAGGGGGAATAAAAAAGGTTTTCCTGATTTCCCCTTGACTTTCAAGGTGGGTGTGATAAAATGTTTTTGTTATGAATATCTAACGACTGTGAAGATGAAAAGTATGTAGTGAAACTGCGCCAGAGAGAAAACCTTCGGAACGAAGTTCCAGAGCTGCAAGGGTTTTTCGTATGAGAAGCTACAGAAGTTCCCATCGGAGTCGGCTTCCTGAAAGAAGAGTAGGGGAGTCCGTTTCATGCACGTTACGCATCAGAGTGCCTGTGATAGCAGGAATTTGGGTGGTACCGCGAGCCTTCGTCCCTTTGTGTGACGAAGGCTTTTCTAGTATAAGGGGAAACCCTCAAGAAAGAGAGGAGAAAACAAAATGAAGGATAAGTTAAAACTGATCCAGGAAAAGGCACTGGCGGCGTTCCAGGAAGCCAAAGAAATCAAAGATGTTGACGATCTGAAGGTAAAATTCCTTGGTAAAAAAGGCGAGCTGACAGCGATCCTGAAAGAAATGGGTAAGCTTTCTGCAGAAGAAAGACCTATCATTGGTCAGATGGCCAATGAAGTAAGACAGGACATCGAAAAAATGCTGGAAGAAAGCAAAAAGCGTCTGGAAGCAGCTGAACTGGCCCATCGTCTGGAAAAGGAAAAGATCGACGTAACTATGCCCGGTAAGGAAAGACCCGAAGGGCACAAACACCCCATGAGCATCGTTATTGATGAGATTTGTGATATTTTCAAAGGCATGGGTTACGAAGTGGCTGACGGCCCCGAAATCGAAAAAGACTACTATAACTTTGAAGCACTGAATATCCCTGCAAACCATCCTGCAAAGGATGAACAGGATACTTTCTATATCAACGGCGATATCCTGCTGAGAACACAGACATCTCCTGTGCAGGTTCGTACCATGGAAAAAGGCAAACTGCCTATCCGTATGGTATGTCCCGGTGCGGTTTACCGTTCCGATGAAGTTGACGCAACCCATTCCCCTGTATTCCATCAGCTGGAAGGCATGGTGATCGATAAAAATGTTACTATGGGCGACCTGAAAGGCGCACTGGCGGTATTTGCAAAAGAACTGTTCGGCGAAAATACAAAGGTACGTTTCCGCCCTCATCATTTCCCCTTCACAGAACCCAGTGCGGAAATGGACGTAACTTGCTTCGCTTGCGGCGGGGAAGGCTGCCGTGTATGCAAAGGTGAAGGCTATATCGAGCTGCTGGGCTGCGGTATGGTACATCCCAAGGTTCTGAAAATGAGTGGCATCGACCCTGAAGAATACAGCGGTTTCGCTTTCGGCATGGGTCTGGAACGTGTAGCGATGCAGAGATATGGCATCACAGACCTGCGTCTGCTGTTCGAAAACGACGCAAAATTCCTGAAACAGTTCTAAGACCTTGAGGGCTTTGCCCTCAAACACCCACCAAGGGAGTCTGGTCAAGCATCTTTCCTTCGGAAAGACGGCTTCGCCGCCGCCTTATTCTTGGCGGTGCTTATACCCTTGGAACCCGATACCGCAGAAACATGTACATGTTTCTGCAAATAAGGGTCCTAGGGAAATTATTTCCCTAGCAGGGTTTGGGACAGCGTCCCAAGGTTTTGTTATTTTATATTTGAGAGGAGAGTTAATTTCATGGACGTACCTATGTCTTGGATGAAAGAATATGCACCCGTAACAGCGGATATCAAGGATTTTATTGAAGATATCACACTGTCCGGTTCCAAAGTAGAAGGCTATACAACCGTAGCCGGCGAAATCAAAAACGTAGTCACAGGCTATATCAAAGAAATCGTAAAACACCCCGATGCGGATAAACTGGTGATCTGCACCATCGATGCAGGCCAGGGCAAAGACCTGACCATCGTAACAGGCGCACCCAACGTAAAGGTTGGCGATTATGTACCCGTTGCATTGGATAACTCCGTCATCGCAGGCGGCAAAGAAATCCACACAGGGGAACTGCGCGGCGTTGTTTCCGAAGGTATGCTTTGCTCTGTGGAAGAACTGGGCTGCGACAGACACGACTTCCCCGAAGCACCTGAATATGGTATCTATATCTTCCCCGAACCCGTTGAACTGGGCAAGGATATCGTGGAAGTGCTGGATCTGAAGGATGAAGTAGTGGAATACGAAATCACATCCAACAGACCCGACTGCTTCAGCGTTCTGGGTATCGCAAGAGAAGCTGCTGCAACTTATGATATTCCCTTCCATTACCCTGAAATCACAGTAAAGGAAGAAGCAGCAGGCAGAGCAGAAGACTTTGTCAAAGTAACCATTGAAAATGCTGAACTGTGCCCCAGATACGTGGCAAGAGTGGTGAAGAATGTTAAAATCGGGCCTTCTCCCAGATGGATGAGAAAGAGACTGCGTATGGCAGGCGTTCGCCCCATCAACAATATCGTTGATATCACAAACTATGTGATGATCGAAATGGGTCAGCCCATGCATGCTTTCTCCATTGAAACTATCAAAGACAGCCATATCATCGTTAGAAACGCAAAAGAAGGCGAAACTATCACAACATTGGACGGCGTAGAAAGAAATCTGGATCCTTCTATGCTGGTGATCGCCGATCCTGAAAAAGCCGTTGCCATCGCAGGTGTTATGGGCGGCGAAAATTCCATGATCGTGGAAGGTTCTCAGGCTGTTCTGTTCGAATCTGCAAACTTCGATGGCCCCAATGTACGTATCACAGCGAAAAAAGTTGGCCTGCGTACAGATGCATCCAGCAAATTTGAAAAAGGTCTGGACCCTAATCTGGCTCTGGAAGCAGTAAACCGTGCCGTACAGCTGGTTGAACTGCTGTGTGCCGGCGAAGTTGTTCCCGGTGTAGTAGATGAATACCCCAACAAGAGAGAGCCTTGGGAACTGTCCTACAATCCTGCATGGATCAATAAATTCCTGGGTACAGATATTTCCGAAGAAGAAATGCAGAAGATCTTCGAAAAGATCGAACTGAAAGTAGATCCCGTGAACCATATCGTAACTGTGCCTACCTTCCGTCCCGACCTGGAAGCACAGGCTGACCTGGCAGAAGAAATTGCTCGTTTCTATGGCTACAACAAGATCGAAGCAACTTTGGCCAGCGGCACACCTACAGTAGGCAAGAAAACGTACGAACAGAGCATTACATCTCTGGTAAAAGATACTGTGATCGCTGATGGTCTGTGCGAAGCAATGACATACAGCTTTGAAAGTCCTAAGGTATTCGATAAACTGCTGATTCCTGCTGACAGTGACCTGAGAAAAGCTATCGTGATCTCCAACCCTCTGGGTGAAGATTTCTCTATCATGAGAACAGTATCCTTCAATGGTATCCTGTCCTCTTTGGCAACAAACTACAACAGAAGAAACGAAAGTGCAGGTCTGTTTGAAGTTGCAAAGGTTTATATTCCCAAAGAACTGCCTCTGAAAGAACTGCCCCACGAAATTCCCACACTGACCATGGGTATGTATGGCAATATGGATTTCTATGACCTGAAAGGCATCATGGAACACCTGATGAACGTACTGGGCATGGGCAAAGTGGCAGAATATGCAACAGAAAAATCCCTGCCTTGGATGCACCCCGGCAGAACGGCTTCCGTCATCGTAAATGGCGACAATATTGGTTACTTGGGTGAAGTGCATCCCGCTGTACTGAAAAATTACGGCATCGGTACAAGAGCATACCTGGCTGTTCTGAATATGGAAAAGGTTGTGGCAAATGCCAATAGAGATGTGGTTTATAAAGCACTGCCCAAATATCCTGCCATCACAAGAGATATCGCAATGCTGGTGAAAGAAGATGTAACAGTAAAAGAAATCGCTGATGTCATCAAGAAAAATGGCGGCGCATATCTGGAAGAAGTGAAACTCTTCGATGTATATCAGGGTGCGCAGATTGAAGCAGGCTACAAATCCGTGGCTTACTCCATCGCATTCCGTAGCGCAGAAAAGACACTGGCAGATACAGATATCGCAGACGCAATGGATGCGATCCTGAAAGGTCTGGCAGAAGAACTGGATGCACAGCTGAGAGATAAATAAAAAAACAAGAACGGCGGAGCAACCTCAAATCCTGCAGATTTTCAGTGTGTTTGCTCCGCAAACGAATAGAAAAAAGATGTCCGATTGAGCAAGCTCATCGAACATCTTTTTTTCTTTCTTTTTCTCTGCCGTTATACAAATTCATATTTTTTGATGTAACAAATACCAATAGGGGTGGGGCCGGCATGGGTGCCGATGGTAATGCCCACAGGCCAGATATCATCCATAACATCAAAGCCTTCTGCCTGCAGCTCCTGCTGCAGTTCTTCAGCTGTGGCCTGACGTTCTTTTTCCCCACGGATGAAAAGAACCTGATATTTTTCTTTTTCTGCGCCGATTTCGTTTCGTGTCATATCCATGATGGTTTTCAGGGCTTTTTTATGACCGCGCACCTTGCTTTCGGGGTGCAGTTCGCCATCTTTCATAATAATGATAGGCTTGATATTCAAAATCGTACCAGCAAGAGCAGAAGCTTTTCCGATTCTGCCACCTTTCTGCAGATATTCCAGAGAATCTACGGTGAAGTTGATTTTTGTGGTATCCTTCTGCTTGTCCAGAATTTCTGCCATTTTTTCCATAGAGAAGCCAGCGTCTCTCATGCGGCATGCTTCATAGACCAACAGACCCTGAGAACCGGTTACACAGGTCGTATCCATTACCATGATCTTACGGCTGGGGTAAGATTCAGAAAGGATATTTGCTGCGTTGACAGCACTCTGGTAGGAGCCGCTGAATTTGGAAGTGAGGCACATGCAGAAAACGTCTGTTCCTTCTTTTAAAATGGGTTCCATGGCATCCATGTAATCCTGTACAGAGGGCAGGGATGTTTTGGGAAACAGATGCTCTGCATTGATCTTATCATAAAATTCATCGGGGGTGATATCGTGCAGTTCTTTCAGATAATGTTCCATATCGAAGGAAACATGGAAAGGAACATATGTTACGTCCAGCTTTTCCAGCAGATGTACAGGAATATCGCAGGATGTATCAGAAAGGATCTTATATGCGCTCATAGGAATACCTCCTTATATTTACATTCATTTTAACTTATACATTTTATACAAATTTTGTTGGGATGTCAACAGATTCAAAAGGTGGAAAATCGTTTCTATAAAGATAAATAACTTGTGCCAAAGGGCAAATGGTTATCTCTTTCTGAATCGAATTTTGCAATGGTTTTGATTTTCTTTCTTGAAAATGTTATAATATCAACTTAGTGAATCTGGAAGGAGGAGAAAAAATGGGGAAAATACTGGTCATTGCCGAAAAACCATCTGTGGCAAGGGACATTGCCAAAGTGCTGAAAGCAAACCAGAAGGGGGATGGATGCCTCATCGGCGAAAAATACATTGTTTCCTGGGCGGTAGGCCATCTGGTGACGTTGGCAGAACCCGAAGAATATGACCCCAAGTATAAAAAGTGGAATTTCTCTACATTGCCCATCCTTCCGGAAGAAATGAAGCTGAAAGCCATTGCCCAGACCCGCTCTCAGCTGAAGGTCTTACATAAATGGATGCACAGCAAGGAAATTGACAGCCTGATCTGCGCTACCGACAGCGGGAGGGAGGGCGAGCTGATTTTTCGTTACATCTACGAAATTACGAAATGCACCAAGCCCTTTGAACGCCTTTGGATCAGCAGTATGACGGAAGAAGCCATCAAAGAGGGCTTTGCAACATTGAAGGACGGCAGGGAATACGATTTGCTCTATACCTCCGCCAAATGCCGCTCCGAAGCGGATTGGCTGGTGGGAATGAATGCCACAAGAGCCTATACCCTGCGCTATGATGCTCTCCTGAGCATTGGCCGTGTCCAGACGCCTACCCTTGCCATTATCGTGGATCGTCAGAAGGAAATTGATGCTTTTGTGGCAGAGGATTATTTTGAAGTGCAGGCGGATTTCGGCGGCTATACGGGTATGTGGATCGACAAGGAAGAACACACCCGTATCGAAAAAGAAGAAACAGCGAAGGCTGTTGTTGAGAAGGTTTCTGGCAAGAACGCTCGCATTACCAAAGTAGAAAAAGAAGAAAAGAAAATGCCGCCTCCGCTGCTCTATGACCTGACGGAGCTGCAAAGGGACTGTAATAAGAAATTTGGCTTTTCTGCAAAAAAGACACTGGATATTGCCCAGAGCCTATATGAAAAACGAAAAATGATCACCTATCCCAGAACGGACAGCCGTTATTTAAGTGACGATATGAAAGGGAAGGTACGGAGTACCATCAAACGCCTGCAGGAACTGGAAACCTATGCCCCTTATGCCCAGCCCCTGACGGAAAATATCTCTTTTACAAAACGAATCATCGATAATAGCAAAGTGACAGACCACCATGCGATCATTCCAACCGATGCAAAATTAAGGTTGGATAGCCTGACAGAGGAGGAAGGGAAGGTATTTTCTCTGGTGGCAGCAAGATTTTTGGCGGTGTTCTATCCTTATTACAGATATGAAACCACAAAGGTTTATGCCGAAGCGGAGGGGGAACGTTTTCTTTCCAAAGGAACGGTGGTTCTGGAGGAAGGCTGGCAGGCGGTGGAAAAAGCCCTGACCCCTGCGGCGGCTGCGAAAAAGAAGAAAAAAGACGAGGAAGAACAAAAACTGCCTGCCCTCACTGAAGGGGAGGAACGAAAGATCGAAAAGGCAACGGTGCAGAAAAAGAAAACAAAGCCACCCACACCTTATACGGAAAGTTCTCTCCTTTCTGCTATGGAAAATGCAGGCAGATTTGTTGAAGATGAAGCCTTGAAGGAGCAGATGAAAGACAGCGGACTTGGCACCCCTGCCACAAGAGCAGCCATTATTGAACGGCTGCTGACGGTGGGTTATATCGTCCGAAAGGGCAAGACCCTCATACCCACGGAAAAGGGACGAAAGCTCATCGAAGTGGTGCCCAATGAGATGCGCTCTCCCCAGACTACGGGGAAATGGGAAAAAGGACTGTCCTCCATTGCGAAAGGCAATATGACGGAGGAACGCTTTATGGCAAGCATCCGCCGCTATGTGCAGTTCCTGATACAGGATGCGGCATCGGGCAGAAGGGCGGATGTGGTTTTTCCGGAAGAGCAGATCAGAGGAAAGAAACGGAAAAATAATGTTTTCGGCAAATGCCCCATCTGTGGACGGGATATTTTGGAAAATACAAAATCTTTTTACTGCGCAGGCTGGAAAAGCGGATGCAAATTCAGCTTTTGGAAGGATAGTTTGAAGCCCTACGGACTGGAATTGGACGGCGGCATGGTGAAGCTGCTCCTGAAAAGTGGTAAGACGGACCGTATGGCGGTGACTTTGCCCCAGACGGGAGAAAAGGGAACGGCGGTTCTGATTTTGAACAAGGACAAGGGCGGTCAGATCGAGATCATGGATTTCACCAGAGAAAGATGAAAACAGTTGAAAGAATGGAAAAGATTTGATATGATTTCAAATTGTGAGTAAAAAATACATTTTTTGAGATAGATTGGAGAAACAAAATGGAAAATATGTACGGTATGCTGGGCATTTCCCCGGAAGTGGAAGCCTTTGGCAATGAAATTCTGAAAGATTTGAAGGAAAGATTCGAACAGATTGACGCTGTGGCGGAATATAATCAGGCGAAAGTCCTGAAAGCCATGCAGGCGGAACGGGTGGATGCCACCTGCTTTGCCGGTTCTACAGGCTATGGCTACAATGATGATGGTCGTGATAAGCTGGAAAATGTATACGCAAGATGCTTCAACACAGAAGCGGCACTGGTGCGTCCCCAGATCACCTGCGGTACCCATGCTTTGGCCATCGCCCTGAGTGCAAATCTGGTCCCTGGGGATGAACTGCTTTCCCCTGTGGGCAAACCCTATGATACACTGGAAAAGGTCATCGGTACAGTGCCTTCTCCCTGTTCTCTGAAGGAATATGGTGTCAGCTACAGACAGGTAGAACTGCTGGAAGATGGCACCTTCGACTATGAAAACATCAAAAAAGCCATCAATGAAAAAACAAAACTGGTGACCATCCAGCGCTCCAAAGGCTATGCTATGAGACCCACATTTTCCGTAAAGCAGATCGGTGAACTGATTGCTTTTATCAAGGAAATCAAACCCGAGGTAATCTGCATGGTGGATAACTGCTATGGCGAATTTGTTGATATCATTGAACCTTCCAATGTGGGTGCAGATATGATTGTTGGTTCCCTGATCAAAAACCCCGGCGGCGGTCTGGCGCCCATCGGCGGCTATATCTGCGGCAAGCAGGCATGTATCGACCGCTGCGCCTACCGTTTGAGTGCCCCTGGTCTGGGGCAGGAGGTCGGCGCCTCTTTGGACGTAAACCGTGCGTTGTATCAGGGCTTTTTCCTGGCACCTACAGTAACGGCAGGTGCCCTGAAAGGTGCTGTTTTTGCAGCAAATATCTATGAAAAGCTGGGATTCTGTGTGATTCCCAACAGCACAGAGCCCCGCAACGATATCATTCAGGCAGTGGAGCTGGGCAGTGCCGATGCCATGAAAGCTTTTTGTCAGGGCATTCAGGCGGCAGCTCCCGTGGACAGCTACCTGACCCCTGTGCCTTATGCCATGCCCGGTTATAACTGTGATGTTATCATGGCGGCAGGTGCTTTCATCCAGGGGTCTTCTATCGAGTTGAGTGCCGATGGTCCCATCAGAGAGCCTTATTCCGTATATTTCCAAGGCGGGCTCACATGGTTCCATGCCAAAACAGGTATCCTGATGAGCTTGCAGAAGCTTTATGAAGCTGGTTTGGTGGATCTGAAAAAATAAGCAAAAAATAAGTCAGTCGAAAGACTGGCTTTATTTTTTGCGGAAAAGAGATATATTTGTCTGAAAGTTTTATTTCAGAAATCAGTCGAAGGTCTATGCACGGGGTTTCTCCATGAGCTGTTTCAACGTTGTCCGATCCAGACAACCCAATGCCAACAGGAACAAAAGATACAACAGTCCCATTCCGCAGAGGGAACCTAAAAACAGCAGTTTGGAAGGTTCGGAAATGCGGATGAAGTATTTTACCAGAAGACCAGCCGCTGCTCCTGCCAGCAAAGGCTTCAAGAAGCAGTTATATAAGGAAGGAAAAACTCCTGTCCGCTGATAAAGCCTCCCCAGAGAAAGCCCTGCATTGCATAGCAGGCTCAGAAACCATCCCCCCAGAAAAGCGGGCACACCATAGCGAGGCATAAAGAACCAGATCACAGCAATGGTAATGAGAGAAGACAGGACATTGCTCCAAAAGAGGAAAAACTGTTCTCCCAACCCATTGAGAAGCCCGTGCAGAGTAGTCTGTGCGTAAAGCAAGGGACAGAGGAAGGCGAGGGGAAACAAGACCTGCCCTAGGGCTGCCCGATTATAAACCACATAGCAGATCTCTCTGGGAAATACTGCAAACAACGCCGCTGCACCGAATCCGATGATGGAGGTAAATAAAAATGTGGCGGAAACGGTCTTGCTGATGCGCATATCCTGCTGCACGGCGCAGGCTTCGGAAATTTCCGGCACAAGGGAAACGGAAGCCGCCATCAGGCAGGCGGAGGGCAGCAAAATCAGAGGCATTGCCATTCCTGTCAGTTCGCCGTATGTAGAAAGGGCCTGCACGGTATTTTGTCCATGGAGCTGCAGCTGGCGGGGGATGAGGATATTTTCTACTGTGGAGAGCAGGGCGGTGGCAATTCTTGTACCGGAAAGAGGCACTGCCATCGTCAGTATCATCGCCAGAACGGCAGAAGAAGATAGTGTCGGCTTTCGGATGAGCTTATGCTTTCGCTTAAAGCGGAAATAGTTCCATAGGGTAAAGCCGCAGGAAAGAAATTCACCCAGCAGGATACCTGCTACGGCGGCACAGCAAGCATAGGTCAGCCCCAGGGGAACAAAAATGCCTGCCAGAAGATAGATCGTCACGATGCGGGCAGTCTGTTCCAAAACCTGAGAAACAGCAGGAATGAGAGTCTCCTGCATTCCCAAAAAGAATCCCCGCAGGCAGGAACCTGCTGCCATGAAAGGGACAGCAAGAGCCAACAGGCGCAGGGGAAGGGCAG
The DNA here is from genome assembly GCA_945912105.1 of [Eubacterium] saphenum. Lineage (GTDB taxonomy): Bacteria > Bacillota > Clostridia > Lachnospirales > Anaerotignaceae > Anaerotignum_A. The sequence continues at coordinate 36,491 of CAMEBC010000002.1, read as the reverse complement.
TGCGGCTGTCATCCAAAAAGGCAGAACCGATGTTTTCTGCACCGAAAAACAGGATTCCGCTGACAAATAGACTGATACCCAGAGAAAGGCAGACAGCCTGCTTGACAATACGGCCGATATTTCCGTTTTGCCCGCGGATATGTTCTTGGGCTGTCAGGTGGGAAATGGTGGTGGTGAAGCCTGCGGAGGTGATGCTCCATGCAAGGGAATAGATAGGTAAAATCAACTGATACAGCCCCATGCCTTCCGCTCCGATGGTGTTTGACATGAAAACACGATAGAAAAACCCCATGCATTTGGTGATGAGGTTAGCTGCAGTCAGAATAAGAGTTCCGGTGATGATGGTCTTTCGGCTCATTGGCATACCTCTGGTATCTGTTCCTTCCATATATATGACAAGGAATGACGAAATAGACGAGAGAGGCAGGTTGATCCAGCGAACAAAAGCAGAAAGTGTAGGATGTGCTGAATTTCAATTGATATTTAGCATGCAAATCATATAAAAAAACGGAAAATTGCTGCATTTGTTTTTTATGTCAGACATAATGAAATTTTATAATGCGACGATAAAAAAATTTATCGAAATATATTGACAGGATTTTATCAGCGAGATATAATCTAACCACAAAGTGCATAAAGCCAGACGAAGTAGAAGGGAGATTTCTCTTGTTTTGTACAAAATAATGAGAAAACCGATGGGGCAATTCAGATCAAGAGCCGATTTCTGAAGAAACTTTCAGGTACAAATACCTTTTACAGATGGAACTCTGGAGAGTGCTTGGTTTTGCCAAAGCCGCCGTAGAAGTAAAGCTTTCAGGTGAGAGATACAGAGGATATACAGGCAGAATAAGATTCATTTGATTTTTGCTGTATATTTTTTTTTATGCAAGCTTTTGGTGTTTTTTGGCAAATTTGCAAAAAGGAGGAAGGAAAAATGAGCAACAACAATGAAATGAAGAAGGAACTTGGCATGGGTGCTGCTATGGCTACAGTAGTAGGCTGTGTAATCGGTTCCGGTGTATTCTTCAAACCTACAGCAATGTATACAGCTACAGGCGGTGCGCCCGGTCTGGCAATTCTGGCATGGGTGATCACATCCCTGATGTGTCTGTGTGCGGCTATGACATTTGCTGAAATCGCAATTCTGATGCCTGAAACAGGCGGTATGCCCGTATACCTGAAAAGAGTATTCGGTGATAAAGTTGGTTACCTGTGTGGTTGGATGCAGACAGTTGTATTCTATCCCGGTCTGGTAGCTGCTCTGGGTGTAGCTGTTGCGAACCAGGCAAAACTGTTCCTGGGCGACGGTATGGTAGTTCCCGTAGCGATCGCTTGTATCGTGATCATGGTTATCCTGAACTGTATGGGTGCCAAAGTCGGCGGTGCTGCACAGTCCATCTTCACAGTAGCAAAACTGGTTCCCCTGGTACTGATCATGATTTTCGGTTTCATCAGAGGGGAAGGCAACCCCATCTTCGATCCCATGCTGGCAGATGGTCTGAGCTATGGTTCCGTACTGGGTCAGTTGATGATCGCTGTACTGTTTGCATTCGAAGGCTGGACAAACGTAGGTGCTATCGCCGGTGAAATGAAAGACCCCGGCAAAGACCTGCCTAAAGCTATCGTTGGTGGTGTAGCACTGATCATGGCTGTTTATATCATCATCAACCTGGCTTACCTGTGGGTACTGCCTGCTGATGTTATGATGAATCTGGAATCTCCTGCATCTGCAGTAGCTATGGAAATCTTCGGCGATATGGGTGGTAAATTCGTATCCGTTGGTATCATGATCTCCGCTGGTGGCGCATGTAACGGTTTCATTCTGTCCGGTTCCCGTACAGCTCTGTACATGGCAGAACAGGGTGACCTGCCCGGCAGCAAGGCTCTGTCCAAAATTTCCGGCACAGGCGTTCCCATCAACTGCATCTTCCTGATCGGTATTCTGGGTGCGATCTACGCTCTGACAGGTCAGTTCGACCTGCTGACAAATCTGGGTACATTCGTAGGCTGGGTATTCTACACACTGACATTTGCAGCTGTTATGCTTTATAGAAAACAGGCTCCTGATGTAAAGCGTACTTACAAAGTTCCTGCATATCCTGTAATTCCTTTGATCGCGATTGTATCTGGTGCTTACGTTCTGATCAATCAGCTGTTCATGGCTGGCAAATCTTCCACTATGGTTGCTATCGGCGGTATCGTGCTGGTACTGATCGGTCTGCCCGTACGTGCTATCTTCGCAAAGAAGAAATAATTGGATCATAGAAAGAAGCACATGGAAATATAGTTTCATCGTAAAAATATTTGCTTCATATATAATTTCCCTGAAAAGGCGTACCGTATGGTACGCCTTTTCTTGTCATAGAAGGGGCTGTCAACGGGAAATGCCTGGAAAACCAGGATAAAAGCTACCAATTCCTCTTTTTGTACAAAAGAAAAAAGCCTAAAAAATTGTTTGAATCTACGTAAAATATTGATTTGAAATCATAAAAAGTATACCGATTGCACAATCAAATTGGAAGTGTTAAGAAAATATTAGGAAATAAATCGTGAGATAGCACTAATACCCTTGACAATTTTCCCGTGTTCATTGATAATATATTATGTTGGGCTATATGAGAATGCCTGATGCTGTGTGAATTTTCGACAAAAACTGAGGATATTCGATATCCGTCGGTCTTTGGCGCATATACTGCAGGGCAGGGTGTTTTCATAAAAACAGATGAAAAATAAATGCTTGCGCGGGAAGGATGGTTCAATGTATTTATTATTATTACTGCTGTGGCTGATCTTCAACGGCAGGGTAACGCTGGAAGTGTTCCTCTTCGGTGTAGTGATCTGTGGCTGGGTGTATTGGTTCATTTGCAAATATATGGACTATAGCTTTCAGAGAGAGCTGAAGCTGGTGAAAAAGCTGCCGCTCTATCTGAAATATGCGATCGTTCTGGTCTGGGAGATCTTCAAGGCAAATGTTGATGTAATCAAGATTGTGCTTTCTCCCAATAAAAAGGAAATCGAACCTGCGATCGTTCATTTCCATACAGATTTGAAGAGCGAAGCGTCTCAGGTTGCTTTAGCAAACTCTATTACGCTGACGCCCGGTACTTACACAGTGCAGCTGGAAAACGGCGATTATGCGATCCAGGCATTGGATAAGAACAAATTCGGGGAAGGTCTGGATGAGTCTGTTTTTGTAAAGCAGCTGAGAAAGTTGGAGGGATAAGAGTATGAGTGATACGATGCGCTTTATTTTAGAGATTGCCATGTTCGTGCTGGCTTGTGGCATGGTTCTGGCGTTTATCCGCGCGGTGAAGGGTCCTCGTTACACAGACCGTATCGTGGCGATCAATATGATCGGTACCATGACAACGACAACGATCGGTATCCTTTCCGCTTATCTGGGTGAAACAGCATTGGTAGACGTTTCTTTGGTTTACGCTCTGCTGAGTTTTCTGGCAGTTGTAGTTATGTGCCACGTAGTTACACTGCATCATAAAGGTCGTCTGCAGTTCCTGAGCAGAAAAGAGAAGGAGGCGAAGGAAGAATGTCAATAAGAGAAATCATTGCAACTGTTTGTATCATCATTGGTCTGTTTGTGTTCCTTTGCTCCATTTTGGGTGTATATCGCTTCAAATATGTCATGAACAGAATGCACGCAGCGGCTTTGGGTGATACCATGGGTATCTTTTTTGTAGTACTGGGTCTTTTGATCTTGGGGCAGGATATTTTCCACATGGCAAAATATGTTCTCATCATCCTGTTCTTCTGGCTGTCCGGCCCTATTGCGACACATATGATCGCAAAAGTAGAACTTTTGACCAATAAAGATTGTGAAGAAAGGATGAAGGACAGATGAGTAATTTTAGCATTATGATCCAGATGATTCTGGTCGTATTCCTGATCGCCAGTGCCATTGGGGTATCTGTGACAAGAAACCTTTTCATGGCAGTTATCGTTTTCATGGGCTATAGCTCCGTTATGGCGATTGTTTGGCTCTTTCTGGAATCTCCTGACCTGGCGATCACAGAAGCAGCCGTTGGTGCTGGGGTAGATACCGTACTTTTCTTCCTGACATTGAAGAAGGTACACGCACTGAAAGGCACAAGGGAGGGTTGATGAATGAGCGAAAATAAATCCTTCTGGCAGAGATTGAAAAACTGGATCGACGGGGATGAAATCCTGATCGATGCGGATCATTACATTTCTACCAGAGAAAGAAAAGAAAGAGTGCCTATGGAAAAGGCAGTTTCCATGGAACGGCTGCGTTCCAATTCCACATTGTATCGTGTTCTGTGTGTTGTTATTACGGTAGTATTCATTGCAGTTATGATGCGAGTGGTGATCGATCTGCCTATGTTCGGCGATCCCAACAGCCTTACAAACAACGAAGTAGGGCAGAGATATCTGGAACAGGGGATCGAAGAAACCGGTGCTATCAATTTTGTAGCCGGTATGATCCTGGACTATCGTGCATTCGATACTTTCGGTGAATCCAACGTATTGTTCATGGCGGTTATCGCTGTTTTGATGCTGCTGCAGAGAGATAAGAAAAATACCAGTGCAGCAGAAGATCAGGAAATGGCGGAGGATGAAGTATTCGATTCTCAGGATTCCAAGCTGATCCTGAAAAAGGGTGCCAAATGTCTGGCTCCTGTGGTAATCCTGTATGGTATTTATGTTGTATTGAATGGTCACCTGTCTCCCGGCGGCGGTTTCTCCGGCGGTTCCATCATCGGCGCCGGTCTGATCCTGTATTCCGCAGCAAATGGGCAGAAAAAGATGCAGACCTTCTTTACCATCAAAACACTGACAAGGATCAGTGTTGCGTGTCTGCTGACCTACTGCGGCTGTAAGAGCTATTCCTTCTTTACAGGTGCCAACCATGTTGGCTGGGAAATCCCGAAAGGTACCCCCGGCGCAATTTTGAGCTCCGGCTTTATCCTGCCTCTGAATATCTGTGTAGGTTTGGTCGTTGCTTGTACGATGTATGGATTCTATGCGTTATTTACAAAAGGAGAAGTCTGATTATGAGTCATCTGTTGACAAATTATTATGAAGCAGCTTCGGTCATCCTCTTTGGCATTGGATTCATGAATCTGCTTCTGCAAAACAATCTGATTAAAAAATTTATTGGTTTGAATATCATGGATACGGCTACCTATCTTTTCCTGGCGGCCAAGGGTTATGTTTTTGGCAGGGTAGCACCTATCCTGACAAATGGGATCATTGATAAAGATTATTATATTAACCCCATCCCTGCAGGTCTGGTACTGACAGGTATCGTTGTATCCGTAAGTGTGACTGCGTTCTCTCTTGCTTTGGTTCTGAGACTGTATAAGCATTACAACTCTCTGAACATGGACGAGATCCTGCGTATGATGAGAGAGGAGGAAGGGGAATAATATGGAGCATCATTTGAATTTAGTACATAATATACCTTTCTTCAGCATCTTCTTTGCGATGTTCTGCGGTATCATCACACCACTGATCAAAAATGGCCGCACTGCCCGCCGTCTGCATGGCTTTATGGTTCTGCTGATTGGTGCGCTGTCTGTGGTTCTGCTGGTAAATGTTACCCAGAATGGGGAAGCCTTCACATTTATGATGGGTCACTTCCCTGCGCCTTGGGGCAACGAACTGCGAATCGGGCCTCTGGAGGCTTTGCTTGCAGTCATGGTTAGTACGGTTATGTTCCTGACCATTACAGCAGGCAGCGAAGAAATTTTCCGTGAGGTTGTTCCCGAAAAACAGAATCTCTATTTCATCATGCTGAATGCTACCTTTGGTGCGATGCTGGCGATGACCTATACAAACGATATCTTCACAGGATACGTTTTCATCGAAATTTTGACGATCGCATCCTGTACACTGATTCTGTCCAAGGGGACAAAACAGGCGATTGTAGGTACGACCCATTATCTGGTATTTGGTTGTATGGGTTCCGGTCTGTTCCTCTTGGGTGTATGTATTCTGTATGGTATTACAGGTCAGCTGCTGTTCCCTCAGATCAAAGAAGGGGTAGCGGCGATTATGGCAACGGGCGATTATCATTTTGCGCTGATGATCGTAGTCAGCCTGATGTTCGTTGGTCTGGGCATCAAGAGTGCCTTGTTCCCGTTCCATTCCGCACTGCCCACTGCTTATGGCTCCACCATGACAGTTTCCAATGGTATTCTGTCCGGTCTGGTTCTGAAGGCGTATATCATTCTGGCGATCAAGCTGACCTTTGAAGTATTCACAGTTCAAACACTGGTAGAATTGAAAATTGCAGACGTTATGTTCGTTTTGGGTGTCCTTGGCATGGTCATGGGTTCCGTTTATGCTGTACGGGAAAGCCGTATGAAACGTATGCTGGCTTATTCCTCTGTGGCGCAGATCGGCTATATCTTCATGGGTATCGGTCTGGGTTCCATAGCCGGTATGCTGGCAGCATGCTTCCATGTATTTGCGCATGCAGTTACGAAATCTATGCTGTTCGTATGCTGTGGTGCTTTCATTGAAGACGCAGGCGGCAAAGAACAGTTGGAAAACCTGAAAGGTGCAGCCCACAGAAATCCTCTGGCGGGTATCGCCTTTACAGTCGGTGCGCTGTCTATGATTGGTGTGCCTCTGTTCGCAGGCTTTATTTCCAAGCTTTATTTCGCAATGGCTGCCCTGGAAATGACAGGGCTGCGGCTGGTGCTGGTGCTGGCGGCTTTGGCGATCTCCATGATCCTGAATGCTATGTACTTCCTGCCTTCTGTTATCGCTATTTGGACTCGTCCAAAAGAAGATGGAGAAGGGGCTTCCAAAAGAGCTCAGATTTCTCCTACATTCGCTCTGGCGATGGTATTGTTTATCGTAGTCAACCTGGTATTGGGTATCGGTTATCGTCCTATTATTGATGTGATGAAACAGGGTATCGAATTGATCCAGATGACATTGTGATGAGAGAATGAGGTGAGAAAAAAATGAGCGGAACTGTACTTTTGCTGCTCCCGATGATTTTACCTTTTATTTTCGGTCTCATCATTGGCTTCCAGAAGGAAGAAAAGCAGCGCAACACTTTAGTTTTTATCGCAATGGCCATCGAAGCCGGTCTGGTGTGGTATCTGTGCATGGGAGATCATTCCTTCCTGCTGTGGCAGATCACAGACCGTCTCTCCCTTGCGTATCATACGGACGGCCTGGCAAAATTCTTTGCCTGCCTGATCAGCACCATCTGGCTGATCGCGGCAGTCTTCTCCATGGAATATATGAAACATGAACACAAGCCCGAACGCTTCTTCATGTTCTATACTTTCTCCCTGGGGGCATTGATGAGCCTGTGCTTCTCCGAAAATATGATGACATTGTATCTGTCTTATGAATTTATGACGATTTTGACAGCTCCACTGGTTATCCATACCGGTACACCGGAAGCAGTTCGTGCCGGTCTGAAATATCTGGGCTATTCCTTCTTTGGCGCAGGTCTGGGCCTGATGGGCTTCTTCTTCCTGAATACCTACTGCGAAACAACATCCTTCGTTGCCGGTGGCACACTGGATATGGCATTGGTAGCAGGAAATGAAAACCTGATGCTGATCGTGTTCTTCCTGATGGCTCTGGGCTTTGGCTGTAAGGCGGGTATGTTCCCCCTGCATGCTTGGCTGCCCACTGCTCACCCGGTAGCACCTTCCCCCGCATCTGCAGTCCTTTCCGGTATCATCACAAAGGGGGGCGTTATCGCCATTATTCGTGTGACATATTATCTGTTCGGCGTGGATTTCCTGCGTGGCACATGGGCACAGACTGCACTGCTGGTTCTGTCCATCGTGACCATCTTCATGGGCTCTATGCTGGCTTATAAAGAAAAACTGCTGAAGAGAAGACTGGCGTATTCCACCGTTTCCAACGTTTCCTACGTTGTATTCGGCCTGATGCTGATGTGCCCCGCAGGCTTCATGGGCGCACTGCTGCAGGTAGTCTTCCATGCAGTAGCAAAGAACATCCTGTTCCTTTGCGCCGGTGCCATCATCTACAAAACCCATAAAACCTTCGTTTACGAACTGAAGGGGATCGGCAAGGAAATGCCTATCGTTATGTGGACATTCGCTCTGGCGTCTCTGTCCCTGATTGGTATTCCTCCCACAAGTGGTTTTGTCAGCAAATGGTATCTGGCACAGGGCGGTCTGATGCCTGAAGCAGGTGTTCTGGGGCTGGTCGGTGTAGCAATTCTGATGGTCAGCGCACTGCTGACAGCAGGCTACCTGATGAGCATTGTTTTGAACGCGTTCTTCCCCGGCAAGGATTTCAATTATGCTGCCTTGCAGAAAAAAGAACCGAATTATTTGATGACGGTACCTCTGGTACTGCTGAGCATCGCAGTGGTTGGCTTCGGTATGATGCCTGCACCTCTGCTGGATATCATCAGCGGCATCAGCGGAATGATTTTCTAAGGGAAAGGGAGGAAACATTATGAACGCATTTGCGACATTGTTACCGGTGATCTTTCCGATCATTGCAGGTGCTTGCCTGCTGCCGGTAAAATTTAGTGACAGAAAAGCCCGTGAAAGAGTGGTACTGCCTATTGTTGTACTGAATGCGATCTTCGCTTTGTACGCGATCTTTGGTGCAAAGGCCGGCATGGTCACTCTGTTCCAGTTCAGCGATAAGCTGTCTCTGGCTCTTCAGGTGGATGGCATGTCCAAGGTATTTGGTACGATGGTTTCCCTTCTGTGGATCATCACCACCATCTATGCCTTTGAATATATGACCCATGAAGGCCATGAGGACAGATTCTTCGCATTCTTTATCATGACATTTGGTGTTGTTGTTGGTATCGCTTTCGCTGCCAACTTCCTGACTATGTATTTGTTCTACGAATTCCTGACACTGGCAACATTGCCTATCGTTATGCATCAGTTTGATAACAAGGCACGCCACGCTGGGAAAATGTATGTACTTTATATGATGTTCGGTGCATCTTTGGCATTCATCGGCTTCGTATTCATTCTGTGCTATGGCACAACAACGGATTTCCTCTATGGCGGCGTGTTGGATCCTGCGCTGGTGGCAGGACATGAAGAAATGCTCCGTCTGGTATTCGTTCTGGCATTCTTCGGTTTCGGCGTAAAGGCAGCGGTATTTCCTTTTTACCGTTGGCTGCCCAAGGCATCCGTTGCGCCTACACCCGTTACTGCGCTGCTGCATGCGGTTGCAGTCGTAAAATCCGGTATTTTTGCCATCATCCGTTTGACATACTATGCATTCGGTACGGAATTTTTGGTGGGCACATGGGCGCAGTACGTGATGCTGATCGCCGCTGCCATCACCATTGTGTTTGGTTCTACAGTAGCCCTGAGAACCCCTCACATCAAAAGAAGATTTGCATACTCCACCGTTTCCAACCTGTCCTATATCATCTTCGGTATCGCTGTGATGACTCCGGCAGGCTTGGCGGCAGGTATGCTGCACATGGTATATCATGCTGTTATCAAAATCACACTTTTCTTCACAGCCGGTGCGATCCTGTATAAAACTCACAGGGAATACCTCTACGAAGTGGAAGGCTTCGGCAGACTGATGCCTGTGACCTTCGCAACCATGGCGATCACAGGGCTGGGGCTGGTAGGTGTGCCGCCCTTTGCAGGCTTCCATAGTAAATGGGCACTGGCAACGGCGGCAGTTTCCAGCGGCAACCCCGTAAGCTATATCGGCGTTGTGGCACTGATCCTGTCTGCACTTTTGACAGCACTGTATATCTTCTCCATCATCATCCGGGCATATTTCCCCAGAGAAAAGGAATACCCTGCGGACTACTACCATCATGTATCTGATCCCAATAAATACATGACCGTGCCTCTGGTGATCTTGGCAATCGTTTCTGTTATCATGGGCCTGATGCCTGACACACTGCTGGGCATCATGAATGACGCCATCTTGGGCGTACTGTAAAAGGAGGGGAGAAAAGAATGGAACATATCGCAACAACAAGTATTGTATTACCATTTCTGGTGTTCTTTCCTTTCCTGGGCGCAGTGGTGAGCTACATCATCGGCCGCAGCAATAAAGGCGCACGAGACCTGTGGACATGGATTCTGTCCGCGGTGGTTTTCGTTGCCAGCCTGATGCTGGTTGGTAAGGAAACAGTATATGAAATTTCCGGCTTCTGCGGATTGGGCATGAGCTTTGCCGCAGATGGCTTTGGTACGATCCTGGCAGTGCTGACTTCTTCCATTTGGCTGATCACAACACTGTTTTCTAAGGAATATATGGTAGCAGAACGGAACAGAAATCGCTATTATTTCTTCGTATTCCTGACACTGGGTGCGACCATGGGCATTTTCCTTTCCGCTGACTTGTTTACAACATTCATCTTCTTCGAGATCATGTCCTTCACATCCTTTGTGCTGGTTATGCATGATGAAGAAGCATTCACCATGCGATCAGCGAAAACATATCTGGCAGTGGCAGTCATCGGTGGTCTGGTAACACTGATGGGGCTGTTTATGATGTATCAGAAAGCCGGCACACTGAACATGAGTGAACTGACAGCCTTCATGCAGGCTCAGGAAAATCCTGCGGATTTCTATGCCATCGGCGTACTGATCCTGTTTGGTTTTGCTGCGAAAGCAGGTCTGTTCCCTCTGCATATCTGGCTGCCTAACGCATACACCGTAGCACCTGCGCCCTCCAGTGCACTGCTTTCCTGTCTGCTGACAAAAACCGGTGTATTCGGCACCATTATCGTAAGCTGCAAGCTGTTCCTGCATGATGCGGCTTGGGGCAACTTCATCCTGATTCTGGGTATCATCACCATGGTCATGGGTGCAGTTCTGGCAGTATTCTCTGTAAACCTGAAGAGAACATTGGCTTGCTCCTCCATGTCTCAGATCGGCTTTATCATCATCGCCATTGGTATGCAAGGCTTGCTGGGCGAACATAACGCTCTGGCGGCAAGCGGTACTTTCCTGCATTTCCTGAACCACTCCCTGTTCAAACTGCTGCTGTTCATCGGCGCAGGCGTCATCTTCATGAACCTGAGAGAGCTGAACCTGAACAAGGTGCGTGGGTACGGGAAAGATAAACCTCTGCTGAAATTTATCTTCCTGATGCCTATTTTGGGTATCGGCGGTATCCCTCTGTGGAATGGTTATATCTCTAAGACACTGATCCACGAAAGCATGGTGGAATATATCGAAGTTCTGGCGGAAGCAGGTCAGTCCACAACGTTTATGCATTGTGCGGAAGCCCTGTTCCTGTTCTCCGGCGGTTTGACACTGGCGTATATGACAAAGATCTTCGTTTGTATCTTTATTGAAGATAATCCCTATGGCATGCCTCAGTCTGTGAGAAAAGGCCCTTACATGAGCAAGATGATGGCTGTGATTCTGGCGGCGATTGCTATCCTGCTGCCCGTTCTGGGCTGCCTGCCTCATCAGACACAGGATGTATTGGCGGCAATGGGCGCACACTTTATGAACGCTCATACACCTGACCATGCCATCCATTATTTCGCATGGGTGAACCTGAAAGGTGCAGTTATTTCCATCTGCGTGGCTGTTGTGGTTTACTTCCTCTTCATCCGCAAGGTGCTGATGAGAAAAGATGCAAACGGCAATCTGGTCTATGTGGATTGCTGGCCTGAATGGTGCAACATCGAAGACAAGATCTATCGTCCTCTGCTGCTGACAGTTCTGCCTTATATCGGTGGTTTCTTCGCTCGTATCGCAGGCAATCTGCTGGACGGTATCATCTCCGTACTGCGTATGCTGATCTTCAATGACGACAACGGTCGTGTTATTCCTCCTGAAGATAAATATTTCTCTGCATACACAGACTACGAAGCAGACCACGAAATGTATCGTGAAGGCTTTGCAACAAGCTTGCTGCTGATCGGCATTGGTCTGACCGTTGCAGTGATCTATATTATCGTTGGATAAGATTTTTAGCCTCTACCCGTGAAAGGGTAGGGGCTTTTTCTTTCGTTGACAGAAAAGCTATGTCAAGGTAAAATCAATATAGATTATTCTGCATAAAAAGGAGCAGGGAATATGAATTTGAAAAAATGGATCGCATTAGGCTTGGCAGGATGTTTCCTTTTCAGCGGCTGCGCGGAGCAAAGGGAACAGGCACAGGCTGCGCTGGAAAACAGCCAGCAGGAAAATAGATATGAAGCAACTTCCTTTGCTATGGATACGGTTATGACATTCACTATCATCCATGAGGACGGGGAAGAGCTCATCATCGATGCAGAACAGGAGATTCGCAGATTGGAGAACCTGTTGTCTGTCACAATGGATGGCAGTGAGATCAAACAGATCAACGAAAACGCGGGAAAAAATCCCGTTCGGATACCAACAGAGACCCTGGAACTATTACAGACAAGCAAGGACTTGGGCGCAGAAACGGGAAATGCTTTCGATATTGCCATTTACCCTGTGGTCAAAGCATGGGGATTTACGGAAGAGGAACAAAGTGTGCCCCCTCAGGAAACTATCGATCAGTTGCTTCCCTTGACGGATTTGGATGATATGATCTTGGACAAAGAGAATTCTACAGCATATCTAGAAAAAGAGGGCATGGCAGTAGATTTGGGCGGCATTGCCAAAGGCTATGCTTCCGACAGCGTAAAAGCATTGCTGAAGGGTAAGGGTGTAGAATCGGCATTGCTTTCTTTGGGCGGCAATATCTGTACCATTGGCAGTAAGCCCGATGGCAGCCCTTGGAAAACAGCGGTACAGAATCCCTTGGATGCCAATGATTATGTAGGTCTGCTGGAAATCAGCGATACCTGCGTCATCACTTCCGGCGGATATCAGAGATATTTTGAAGAAAACGGGAAACAGTATCATCACATTATCGACCCTGCCACAGGCTGGCCTGCAGAAAGCGGTCTGCTTTCCGTGACGATCGTCTGCGACAGCGGTACCAAGGCCGACGCCCTTTCTACAGCGTTGTTTGTGATGGGGCTGGAGGATGCCCTGGAATACTGGAGAACACAGGATGATTTTGAAGTGATATTTGTGACAACAGATGGTGAAGTTGTAGCCACAGAAGGCCTGAAAGACAGTTTCACATTTGAAGGAAAGGACAACGATTTTACTTACCGGGTGGCAGAAAGATAAAAGGAGGAACACGATATGGGTAAATGCAGAGATTTTTTAGACACAGTAACATTTGAATGTGATTGGAAGGATATGGGCCTGATGGGTCTTTGTGTGGGCTCTTTAGGGGCTTTATTTGGCATGGTCGTTCCTGAAAAATATAAAAATGCGGCAGCCTTCGGTGCTGGGGCAGGCTTTTTCCTTTCTGCTGTAGCAGTGACTGTAAAAAGCATTGAGGCAGCAAGAGAAGATGAATTCGACGAATATGAAGATTTCGAAGAATGGGAAGATTGGGATGACGAGGATGACGAAGAAGGCTTTGTGATGAGAATCACAGCGGAAGAAAACGGCGAGGAATAATCAAAAGAAAGATACAGAAGGGTTTTCAAGGGGAGTTTGCTTTTTTGAAGCCCTTTTGTTGTATATTGCGGAGCGAAAACAGAATGTTTTTTTTTCGCTAAAAGGAGGTAAGGTTATGGGTATTTTGAAGGTTGGGATCGGCGCAGCCCAGGGTGTACTGGCAGATGCATGGAGAGAGTATTTCTACTGTCCTTCCATGGAAGCAGATGTTTTGGTACAAAAGGGCGAACAGCGTCAGTCCAAACGGGGCTTTAATACAAAAAAGAGTGAAAATATCATTTCCAATGGCTCTATCATTGCGGTCAATGAAGGGCAATGTATGCTGATCGTAGAGCAGGGGGAAGTGGTAGAGGTCTGCGCGGAAGCAGGGGAATTTCTATATGATACATCCACAGAGCCCAGCATTTTTTATGGCGACCTGAAGGAAAGCATCAAAGAAAGCTTCAAGCAGTTCGGCAAGCGTGTGGGCTTTGGCGGCGATACTGCAGGCGATCAGAGGGTATATTTCTTCAATACAAAAGAAATTTTGGGCAATAAATACGGTACTTCCAATCCCGTTCCTTTCCGTGTGGTGGATGCCAATATCGGTTTGGATATCGATATTTCCATTCGCTGCCACGGGGAATATGCCTACCGTATCACAGACCCTGTTTTATTTTACAAAAACATCTGCGGCAACGTGGAGAATACATATACCAGAGATCATATCGATTCTCAGCTGAAAAGTGAGATGCTGACTGCTCTGCAGCCTGCCTTTGGCAAAATTTCTGCTATGGGCATCCGCTACAGCGCACTGCCCGGTCATGCCATGGAACTTTCCCAGGCGCTAAATGAAGTTTTGGCGGAAAAATGGGGCGGCAGATACGGCATCGAGATCACCTCCATTGGTGTGAACAGCGTAAAGGCTTCCGACGAAGATGAAGCTATGATCAAAGAACTGCAGAGAAATGCTGCCCTGCGGAATCCTTCCATGGCGGCAGCCCATCTGGTGAATGCCCAGGCGGAAGCTATGCAGGCAGCGGCGGCAAATCATAATGCAGGCCCCATGATGGCCTTTGCCGGCATGAATCTGGCCACCCAGGCAGGCGGCATGAATGCAGGACAGTTGTTCCAGATGGCGGCACAGCAGCAGGCGGCACAGCCCCCTCAGCCCTCCCAGGGATGGAACTGCCCTTGCGGCAAAACGGGAAATACAGGCAATTTCTGCACAGAATGCGGCGGCAGCAAGCCTGCGGACAATAGTTGGACTTGTGAATGCGGTTCTCAGAATAAAGGCAGATTCTGCCCCCAGTGCGGCAAACCAAAGCCCGCAGGGGTGCCCCAGTATAAATGTGATAAATGCGGCTGGGAGCCGGAAGATCCTATAAAACCTCCCCGTTTCTGCCCGGAATGTGGCGATCCCTTTGGGGATGAAGACAGAAAATAAACCGGAAAATAAAAAAGCCATCCACTCGCTGAAAGAGTGGATGGTTTTTAATTTCCTTTTTTCTTTACTGTGGGCGCAGAATCAAAGGTATGATTTCTGCCCAGCATATATGCTAATTTGACGAGATTTTTTTCCTCTTCAGTAAGCTCTTTGCTCAACTTTTCTTCTACATACATAAAAAGAGATTTAATATTTGTCCGCAGGCGTTTGGGCTTTTTCGACAGCATGGTCAAGGGCTGGAAGGTTTCGGCTTTGATCTCCGCAGGGTGGGTAATGGCGAATATCTTTGCCGTATAGACCGCATCGTTGAGGGCGTTGTGGAAATCCTGTTCCTCAGGGATGCCCAATTCCACCACGGCATTTTTCAGACCGATGGCTTTTCCTGCTTCGTGGTTTAGATATTCTGCCGCAAAGGGCTGCACATTCAGGAACTGATCTGTCATGGCTTCTCCGTCCAGATCGTAGAAATAGATATTGCGGTAGAGGGATTTGATATCATCCCCGCCCCAGGTGCAGAGGATGGCAGGCTCGTCCCCAATGAATGCCAGAAAAGCCTGATATGCTTCAGCAAAAGTTGGTTGACCAGCCAGCTGTTCGGGATGGATGCCTGTGATCTTTTCCACGAAGGGATGCAGACGAGGATAGATCTGAGGACGGATCATATAATTGAAGGTGTCCAACTGCTGAAATTTTTCATTCAGCTTTACTGCACCGATTTGAATGATCTCAAAGGGACATTCGGGGTTGGGCTCCACTTTTTTTCCTGTTTTGAAGGGGAAGGACTGGTTGAATTCCAAGTCTAGTACGATATAATTCATTTTGCGTACCTCCTGTTCTGTTTCATAGTGTATCATGTTTTATAAGGGAAAGAAAGAAAAACTTGACCGAGAAACAGAGGAAAAACGGTTCATTGGCTTTGGCACAGGAAGTCCCTCTTGTGCATCGGAAGCTGGAATGATAAAATCATGGGTAAGATGAATTGAGAAAGCGGGGTATAGAAATATGAAACTCACTTTTACAGAGGAACAGATCAAAAATGAACTGAACAAAATCTATCTGGAGGAAGATGACCTTCTGATGGAAGGGGAATTTGTGACAGGCGAAGGAAAGAACTATGTCATCACAGGTGTTGCCACTATTGAAGGGGAACGCTACCATGAATTCGAGATCGAATTTGAATTGGTGGAAGAGCCTGCAGAGGAAACGCTGGAATCCATCATGGAAACAGAATGGGAATGGTATGATTTTCTTTGCTGATCTGAGAGGAGGAAGATAATATGGATGCTTTTCGCTTTTTTATGCCTGCGGATACCTATTTCGGACGGGGCTGTATCAATGACCATAAGGATGCAATGAAGAAACTGGGCAGCAAGGCTATGGTCGTAACTGGACGTACTTCTGCAAAAAAGAACGGTGCCCAGAAGGACGTTACGGATGCCTTGGATGCATTGCAGATTGAATGGGTTTTATTTGATGAGATCGGGGAAAACCCTGATGTGGAGACAGTAGAACGGGCGGCAGCCATCGCTATTCGGGAAAAAATCGAATTTTTCATCGGTATCGGCGGCGGTTCTCCCATGGATGCGTCCAAAGCCATTGCCGTTATGGCGGCACAGCCGGAAAAGGGGACAGATGCCCTTTGGGATGGCAGCAGCAAGGCTCTCCCTATCGTAGCTGTACCTACTACAGCGGGGACAGGCTCTGAAGCGACTCAATATGCTATCGTGACGCTCCATGCAAAACGCACCAAATCCAGCATTGCGGCCCATATTTTTGCAACAGTGTCCTATCTCGACCCGAAATATATGGATACACTTCCTGCAAAAACAACAAATAATACGGCTGTCGATGCTCTGACCCACCTGATCGAAAGCTATCTTTCCACCCATGCCAATTATGTCAGCAGAAAGATCGTGGAAATGGGTCTGTCCATCTTCAAGGATTGTATTCCCGATTTGAAAGCCAGAAACTATTCTGCGGAAACAAGAGACAAGCTGATGCTGATGTCTGCTTTAGGCGGTGTTGCCATCGCCCAGACCATGACTTCTTTGCCCCACGGCATGGGCTATTTCCTGACCTATGAAAAGGGTCTGCCCCACGGCATGGCAAACGGCGTGCTGACTCAGGCCTATGTGGAACAGTTCCCTGCAGGGGATGTGCACGTGGCAAAGCTGCTGGAATGTCTTGGTTTTAAGGATACGAAGGAACTGGGGGCGTTTTTGGATGATGTCCTTGACCATGAAGCAACCTACACGGAAGAAGATATCAATTATTATACCGACCGCTTCATGGAACAGACCGGAAAGATCGCTACGTTCCCTCATCCGCTGACAAGGGATGATGTTTATCAAATGTATAAAAAATCTCTGATGAAATAAGCAAATTTTCACTCCTTTTTCATATCATAGTGGAAAAGGAGTTTTTTTTATGCCCAGAGTATATTTAAGTCCATCCTTACAGGAATATAATCCCTTTATCAACGGCGGTTCAGAGGAGCAGATCATGAACCTGCTCGCCGATGCCATGGAGCCCTACCTGAACGCATCCGGCATCGAATTTCTGCGGAATGAACCGGAAATGACCCTCGGGGAAGCCATTGCCGATTCCAATGCGAGCAACGTGGATTTCCACCTTGCCATTCATTCCAATGCCGCACCGGAATCCATTGCAGGCACCAGACAGGGACCCGTGGTCTATTATTACAGCACCAGCCCCTATGGCAGGGAAATGGCAGAGCTGATCGCAGAACAAATGCGGCAGATATATCCGGATCCCAGCAAGGTGCAGGTCTTTCCCACGGTGACCCTGCGGGAACTGAGGCGAACCAATGCTCCTTCCGCTCTGGTGGAGGTGGCCTATCACGACAATTATCAGGATGCCAACTGGATCAAGGAAAATATCCAGCCTATTGCACAGGCATTGAGCAAAGCCCTTGCGGAATATTTCGGCATTCCCTTTGTAGAACCGGAAACAATATAAAGTATGAACAGGCGCGGAAAACAACGCGCCATTTTTATTTGTAAAAGAATGGTTTTATTTTATACAAATATTGGATAAGGAAATGCAAATGCTTTTAGCAGAATTTCCTAAAGTGAAAATATTTGAAAAATTTTGCAGGAAATTTCGAATAATGGTCGAATAGAAATAAAAGTATAGATTGTATATTCTTAATATACTGTATACATAAAATCAGACCCTGACGGAACGATTCCGTTAAATCATACTAGGGAGGGAAACAAACTATGAAAAATTATGCAGCAAACAGAGTAAGAAACGTAGTTCTTTTGGGCCACAGTGGTTCCGGTAAAACAACATATTCCGAAGCAGCACTGTATTATTCCGGTGCAACAAAACGTTTCGGTAAAGTTGAAGAAGGTAACACTGTATCCGACTACGAAGCAGAAGAAATCCGCCGCAAGGTGTCTATCAATACATCCGTGATCCCCGTTGAATGGCAGGATACAAAAATCAACTTCCTGGATACACCCGGTTATTTCGACTTCGCCGCTGAAGTAAAGCTGGCCATGAACGTGGCAGACACAGGTCTGATCATGGTTTCCGCAAAATCCGGCGTGGAAGTTGGTACAGAAAAAGCATGGGAATACTGCGAAGAAATGCACCTGCCCAGAATCATCTTCATCAACCAGATGGACGATGAAAACGCTGACTTTGAAAAAACATTGGCTGAACTGCGTAAAAACTTCGGTAAGGCCGTAGCTCCTCTGCAGATCCCCTTTGATGATGAAAATGGCAATTTCGTAGGTTTCATCAACCTGATCAAGAGAGACGCAAGAAAGAAAGTAGACGGCAAGCTGCAGAAATGCGAAATGCCTGAAGATAAGAAAGACCAGGTAGAAGTTCTGCGTTCCATGCTGGTAGAAGTAGCAGCAGAAAGCAGCGAAGAACTGATGGAAAAATTCTTCAACGATGAAGAACTGACAGAAGAAGAAATTTACGATGGTCTGCTGGCTGGTATTTCCAACCACAGCATCGCCCCCGTTATGTGTGGTTCTGCTACACTGGGCTATGGCGTAAAACTGCTGATGAATACTATCGTTCGTTTTACACCTCCTGCAATCGAAGCAAAAGCAAATTTCCATGCGTTCCACGATGGCAAAGACGTTGTATTCTGCTCCTCTGATGACGAAAGATTCTCCGCTTATGTATTCAAAACCATCGCTGACCCTTACATCGGTCGTCTGAACCTGTTCCGTGTTATGACAGGTAAGCTGGATACAACAATGAGCATTTACAATGAAGAAAAGGATACCGTTGAAAAAGTTGGCCGTCTGTATGTGGTAAGGGGTAAAGAACAGATCGAAGTTGATGAACTGCACTCCGGCGATATTGGCGCTCTGGCTAAACTGTCCAATACATCCACACAGGATACTCTGTCCCTGAAAGATGCAAACATCATTATCCCTAAAATTGCACTGCCCGGTTCTGTTCTGTGCATGGCGATCCAGCCCAAAGGCAAAGGCGATGAAGACAAGCTGTCCGCAGCTCTGGCAAAGATCAGAGAAGAAGATCCTACCATCAAAATGGAAGTAAATTCTGAAACAAAACAGACACTGGTTTATGGCGTTGGTGAACAGCAGCTGGATGTAATGGTTCAGAAACTGAAAAACAAATATAAGATTGAAGTAGAACTGAAGGATCCTATCATCCCTTACAGAGAAACCGTTAAGGGCAAAGCATCCGTTCGCGGCAGATACAAAAAACAGTCCGGCGGTCATGGTCAGTTCGGTGACGTTGTAATGGAATTCGAACCCAGCTACGATACAACAACACAGTATGTATTCGAAGAAAAGATCTTCGGCGGCTCTGTTCCCAAACAGTATTTCCCTGCTGTTGAAAAAGGTCTGCAGGAATGCGTACAGAGCGGTGTTCTGGCTGGCTACCCTGTAGTAGGCCTGAAAGCAACTCTGACAGATGGTTCCTACCATCCCGTTGACTCCTCTGAAATGGCGTTCAAGATGGCAACATCCGTTGCCTTCAAGGAAGGTATCCCTCAGGCAAAACCTGTGATCCTGGAACCCATCGAACATGTTGAAGTTCTGATTCCTGAAAAATACATGGGCGATATCATGGGCGATATCACAAAACGCCGTGGTCGTATCCTGAGCATGGATGCAGTTGGCATGAAGAAATGTATCGTTGCAGAAGTTCCTACAGCAGAAATGCACAAATATGCAACAGACCTGCGCTCCATGACACAGAGCCGTGGGGAATACAGACATCATTTCGAAAGATATGAAGAAGCTCCCATGGATGTTCAGAAGAGAATCATCGAAGCAAGAGCGGCTGAAAAAGACAAATAATTGAGGCTGATTGTTGTTTCGGCAACAGATATATTTGGTAAAATATGATATAATAACCGCAAGAGGTGTAAAATCGCTTCTTGCGGTTTTTCATATTGTTTTGGTCTGCAAAAACGTATGCTTTTGTAAATCAGGGTCCAGGGAAATGATTTCCCTGGCAGAGGTCAAAGGGGACAGAGTCCCCTTGAAAAAAGGAGGAATCATTATGTTGGATGTTGCAATCATTGGCGGAGGCCCTGCGGCTCTGTCTGCCGCTGTGAACTGCCGTCAGCGGAATAAATCCGTCTGCGTTTTTGGCAGAAGTCTGGATAGTTCTCTGCTGTTTGCTGCGGAAAAAGTAGATAATTATCTGGGTCTGCCCAATATCAGCGGGGAAGATATGTTGAATCAGTTTTACACCCATGCAGTGAAGCAGGGGGTGGAATTCAAGGAAACCCGTATTAAGCAGATCCTTTCCATGGGCGATCGATATATGATCAACGCCGATAATCAATTCATCGAAGCAAAAACAGTCATCCTAGCCATTGGCTTGAGCAAAAGCAAGGGGATCCCCGGCGAAATTGACTTTCTGGGCAAAGGTGTCAGCTATTGTGCAACTTGCGACGGTATGCTTTACAGAAATAAGAAGGTCGTTGTCGTTGGTGAAAATGAAGAAGGGGAGGCGGAAGCTAATTTCCTGGCGGATGTCTGCGAAAGTGTGACTTATATCCCCCTTTATCAGCCTGTTTTGAATCTGAAGGGAAACGTACAGGTAAAAGAGAGTAGACCCAAGGCGGTATTGGGAGAAAACGGGAAAGTTTCTTCCTTAGAAACGGATGGGGAAACATTGGAATGTGATGGTATCTTTTTTGCTAAGAACAGTACACCTCCGGAAAGCATCCTTTTCGGACTGCAGACCGATGGTAAAAATATTATCGTAGATCGCTCTATGGCAACGAACCTGCCTGGGGTATTTGCGGCAGGGGACTGCACCGGTACACCTTATCAGATCGCGAAAGCGGTGGGGGAAGGATTGGTCGCAGCCCTTTCCGCTGCAAGTTTCATCGATGAAAAGGCAAGGGAAAATAAATAACTGCATAAAAAGAAGAATGAAAACTGCCAGTTATAATAGTAAAATTGGCAGTTTTCTTTTGTCTGACATTATAAATTGATTAGAAGAAGGGAAAAAATAGAAATATGATTGTCTATTTTTCATTTACATATGAATTTTATGTGAATTTTGAAAAAGATACTTGAATATAACTGGATATGGTGTTAATATATGTATTGTGAATTAGCACTCAAGTTAAATGAGTGCTAACAAATCAGAAAACAAGGAGGTAATCATATCATGAAACTTGCACCATTAGGAGATAAAGTCGTATTGAAACAGGTAGAAGCACAGGAAACCACAAAGTCCGGTATCGTGCTGACCAGTCAGGCAAAGGAAAAACCTCAGGAAGCTATCGTAGTGGCTGTTGGCCCCGGCGGTATGGTTGGTGATACAAATGTAGAGATGGTCGTAAAAGAAGGTGACCATGTGCTTTATTCCAAATACGGCGCAATGGAAGTAAAATTTGACGGCGAAGAATATCTTATCATGCGTCAGAATGACATTCTGGCAATCATTACAGAATAATTTTAGGAGGCGTTTTTATCATGGCGAAAGAAATCAAATACAGCACCGATGCCAGAAACGCAATGGCAGCCGGCGTAGACAAACTGGCAAATACAGTAAAGGTAACACTGGGCCCCAAGGGCAGAAATGTTGTTCTGGACAGAAAATTTACAACACCCCTGATTACAAATGACGGTGTGACAATCGCAAAGGATATCGAACTGGAAGATCCTTATGAAAACATGGGCGCACAGCTGGTGAAGGAAGTTGCTACACAGACAAACGATGTTGCCGGCGACGGTACCACAACAGCAACTGTTCTGGCACAGGCAATGATCCAGGAAGGTCTGAAAAATATCGCAGCAGGGGCAAATCCCATCATCCTGCGTCGTGGTATGCAGAAAGCAACAGAAGCAACAGTTGCAGAAGTGAAGGCTATGAGCCAGTCCGTAACAACAAGCAAACACATTGCCAATGTTGCAGCTATCTCTGCCGGTGATGAAGAAGTGGGCGCAATGATCGCAGAAGCGATGGAAAAAGTGACAAACGACGGCGTTATCACTATTGAAGAATCCAAGACAATGAAAACAGAACTGGCACTGGTAGAAGGTATGCAGTTTGACAGAGGTTACCTGTCTGCTTATATGTCAACAGATATGGATAAGATGGTAGCAGTTCTGGAAGAACCCCTGATCCTGATCACAGATAAGAAGATTTCCAACATTCAGGAAATCCTGCCTATTCTGGAACAGGTAATGCAGACAGGCAGAAAGCTGCTGCTGATCGCAGAAGATGTGGAAAGCGAAGTTCTGGCAACTCTGGTTGTCAATAAACTGAGAAACGTATTCACATGCGTTGCGGTAAAAGCACCTGGTTATGGTGAAAGAAGAAAAGCACAGCTGGCAGATATCGCAGCTTTGACAGGCGCTCAGGTGATCTCCGAAGAAATCGGTATTTCCCTGCAGGATGCAACACTGGATATGCTGGGTTCCGCAAAAACAGTTCGTGTAGAAAAAGAAAACACAATTATCGCTGACGGCGCAGGCAGAAAAGAAGATATCGAAGCGCGCATTGCCCAGATCAGAAAAGGTATGGCAGAAACAGACTCCGATTTCGATAGAGAAAAATATCAGGAAAGACTGGCAAAACTGAGCGGCGGCGTAGCAGTGATCAAAGTCGGCGCAGCAACAGAAACAGAAATGAAAGAAAAGAAACTGCGTATGGAAGATGCTCTGGCAGCGACAAAGGCAGCAGTAGAAGAAGGCATCGTAGCCGGCGGCGGTACAGCATTGGTGCATGCGATTGACAAGGTTAAAGCAGCCTGTGCAGATCTGACAGGCGATGAAAAGACAGGTGCGGAAATTGTCATCAAAGCCCTGGAAGCACCTCTGCGCCAGATCGTAGCAAATGCTGGTCTGGAAGGTTCTGTTATTGTAAATAAGGTGAAAGAACTGGATGACAGCATGGGCTTCAATGCTCTGACAGAAGAATATGTGGAAATGGTAGAAGTAGGTATTCTGGACCCTGCAAAGGTTACAAGAAGTGCCCTGCAGAATGCAACATCTGTTGCGTCTACATTCCTGACAACAGAAGCAGTTGTTGCAGAATTGCCTGCAAAAAATGCTCCCGTAATGCCTGCTGACCCCGGCATGGGCGGATACATGTGATATAGAGAAATAACGGAGAAAGCTTCGCAATAATAAAAAGCTGGATGCCTGCTTGCAGAGCATTCGGCTTTTTATTTGCAGAAAGTTTACGGAGTAAACATATGAGTAGCCTGAAAGGCTACGAATAGGGCTTTCGACGAGTTATTTCTGATGCAAGTAGTTTGCGGAGCAAACGCATGAGTAACCCGAAGGGTTACGAATGAAAGGCTCTCTCCGGTGAGAAATTGTGTTGGAAGTTTTGAGGAGAAAAGGCATGAGCAGCCTGAAGGGCTGCGAATGGGAGGCTTTCTCCGGTGAGAAATCGCGTTGGTAGTTTGCGGAGCAAGTACATTCGCAGTGATAGGGAAAGCTGCTGCGGAGTAAACGAAGGAAGGTCCTTGTCTGAGAAGCGAAACAGTTGTGAAACAAGCTTTTGCCGGTAAAAGTGTGCGACAGGTTTGTTTTTCCTATGAAAAAAAACCAAATATTTTTGCGAAAATTTAAATTATTTCAATTTATTTCCAAAAATTTGTATGAAACGACACAATTGTTCTTATGTGATGGACAACTTTGTAAAAACCCAAAAAAATGTCTCTCCTGAAGGAACTTTTTTTGGGATTTCTATTGACTTTGTTGAATTTTATCATATATAATTGTTGATGTTGAGGTGTAATGTTGTTTTAATATCTGAAAACGGCATACGATCAACAAAAGAAGTAAATTAACGTAAGGAGGGATTTTTGTGTTACAGGTATTTGATATCATTGGACCAATTATGATCGGTCCTTCCAGTTCACATACAGCAGGTGCTGTGCGTATCGGCAAATATGCTCGTTCTGTTCTGGGTACAACACCCGTAAAGGCTGTGATCCGTTTCAGCGGTTCTTTCGCAAAAACATACAAAGGTCACGGTACAGATAAAGCAGTCATTGCCGGTATTCTGGGTATGGATACAGACGATAGCCGTATCCGTAACAGCATGGAGATCGCAAAGGAAGAAGGTCTGGACTTCACATTTATCGAAGAGGACATCGACGGTGCGCATCCCAACACTGCTGAAATCACATTGACAGACGCAAATGGCAAGTCCGCTCTGATCCAGGGTGCTTCCATCGGCGGCGGTAACATCGTAGTAAATAAGATCAATGATACAGAGGTTTCCATCTCCGGTAAATCCGATACATTGGTCATTCCCCATGATGATATTCCCGGTATGATCGCTGTGGTAACAAACATCCTGGCGGATAAAGGCGTAAACGTTCATGGCTTCTCTCTGGGCAGAGACCATAAGGGCGGTACCGCTGTTATGACAATCGAAATCGACGGCAACTTCGATGAATCCATCAATGAAGCGATCCTGGCATGCCCCAATATTCATGCATCCACGATCCTGAAAGCAATCTAAGAAGGAGAGGTGGAAAAAGATGAAATACGACTCTTTGGCAGAATTGGTTGCAGCAGCAGAGGCGGAAAATATGACTTTGTCCGCTTACATTCTGAAAGATCAGGCAGCCATTGCTGAAAAGACTGAAGAAGAATTGTACAAAAACATGGAACGGGCTCTGCAGGTTATGAAGGAATCTGTTGAGGATGGCCTGGATCCTGTAAAACGCTCTGCCAGCGGCCTGACAGGCGGCGACGCTTTCAAAATGAATGAAGCAGTGAAAAACGGCAGAAATATTTGTGGGCCTTTCTTTGGGAAAGCAATGGTGAAAGCCCTTGCGGTTTCTCAGACAAATGCCTGCATGGGCAGAATCGTAGCATCCCCTACAGCGGGCAGCTGCGGTATCCTTCCTTCCGCTCTGCTGACTTTGGCGGAAGAAAGAAATATTCCTGATAAGGATTTGGTAATGGCACTGTTCACAGCATCTGCAGTGGGTATCGTGATCGCAACAAATGCGAGCGTAGCCGGTGCGGCTGGTGGTTGTCAGGCTGAATGCGGCGCAGCAAGCGCAATGGCAGCAGCGGCAATGGTTGAACTGTGCGGTGGTACTCCCAAGCAGTGTGAACACGCTTGCGCGATCGCACTGAAAAATATTCTGGGTCTGGTGTGTGACCCTGTTGCAGGTTTGGTTGAAATCCCTTGCATCAAAAGAAATGCCGGCGGCGTAGGCAACGCTATGGTTGCAGCAGAACTGGCTCTGGCAGGTATTGAAAGCCATATCCCTGCAGATGAAGTTATCGTTGCCATGAAGAAAGTCGGCGATACTATGTCTCCTGCCCTGAAGGAAACAGCAGAAGGCGGCCTGGCTTGCACACCTACAGGCAAAAAACTGTGCGAAAAAGTATTTGGTTGTTGCTAATCAATTTGCAAACCAGTAATACTTTTCATATTATTTTTTCGTACAACCGTAGAAACAGCAATCATAAGTAAAGTACAATTTAATAGGAGAAGGTAAAAATGAATATTATTCAGAAATGGAATAGCATTTCCTTAGTAAAAAGAATCATTTGCGGCCTGATCATTGGTGCAATCCTGGGTCTGGCTGTTCCTCAGGTAACTGTAATCGGTATCCTGGGTACACTGTTCGTAGGCGCTCTGAAAGCAATCGCTCCCATCCTGGTATTCTTCCTGGTAATGGCTGCTCTGGCTTGCGGTCAGGAAGGCGGCGGCAAAACAATGGGTCGTGTAGTTGTACTGTACCTGGTTGGTACATTCGCAGCTGCTGTAGTTGCAGTTCTGGCTTGCCACTTCATCCCCATCGTACTGCCTCTGGGCAGTGGTGCTTCCACAGAAGGTTACACAGCTGCAGGCTCCGTTGGTGAAGTATTCGGCAACCTGCTGCAGAACATCGTATCTAACCCCATCGGTTCCATGGTAAACGCTAACTACCTGGGTATCCTGTTCTGGGCAGTAATCTTGGGTCTGGCTCTGAAAAAATCCAGCGAAACAACAAAGAAAGCACTGAACGATTTCTCTGAAGCAGTTACATTCGCAGTTAGAGCTGTAATCTCCTGCGCTCCTTTCGGTATCCTGGGTCTGGTATTCTCCACAGTATCCGAAAACGGTCTGGGCATCTTCACAGAATATGGTAAAGTTCTGGCAGTTCTGGTTGGCTGCATGGCTTTCGTAGCTCTGATCCTGAACCCCATCATCGTATTCACACAGATCAGACAGAACCCTTACCCTCTGGTTGGTAAATGTCTGAAAGATTCCTTCATCACAGCATTCTTTACAAGATCTTCCGCTGCTAACATCCCCGTTAACATGACACTGTGTAAAGAACTGGGTCTGGACGAAGACAACTACTCCATCTCCATCCCTCTGGGTGCTACAATCAACATGGGTGGTGCAGCTATCACAATCACAGTTATGACTCTGGCTTGTGTTAACACACTGGGTATGGAAGTTCCTCTGGCAATGAAGATCCTGCTGTCCTTCGTAGCAGCAATCTCCGCTTGCGGTGCTTCCGGTGTAGCTGGTGGTTCCCTGCTGCTGATCCCTCTGGCTTGCTCTCTGTTCGGTATCCCCAACGACGTAGCAATGCAGGTTGTAGGTGTTGGTTTCATCATCGGTGTAATTCAGGACTCTTGCGAAACAGGTCTGAACTCTTCTACAGACGCACTGTTCACAGCAGCTGCTGATTTCCACGATATGAAAGCTGCAGGCAAAGATATCATGGCTTGGAGAAAGAAATAATTTCTTCCCCAAAACTTTAGTAACAAAACAATATACATAAATTCATAAAATATTACGGTTGGTACGAAAGCCCCTGTCTTTTTAGACAGGGGTTTCTTTTATGGTTGTTTTTTCTTGCATATTTCTTTATAATAAGAACAAGTCATACAAAGGAGGAAGATCAAATGATCGTTTTGATTGCAAAAAATATAGTACAGGAAGGAAAGCAGGAGGAATTTGTCCGCATTGCCGAGAAAATGGTAGAGGAAAGCAGAAAAGAAGAAGGCTGCATTTCCTACGATCTGGCGAAAGACGAATCAAACGATGCGGTTTTCTTTTTTATTGAAAAATATAAGGACGAAGCAGCTTTGGAAGCCCATAGAGCAAGTACGCATTTTCAGACTTATGTACCGATGCTGGGGGCGCTTCGCACAAAGCCTTCCGAATTATCCAAATGTGTAACCATTGATTTTTAAGGGGAAGAGAGAAAAGAGTGGTATCATGACACTGCCGAAACTTTACAGAAAGAGATTTATGCCCAATGAGATCGTGTATTTAAAGGACGATGTCATCACCCATCAGGAAAATGCCGTGATGGTGACAAAATGGGATGTGCTTCATCCCAAGGCAAAGTTCAGCCATGGTGTATCCTGCTATTACATGGATAAAGGCTGGAAAATTAGTAAATTCTTAAACAAAAATGATGAACTTGTTTATTATTATTGTGATATTATAGATACAGCATATGATGCAGCAGAAAACTCCTATATCTTTACAGACCTGCTGGCAGATGTCATCATTTATCCCGATGGTGCAGTCAAGGTGGTAGATTTGGCGGAAATCGCCGATGCTTTGGAAGAGGGCATTATCACAGAGGCAGAAGTGAAGCTGGCTTTACGCAGACTGGATGGACTTCTGGAAGTGATCTATGGCGGCGGCTTGCCGAATTTGCTGCGCTATATTGAAGCAGAGGGTGTAAAAGATGGGCAGTAACGTACATGATGGACATAGGGATCGCATGCGGGAACGTTTTTTGCTGGTAGGCCCCGATGGTTTTGCAGATCATGAATTGCTGGAAATGCTGTTGTATGGTGTGATTCCCAGAGGGAATACCAATGAGATTGCCCATCGGCTTCTGGATGAATTTGGTTCCTTTTCTAATCTGATCGAATCAGACCCCTATGAGATTCAAAAGACTGCGGGCGTAGGAGAAAAAAGTGCGATTTTTCTTTCTATGCTCCATGAGCTGTTCCGGAGATATGAAAAAGAAAAGCTGGAACAGAAACCGGCTTTGACCTCCATTCCCCGTGCTGCGGAGTATTGCACAGCATTGCTGGCATACTGTGTGACAGAGCGGTTTTATGTGATTTGTCTGGACAGCAGAAGAAAGGTCATCCATACAGCGAAAATTGCAGAAGGTACAGTTGGACAGGTATATGTGCAGCCAAGAGCTGTATTGGAAAAAGCATTGCGATACTATGCAACGGGTGTTGTGCTTTGTCACAATCATCCCCGTGGCTCAGTGAAACCATCCAATGCGGATGTTCATCTGACAACACAATTGAAATTGATGCTGGAACCGCTTGATATTGAAGTCGTAGACCATATTATTGTTGGAGAAGGGGAATATTATAGTTTCTTCAAGGATGGTATGTTGAAAGATAAAACCTAAAATAAGGAGGGATTTTTATGAATAAAAAATTATATCGTTCTAAAAATAATGTGAAAATTTCCGGTGTATGTGCCGGCATTGCGGAATATTTTGGTATTGATGCCACGATCGTGCGTCTGATCTGGGTTTTGGGCACATTATTGAATCTGTTCATCGGCATTGTGGCTTATGTAGCCTGCGTGTTTATCGTTCCGGAAGATCCCGGCTGCATTGATGTGGATTATGAAGAAAAAAAATAAACGAAAAGAGATAGAATAAAGGAGTGTAAAATATGGCGGAAGAACAGAAAAAACGTATTTTCAGTGGCATGCAGCCTTCCGGTGTCATCACACTGGGCAACTATCTGGGTGCGCTAAAAAACTGGACAAAGCTGCAGGATGAATATGACTGTCTGTATTGTATTGTGGATATGCATGCGATCACAGTCCGTCAGGATCCTGTGAAGCTGCGGAAACAGGCAAAAGATCTGCTGGTGCAGTATCTGGCGGTAGGTTTGGATCCAGAAAAGAATATCATGTATTATCAGTCTCATGTGCCTCAGCACGCAGAACTGGGCTGGATCCTGAACTGCTACACATACATGGGCGAACTGAACAGAATGACACAGTTCAAGGATAAATGTGCGAAGCATGCAGATAACATCAATGCCGGTTTGTTCACCTATCCTACCCTGATGGCAGCAGATATCCTGCTGTATCAGACAGACCTGGTACCCGTTGGGGAGGACCAGAGACAGCATCTGGAGCTGACCAGAGATATCGCTAACCGCTTCAACGGTGTATATGGAGATGTATTCAAGGCGCCTGAAGCATATATCGGTAAAGTAGGGGCGCGTGTCATGGCTCTGCAGGATCCTACAAAGAAAATGTCCAAATCTGATGAAAACCAGAGCAATATCATCACATTGATGGATGACCCCAAAGTCATCATGAACAAGATGAAACGTGCCATGACAGACTCCGATAACGAGATCCGTTTCAGTGAAGACAAACCCGGTATTTCCAATCTGCTGAGCATCTACTGTGCTGTAACAGGCAAGACCATCCCTGAAGCAGAAAAAGAATTTGCCGGCATGGGCTATGGCACATTCAAAACAGCTGTAGGGGAAGCTGTTGTTGCGGATCTGGAACCTGTTCAGAAACGTGTGAAGGAACTGGAAGCAAATAAAGACTATCTGGATGCTATCATCAAGAGCGGTGCGGAAAAAGCAAGCCGTCTGGCAGACAGAACCCTGACAAAGGTGCAGAAAAAAGTAGGTTTTCCTCCCCGTGTGAGATAAGAAGGAAACGAAATAAATAGAAGGATTCGGTGCGGTACAGTGGCGTTCCGTTTAGGAGATCAATGCATCTATAAAATGATGTTTTCTGAACGGAGCCTACTTATGTACCGTGCTTTTTATTTGGATAAATTTTGCATGATTGTATACTTTTCCAAACAAAAATATGAACATAGAATGAACAGAAATACAGTGAATGAAAATTTTTTGTTAAGAAGCCTTAACATACATTGACTTGATTTTTACCAAATGCTAGAATAAAAGAAAAACATAGTAAAATTGGGTGAATTTGGCCGTAAAAATTATTAATTTGAGCTAAAACGAAGAGATTTGGACAAATTTAGTCGGATTTGCAAAAGGGGGAGAGAGTTTGCTGCATAATTTAAAATTAAAAGAAAAAATAATTGAATCACTGGCATCTGTTCTTCCGCTGACAGCTATCGTGTTATTGCTCAGCGTGACGCTGATGCCTCTTTCTTCCGGTGCATCGGTGCTGTTTTTGTTTGGTGCGCTGATGCTGATTTTGGGGATGGGCTTTTTTACCTTGGGGGCGGATATGTCCATGATGTCTATGGGTGAGGGCATTGGCGTGGAAATGAGCCGAGCCAAAAACATCATCGGCCCTTTGGCAGTCTGTTTTATCCTGGGGATGCTGATTACGATTGCGGAGCCTGACCTGCAGGTTTTGGCGGAACAGGTACCTGCTATCCCCAATATGGTTTTGATTCTGGCTGTGGCAGCCGGTGTAGGGTTCTTTCTGATGGTCGCTCAGATCCGTATCTTTTTTCATATCCCTTTGGCGAAGATGCTGGTATTCTTTTATACCCTCATATTTGGGCTGGCGATCCTTGCGCCTGATTCCTTTGTGCCGGTCTCCTTTGACAGCGGCGGCGTTACGACAGGCCCAGTAACAGTTCCATTTATCATGGCTCTCGGTATCGGTATGGCGACTTTGCGAAGCGATAAAAACTCAAGAGAGGACAGCTTTGGTCTGATCTCCCTCTGCAGTGTTGGGCCGATTCTGGCAGTGCTGCTGCTGGGAGTCTTCTATGAGCCTGATTCTGCATTGTATTCCCCAACAGAGATTCCTGTGGTGGAAACGACAAAGGATGCGGCAGTTTTGTTCGCCCATGCCTTTCCGGAATATTTGCGTGAGGTAGCAATGGCATTGGTTCCTATTATCCTGGTATTTATTGCCTTTCAGCTGCTCTATAAACGATATAAGCATCATCAGCTGATGCGGATCGCCACAGGCTTTGCCTTTGTCTATTTTGGGCTGAGTTTGTTCCTTTGCGGTGTGAATGTTGGCTTTATGCCTGTTGGTCAGATCATTGGTGCAGGCATTGCGGAAAGCAGTCATGCATGGCTGTTGATCCCCATTGGTATGGTCATTGGCTATTTTATCGTTACGGCAGAGCCTGCCGTACACGTTTTGACAAAACAGGTAGAAGAGATCTCCAATGGATTTGTGACGGCGAAAATGATGCAGAGTGCATTGTCTATCGGAGTTTGTATTTCTGTAGGCATTGCTATGCTGCGTATTTTGACCGGAACCTCTATTTTATGGTTCCTGATTCCCGGGTATGCCTTTGCGCTGCTTCTGACCCGTCATGTATCGCCGATCTTTACCGGTATTGCCTTCGACAGCGGCGGCGTGTCATCCGGCCCAATGACGGCAACCTTCTTGCTTCCTTTTGCCATGGGAGCTTGTGAGGCTGCAGGCGGCAATATCATGACAGATGCCTTTGGTATCGTTGCGATGGTAGCGATGACGCCATTGATTACCATTCAGCTGATGGGTCTGCTGACCCAGATGAAGGAAAAAGCAAAACAGCGTTATATTGCAGTGCAGCTTACTCAACTGGAAGATGATATCCTGTATTTTGACTGAGATGAGGTGACGAGATGAAAACTTTACCAATGGAACCTATGAAGCTGATCGTTTCCATCGTGGAACGGGGACAGGGCAGAAATATGATCGAGTTATTCAATGGACAGAAGGTCACCTATCATCTGCAGTGCGCAGGAAAGGGAACAGCAACCTCGGAGATCATGGATCTTTTGGGGCTGGATAGTTTGGAGAAGGATGTGGTATTCAGCATTGGCAAGGCAACACTGGTGAATCAGCTGATGCGGGATCTGAATCATGAATTGCGAGGCAATGCCCGTTCCAAGGGCATTGTATTTGATATGAAGATCACAGCCATGTCCCATGTTTTGGCATTGGCGATCCTGATGCCCGTTCGGGAAATGGAGGGAAGGGAGGATATTATGATGGAAGAAGGAATGGAAAACAGCATGATCCTTGTGACAGTCAATCAGGGCTTCACAGAGGAAGTGATGCATACCGCCAGAAAGGCGGGAGCCCGTGGCGGCACCATCATCCGTGCCCGTTGGGCAGGCAGTGAAAGTACAGAGGAATTCTATGGCATCACGGTGCAGCAGGAAAAAGAGATCATTGCCATCGTATCTCCTTCCAGTAAGCGGAAGGACATTATGGAAGCGATCAACAGCCGGCATGGCCTGAAAACCGAAGCGAGAGGGACAGTTTGTTCTCTGGCAATTGAGGATATGGTGCGTCTGGGCTAAAGAAAATTGACAGAACCGCAGTTTCGGACTATGATGAAGAAAAACGAAAGGATGATTTGTATGATTTTAGTGAATACAGATTATGTTGCGGGGAAAGAATTGGAAATGCTGGGGTTGGTAAACGGCTCTACCATCCAGTCCAAAAACATTGGACGGGATCTGGGCGCAGGCTTGAAATCCATTGTCGGCGGGGAACTGAAGGCTTATACAGAAATGATGGAGGAAGCCAGAAAGATCGCCCTGCAGCGTCTGATTGAAAATGCAGAAAAGATGGGAGCGGATGCTGTGGTAAATATCCGCTATTCTACAAGTGCGATCATGGCAGGGGCGGCAGAAGTGATGATCTATGGCACAGAAATAAGATTTAAATAAGATAGCAGGCGGCGGAGAACCGCCGCTTTTCTTTATGATGGACGAGAGAAGGGAGACGGCGCCATGTATTATATCATCAGGAACGGCGTCTGGCAAAAGAAGTCAGAAGCGTCAGGG
The DNA here is from genome assembly GCA_945912105.1 of [Eubacterium] saphenum. Taxonomy (GTDB): domain Bacteria; phylum Bacillota; class Clostridia; order Lachnospirales; family Anaerotignaceae; genus Anaerotignum_A. Next base: position 3,429 of record CAMEBC010000002.1, on the reverse strand, counting down.
CAGGAAGAAGGACTGCTGGGGATTTTTCCCTATGAGGATATGCTTTCCTGTGGAAAAAAATGGGGGATCACTCCGGAAATACTGGAGGATGCCAGACGGTTCAGCTATGCCAGATATGATTCCTTCGAGAATTTTGACTGCGTGAGTCTGGAAATGTTGGATTTCCGGAATATCCTTTTAAGCCGGGGAAGCGTCATCCTGTATTTGGAAAAAGGAAAGGCTTTTTTCTTTACCTCCAAGATAGAAGAGGTGAACTCCCTTTTGGAAGAGTGCATGGAAACCCTGGGCGAACGTGTGACTTTGAATCGTGTGATCTATTTGTTCTTTGAAATGCAGACAAATGAAGACGATATTGCCTTTGACGGGATCGAAAAAGAGATCATGGATCTGGAACAGGCACTGATCGCCACAGGAAAGCGGGACTGCGTTTCGGAGATCATCAGTCTGCGAAAACGGCTCATGGTTTTGAAAAAATATTATGAACAGTTTTTGAATGTGCTGGATATTCTGGTAGAGAATGAGAATGGCATTTTTGACGGAAAGACCCTCCGTTCCTTCAAAATGCTCTACAGAAGAACGGAACGCCGCTTTCAAAATGTGCTGAATCTGCGGGAATATGTGACGCAGGTACGGGAAAGCTATGAAGCAGAGGTAGATATCAGCCTGAATACCACTATGAAGATTTTTACGGTGGTGACCACCATCTTCCTGCCTCTGACCCTGATCGTAGGCTGGTATGGCATGAATTTCGATATGCCCGAATATGACTGGAAGTATGGCTATCTTTTTGTTACGCTGATTTCTGTGGTCTGTATTCTGGCGGTCATTGCCATTTTTAAAAAGAAAAAGTGGTTCTGATGTATCCTCTCTGCGGACATATGTAAAATTCTGTAGAACAAATTTCCAAAAAACTGTTGACAGAATGTTACAACATGGTATAATTAGCAATGTGTAAAACACAAGATATTGTTAATGCGTTGATGAGGACAGTAGTCCTCTCCTGATGCCACAGAGAGGGATGCCTTGGAGCTTCGGTTTCATGGGTGTGAGCATCCTGCGAGGGAGAGTGTATGAAAACCACCTCTGAGCGGCTCTAATACAGCCCGGTGACTCCGTTATCGTCGAAAAATGAGTGGTTTTAATGGACAATTAGGGTGGAACCGCGGGAGTATGTGCTCTCGTCCCTTTTCGTAGAGGAAAGTGGATGATGGGCTTTTTCTTTTGCCCAAAAACATCTGCTTTCGAAAAAAATGTTCTGATAAAAAGGAGAGAAAAACTATGAAAATCACACTGAAAGACGGCGTTGTAAAAGAATTTGACGGCGCTGTATCCGTACTGGAAATTGCAAAATCCATCAGCGAAGGTCTGGCAAGAAACGCCTGCGCAGGTATCGTTGACGGCGAAGTAAAAGATCTGCGTTACGTTGTAGAAAAAGACGCAGAAGTTTCCATCTGCACATTCGAAGATGAAGCAGGGAAGCTGGCATTCCGCCACACAGCATCCCATATCCTGGCACAGGCAGTTAAACGCCTGTACCCCGAAGCAAAGATTGCAATCGGCCCCGCTATCGCTGACGGCTTCTACTATGACTTCGACAGAGAAAAAGCTTTCACAGAGGAAGAACTGGAAGCTCTGGAAGCTGAAATGAAGAAAATCGCAAAAGAAGATATTGTTATCGAAAGATTCGAACTGCCCAGAGCAGAAGCGATCAAATACATGGAAGAAAGAGAAGAACCCTACAAAGTAGAACTGATCCAGGATCTGCCCGAAGATGCGGTTATCTCCTTCTATAAACAGGGCGACTTCACAGACCTGTGCGCAGGTCCTCACCTGATGAGCACAAAGAACGTGAAAGCCATCAAACTGACATCCGTTGCCGGTGCTTACTGGAGAGGCTCCGAAAAGAACAAAATGCTGTCCAGAATCTATGGTACAGCTTACCCTAAGGCATCCGAACTGGAAGCTTACCTGAACATGATGGAAGAAGCAAAGAAACGTGACCACAGAAAACTGGGCAAAGAACTGAAGCTGTTCGCTCTGTTGGATGAAGGCCCTGGCTTCCCCTTCTTCCTGCCCAAAGGCATGGTGCTGAAAAACACACTGCTGGATTACTGGAGACAGATTCACAAAGAAGCTGGTTATGTGGAAATCTCCACACCCATCATCCTGAACAGAGAACTGTGGTACAGATCCGGTCACTGGGAACACTACAAAGATAACATGTATACAACAGTCATCGATGATGAAGACTACGCAGTAAAACCCATGAACTGCCCCGGCGGTATGCTGGTTTACAAACAGGGTATGCATTCCTACAGAGATCTGCCCATGCGTGTGGCTGAAATCGGTCTGGTTCACAGACATGAAAAGAGCGGTGCGCTGCACGGTCTGATGCGTGTTCGCTGCTTCAACCAGGATGACGCTCATATCTTCATGACAGAAGAACAGATCAAAGATGAAATCTCCGGCGTAATCAGCCTGATCGACGGTGTATACAAACTGTTCGGCTTCAAATACCATATCGAACTGTCCACAAGACCTGAAGACAGCATGGGTTCCGACGAAGCTTGGGAAATCGCTACAGCTGGTCTGCAGAATGCTCTGGATGAAAACGGCATCGATTATACAATCAATGAAGGCGACGGCGCATTCTATGGTCCTAAGATCGACTTCCATCTGGAAGACTCCATCGGCAGAACATGGCAGTGCGGTACAATCCAGCTGGATATGCAGATGCCCGAAAGATTTGAACTGGAATACACAGCAGCAGACGGCACAAAGAAACGTCCTGTTATGATCCACCGTGTATGCTTCGGTTCCATTGAACGTTTCATCGGTATCCTGATCGAACACTTCGCAGGTCAGTTCCCCGTATGGCTGTCTCCTGTACAGGTTAAAGTTCTGCCTATCTCTGAAAAATTCGCAGACTATGCAAAGAGCGTAGCAGACGCACTGGATAAAGAAGGCATCCGCGTAGAAACAGACAACCGCGCAGAAAAGATCGGTTACAAGATCAGAGAAGCAAGAAACGAAAGAGTGCCTTATATCATCGTTGTTGGTGAAAAAGATCAGGAAGCAAACATGGTTTCCCTGCGTTCCAGAAAGAACGGCGAAGAAGGTCAGGTTGCTCTGGCAGATTTCATTGCAAGAATCAAAGAAGAAATCGAAACAAAAGCTCTGGATTGATTTTAAAAAAGAAAAGAAATACAGCAGGCGAGGGGAATTCCTCTCGCCTGTGCTTTCTGAAAAAAGTTCAAAAAAATGTGAAAAAAGGTTTGACATAAGGGTTTAGGGATGGTATACTACTACGGTAAACAAAGAAGAAGTTCCGCTTCTCACCTTATGGCATGAGCAAATAGGGTTAATACAGTATTCGAAACAGGGGTTAGCTCTGTTTTTCTGTGTGCGGCGGATTCTTCCGGCGCTTTT
>CAMEBC010000001.1:0-327879 GCA_945912105.1 [Eubacterium] saphenum | reverse complement strand
CTGGACGAGGGGAATACCGTCCCCTTTATCGCCCGCTACCGCAAGGAAATGACCGGCTCTTTGGACGACCAGATCATCCGCCAGCTTTCCGAGCGTCTGACCGCTTTGCGTAACTTGGAGGAAAAGCGGGAACAGGTGAAAGCCACCATCGCCGAGCAGGGCAATCTGACCGACGAACTGGCTAAAAAGCTGGACGCCGCCGAAACCCAGACGGAAATCGACGACCTCTACCGCCCCTTCCGCCCCAAACGCCGCACCCGTGCGTCCATCGCCAAGGAAAAAGGCTTGCAGCCCTTGGCGGATATGATTTGGGGACAAAAAATCATCGGTACATTGGCGGACTATGCCGCCGCTTTCATCGACAGCGAAAAAGGCATGGAAACGGCGGAAGATGCCATCCAGGGGGCAAAGGATATTCTGGCGGAACAGATTTCTGATGATGCCGACCTGCGGAAAATCCTGCGGGAGGATATGGTGAAATTTGGCGTGCTCCTGTCCAAGAAAACCAAGGACGAGCCTTCTGTCTATGAAATGTATTACGATTATCAGGAACCCCTGAAAAAAGCGGCGGGACATCGGATTTTGGCGGTGAACCGCGGGGAAAAGGAAGGTTTCCTTTCCGTGAAAATTGAAGGGGAGGAGGAAAAGATGCTGCAGCGGATGGAACGGAAAATCATCCGTAAAAACAGCGATACGGCGGAACTTTTGCAGGAAGTTATTGCCGACAGCTATAAACGGCTCATCGCCCCTTCTCTGGAACGGGAGATCCGCAACGATTTGACGGAAAAAGCCGAAGAATCTGCCATCGGTGTCTTTCGGGAAAACCTGAAACAGCTTTTGCTGCAGCCGCCCATCAGCGGCAAGGTGGTGCTGGCTCTGGACCCTGCCTATCGTACGGGCTGCAAAATCGCCGTGATTGATGCCACAGGCAAGCCCTTGGAAACAGCGGTGGTCTATCCCACACCGCCCCAGAATAAGACCGCCGAGGCGGAGAAAAAGCTGTTGGCACTCATTGAGAAATATGGCGTTGACCTGATTTCCATCGGTAACGGTACAGCCTCCAGAGAATCAGAGCTTTTCGTGGCGGAAATGCTGAAAAAAACGAAGAGAAAAGTGCAATATATCATCGCCAACGAAGCGGGGGCATCTGTCTATTCCGCATCCAAGCTGGGGGCGGAGGAATTCCCCGAATACGATGTTTCCCTGCGGAGTGCCGTTTCTATCGGCAGACGGATCCAAGACCCCTTGGCGGAGCTGGTGAAGATCGACCCCAAGTCCATCGGCGTGGGGCAGTATCAGCATGATATGAACCAGAAACGACTGGGAGAAGCCCTTGGCGGCGTGGTGGAGGACTGCGTTAACAGCGTTGGGGTAGACCTGAATACGGCAAGCCCTGCCCTGCTGTCCTATGTGGCGGGCATCAACGGCACGGTGGCGAAGAATATCCTGAAATACCGGGAAGAACACGGCAAATTTTCTGCCAGAAAGGAACTGCTGCAGGTGCCGAAGCTGGGGCCCAAGGCTTATGAGCAGTGCGCCGGCTTCCTGCGCCTGCCGGAAAGCACCATGGCTTTGGACAGAACCGGCGTCCACCCCGAAAGCTATAAAGCGGCGGAAGGCTTGCTGCAGCTTTGCGGCTATACGCTGGAGGATGTGGCGGCGAAAAAGGTCAGCGGCCTGGGGAAAAAGATCAAATCTCCCGAAAAAACAGCAGAACAGCTGGGCATTGGTGTGCCTACTTTGGAAGATATCATTCGGGAACTGGAAAAGCCCGGTCGTGACCCCCGTGACGAAGCCCCTGCCCCTGTGCTCCGCAGCGATGTCCTTTCCATGGAGGATTTGAAAGAGGGCATGGTGCTGACGGGGACGGTGCGGAATGTCATTGATTTTGGTGTGTTTGTGGATATTGGTGTCCATCAGGATGGTCTGGTGCATATCTCCCAAATCTGTGACCGCTTTATCAAGCATCCCTTGGAGGCGGTGAAGCTGGGGGATGTGGTGCAGGTGAAGGTGCTTTCCGTTGACCTGCAGAAGAAGCGCATCTCCCTGACCATGAAAAATATTTAAAACTATCCTGCAAAATCAGCTCTTCCATTGCCCATGGAGGGGCTTTTTGCTATGATAAAAAGAGAATTTGTCGGGAGGAATAGGGGGAGTGTTGTATGGAACCATTTTGGCTGTTTTGGGGCAGGGTCAATGAATATGGGCAGTTACCTGTGGGGGAATATGCGAAAGCCCATGGGGGAACGACGTTTTTTATCTGTGTGGCAGTGGCGTTTGTTTTTTATCTGCTGCTCCGCAGAAAGTAAGAGGGAATCTTGCAAAAGTTCCCTTTTTATGCCATAATGAAACAAGAACCCAACAAGGAGGAATGAAGATGTTCGATTTTCAGACAACAGCTTTCCTGCTGGATGCAGCAGCCCAGACGGCAGAAGCAGCCATTGAACCGGGCGCGGCTCTGACGCTGATCCCCATTGCTGTCGGCACCATCTGCGGCATCGGCGTAGCAGGCTATTTTATGCATTATGCAGCGAAAAAAGGGGACAGAGACAGAAGAAACGACCCCAACCGTTTCAAACGACTGAAATAAAAGGGGACATTTCCCAGTTCTATTCTGTGGAATATACTTGACAAGTTATTAACAAATGATATAATGAAATTGTAAAAATAAATGCCATGCGAGCCGCAAAAAAACAAGGGTTTTTCTTCTGCGGCATATGCCTAAGAGGTATATCTGTATGGCTCATAACTACATAAATAGTTTCTTCAGGGCAGGGTGAAATTCCCGATCGGCGGTAAAGTCCGCGAGCGCGTTGGCGTAGGATTTGGTGCGATTCCAAAACCGACAGTATAGTCTGGATGGGAGAAGAAAAGTAAAGTTTGGTGTTTTTTGCGTGGGCGGAAAATATCATCCTTTCCTTTGCTTGTTTCGCCTGAAGAATTTCAGGCTTTTTCTTATTTTTGGGAGAAGCCTGAAGGCTGAAACAAAAAATGGAGGTAATCTGAAAATGGAAAACATGGCAAACAAAAAAATTTCAACAAGACAACTGGTATCTATGGCGATGCTGGGGGCAATTTCTATCGTGCTTGTGGCGGCGGTGCATTTCCCTTTGATCCCCGCGGCGGCATTTTTGGAATATGACCCTGCGGATATCCCCATTCTGATCTGTGCATTTGCTTATGGCCCTGGGGCAGGCTTTTTGCTGACTGTAGTGGTTTCCTTTATCCAGGGGATGACCGTCAGCGCCCAGAGCGGCATCATCGGCATCATCATGCATATTTTTGCAACAGGCTCCTGTGTTCTGGTGGCAGGGCATATCTATAAACGCCATAAAACAAGAAAAACAGCGGTAATCGCTCTGATCTGCGGTGCTGTTGTGCAGACGGTAGCCATGGTCGTGATGAATATGATCTTCACACCCCTGTTCATGGGTGCACCTCTGGAAACGGTTCTGGCAATGATGATTCCCGCCATCATCCCTTTCAACGCATTGAAAGCAGGCATCAACTGCACCATCACTTTCTTCCTGTATAAATCCATTTCCCATCTGATCAAAGGCCATTGATCTTGGGGAAATGTGGGATTTGAAATCATTCTTTTCGATAGATAAGGCTCCGTCAGGGGCCTTTTTCCATGTTTGCTTTCGGCAAGGCGGCAGGCGGAAGGGGAATGACGATGCGTTTAAGATATTGAAATTTTCTGTTTTCCCGCAATTTTTTGTTGTCATCGGGGGGCGAAGTGCATATAATAGAAAAGAATTGGTGAAAATCGGTCATTCCGTTTGAGAGGAAGGATGCTATGAACAGCAAAAAAACAGTTGCGGTGATTTTCGGGGGACAGTCCTCCGAACACGAAGTTTCCAGAACATCTGCAGTGCTGATGCTGAATGCACTGGATAAAGAAAAATATCAGGTCCTTCCTGTAGGGATTACGAAAAAAGGGCAGTGGCTCATCTATAACGGCCCTGTGGAGCATGTGAAAACAGGCGAATGGGAAAAATATGGTACACCTGTGTCCCTTTCCCCTGATGCCACAAAAAAATGCTTCCTGAAGATCGTCAACGGTACCGTGAAGGAGATCCCTGTGGATGTGGTGATCCCTGTGCTTCATGGCGCATGGGGGGAAGACGGCACCATCCAGGGGCTTTTGGAAATGGCCCAGATCCCCTATGTGGGCTGTGGCGTGCTGGCCTCTGCGGTCTCCATGGATAAGGTTTTTACCAAGATGATCGCCAAATCTGTCCGCATTCCCCAGGCAAAGTACCTTTGGGTCCATAAAATGGATCTGGAGGGAAAAAGAGAAAAGATCATGGATCAGGTGGAGCGGAAGCTGGGCTATCCCTGCTTCGTAAAGCCTTCCAATGCAGGCTCTTCCGTGGGCATCTCCAAGGCGAAAAACAGAGAACAGCTTTCCAAGGCTTTGGACTATGCGGCAGGCTATGACAGAAAGGTCATCATCGAGGAAGCCATCGACGCCAGAGAATTCGAATGTGCCGTTTTGGGCAACGAAGAACCCATGGTCAGCGGCGTGGGGGAAGTCCTTGCGGCGGCGGAATTCTATGATTACGATGCAAAGTATAACAACAGCGACTCCCGCACGGTGATCCCTGCGGAGGTGGAAGAAGAAAAGGTGGAGGAAATGCGCCGCATTGCCAAGAAAATTTACCGTGCCGTAGATGGCAGCGGGCTGGCGCGGGTGGATTTCTTCGTCGATAAAATAACAGGAAAAGTGCTCTTTAATGAGCTGAATACTATGCCGGGCTTCACGCCCATCAGCATGTATCCCATGCTTTGGGTACACGCAGGCATGACAGAAACAGAGCTGATGGATCGTTTCATTGAACTGGCATTGTCCAGAGATTCGGGCATCAGAGGGTAAGGAGAAGTAGTATGGATACAAGACCTATCGGTGTATTTGATTCCGGGGTGGGCGGTCTGACTGTGGTAAAGCAGATCATGAAGGTCATGCCCCATGAAAATATTATTTATTTTGGTGACACGGCCCGTGTGCCCTATGGTACAAAGTCCAAGGAAGCCGTAACGAAATATTCCAAGCAGAATGTACGCTTTCTGCTGAGCAAGGACGTAAAGGCCATCATCGTTGCCTGCAATACCGCCAGCTCCAACAGTCTGGATGAGCTGCGGGCCACCTTCGATGTGCCCATCTTCGGCGTTGTTGTGCCCGGGGTGGAGGAGGCACTGCGTGCTACAAAAAATAAGAAGATCGGTGTCATCGGTACACAGGGTACCGTCCGTTCCGGTGCTTATGAAAGAATGATCTGCGCCGAGGACAGCGAAATGCAGGTGTTTACAAAGGCCTGCCCCCTTTTCGTGCCTTTGGCGGAAGAAGGCTGGACAGATAACGAAGTTTCCCGTCAGGCGGCGAAAAATTATCTGACTGATCTGGTGGCAACGGGCATCGACTCTCTGGTTTTGGGCTGCACCCATTACCCCTTGCTGAAACGCTGCATCGGCACTACCGTAGGCGATGCCATCAAGCTGGTAGACCCTGCCAAGGCCACGGCCAAGCGGGTGATGCATTTCCTTGGGGAAAGAGGCATGCTGAATGAAAACGAAGAAGTGGGCGAAAAGCAGTTCTATCTTAGCGACAGCACGGATACTTTCAAATTTGTCTGCCAGAAGGCATTGAAGCACGGCTATCAGCCGGAGATCATTGATATTGAGAAATACTGAAAATAAAAAGGATAAGTCAGCGACTTATCCTTTTATCGTTTTAGAAAGGATTTTGAACCCATCAAAATCCTGATTTTGGCGAAGGGTGCCCACAGGCACCCTATTAAGGGGAAGAAGTAGAAAGAATGTTAGTTAGAGTGGTTGAAAACCATTCTAAGGGGGAGTAACATCCTCAGTCATCAGTATTGCCCCTTTGAGGGGAAATATACAGCAAATTGAAAAAGTTTTGTGACTGAATTGCAATAATGATTCTTATTTAAGAAAAATTATTGAAGTTATTTCCATTTTGTGCTATACTGATTGCAAACATAAGAAATCATCAAAAGGTTAAGATAGAGAAGAAAGACAGAAGGAGGAAATGAATATGAAACAGGTAAAATCCAAAGAATTTCAGATGGAAGTTTTAGAAAGTAAAATCCCCGTTTTGGTAGATTTTTCCGCTACATGGTGTGGCCCTTGCCAGATGATGGGCCCCGTGCTGGAACAGATGTCCGCAGAATATGAGGGCAAAGCGAAGATCGTAAAAGTAGATATTGATGAATCTATGGATCTGGCGCAGAAATATCAGATCATGAGCGTTCCTAATATGATCTTCTTCAAAGATGGTGCGCCTGCCGATGCGGTGGTAGGGGCGGTTCCTGCGGCTTATCTGAAGGAAAAACTGGAAAAACTTTTGTAAGACATATAAAATCCCTTGATATTGTGATATCAGGGGATTTTTATTTTGCATGGTTGGTCATTTGTATGCGAAATAATAAGATGGACATTTGTCTCTTTGGTATTTTTGTCAGTACATACGGGAAATTGTACAAAATTGCGTACGAAAGGGTGAAAATCCTTGCTGTTTTACACGTTGACGCACAAAAAATAAAGTGATATCTTTTTTTTATCAATTTTTTGGAAAGAGGTTATGCGTTATGATGAATCCTACATTCACGACAACTGCATATGGTTTTGCTGCTCTGCTAATTAGCGTTACGATTCTGGTCATTGGTATTTTGAATGAAAAGAAGAATAGCGCCGATTGTCATGTGCAAAAATGAAAGCTCTCTTTGCGAAGAACCCTGTATGATATGTTTGTGTTCCCAGACCCATGGCATTTGGCCCTGGGTCTTTTTTGTTTCCCGAAGGAAGCAAAAGAACATTGCATAGATACAAAAGAAAAACACAGAAGCATACAAAAGAAAAACACAGAAGCATACAAAAGAAAAACCAAATGGAAATGTACAAAAGATTTTTAAGGAGATGTTACTATGACTTTTTTAATGGCATTGAGCCCCCTGTTATTTGTATTGGCTGGGATCCTTTTTCTGAAAAAACCGGCTATGAAGGTGGCCCCTTTGGCGCTGGTGTATACGATCCTCATTGCATTTACTTATTTTAATATCCAGTCTTTGGCATTCAAGGAAATGGTCACAAATACAGATGCACTGCTCTGGAAAGGCATCAAGGAGAGCGCGAAGATCGTGATGCTGGTCTTTTCCTCCTTCCTGCTGCTGAACCTGATGCAGCATACAGGTGCCATCCGTCAGGTGCAGAAAACACTGGCAGGTGTTACCCGTGACAGAAGAGCCCAGCTGGTCATCGCCGGTATGATGGTTCCCATCTTTTTGGAAGGGGCAGCAGGGGCAGGCTCCCCCGCAGCCATCGCGGCACCTTTCCTGGTGGGCCTTGGCTTTCATCCTCTGGTAGCCATCGTGGTTGCCCTCTTGGGGGATTCTACTCCCTGTTCCTGGGGCGGCGCAGGTCTGACCACCATCACAGGCGGCAATTATCTGGTGGAACAGGGGCTGAGTACAGCGGCTTTGAACTCCTCCATGGTCGGCAGGATCCATATGTTCGGTGTTCTCATCATTCCTTTTCTGATCGTCATGATCGCCTTCGGCAGAAAGGGCTTTAAGGGCATCCTTCCCTATCTGACCTTTGCCGGGGTCAGCACCTGCCTTTTGATGTTTGGGATCTCCAATTTCATTGGTCCCGAAATCACCAGCCTTGGCACAGGCCTGCTGTCCATCATCCTTTCTGTGGTATATCTGAAGGTTTTCAAGATCGATACCCCTGAGGAATATCTGTATCAGGCAGAATTTGACGGTGCCCAAGAGGGACGCTATTCTTCCTTCCGCGCATTGTCTCCCTATCTGCTGCTGGTGGTGCTGCTTCCTGTGGTTCGGTATACGGTACCCTTCTCTATCCTGACCACCTTTGGTTATATCGTTTGGGTAGACTGCGTGGTATTCTTTTGTGCGGCAGCCGGCGGCGTGATTTTGGGTGTCAGCCTGGATGATTTCGTGGATACCATGGGGCAGACCCTGAAGCGTGTCATCCCCGTTATGGTCACCATGGGTTCTCTGCTGACCGTATCCTATATCATGCAAAGTGCTGATACCGGCATGATGACAGTCATCGCGACCACCATCGCCGGGGCAGCCGGCTTCTTCTATCCCGCAGCGGCAGTACTGATCGGCGCATCCGGTTCCTTTGCAACGGGCACAGGCCTGGGCTCCAATATCATGTTTGCACCCATGCATGTAGATGCCTGCAGTATGCTGGGGCTGAATCCCATCACTGTTTTCGCCGGGCAGAATGCCGGCGGCTCTCTGGGCAATATGATCTGTCCCAATAACGTCGTTGCAGCCTGCGCCACCGTCGATATCATCGGCAGAGAAGGCGAGGTTCTGAGAAAAGGTATTGTGGTATTCGGCATCCTGCTGCTGGAATATATGGTTCTGGCTATGATCTATACGCATATCCTCTTCCCCAATTTCGGGATGTGATATAAAGCTTTACAAAAGAAGAAATTTTACAAAAGAAAAAGATACAAAAGAAAAAATTAAGCGAGAAATATACAAAAGAAAAGCATGGAAAGAAAATCCATACAACAAAAGAAGCATTCAAACAGAATGGAGGAAATACAGATGAAAACAAGAAAAGTTGGTATCATCGGTCTGGGCCATGTGGGTGCCCATGTGGCATACAGCCTGGCTGTCCAGGGCATTGCGGACGAGCTGGTACTGGTGGACGTCAATGAAAAAAAGGTAAACAGCGAATGTCAGGATCTGCGGGACAGCGTGGCTTATCTGCCCCACAGAGTGACAGTCAGTGTAGGCTCCTATGAAGATCTGGGGGATTGCGATGTGATCGTCAACAGCATTGGCAAGATCGAGATCCTGCGGGCAAATCAGGACAGAACCGATGAAATGAAATTTACGGTCCCTGCGGTCAACAGCTATGTGGACAAGGTAAAGGCTTCCGGTTTTGACGGTGTTGTTGTCAACATCACTAATCCCTGTGACGTTGTCACACAGCAGCTGGCGAAGGGCTTAGGCCTGTCCCGTGGCCGTGTTTTCGGCACAGGCACAGGCTTGGATACTTCCCGCTTGTTATCTGCACTGGCAAGACAGACCGGCATCGACCATAAATCGATTACAGCCTATATGCTGGGGGAACATGGCAATCAGCAGTTTGCTGCATGGAGCAATGTTTCCTTCCGGGGCAAATCCTTGGAGGAATGGGAGAAAACCGATGAACGCTTCCGTTTCGACAGGGATGCTCTGCAGAAAGAATCCATCGGCGGCGGTTGGGTCACATTCTCCGGCAAATTCTGCACAGAATATGGCATTGCTACCACGGCAGCCCGTATGGTGCAGATCGTCCTGCATGATGAAAAACAGATCATGCCTGCCAGTGCAGAGCTTTGCGGGGAATACGGCGAAACAGACGTATTCGTGGGCGTACCCTGCGTCATCGGCAAAAACGGCGTGGAAGAGGTCGTAGAACTTTCTCTGAATGATGCAGAAAAGGCGGAATTCAAAAAATCCTGCGATGTCATCCGCGGCAATATCAAATTCGTAGAAGAAAATAAATAAACATATATACAACATACAAAAGAAAAAATCATGAAGAAACAAAGGAGAGAACAACTATGATGGAAGTAAAAGTAACAAAAACAACAAACCCCAAGAAAAAACCCGATCCTGCCACAGTGCCCTTCGGCGTAGCCTTCACAGATCATATGTTTATGATGGAATGGGATACAGAAAAGGGCTGGCATGATGCCCGCATCGTTCCCTTTGATGATATCTCCCTAAATCCTGCTGCCCTGGTGTTCCACTATGGCGCAGAGGTATTTGAAGGCCTGAAGGCATACCGCAAGCCCGACGGCACGGTGCAGATGTTCCGCCCCGTGGAAAACTTCAAACGTATGAATAATTCCGCAGAAAGACTGTGCCTGCCCCAGTTCGATGTGGATGATGCAGTGGAATATCTGAGAAAATATGTAGAAGTGGAAAAAGACTGGGTACCCGATCAGTATGGTACTTCCCTGTATCTGCGTCCTTTCCTGTTTGGTACAGATGCAGACCTGGCACTGCATGGCATCTCCCACGCTACATTCATGGTGATCGCCTGCGTAGTAGGCAGCTATTATAAGAGCGGTCTGGCTCCCGTGGATATGATGATCGAAATGGACGACGTTCGTGCGGTTCGCGGCGGCACAGGCTATGCAAAATGCGGCGGTAACTACGCAGCAGCCACAAGAGCCGGTGAAAAGGCAGCGGCTAAGGGCTATTCTCAGGTTGTATGGGTAGATGGCGTTGAACGGAAATATGTAGAAGAAGGCGGCGGCATGAACCTGATGTTCGTTTGGAATGGCAAGCTGGTAACACCCGAACTGAATGGCTCCATCCTGCCCGGCGTTACAAGAAAATCCATTCTGGAACTGGCAAAGAGCTGGGGTATGGAAACGGTGGAACGCAAGATCACAGTAGATGAACTGATGGAAGGCTGCAAAGATGGCACCGTACAGGAAGCCTTTATGTGCGGCACAGCGGCAGTTGTTACACCCATCGGCGGCTTCGTTCGCGGCGATGAAAAGGTTGTTGTAAACAATAACGAAATCGGTGAAATGACTCAGAAGGTCTATGATGAACTGACAGGCGTACAGTGGGGCCTGAAGGAAGATCCCTTCGGCTGGACAGTGAAGGTAGACTAAGGCCCTTTGGTCTGTCAAAATACATCTCCATAAAAAATGCACCTCTGCATCGGCAGGGGTGTATTTTTTCGCCAAAAAGAAAAAATTTTACTTACATTGGGAGAAATTTTGTGGTATAAAAGAATTGCAATGAGTTGCTTACACGCGTAAATCCGATTGTGATTGGTGTGTGAGCAGCTCTTTCTTTTTATTCGGAAAAATTTTTATTGAAAAAAGGAGGTCATTCTTTTGCAAAAGGAAGTAAAACTGTGGAGCAGAGATTTTGTGTTTATTATCATCATCAATTTCCTGGTATTCCTGAATCATCTGTCTATCTTGTCTACATTCCCCTTCTACATTGAGTATCTGGGCGGCTCGGAAGCGGTGGCAGGCATGGCGGCGGCGATGTTTTCCATCGTTGCGGTGCTGTGCCGTCCCTTCATCGGCTGGATGCTGGATAACGGCAAGCGAAAAGCCATCCTCATCGTGGGGCTGTGCGGCATGATGCTGATGCCCATTGGCTATCTGGTGCTGGGCACATTGTTTTTGGCTTTTGTCTGCCGTATGGTACACGGGGCTTCTCTGGCCTTTTCCAATACGTCTACGGCTACCATTGCCACAGATATCATCCCCCGTCCCCGTTTTGCGGAAGGAATGGGCATGTTCGGCATGGCGACAGCTATGGCAACGGCGGTGGCCCCTGCGGTAGGGCTGGCTCTGATGGAAAAGATGGGCTTTGGGATGCTGTTCCTCTTTGGTGCCGTTTCCATCGCCATTGCGCTAGTGTTGTTTTTGATGCTGAAAACCCCTAAGATCGAAGTACAGAAAAAACCCCTGAATATCAAGGGCTTGCTGGATCGGGATGCCATCCCCGCATCCCTGACGGCGCTGATTTTTATGTTTACCTATGGTGCATTGGAAAACTTTGCGGCAAAATTCGCCGTAGAACAGAATCTGCCCAGCGGCGGCATTTTCTTTGCCATCATGGCGGTGACGGTGCTGGTCATGCGTCTGACAGCGGGCAAGGTGACCGACCGGCACGGGGAAAGCATCTTTGCCTATAGCTGTAATATCGCCATGTTTGCGGCTTTTCTGCTGTTGGGTCTTTGCCCCAATACGGTGACTTATATTCTGGCGGCGGTGCTGTCTGGCTTTGGCTTCGGCGGCCTGGAGCCGGCGCTGCAGTCCATGGCGGTTGCCATTGCTCCTCCGGAAAACCGGGGCAGTGCCAATTCCACCTTCCTCTGCGCCTATGATATCGGCATCGGCGTGGGCGGCGGCATTGCAGGGGTACTGATTTCGGCCTTCGGCTACAATAAAATGTTCGTCATCATGGCGGTGTTCAATATCCTGTCTATTTTGGTCTATGTCCTCATCGGCAGAAACCATCCTTCTTCCTTTACATACAGAAAGAAGCTGGCGGTAAAATAAAAAGAGAGCCTTTTGGCTCTCTTTTTTATCGACTTACCATCAATTTTTTCAATGCTACATTCAGGTCATCCAAGGTCAGGCGATACATATCAAATTCCTTCGCCAGAATATCGTAGGTCTTTGCCCACCAGCCGCCCCAATAGGGTCGTTCCGAGGGGTTCAGCCATACGATATGGGGATATTTTTCCTTGAAACGGCGCAGCCATTCGATGCCGGGGGTCTTATCCCTGGCGCCATAGCTGTACCAGCTGCCTTCCATCAGCTCGTAGGGGTCCATCTGGGCATCCCCCACGATGATGACCTTGTATTCACTGCTGATATTCTGCAAAATCCATTCCGTGGGGATGGCGGAAGCGGGGCGCATCCGAGGGTCCTTGAAGATTTTGGAATAGATGCAGTTGTGGAAATAAAATACCTGCAGATCCTTGAAATGGTTGGAGTTGCGTACTGCCTGGAAGAGGGCGGAACACATGCGGCTGTAATAATCCATAGAGCCGCCGCTGTCCATCAGAAGCAGGACTTTCACGGTATTTCTTCTGGGTTTGTCGTAAACCACCTTCAGGCTGCCGGCGTTGTCGCAGGTTTCCCGAATGGTGCCGTCAATATCGAATTCCGTTCTGGCTTCATCGGCACGGGCGGAAAATTGCCGCAGACGGCGGAAGGCCATCTGGAACTGACGGGTATCCAACACATTATCCTCACGGAAATCCCGGAATTTTCTTTCCCCTGCTACCTGGAAGGCACTTTTCTTTTTGCTTTCGCCGCCGACACGGATGCCTTTGTCGATCTGACCATTGTTGCCGAAGGGGGAAGCCCCTCTGGTGCCGATCCATTTGGAACCGCCGTTATGCTGTTCATGCTGTTCTTTCAGACGTTCCAAAAACATCTGCTGGATCACATCCTCCGGCAGGCCCATGTTGCGGAGCAGGTCTTCCTCACTGAAGCTGCCGTCCAGCTCTTCTCTGGGCTTGTTCAGCCAATCCAGAAGCTCCTTGGGCAGTTCATCGGAGGCTCGCTCCATGTCTTTGAAGTATTCCAGAAAAGCCCCGTCGAATTTGTCGAAATCTGCTTCGCTTTTTACCAGAATGGCACGGCAGAGGTAATAAAACCCTGTAAAAGAGGAATGGTGTAGACCCTTGTCCAATGCTTCCATGAGGGACATCCACTCATTCAGGGAAACCTTCAGCCCTCTGGCGCGAAGGAGATAGAAAAATGAAGTAAACATCAGCCTTCACCTACTTACTTCAGGTATTTTCTCATGGTGTCGATGTCTTCGTTCTTTTTCAGCAGTACCCCTGCGAAAGGAACGGTTTCTTTGATTTTATAGGAGGGCACACCGCCCAGTTCCAGCGCACGGATCCAGTCGATGACCTCGGAGGTGCTGGGTTTTTTCTGGATATTATACAGCCCTCTGATCCAGTAGAAGGTAGCCAAAACCTGTTTCAGCACATTTTCCTCCACATGGTCGAAATGCACTTTGATGATCTCTTCCATCTGTTCCGCATCGGGGAATTCAATGTAGTGGAAGATACAGCGGCGCAGGAAAGCATCGGGCAGTTCCTTTTCCGCATTGGAGGTGATGATCACGATGGGGCGCTGTTTTGCCTTGATGGTCTCCTTTGTTTCGGGGATGTAAAATTCCATCTTATCCAGTTCCCACAAGAGGTCGTTGGGGAATTCCAGATCGGCCTTGTCGATCTCGTCGATCAGCAGGATGACCTGCTCATCGCTGCTGAAGGCTTCCCCCAGTTTGCCCAGCTTTACATATTTTGCGATATCATCTACCCCTTCGTTGCCGAACTGGGAATCATACAGACGCTGTACTACGTCGTAAACATACAGACCATCCTGGGCCTTTGTGGTGGATTTGATGTTCCAGATGATGAGTTTTTTGCCCAGTGCCTGAGAAATGGCTTCTGCCAGCATGGTCTTGCCTGTGCCGGGTTCGCCTTTGATGAGCAGAGGTTTCTGCAGGGCGATGGCGATATTGACGGAACGCATCAGCTCTTCGCTGGCTACGTAATTTTCACTGCCTTGGAATGTCAGATTCATAATTGGGATCACGCCTTTCTTTTTATTTGTTTCGCATACGAATCATCTAGGATATCCCTATTTTATGGGGCGTATGGCGTCTTGTCAATAAAAAAAGACGGCTTTTGCCGTCCTTTCTTTGGGTCAAATTCATTTGATATCCAGGCCTGCCAGCTTTGCCATTTCCAGAATGGAAGCCTTGGATACTTTTTTTCCCTTGTAATCGATCAGATCGTCCATACTGCCTGTGAAGATATCGGCAGGTTCATATTTTTTCAGAATGATCATGTTTTCTTCTACGAAGATCTCCAAAGAATCTTTAATCTCGATCCCCATATTGCGGCGAAGCTCGATGGGCAGAACAACTCTTCCCAATTCATCCACTTTTCTTACGATGCCAGTTGATTTCATGTATTTGCTCCCCCTACTACTCTTTTTTCAGGACTATTTATAAATCTTAACCAAATCTTAACACAGAAAAAAAGATATTTCAACAGAAATCGACAAAAATGGAACTACCCATCTTTTTTTATGGTGCAAAATGAACTTTATTTCATTGTATGAAGTAAACTTTATTTCATGGAAGGAGATATTTCGGCATAAACTGGACGGAGAGGAGTGAAGTCTATGCTGAATGGGATCTGGGGGTTCTTTGTCATTGGTGGCATCCTGACGGGGGCATTTCTGGGAAGGATGGATATGGTGACGGCGGCGGTCATCGGCGGGGGCAAATCTGCCATGGAGCTGGCTTTCACCATTGCAGGGGTGGTGGCGGTCTGGTCAGGGGTGCTGAAAATTGCGGAGCGGGGCGGCATGATCGATACCCTTGCGGGAAAAATGACACCCATCATGGATTTTTTGTTTCCCACGATCCCCCGCAGCCATCGGGCCCGCAAATACATAGCCACAAATTTTGTGGCAAATTTCCTTGGTCTTGGCTGGGCGGCGACCCCGGCAGGGCTGATGGCCATGAAGGAGCTGCAAAAGCTGAATCGGGAGCAGGAAGGGACGGCATCCTCTGCCATGTGCATGTTTCTGACGGTCAATATGACTTCTCTGCAGCTGGTGACGGTGAATATCCTGGCCTATCGGACGGAATTCGGCTCCAAAAACCCGGCGGAGATCGTGGGGGTAGGCATTGTGGCGACCTTGATCACCACGCTGGTGGGCATTTTTGCGGCGAAGCTTCTGGAAAGGAGGATGTGAAATGCGTATCCTTTTGACCATATCCGATTTTCTGATCCCAGTGACGGTGCTGTTCATCGTGGTGTTTGGCTGTCTGAAAAAGGTGGATATTTATGAAGTCTTTCTGGAGGGGGCAAAGGAGGGGCTGCAAACGGTTCTGGACATCCTGCCTACCCTCATCGGTCTCATCATGGCGGTAGAGGTCATGCGGGCAGGGGGACTGTTAGAGATCTTGGTGGAATTGATCCGCCCTGCGGCAGAAGCCATCCATTTTCCTGCGGAGCTGGCACCTCTTAGCATCGTGCGCCTGGTGTCTTCCTCGGCGGCAACGGGGCTTCTGACAGATATTTTTTCTACATATGGCCCCGATTCTTTCATTGGTAGGACAGCTTCGGTCATGATGAGCTGTACGGAAACGGTATTTTATACCATGAGCCTCTATTTTCTTTCCATTGGCATCAAAAAGACCCGCTATACGCTGCCCTGCGCCCTGGTGGCGAATATCGTGGGGGTCTTTGCGGCGGTATGGCTGGTGAAGCTGGTTTTTTGAAAAGAACATTGGGGAGGAAAGACCCGAAAATGGCGGAAAAATAGGAGATAGCCGGGCAAAAAAAGGCGCAAAATGCGTATAGAATGAGAAATTTTTTCGTAAATACTTTTTTTCGTGCCTTTTTTTCTATGCCCGAATGAGCTATAATGTAAAATGGTTATATATATGGAAAAGACAAAACGTCTTTCCTTTTCTATGGTTGATCGGGCGAAGGATGTAGTTTTCCTTTGCTTGAGAAGGAAGGAAGGTACTTATGAAAAAATGGATGATGGTCGTGGCGAGCCTTTTGTTATTCACCGGCTGTGCGGCCGATGAAGAAAAGGCCTTCAGCCTGACGGCTGCCGAACAGGAATCCTATGTGGAAATGATCGATGGCGTGATGGAGGAATTTTATTGGGAATATGACCGCAGCAGCCTGACTTTTGGGCCGGCAGTGGTGCCGGAAAATAACGAGGAAAGTGGGCGGCTGTTTTCTGCTTCCTCTGCCTGCGAATATAATCTGAAGAGCAAGGCAGGGCAGGATGCCGTTTTGGCGGAGGCTTCCCTGCTCCATTATAATGGCGATAATGCAGGCAAGCTGCAGTGCTGGTTCGTTGGCGGTCAGCTGGCAGGGGTAGCCTACAGTGGCGGCTATGATAATGGATATTACAGCCTGAAGGAACGCAATCCCTTTGTGGCGGATGGCGGTTTCCGGGCTTATGAAAGCTGGACAGGCATGGGCACTGCTTTTCAGGAGGGCAGAGGGGAATTTTCCCCCGAAGGCATCTATTCCACAGGGAAGGATGCCAATGGCAATGGGCTGGCTGTTTCCATTCAGGATGGGAAAGCGGCAGTCTATCGCTATGCCAATGGGCTCAGCCGTTACCGTAATTTTTCCTATGGTTATGGATTGGAAGCCACTTCTGCGGCATTCCTGAACGGAAAGGATGCCCGCTTGGCGGTGCTGGTTTCCAGTGTGACGGAAAGCGGCGATGAGGAAAGCGAAAAGACCTATTCCCGGGCGGAAAAGATCATGCTCTATGATGAAAACCTGAATGCTGCAGGGGAAATCCCTCTGGAAGGGGAGCTTTGCACAGCCATCGGGGCAGAAGACGGCAAGCTCTATCTGTTTATCGACCAGAATATGGATATATATGAAGAAACAGAAAATGGCTGGGAACGGACAGGCAGCAGAAAGCTGCGCCATCAGGTGACCCAGTTCCATGTGACCGACCTGGACGGGGACGGGAAGAAGGAATATATCATGACTGACAGCATGGATCTGTATCTGTATCAATCCACCGGCGGCAGCTTCCGTAAATTGTGGAGCACCCATCTGGGGGTGGAAAACTTCTATGGCCCCATTTCCAGCGGCGACCTGAACGGCGATGGCGTAAAGGAAATTTATGCCTGTGATACCACAGCCACTACCATCCGCTATATCCTGACGGAAAAAGGTCTGCGCTCTGCCAATGAGGATATCGATTACGGTCAGTGCATCTACCCCTTTGATTTTGATGGAAACGGCAAGACGGATTATTGGTTCGTGCAGGATAATATCGATAGACGGGGGCAGTTATATCTGGCATCGGAGGAATAAGCTATGACAGAATCTGAAAAATATATGACAGAAGCCCTTTTGGAGGCGGAAAAGGCCCTGGCGGCGGGGGAAGTGCCCATCGGTGCCGTCATGGTGCGGAATGGGGAAATCATTGCCCGGGGGCATAACCTGCGGAATACGGATAAAAACCCTCTGCGCCATGCGGAGATCGACGTCATCGACGCTTCTGCTAAAATCGTGGGGGACTGGCGGTTGGAGGACTGTGTTCTGTATGTGACCGTGGAGCCCTGCCCTATGTGCGCCGGGGCGATCGTGCAGGCCCGTATCCCCAAGGTGGTCTTTGGTACACGGAATAGTAAGGCGGGGTGCGCCGGTTCTGTGCTGGATGTGCTGAATGAACCAAAGCTGAACCATCAGGTGGAGGTGGAGGAAGGCATCTTGCAGCCCCAGTGCAGCGAGATCATGAAACGCTTCTTCAAACGCTTCCGAAAAAATGCCAATGCCCAGCCATTGACAGAAAATCAGTGAGCGTGTATAATAACATGGTTACAACAAAGTGAAAACCAGTTAAAATCCTGATTTTAACTGAGTAATATCTCCGCACTAGCCGGGGCGGTAGCGGTGCCCTGTACTCACAATCCGCTATAGTGAGGGTGATGCTCGCTTTCGACGTATGGCTTGATGGCCTGCCCTTCGGAAGCGGTGTTGAAGTTCGGGTCTTACGCAACATGAGCCTGTGAACCGTGTCAGGGTCGGAAGGCAGCAGCACTAAGCAGTCAACTTGTGTGTGTGGTAAGGGTGCTCGGATGGAGCCGTGGAAGATGGTAACGCATGGGGCGATATGGCAACAGCGGGCGTGCGGACCTTAAAAAGTTTGCGAAACTCATTCCTTTTTTATTTGGGAATGAGTTTTTTTATAGAATTTATGTTATGATAAAACAGGATTGATTGCAAGCAGCAGTATTGCAGCTTGCCGTATCGGGTCAAGGGTCTGAGACCCTTGCGGAGCGCGAGGCAGAGCCTCGTAAAAAAAGAGGTGAAAAACATGGCTTATACGGCATTGTATCGGAAATTCCGCCCCCAGACCTTCGATGGCGTCATCGGGCAGGAGCATATCGTCAGAACCCTGAAAAACCAGATGAAAACAGGGCGGGTGTCCCATGCCTATCTGTTCTGCGGCACACGGGGCACCGGTAAGACCTCTACGGCAAAAATCTTCGCCAGAGCCATCAATTGCCTCCACCCCACAGAGGAAGGAGAGCCTTGTAATCAGTGCGACGTATGTCAGGATATTCTGGCAGGCAGGAGCGTCAACGTCATCGAAATCGACGCAGCCTCCAACAATAGCGTCGATAATATCCGTGAGATTCGGGAAGAGGTAAAATATCCCCCTACCCAAGGGCGGTTCAAGGTCTATATCATCGATGAAGTGCATATGCTTTCCAATAGTGCCTTCAATGCACTGCTGAAAACCTTGGAAGAGCCCCCTGCCCATGTCATTTTCATTCTGGCGACCACAGACCCCCAGAAGGTTCCCGCCACCATCCTTTCCCGTGTGCAGCGGTTCGATTTCCGCCGTATCACCACGGAAACCATTGCAGAGACCCTCATGGGCTATCTGCAGGAGGAAGGGCAGAAAGTGACCCCCGAAGCGGTGCGCTATGTGGCCCATCTGGGGGATGGCTCCATGCGTGATTCCCTGAGCATCTTGGACCAGTGCCTTGCTTTTTTCAGCGGCGAGGAAGTGACACTGGAAAAGGTGCTGGATATCATGGGCGCCGTAGACCAGACCATTTTCTTCGAAATGACGGAGGCTTTGGCTCAGAAAAATGCCAAAAAAGCTATGACTTTGGTGGAGGAAATGATGCTTTCCGGCAGAGATGTGAAGCAGTTTGTCACAGAAATGCTGCAGCATCTCAGGAATCTGCTGATGGCGGCTACCATTCCCGATGTGAAAAATATACTGGACCTTTCCCAGGAGGATGGGGAGCGGCTTCAGGCGGCGGCAAAGGTTCTCTCTCCTGAAGAAATCATTTACCTGATCGGAAAATTCTCCGATTTACAGAGCGAATTGAAATGGGCCCCCAATGAACGCATCCTGCTGGAGGTGGAGCTGATGAAGCTCTGCGCTTCCTGGACAGAGAAAGACCTGACCACATTGGCGGCAAGGCTGGGCGAACTGGAACGGAAGCTGGCCGAGGGCGTGCCTGTGGTGACAGCTGCGGCGGAAAATACAGCCGTGAAACCCAAAGAAGCTCCGAAGCCCAAGCGGAAGCCCCCTGCACTTCCTGAGGATAGAAAGAGATTGAAAGATAGATGGCCCTTGATTCGTCAAGAGATTGATGATGCCGTTTTGAAAGGCACGTTAGAAAAAGTTGAAGTTGAATTCAAGGACGATGAGTTTGTATATCTTGTTTGTGAATTGGATGTATATGAAGATTTAGTAAAGAAAAAAATTCATGTAATTTCTGAGGCAATAGAAAAAGAAATGGAAACGAGCTTTGAAATCTGTACGACAACCAAACAAGAATATGATACATGGCATGATATGAAATACGGCAAATCAGAAGAGAATACGGAATGGGATGAATCGGACTGGACTAATTTGGGAGATGTTTTGGGGGATTATGCAGATTATGAAGAGTAATCCTCTTGCAAGAATATAAGGATTCAGATAAAATAATAAAGATGACTATATTTTGAGACTATTTTCAAGGAGGAATATAATATGGCAAAAGGCGGTTTCCCCGGCGGCATGGGCGGCATGAACATGAACAACCTCATGAAGCAGGCACAGAAAATGCAGAAACAGATGATGGAAAAACAGGAAGAACTGCAGGCAAGAACCCTGGAAATGACCAGCGGCGGCGGTGCAGTGAAGGTAGTGATCTCCGGTAAAAAGGAAATTCAGGAACTGAAGATCAACCCCGATGTAGTAGATCCCGATGATGTGGAAATGCTGGAAGACCTGATCATCTCTGCTGTCAATGAAGCCATCCGTCAGGTGGAAGAAATGTATAACAACGAAATGGGCAGAATGACAGGCGGTCTGGGCGGCGGTCTGTTCTGATAAAGAAGGGATAGTATGAATTATTACGGCAACCCGATGACAAGGCTCATCGAGGAACTGGCATCCCTGCCGGGCATCGGCGGGAAATCCGCCCAGCGGCTGGCCTTCCATATCATCCATATGCCCAGAGAAAAGGTGGCAGCCCTTTCCCAAGCTATTTTGGAGGCGAAGGATCAGGTGAAATACTGCTCTGTCTGCTGTAATCTGACAGAGGAAGAGGTTTGCCCTGTCTGTGCCAACGGGAAGCGGGATCATAAGACCATCATGGTGGTGGAGGACCCCAGAGATATGGCGGCTTACGAGAGAACCAAGGAATTCCACGGTGTCTATCATGTGCTCCACGGCGCCATTTCCCCTATGACAGGGGTGGGGCCGCAGGATATCCGTATCCGGGAGCTGATCAGCCGTATCGACGGCACAGTGGAGGAGGTCATCCTTGCCACAAACCCCAATGTGGAGGGGGAAGCAACAGCCATGTATATCGCAAAGCTGCTGAAGCCTCTGGATGTGAAGGTGACCCGTATCGCCAATGGCGTGCCTGTGGGCGGCGATTTGGAGTATGTGGATGAAATTACGTTGTCCAGAGCCCTTGAGGGTAGACGAGAACTTTAAAAGGGTGTCGACAAGGTCGACACCCTTTTTTGTAATTAGGCATGTAACAGGTTTGGATAGAGAATAAACAGATAAGTTTCGGAGTTAAAAGCCCGTGGAGATGAAAATAAAAATGATAATATAATGGAGGAATATATGGAAGAATATAAATACACTGGAGTAGAACTAACTCCCACTATATTTTGTGAACTGATGATTCTCTTGTTCGATGGAAAACAATTTCAGAGACAAACTGTTATTGATACAATAGTTGATTATCATAAAGAACATGGAGGGGAACTGCAAAAAAACGAATATATCTCTGTGTTTAAGAAAGCTTGCCAGATTTTAAAACAGAATGGTCTTTATAATGTCGGATATGGCAATTGGAGACTTAATTATAAAGTAAAAGAAGTTGAGATTATTACGCAGAGTAATGATAAAACAGTGCATTATACTTCAGATAAAGTGATTGGGTGTGGAGAAAATGCAGTTTATGTGTATTATTATGATGTATACAAAAAGATGGCAGATTTAGAAAAAGCTGATTTTTGGGAGTGTAAAATTGGTAGAACTGATAAAGACCCGTTACAACGTGTATTAGGGCAAGCGGGCACATGTTATCCAGAATTGCCACATATTGCGTTAATAATTCGTTGTGAAGATTCGAGTTTGCTGGAATCCACGATTCATAATATACTCAAAATGAGAAAAAGGTGGATTTCTACAGCACCAGGGGTGGAGTGGTTTTTAACTTCGCCGACAGAAATTGAAGAAATATACAATTCTGTTATAGGAAAATAAAGCGAAGACATTTATGTCTTCGCTTTATTTGTATTGGGGTCAAGGGGATGATTCCCCTTGTGGGAGTTTGAGGGCAACGCCCTCAAGAATCACATAAAATACGCCAGCGTCAGACCCACGCCCCCTGCCAGGGAACAGGCGATGACAAAGGCCTCCACTGCCTTTGTGCTGCCGCTGATGATATTCCCTTCCAATAAGTCACGCATGGACTTGGAGAAGGTCACCCCCGGCAAAAGGGGCATGATGCTACCGATGACGATGGTATCTACACGGGACGCTGGGAACAGGGGCTGTATCCGGCAGGCACAATAGGCAGCCAGCATTCCGCCCAGAAAGGGCTCGAAGAAATAGGGCACCTTTTTCGTTCCCAGCCAGAAAACGAAGCACCCCAGCAGCATCCCGATGAAGAAGGAGAGAATGCCATCTATAGCCGATTCCCCATTGAGCAGGGCGCAGCCGCCGGAAATGATACCGTAGGCGAGGATGCGCAGGGGCAGGGGATAAAAGAGAGCCTGTCGGATGGTATGAAGCTTTTCAATGGCTTCTTCCAAAGAAATCCTGCCGGAAACAAAGGCACGGGAAATATCGTTTACCTCGCAGACCTTTTCAAAATTGACTGTACGGGTATGAACCCCCCGCATCATGGAAAGGGGGCCCTTTTCTGCCCGGGGCAGAGTCACGATGAGGGCGGTGGAAAGGGCTGTAGCTTCTATTTTTTCTCTGCCGGCGGTGGAAAGGATGCGCCTCATGGTATCCTGCACACGGAAGGTTTCTGCACCGTTTTTCAACATGATTTCTCCTGCATCCAGTGCAAAATTTATTAGCTTGGTATCGTAATCCATTGAAAATGCCCTCCTTTCTTTTGGGGGTATGGAAAAAACCCCTGACACACAGGGTATCAGGGCGTTTGGTTATACATTTTTTCGTTTCAGTCGGGGGAGAATCTGGAACCATGCCTGGGGCAATACCAGAATGATTACAGAGCCGATACCGATGGCGCCGGCCAGCTTCAGGGCGGTCAGGATATTTGCCGTTGTTTCCAGAACCATGCTGTCCATGGCAGAGGTGATGCAGCGATACACCGCAGCACCGGGCACCAGAGGCAGGATGCCGGGGATATGATACACGATGGTAGGCAGCATCCGATGGTAGGAAAGGAAACGGGCGAGGGCTGTTGCTGCAAAGGTTGCCAGCAGGGTAGCCAGAAAGGCGGTGCCGCCGTTATGCAGCACCAGCTGATAAACCAGCCAGCAAAGGGCAGCGGTCAGCCCGCAGAAGGGAATCTCTCTTCTGGGGGCATTGCAGACGATGGCATAGCCCATGCAGGCAATGAATGCGATGAAGGGGTGTATCAGATAATAAAAAAGTTCTTGATTCATAGTTTAACCTCCGATCTCAGGACATATGGAAAATCACCAAAGCAATGGCGACGCCGGCAGCAATGGAGCAGGCATTGAGCAATACCTCCACCACCTTGGAGTTGCCGCTGATGAGGTTGCCCTCCAGCAGATCACGCATGGCTTTGGAAAGGGCAAGGCCGGGCAGCAGCGCTTTCATGGTACCGATAATCATTTTATCCAGCTGGGTTCCCGGCAGGAAGACATGGGCTGCACAGGCAGCAAGCCCCGTCACCAGCCCGCCCATGAGGGGGCCGAAGAAGAAGGGCACCTTTTTCCCGCCCAGATAAACCAATGTGGCACCCATCAGGAGGGCAACGAAAAAGGAAACGAAGCCATCCAGAGGGGAGCCGCCTACCATAAGGGCAAAGCCGGCACCATTCAGCCCATAGCCCAGCACACGGGTGCCGAATTTGAAATTGGGTGCGTTGTGGATATCCTGACAGCGGGACAGGGCCTCTGTTACAGTAATCTGACCGGAAACGAAGGCCCGGGACATATCGTTGACGGCGCAGATCTTTTCAAAGTTTACGTCGCGGCTTTTCACGGCGCGGGCCATGGAAAGAGGGCCTTTTTCTTCTCTGGGCAGGGTCACGATGAGCAGGGTACACATGGCCAGAGCTTCGATTTTTTCCCTGCCGCTGGTGGAGAGGATTCGCTTCATGGTATCCTGCACACGGAAGGTCTCCGCGCCGGAGGCCAGCATGATCTCCCCTGCATCCAGAGCCAGGTTGATAAGTTGGGTATCGTAATCCATAGGTTGGAATTCCTTTCTTTTTTCAAACGCATTTCAATAGTAAATCAAAATGTGCCCGCAGGCACATTCTTTAGTGTATTCATTTTACAGAAAAAGTAAAGTAAAATTATTTTAAGTTTTTTCAATTTTTTTGTGTAAATCGGACACGTTTTTCTTTCTGTACATCAAAAGAAATGATTTACATTAGGAAAAAATGTGATATAATCAAGAAGAATAAACAAAATATGTTTTAAAAGCTGGGGGTGCTGCCAAAAGCAGCTGAGAGGAATCAGTCATTCCAACCCTTTGAACTTGATGTGGTTAGTACCAACGGAGGGAAGCGAAAGAACGAAAGCAGAAGAAAGCCTTTCCTTTGGGGAAGGCTTTTATTGTTTATGGAAAATTTTAACAGGAGGCGCTTATGAAACTGACAGACAGATTATATGAAGCAGCAAAAGACATTTGGATGGGCTACCTGAAACAGCCCTTTGTAGAAGAACTGGGCAATGGCACTTTGAGCGAGGAACGGTTCCGTTTTTATATGGTGCAGGACTATCGCTATCTGCTGCAGTATGCAAAGGTATTTGCCATGGGCGTGGTAAAAACAGAGGATGAAGGGCTGATGACCCGTTTCTCTTATATGGTCCATGATACCCTGGATGGGGAAATGAATATCCATAAGGCATATATGTCCCGCCTAGGTATCACAGAGGAGGAAGTGGCAACCACAAAATCTACTCTGGCAAACCAGTCCTATACTTCCTATATGCTGGATGAAGCCTACAAGGGCGGCCCTCTGGAAATCTTGGTGGCAGTGCTTTCCTGTGCATGGAGCTATCAGATGATCGGGGAACACCATAAGACCATCCCCGGTGCCTTGGAACATCCTTTGTTTGGCGAATGGGTACAGGGCTACAGCAGCAAGGAATACTGCGATACCACCCAGGAAATCATCGACTTGGTCAATGCACTGGGCAAAGATGTGACCCCTGAAAGAGAAGAACATCTGAAAGAGATTTTCGTAAATTGCAGCAGATATGAAGCCTATTTTTGGGACATGGCCTACGCAATGGCTGATTAAGCCAAAGGAGATGTTGTTTTATGCTTGAGTTTAAAAATGTCTCTTTCCGCTATGATGTGGATGAGCTTCCCATGATGGAAAACCTATCCTTTTCCGTGGAGGATGGGGATTTTGTATCCATCATCGGTGCCAGTGGCTGTGGCAAGAGCACCATTTTCCGCCTGATCAACGGGCTGGAGCAGCTGCAAAAGGGGGAGATTTTCGTCAACGGCAGACCCATCGGGGAACAGAAGCAGTACAGTGCCTTTATGCCTCAAAAGGATCTGCTTTTCCCCTGGCGTACCATTGAAAAAAATATCTGCCTGCCCATGGAACTGGCAGGCGTTCCCCCGAAAGAGCAGGAAGCCCGCTGCAGGGATGTGCTGGAACAGGTGGGCCTTCTGGATTATATGAAGAAATACCCCAAAGACCTTTCCGGCGGCATGAAGCAGAGGGTATCCTTTGCCCGCACCCTCCTTTCCGGGGCGGATATGCTGCTGCTGGACGAGCCCTTTTCCGCTCTGGATTATCTGACCCGGGTGGAAATGCAGGAATGGCTGCTGCATCAGTGGGAGCATTATGATAAGACCATTTTGTTCATCACCCATGATGTGGAAGAAGCCGTATTTCTTTCCAAGAAGATTTTTGTCATTCAGGACAGACCCTTTTCCTCTATGGAAATGGTAGAGGTGCCTTTGTCCGCCCATCGGGATAGGAGCGACCTGAAACGTCCGGAAATCGTTGAGCTGAAGGAACAGCTCATCGGCAAGCTGAGAAGGAGTGTGAGCCTATGAAAAACATTTCCTCTCTGATTTTAGTATTTATCCTGCTAGTCATCTGGCAGGGGGCAGCCATGGGCATCGATGCAGCTTATATCCTGCCTTCCCCCATCCAGATTTTGTTGCGGTTGTGGGAGTTGCGGGAACCTTTGATCCTGGTGCATCTGCCTGCCACCATGGGGGTTACGGCCTTGGGCCTGTGTATTTCTGTGGCCCTGGGGCTCTTGCTTGCCATTTCCATGGATTGGAACCCCAAGCTGGAAAAAGCCCTTTATCCCGTCATCGTGGCATCGCAGACCATCCCTACTACAGCCATTGCCCCTTTGTTTATCCTGTGGTTTGGTTATGGTATCTGGAGCAAGGTTCTGGTAACGATTCTGATGACCTTTTTCCCCATTGCCATCACTGTGTTTGACGGCTTGAAGGGGACGAAGCGGGAAATGGAAGAGCTACTGATGACCTACGGTGCAACGAAAAAAGATATCTTTTTGAAGCTGAAACTGCCGACGGCTCTGCCCAGTTTCTTTTCTGCCATCAAAATGTCTGTCCCCCTCAGCGTCATCGGGGCGGCGATCGCAGAATGGCTGGGTGCCCAGAAGGGCTTGGGCTATTTCAGCAAACGAATGATGACACAGTTGGACGGCGCAGGGGTCTTTGCCCCCGTGGTGCTGCTGTCCGTTGTGGCAATGGTGACTGTTGGCATCATTGCGTTTATAGAGAAAAAAGTGATCACATGGAGGAAAGAGCTTTGACGAAAGAAGGAGCCAAGGGGCTTCCTTTGTATGCATAGCATACAGGAAGGAAGCGATTGGCAAGTTCGTCAGCAAAAGAAAGGAGAATCTCAAAATGAAGAAAAAATTAGTTGCTTTGTTCATGGCAGCGGCAATGGCCTTTGGGGCAGTGGGCTGCGGCGGCGGAGAAACAGCACCCGCAGAGGGCGATACTGCTGCGTTGGAAGATTTCAATATCGTTTTGGACTGGTATCCCAATGCCATCCATTCCTTCCTGTATGTAGCGCAGGAAAAGGGCTATTTTGCAGAAGAAGGCCTGAACCTTGTCATCAATTTCCCTGCCAATACCAATGACGGCATTTCCCTGCCTGCGGCAGGTAAAGCGGATATCGGCATTTATTATCTGCAGGATGCCATCCTGACGGCAGTGGAAGAAAATGTTCCCATTGTTTCCGTTGGTGCATTGACACAAAGCTCCCTGAACGTTGTGATCTCTCTGGCGGAAAGCGGTATCAAGGGGGCGGAAGATCTGGCTGGCAAAAAGATCGGCTATGCCGGCACCGTCCTTTCCGAAGCACAGATCGCTTCCATGCTGGAATATGCAGGCCTGTCTGCCGATGACTGCCAGTTTGTGGACGTTGGCTTCGACCTGCTGACAGCTACTACAACCGGACAGGTAGACGCTACCACAGGCAACATGGTAAACCATGAAGTGCCCCAGCTGGAAGAAGAAGGCTTTGATATCAACTACTTCTATCCTACGGACTACGGTGTACCCGAATGTTATGAACTGGTATTCCTGGCTGGTAAGGATGCCGTAGAAAACAACCCCGAAAAGATCCAGAGATTCCTGCGTGCCTGCCAGAAGGGCTTCGATTTCATGAAGAAAAACCCCGAAGAAGCATTGCAGATTCTGCTGGCAAACCAGAATGCGGAAAACTTCCCTCTGTCTGAAACTGTGGAAACAGAAAGCATGAATATCCTGCTGCCTGTCATGGAAACAGAGGATGCCCGTTTCCTGCATCAGGAAGTCAGCGTATGGCAGGAAAATGCCGATTGGCTGTATGAAAAAGGCATTTTGGCTGAAAAAGCAGATGTTTCCGATCTGGTAGTCAACCTGTTGGAAGAATAAGACATTCAAAATATCTCTATATAAAAAGAGGCGAGGAACAACAGTGTTCCTTGCCTCTTTTTCAATTTTCCTTCTTTGCAATGGGAATGATAACTCTGGTGATATGGTCTGCTTCATTTTCGATATCTACGGGGGAGATGATATATTCCTCGGAGATAGGCCCGGCGATGGTGTAGCCCCGCTGATTCAGCCATTTGATGGCCTTGATATGGGTCTGGATGATATCTTCATTTCGCCCGATATGCAGTGCCGTTACGGCGGGAAAGCCGCCGAATTCCTTTGCGGCAGGGGAATCCACGGCTTCATTCACCTGAATACTGATTTCCAGATCGCAGTCGTTCTGGTAAAACTGCTCCAGAGGATTGTTGTGATAAGTCAGAATCACAGGGCCCGTGGCTTTTAATTTATGGCGGGAGACCATTTCAAACAGCTCAAACCACCGATCCACGGAAACATCACTGTTTTTATAATTCTTTTTGATCCGTCTGGTGAATAATACGGGAGAAACAGGAATCTCCTCCACATGGATGCCTTCTGTGGACCAGCCCGTATGCTCTGTTTCCAGCAGATCGTGCCCTTTTTCCAGCCGTTCCAGCAAAAGCTGTCCTTCGGCGTATTGGTCGTTCAGGGCTTCGATGGCATGGTTGATCTCTTCCAGCCGCTGACGGATACATTTTTCCATGCTTTCCGCATCCTTCTGGCTGATGATATCCTTGATCTCTTTCAAGGGTACCCCCAGGTGGCGCAGCTTGCGGATGATGAATAAGGTCAAAATCTGTTCATGGGTATAATAGCGGTAATTGCTGTCATCCTTGCGGCAGTCAGGAATGAGCAGACCGATCTCGTCATAATAGCGCAGGGTTTTGATGGAAACATTGCAAAGGCTGGATACCTTGCCGATGGAATAGGTTCCTTTCTGAGCAGGCATATACGATCTCCCTTTCTTTTTTCAAATTAAGGTCATTTTATCAGAAAATACCGAAAAAATCCATCAGATCACGCCCTTTTGCGTAAATGAGGAAAGGGCTTCTGCAGGATAGCCCAGCATTCCATAGACAGCGGCATTGTCTTCGCCCAAAACAGGGGCGGCTTTCTGGATGCTGTCCTGCTCTCCGTGGATTTTGATGGGTGTGCCGGGAATACGGATGTTCCGTTCCATGCCCGGCTGGAATACCTCCCAAAGCATATTGCGCTCTTTTGTCTGGGCGTGTTCTGCCGCCTGAGGGATGTCCAGAATCTCTCCAAAGGGAATTTTCAGAGAAGAAATGATGCCTTCCAGCTCCTTGACAGTCTTGGTTTCCGTCCATGCTTCGATGATGGGCTTCAGGATGCTGTAGTTTTCGCAGCGGTGCAGATTGGTGTCGAAGCGGGCATCGGCGGGCAGCTCCGCCTGCTCCATGGCATCGCAGAGGGCAGCAAACATCTTGTCCGTGCCGCAGCCCATAACGAAATCCCCGTCCTTGGCATGAAAGGAATCGAAGGGAGCGATGGAAGGGTCCTGATTGCCGGCGCGGTGGGGCGTTTTCCCTGCAATCGTATATTCCACCACGAAGTTTTCCATGACGGAAAAGAGGGTATCCATCATGGCAACATCGATGCGGCGGCCGACGCCTGTTTTTTCCCGCTCATACAATGCCATCAAAATGCCCATGCAGAGGTATGCCCCTGTGTAGTTGTCCCCGATGGAAGGGCCGATCTTGCAGGGAGGGCCGTCGGGAAAGCCTGTCACGCTCATCATGCCGCTCATGGCTTGGGCTACGATATCATAGGCGGGACGGGGTGCCAAATCCCCCGTCAGGCCGAAGCCGCTGATGGAGCCGTAAATGATGCGGGGGTTGATCTCCTGCATTTTTTCATAGGAAAAGCCCAGCCGTTCCAATACGCCCACTTTGTAATTTTCGCAGACTACATCGGCTGTTTTTAACAGTTCCGTGAAAATTTTCTTTCCTTCTTCTGTTTTCAGATTCAGGGTGATGCCCTTTTTGTTGCGGTTGATATAGGCATAATAGCCGCTGTAGCCGTTTTCCATAGGTCCCCAGCCCCGGGTCTGGTCGCCTTTTTCCGGCGTTTCGATTTTGATGACTTCTGCCCCATGGTCGGCAAGGTTCATGGTGCAGAAGGGGCCGCTGTAGGCTTGGGTCAGGTCGAGGACACGGATGCCCTCCAAAGGTCGTTTCATAGAGATGCCTCCTTTCGGAATTTCTTTTTATGATAAGGAAAGGAGCGGTGCCTTCCGCTCCTTCCTGTAACTGTTTTTGGTTTCGGCAATTTCCGCGCCGTTGTCATTGGCGAAGCCAAAGTCTTATTCGCCGGGGTGTTTTCTATCCAGGAATGTCACTTCCTGAGGGCCTCTCTGGTCTTTTTTAGCGATGAACAGGCTGCCTGTTGCTCTGCCGCAGAGTACAGGAGGTTCGCAGGCTGTGGCCGCAGTGCTGGGGGTTGCGATGCCTGTCAGGTCTGCATCGGTTCTGTCCAGCTGTGTTGCCACTTTCCATGCTTCAAATTTACAGGTATAGGACTGATTGCCTACCTTTTCGATCCAGCCGTGGTATTCCATGAAGTCCCCCACATATACGGGTGCCAGGAATTCTACTTTTTCATAGCCCAGGAACAGGCTGATATCGCCGTCTACATAGACCATCAGTTCTGTACCGACGTCGCCCCATTGGTCTACGATTCTGGCACCGTTTACCAGACCGCCAACATAATGTGCATCCTTTGCGCTCATCATCAGATGATGTACTACTTTTTTCCCTACCATACTTTTTTCCTCCTTTTACGTAGATACCTGAAATGAAATAAGATTGGGTTGATTTTTGCTTCGCTGAGGTTTCTGTTCCTTAGCTTTGACTTGAGTATATTTGCTACAGCAAAAGGAGAGTCAATTAGAAAATTTTTGCTTTTTAAAAAATTTTTTATGGGAAAAAAGAATGTCCCTCCCTTTGGGGGAGGGTTTTGTATAGGGCAGTTTCGGAAGATTCCAAAGGGCTTTGTCAGGAAAGAAGAGATGCTTTCTTTTCAAATTATGGGAGAGTTTTTTTCTTGTTTTTTGAAAAAATTGAAAAAAAGGAAGGGTATCTGTATAATAGAAAGCAATAGTCAAAACGAATCCGAAGGAGGATCTCCTATGAAAGCACTTATCACAGGAGCAACCAGCGGCATCGGGCGGGATATGGCGGTCATTTTGTCCCGCATGGGCATCGACCTGATCATCGCCAGCCGTGACACGAAAAAAATGCGCCAGATCGCCTGCCGCCTGCCTGTCCATGTCAAAACGATTACGGTGGATTTGTCCAAAGAATCCCACTGCTATTTTCTATATGAACAAACAAAAAATGAGGATATCGATATCCTCATCAATAATGCAGGCTTTGGTGCCTTTGGGTATTCTTGGGAAGTTCCCCTGGAAACGGAACTGAATATGCTGGACCTGAACGTTCGTGCCGTCCATATCCTGACAAAGCTGTTTCTGGCGGATTTCCGCAAAAAGGATCGGGGATATATCCTGAACGTTGCCTCCTCTGCGGGCTTTCTGGCAGGGCCGCTGATGTCCACCTATTATGCAACCAAATCCTATGTCCTCCGCTTGACAGAAGCCATCCACGAAGAACTCCGCCAATCCGGCAGCAATGTGAAAATCACGGCTCTCTGCCCCGGTCATGTGGAGACCGGCTTCGATGCCCGTGCCAATGTGCGCCATTCCATCGGCGGCGTTTCTTCCTATAAAGTGGCGAAAGCCGGAATCGAAGGCATGTTTCGGGGCAAAGTGGTGGTTCTTCCCGGTCTGCTGATGAAGCTGACCTATCTGGGCGAAAAATGCCTGTCCGAGCCGCTGATGCTGAAAGCGGCGTATTACGCCCAGTCTAAGAAAGGCTGATAGAAGTAAGTCGTTCATTTCCCATCCGCACCCCGTAGGCGGTTTCTCAGCAGGAATGTTTGAATGAAATGGCTCTTTCCTGCGGAGAACCGCCAAGGAAAGGGTGGCTT
Source organism: [Eubacterium] saphenum (assembly GCA_945912105.1). Classification (GTDB taxonomy): domain Bacteria; phylum Bacillota; class Clostridia; order Lachnospirales; family Anaerotignaceae; genus Anaerotignum_A. The sequence goes on along the minus strand of CAMEBC010000001.1, from coordinate 296,192 downwards.
CGAAACGTTACGATTTGAAAGGTTGAACAATATGAAAAAAGTAAAAACGATCCTGAAATTATCCATACAGAGGTTTATGAAAAAAGAAGTCAGCAAGCGTTCCGCATCCCTGACCTACTATCTGATCTTTGCCATCTTCCCCTTTATCATCTCGGTGATCTCCCTGCTGGGCTTTCTGCACCTGCCCATGATCTCTCTGGAAGGGGACGCAGCGGCTTTTCTCCCTGCGGATGTCATTACCTTATTAAACCTCACCATTGCCCATATGACCGAACGCAGCAACGGCGCCATCCTCACCTTCGGCGTGGTTTTTTCCTTCTGGTTTCCCTATCGTGCGGTGAAAAACATGACCGACGCAGTCTCCGATATCTACGGCGATGAAAAACCCATCGGTCATAGGAAGCGGATCATTCTGCTTTCCCTTGTCATTCTCATCCTCATCCCTGCCATGCTGATTTTGATGATTATTGGCGAAAGCGTCCTTAGCCTCGTGGCCCAGTTCTTTCCTATTACAAAGGAATTCATCTCCATCTGGACAAAAGCCCGTTTCCTGCCCATGGCGGCGGCCCTTATCCTGCTGACCTCCGCCATCTATTATTTCTCCCCCAATCAGCCCCCGGCGCGGAGATTCATCCTTCCCGGTGCAGCCCTTTCCACGGCCCTCTGGATGGTCTATTCCGTCGGCTTTTCCTACTATGTGGACAATATGGGCAGCTATTCTGTCATCTATGGCTCCATCGGGGCGATCATCGCCTTTCTCATCTGGCTGAACTGGTCCATGACAGCCCTTCTTGTGGGGGCGGTGTTCAATCAGGCTTTGCGGGAAAACGAAACAAACACTTGCCGCTGACGAATATCAAGGCAAGTGTTTGATACAAAACAGAAGAAAAGCATCACCGCTTTTGGAAGGGGGAAGCCCCTGCAAAGGGCGGGGAGACCGTTTGGCTTTTTGGGTTAGTTGAATTCAATGACCCAGAAGCCAACGAGATTATTGTTGCTGTCAAAGCTATTATGCTTGAGGGAGATTGCGGAATTGGTCAATGTATATTCGTATCTCCCGCTGCCATTGCTTGCAGTGTCGCTCAAACGCTCAAAAAGAACGATGCATTTTGAAGGGTCTACGGTCTGTATGCTGACACTGCCCGATGTTGTGCTCTTTGCAGCAGCATAAGTGACGTGCTGTATGGATTTGATGGGAGAACTTCCTGCATTCAAGCAGCCAAAAAGTGTATTTTTCCCCGAATCGCTGGGTTCCCCGATTTTTTCGCTGACCCCTGCCAATTCCAGCTCAGCGTTCATCAGCTGTTCATCGATCATATCCATGTTTTCATTAAAATCAGAAACATCGTAATAATCTGCCGCATCAGGCTTTGTTAAATTGTAATTTTCTGTGTAGGTTGCCATTTTTTCCACCTCCTTTCTGTTCTTACCATAAAGAACTCCCTGTCTTACATAGTCTCAAATCATCACAAAACAAGAAAATCACAAAAAATGATACTTCCTGAGAGCAACTCTGTAATATTTCACGCTATATTGCTGTAATATTTCAGTTATGTTACAAAACATGGAAATCACTTGCCAAAAAGTGAAGTCGTTGGTATCATGATAACGCAAAGTAAATCGTAGGGTGAAATTGAAATTGTCACGAAACGGAAGAAACGGAAGCCGAATCCTTGAATGGGTGTGGAGGAAGCCAAAGGGACGGAAGGGACGTGGGGGTGGAAAGGAAGCCTGAAAATGGAAATGCACACCCTAAAAGGGTAGCAGTTGGCAAAGCCAACCGCACACTTCGTTGTATAATTATAAAACGAAAACGAACATTGAAAAAAGAAAAAGGAGGAATGAACCCATGAAAAAATTTATTTCCATGGTAATGGCTGCAGCTATGGTTGTATCCCTGGTTCCTGCAACAGCATTCGCTAAAACAGGCGATGTAACAGCTACTGCTAAAGTAGTTGACGCAGCAGAACTGACAAAGGATGAAGCAAAAGTTCCCATCGTACAGAAGGATGCTCCCGAACTGCAGATCAAAATCAAAGACGTTGATTATCAGCGCACAAACATTGATACAGCACCCACAGCAGAAGTGACAATCACTCTGGACAACGCTAAATTCTATGATGAAGACAAACAGGCTGTACCTAACCTGAAAAATCTGGTTAACATCAAATACGATGATGGTAAATGTGATGAAGGCGATGCAGTAGTAAAAGATGTTAAAGATGTTGATGAAGATGAAATGACAATCGTATTCGAAGGCGAATTTGATAAAGACGATATCATCTACATCGATCTGGCTTCTTTCCTGACAAAAACATCCAACGGCACAAAAGCTACAGTATCCGTTGATTCCGATGACCTGAACCTGACAGTTGATGATCTGGTTTACGCTACAGTAATCGAAAAAGCTATCAAAGCTTCCATCAAGAAAACAGTTGATGTAGCTGAAGAAGAAAAAACAGAACTGTATGAAAAAGGTCTGAAAGTTGAAGTTGCTGTAGGCGACGACTTCGGCGCTCTGCTGAGAAACGTTAAAAACCCTGAACTGACACTGAAACTGAACAAAGGCTTTGAATTTGCGAAAGATACATTCACAGTATCCTACGACAAAGGCAATGGTCAGAAACACGTATTCACTGACGGTGACGGCTATGCAACAGTAGACGACAACGAAATTACACTGGCTATGGGCGACTGGGAACAGGGCGCTTCTGAACTGGTATTTACAGGCCTGTGGATCGAAGCTACAACAGCTAAAGCTGGCGATGTTGCTACAATCACAGTTGGCGTAAGCAGCATGGACAAAGTAAAAGTTGAAGTTGCTAAAGTAGTTGACTACAAAGTAGCTCTGACAGTTGATGAAGACGAAGATGTTCCTGTAATCTACAGCGGCGTTGACGTTGACAACACAGGTATCACAGATGATTCCGATCATATGTCTCTGATTGTAACAGCAGAAGAAACATTCCCCGGCGCATGGTCCATGAGAAAAGGTTTCTCCTTCGAACTGCCTGAAGGCGTTTATGTAACAGACGTTAAAAATGTAGACGCTGAAAACTTCCAGGTAGATGACAACAAAGATACTGATGCAACAAAAGCTTGGGAAAAAGCATTCGGTGATGCATATCAGGAAGGCGACCACCTGAACTTTGAATTTGCTAAGAGAACATTCGACGATGTTGATGTAACTCTGACAACAGACCCTGCTAAAGTTGAATTCCAGCTGGAACTGGTTGCAGATCCTACATTCGAAGGCGATGTAGTTCTGAAACTGGTTGGTGACCTGGTAGACGAACAGGAAGTAACAATCGCTAAATTCGTAAAACCTTACACAGTAAAGGCTGAACAGAACGATCTGAAGATCGACTACAGATACACAGAAGTACCTACAGCTATCGTTATTACAGAAGCTGAAGCTGGTCTGTGGGATAAGAACGCAGAATTCAGATTCTCCATCGATGACAACGATTCCGGTCTGATTAGCTTTGAAGATGACGCAACATTTGAAATCGACAAAGATTCCGAACTGGAAATCAAAGACGATGTAACAAGCAAAGGTAATCTGGAATTCACAGTAAAAGCTATCTCCGATGAAGCTGCTACAGTTACAATCAAAGATATGACTCTGTTCATGCAGAGAAATATCCCCGCTGGTCCTTACGATCTGAGCATCGCTTCCAGCCTGGCAACTGCATATGAAAATCAGATGCTGTTTGCTCCTGATGAAAAGAATTGCACACTGAAAAACCACGATGATGACAAAGAATGCTACGTTGGCGATGTTTGCGACTACAGCGACGTTGTAAAAGAAGCATTCGTTAATATCATCACAGCTGGTAGAGAAGTAGACGACGCTTCCTTCACAACAAAAGTTGTTGTTCCCGTTGGCGAATCCTACATCATCTCCGGTGAAAACCAGATCACTCTGGACGTTCCCGCATACATCAACGCAGCTGGCTACACAATGCTGCCCGTAAGAGCAGTTGCAGTTGCACTGGGTATCAACACAAACAACGTTCTGTGGGATCAGGCTACAAAGACAGTAACAATCCTGTATGGTCAGAGAATCATCACAATGGTTGCTGGTCAGAAAGTTGTATACGTAAACGGTTCCGCAATCCCCGCATCCGCTAGCGTAGAAATCGTAAAAGGCAGAACATTCCTGCCTATGAGAGATCTGGCTACAGCTCTGGGCGTAACAGATATCACATGGGATGCAGCTACAAAGACAGCTACACTGAATGGCAATCAGAAATAATCTGACCCTTCGGTTAAACTGAATAGGTAGATATTCCGAGAGACCTCCCTTTTGGGGGGTCTCTTTTTTTGCCTTCTGCGAAGAAAGCCGAGGGCGTGATACAAAAGCGTAGGAACCCACCGAGGAGAGGGAGCGTTTCTCCTAAATTGTATTTTGTATACACAAAAATCTCTTTTCATCCCGTGAAGTTATCACGGGATTTTTTCGTTTCGAAAAGTGTTGTGATATTGCACAAAGCATAAAATATCGTGCGTGAAGTCGATTTTCACAAAAAGTGAAGCATAAAAATATCACAATATGCAAATCTGACAATGTTTCCGTCACATTTCAGTAATGTTACAGTTAAATTACAAAAAAACGGAAATTCTTGCGCCTTTTTCTTCCCTCGTTTATACTGCATATGCAATGATGAACTGTGCAATTTCACCAAAACCCATCCGGGCGGCGGAGGAACTTGCCAATGGGACGGCGGAAACCTTCTTGAATGGGTGTGAAGGGGACGGCAAGAACGGCGGCAGGGGCCTGCAAAGCAAGTTTGGGCGGCGGCGGAGGTGTGCGGCCCATCTTGCATTGGCAGTTGGAAAAACCAACCGCATACGATTCGTTTTATAATTATGTAACGAAGAACAACGAAGAAAAATTGAAAAAGGAGGAATGAACCCATGAAAAAATTTATTTCCATGGTAATGGCAGCAGCTATGGTTGTTTCCCTGGTACCCGCTACAGCATTTGCTAAAGGCGAAGTAACAGCAACAGCTAAAGTAGTAGATGCTGCTGAACTGAAAAAAGGTGATTCCGCTTACATCAGCTGGGATGGCGCACCTGAACTGCAGATGAAAGTCAAAGAAGTTGACTATCAGAAAACAAATGGCGAAGATCCTGAAATGGACGTTACAGTAACTATCGACGGTGCTGAATTCAAGAATGCATCCGGCGCACTGGCTGCATGGGACCTGATGGGCCTGATCAAAATCGTATCCGATGACAACGCTAATTTCGTTGGCGCTGATTCCAGAGGTGCTTATACAAGTGGCAGTGTTGAAGCAGCAGGTACAGATTACACTGTAAAAATCGATGCAGACGACGTTGATGATGATGAATTCACATTCACAATCGTTGGCGAACTGGCAAAAGATGACATCATCTCCGTTGACCTGGAATCCACACTGGACAAAGTATCTGCTGGCAAAAAAGCTACAGTATCCGTTGATTCCAAAATGGTAACAGCTGATGATCTGGTTTATGCTACAGTACTGGACAAAGGCATCAAAGCTTCTGTTAAGAAAACAGTAGACGTTGCTGAAGATGAAAAAACAGAACTGGACGGCAAAGGCCTGAAACTGGAATCCGTTGTTGGTGATTTTGAAAAAGATCAGGAAATCACACTGAAAATTTCCAAAGGCTTTGAATTCGTTAAAAATGCTGGCATCACAGTAGATGGTCAGGAAGCTACAGTAAAACGCACAGATGACAACGAACTGACAGTTACAGTAAATGCAAATGCAGATGATGAAATCGTTATCAGAGGTATCGAAATCGAAGCTGTATCTGCTAAAGCTGGTGCAGTTGCTACAATCACAGTAAAATCCAGCAACTGGGATTCCGCTTCTGTAGAAGTTGCAAAAGTTGTTGACTACAAAGTAGTTCTGTCCGTAGATGAAGACGAAGATGTTCCTGTAATCTACAGCGGCGTTAACGTTGACAACGATGGTATCACAGATGATTCCGATCACGTTTCTCTGGAAGTAACAGCAGAAGAAACATTCCCCGGTGCATGGTCCATGAGAAAAGGCTTCTCCTTCGAACTGCCTGAAGGCGTTTATGTAACAGACGTTGACGTTACAGATACAGAAGGTCTGTTTGTAACAGAAAAAAAAGGAACACCTGATGAACAGAATGAAGCACAGGTAGAACAGGCATTCTTTGATGCATACCAGAAAGGTGATCACCTGAATTTCGAATTCGAAAAGAGAGTATTTGACGACGTTAACAATGATCTGAACGACGACTGTGCTAAGATGGTATTCACACTGGAACTGGTTGCAGATCCTACATTCGAAGGCGATGTAGTTCTGAAACTGACAGGTGACCTGGTTGACACACAGGAAGTAACAATCGCTAAATTCGTAAAACCTTACACAGTTAAGGCTGAACAGAACGATCTGAAGATCGACTACAGATACACAGAAATCCCTACAGCTATCACAATCACAGAAGCTGAAGCTGGTCTGTGGGCTAAAGGTAGCAGCAAAAATGAACCCGCTGCTGAATTCACATTCAAAATTGACAGAGGCGATATGATCAACTTTGAAGATGATGCTACATTCGAAGTAGATAAAGATTCTGAAATGGAAATCGATGACTTCACAAACAAAAAAGAAGGTACAATCGGTTTCACAGTAGATGAAGAATCTGATGAAGCAGCTACAATCACAATCAAAGATATGTCTCTGTTCATGAACAGAAATATCCCTGCAGGTCCTTACGATCTGACAATTTCCACATCTATGGCAACAAACTATGAAAAACAGATTCTGTTTGCTCCTGACTGTGCTGAAAATACAGATGAAGTATGTAAATGCAACTTCGCTAAAGATGATAGCACAGAATGTGCAACAAAAGATCACGAATGTTTCATTGGTGACGTATGCGACTACAGCGATGTTGTAAAAGAAGCATTCATCAACGTTATCACAGCTGGTAGAGAAGTAGACGACGCTTCCTTCACAACAAAAGTTGTTGTTCCCGTTGGCGAATCCTACATCATCTCCGGTGAAAACCAGATCACTCTGGACGTTCCCGCATACATCAACGCAGCTGGCTACACAATGCTGCCCGTAAGAGCAGTTGCAGTTGCACTGGGTATCAACACAAACAACGTTCTGTGGGATCAGGCTACAAAGACAGTAACAATCCTGTATGGTCAGAGAATCATCACAATGGTTGCTGGTCAGAAAGTTGTATACGTAAACGGTTCCGCAATCCCCGCATCCGCTAGCGTAGAAATCGTAAAAGGCAGAACATTCCTGCCTATGAGAGATCTGGCTACAGCTCTGGGCGTAACAGATATCACATGGGATGCAGCTACAAAGACAGCTACACTGAATGGCAATCAGAAATAATCTGACCCTTCGGTTAAACTGAATAGGTAGATATTCCGAGAGACCTCCCTTTTGGGGGGTCTCTTTTTTATGTTCCGACATCATTCCTTTCTTGAATTTGCAAGAAAATTTCCATTAAGAAATCATTAATGTACTGGATTTTTTTTAATAATATGGTATAATTAGTTTTAGTTTAAAACGATAAATGGAGGTTGGAATATGAAAGCATTTTTATATAAGGCGAAAGGCGCGCTGGCGTTGGCGCTGGCTATGAGTCTGTGCAGTACACAGGTTTTCGCAGCGGAGGCCCTTTCCGCGGAACAGCAGGGGGTGCAGGTGGCCCCTGTGGTGGAAAAAACAGAAGAAGAAGTGGCTCCTCTGCCCACGCTGACCTATGAAGAAGCATTGGCAAAGGCGAAAAAACATAGCCCCGATCTGCGAGATATCCAGGATACTGCTGATTTCCTGCAGGAAACCAAGGAAGACCTGTGGGATTCCGGGTATTTCAATATGCCTACTTATGATTACCAGAAATGGGTCAATGATGGTTGGTGGGCAGTGACATCTGCAGCATTCCAGACGGATTTGGGGATGCAGCAGAACAGCATCGGCCGCAAATTGACAGAGTTGGCATTGGAAGTGACAGTAAAATCTTATTTTACGACCATCCTCAGCGATTTGGATAATCTGGAATTGGTACAGACAAATGCGAATATGCAGAAAAAATTGTATCAGCAGGGACAGACAAAGTATCGCTTGGGTCTGCTGAGCAAATATAATCTGGATCAGCTGGAGATCGCCGCAAATCAGGCCCAGGATACTGTGAAGCAGCTGGAAGCAAAACTGGAACAGGAATATATCAAGCTGAATAACCTGATGGGAGAAAAAAGCGACCAGCGGTTCACCTTTGTGTATGATGTGTCCTATGAACCCTATGAAATGCACCAGACCATGGATCAGTATATCAATGATAAAACAAACAATGATCTGACCATCCAGTTGGCAGAACTGAAGCTGGAAAGCGCAAAATTTGGGAAAAACTATCTGAAAGAATCCACCAATAGCTCTGAACAAAATCAGAATGATCTGACTTACGATCAGGCAAAACGTGCCCTGAAAACGGCGAAGGAGGACAAGGCGCTGGCGATTCGCAATGCCTATTTGCAGATCCAGCAGCTGGAAACAGCCTATGCCTCTGCCCAGGCAGACCTGACAAAGGCCCAGGCGGATTATCGTGCGGTACAGGTAAACTATCAGGCAGGCAATGTGACAAAAACAGCCGTGGAACAGGCGGAAATGGGTGTTCTGAAAGCAGAGATCGCCCTGAGACAGAATGCCTATAATCACGATATGCTGGTATTCACCTTCGAAAATCCCAGCCTCTTAGGCAGCAGCAGCCAGTCTTAATTAAAATCAAAAGCAATAAGCTCTGAACGAAAAGGTTCAGGGCTTTTTCTTTTGCATAGTTTTCCTTTTTTTCCGCAAACTAGGAAAAAAGTATAGGCGGTGAAGGCATGCAGATCAGTAAGGATTTGGAAAAAAATACAGCGGCGATCAAAGAAGCCTTTCGGGATTGCGGCGATATCATCATGCGGGAATTCCGCATCCGTGGGGGCGAAGGAACGCTGTTTATGATCTATACAGACAATATCGTGGATGGGGATGCCATTCAGGATTTTATTATGACCAATGTGATGGCACGGTGCGAAATGCAGGGGACGGAAGGGCTGCTGCAAAGCCTGATGGATGAGGTCATCTCCATCGGGGAGATGAGCAAGATCACCACCCTTGAACAGGTCTATGATGCCGTTCTTTTGGGGGATACGGCTATTTTAATGGATGGGAATGATTTCGCTCTGCAGGCCTCCACCAAAGGCTTTCCTTCTCGTGGCGTCAATAAGGCGGAGACGGAGGTGGTGGTGCAGGGGCCAAAGGATGCCTTTACAGAACTGATGTCCGTCAATGTGGTGCTGACCCGCCGCCGGATTCGGGATACGAAACTGAAGCTAAAGCGGAAAAAGGTTGGCAGGCGCAGCAAAACCGATATTGCCCTGATGTATATGGAGGATCTTGTCCGCCCGGAAACCCTGAAAAAGGTGGAACAGCAGCTGGACAATATGGATCTGGATCACCTTCCCGACAGCGGCTATGCGGAACAGCTTCTGGAAAAACGGCAGTATTCTCCCTTTCCTCAGCTGCAAATGACGGAACGACCCGATAAAACGGCATCCTCTCTGCTGGAGGGGCGGGTGGCCCTTCTGGTGGATAATACCCCCTATGCCATCCTCCTGCCTGCCACCTTGAATACCTTTTTTCAGGCGGCGGAGGATTATTACGACCGTTGGGAGATCATGAGCTTCATTCGGCTCATCCGCTATGGGGCAGCCTTTCTGGCGGTGACTTTGCCGGGGCTGTATATCGCTTTCTCTGTGTATCATCCTCAGCTGATGCCTACGGCTTTGGCCTTGAAGGTGGCGGCGACCAGGGCAGCCATCCCCTTTTCCGTCATCGGGGAAGTCCTCATCATGGAATTGGCCTTCGAGCTTTTGCGGGAAGCGGGCATTCGCCTGCCGTCCCCTGTCAGCTCCACCATTGGCATTGTCGGGGGCATTATCATTGGCTCTGCTGCTGTGGATGCGGGCATTGTCAGTCCGGCAGTGGTCATTGTTTCCGCTCTGACGGGGATCTGTTCCTTTGTGATCCCCAATGTTTCCATCGTTTCGGGGCTGCGGCTCAGCAAATATCTGGTGATCCTTCTGGCTTCGGTGTTTGGTATTTTCGGGGTCTGGGCGGCTCTCCTGCTGCTACTGGCCCACCTTGCCAGCCTGACCTCCTATGGCATCCCCTATCTCTATCCCTTCTGCTCCTCCTCCGTCAACGGCGATATGGACTGGGAGGACAGCATTTTCCGCCTGCCCTTGTCCAAAATGAAGCGCAGACCTATTTTTACCCGTCCTTCTGAGCGCATGAGAAAGGGGGAAAAATGATGTTTGCGGAAAATCGAACAATCTCTCTCCGACAGCTGCAGGCATTATTGCTGCTGGATTGCTTCGGCACAACGGTCCTCTTCCTGCCTGGGGAATTGGCACGCCTCAGCGGCAAGGCTTGCTGGGTGGTGGCTCTGCTCAGTGGGGTGGTGTTTGCGGCCCTCTCTTTGCTGCTGACGTCAGTAGGCAAAAGGCTGCCCCAGGGCACGGTGGTGGATTGGTGCCGTGGGTGCTTCGGGAATTTTTTTGGAACCATCGTGCTTGTTGGCTTGGCGGGGAAGCTTTTGTTGGATGGCATGCTGGAATTGCGTATCTTCAGCGAAATCATCTGCCGTTCCATGTTGCCCACAACGCCGGTTTGGGTCATTTCTTTGGTGGTATTGGCAGTGGCGGGCTCCTTGGCGGCTCAGGGGACGGAATGTCGGGGGCGGACAGCGGAAATATTATTTTTTTTGGTCGCCGTTCCCTTGGCGATCATTCTCATTGCCGTTGCCGTTTCATCCAAATACCATCGCATTTTGCCCTTGGAACTGCCCTCTGTTTCGGAAATCGGGGGTGGTATCTCCGCCATGAGTATTGTCTTTCAGGGGCTGACTTTCCTCTATTTCATCTATCCCAATTTGAAGCGGCCTGCTCGTGCCCTTTCTGCTGTCCTGAAAAGCAGTGCCTTGACGGGGCTGGTGGTGGCAGCTATGGTGTTCCTTTGTCTGGCGGTCTATGGGGATAGGGTACTTTCAGAAAAGCTGCTGCCCTCCCTGCAAATGATGGAACGGGTCAGCTTCACAGGCGTATTCCTGACCCGACAGGATGTCCTGCTTCTTTGGTTTTGGATGGCGTCTGTATCTGTATTCCTTTCGGGCACCCTGTTTTTTGGCTCTCTGTTGGGGGTGCAGATTTTCCGTCAGCAGGAAACGAAGCGAAAAACGTGGCTTTGGGTCTGGCTGGGGGCGGTATTTGCCGCATCCTTCCTGCTGGGGAATCTTTCCACGGCCTATTATTTGCGGATGCAGGCTGCCCCCTTTCTCAATCTCATCTATTTGGTGATCGTACCATTGATATTGCTGCTTTTTGCAGGGAAAGGAGGAAAAGCCGATGTGTAAGAAAAAATTGTTTCTTTTGGCGCTTCTCCCGCCTATTTTCCTGACGGGCTGCTGGGATAAAAAAGACCCGGAGGATCGGGCATTTATCATCACTCTGGGGGCGGACAGCACCGGGACGGGCTGCAGCTTCACCTTTGCCCCTGCCAATATAGAAACGGGCGAGGAAGAGACCTATACCGCCGAAAGCGAGACCCTTGCCGGGGCTGTGGCCCAGGTGGATACCCATACCTCCCGTAAGACGGACTTGGGGCAGCTGAAAACGGTGATTTTAGGGGGAGAACTATTGCAGGATCCCCCAAAACTGGATGCCCTTCTGGGGGAATTAGAACGAAGCCAGACAGTCTCGGAAAAAGTCATGCTTCTTGCCACCGATGGCTCTGCGGCGGAATGTGTGGAGGCAGCCATGGCGGAGGACAGTAAAACAGGGCTGTTTCTCTGGGATTTTTATAAAAATACTGCCCGGGAGGTGGCGGTGACAAAGGGGATGGATTTGGACACTTTCCTGACAGAACGGCAGGAACAGGGGGGCTGCGGTGTCATTCCCCGCATCAGCGCAAAGGATGGAAAACTGAAATTGGGCGGCGGCATGGCAGTCTCGCCCACAAGGGTCTATCCCCTTGAGGATGCCGAGGAGAGGGGCTATCTCTTCCTTTTGGGGGAAGCGGAAGGGGCTTTGCTGGAGGGAACCTATCATGGAGAAAGCATCCCTGTGGAGATCGGCAAAAGCCATGTGTTTTATGATTTTTCCATTGTAGGGGATTCCATCCTCTGCACAGTGACCCTGCCTGTGGAAGGGGCTCTGCAGGGGGGCAGGGGCAGTCTGCTTTCTTCCCGATCCCGCAAAGAGATCGAAGAAATCTTTGAAGCCATCATAAAAGAAGAAGTGGAGCATACCTTAAAAATAGCGATGGGGGCAGGGGAGGATCTCTTCGGCATCCTGCCGCGCCTGCAGCGGGCCATGCCCCAGCTGGCGCAGGAATACAGCAGAGATGTCCTGTGGGATGCAATGGTTTTTCAAATCTACCCGGAACTGGAATTAAAGGACATGGGGCGAAAACGCTGATGTTTAAACCGGGAAAAAAGTGGATATCCTGTATCTGTATCAATCAGAAAAGGGGAGAGCGGGATGGAACGAAACTGGAAACAGACCATACGGGAGCTTTGGAAAAAAGAAAAATGGTATTGGATTTCAGCCGTTGCCATTGGGGTAGTATTCACGCTGCTGTTTGCCGCCCATTGGACAAAAGGCTATTCGGATATGATTCAAAAGGGCATTGGGGCCAAGGTGGTGCGGTTCCATGTGTTGGCAAATAGCGATTCGGAGGAGGATCAGGCCTTGAAGCTGGCAGTGCGGGACAAAGTCCTGCAGGAATACAGCGACCTGCTGACGGTGTGCGAATCCAAGGAGGAAACGTTGACGGCTTTGGAAAATGCCCAGCAGGAGATCTGCGAAACGGCAGAGGCGGAGGTGCTGGCCCAAGGCTATGCGTATCCTGTCCGCGTATCCCTGGTGCGGGAGGAATTTCCCTTCAAGAAATATGATGATCTGATCTTTCCTGCGGGGGTCTATGATGCCCTGCGGATCGAGATCGGCGCGGCAGAGGGGCAGAATTGGTGGTGTGTCCTCTATCCTCAGATGTGCTTTGTGGATGCGGCATGGGGCTATTCCACAGAGGAAAGCCATGCCCGCCTGCAAAATACCCTGACAGAAGAAGAATTTCTTGTTGTCTCCGCTTTGGAACAGGAAAAATTGACACCAAAAATTAAATTAAAGATCGTAGAACTGTGGCAGGAATAAAAAACAGCCTCAAACTCTAAGAGTTTGAGGCTGTTTTGTTAATTCATCACAAAAGCAAATCGGCTGATAGCGAGGAAAGCCACGATAAAATGCAGGATCGCAGTAATGGTAAAAACCATGATAAAGTCCAGATGACGATTTTTATGGTGTTTTGTTACCATAGCGATCAGACCGCCGGTACCGCCGCCCAGAACCGCCAGAAGGTACAGATTCTTTTCGGGGATACGCCAGCCGTCTTTCATGGCTCTTTTTTTATCGATAACCATGGCGACATACATAATGATGTTGATGATCAGATAATATCCTACAATGATAGCCAGCGCAGTGCCGTTGAAATACATTTCCATAGAAGCTAACGTCCTTTCTTAGCGCATTACGTTTCTCCAATCCAGATCGCCTCTGTCCAATGCCAGCAGCAGCACTTCCGCCGTTGCCAGGTTGGTTGCCAGGGGGATATTGTGCATATCGCACAGGTGCAGGATGGAGTTTACTTCAGACTCATAAGCGTGAGGGGATACGGGATCTCTCAGGAAGATCATCAGGTCAATATCGTTATTGATGATCTGTGCGCCCATCTGCTGTTCCCCGCCCAGGTGTGCGGAAAGGTATTTGTGTACTACCAGATTGGCTGCTTCCTCTACCAGACGCCCCGTAGTGCCGGTGGCATAGATTTCGTGTTTGCACAAAATATGTCTGTATGCGATGCAAAGGTTTTCCATCAATTTTTTCTTATTATCATGAGCGATCAAACCGATATTCATAACAAACCTCCCTCAAATAGTGATTTTGTCTCTTTTTTTCTTATGTTCAACATCAGCCCGATGGCGATCATGTTTGTCCACATGGAACTGCCCCCGTAGCTGACAAAGGGTAATGACATACCTGTATTCGGCAGGATGCCGGTGGCTACGCCTGCGTTTACAAAAGTTTGGAACGCAAACATGCCGGCGATGCCTGCTGCCAATAACTGGCTGAAGGTATCCCTGGCCGATATTGCTATTAATATACACCGAAAAACGATAAAAAGCAATACAGCAAGGACAAATATACAGCCCAAGAACCCAAATTCTTCCCCGATGACGGAAAAAATGAAGTCGTTATGGGGTTCCGGCAGATAGCTCAGCTGATTCAGCGTGCCGTGGAAGAGTCCCTTCCCGGTCAGCTGACCGGAACCGATGGCAGAGATAGATTTTTCCGTCTGGTAATACAGACTGGCATCTCGGCTGGGGTCCACGAAGGACAGGATACGGTTGAACTGATGCTGGGCAAAGATCTTATCGGTGAAAAGGGGATTTTCCCTGCTTACGTCGAATAGGATCAACGCCACGATAGGGACGATAACAACCAGTACGTTGCGGATGATCCTCCAATCCAGTCCTGCAATGAACAGCTCGATACAGAAAATAGCCACCAAAACCAGGCTGGCAGACAAAGCAGGCTGCTTTTGGATCAGCACCAGAGGGATCGCAGTAAATCCGCAAAGATAAAGAATAGTGGAAAGGTCGTTCACACTTTTTTGCCGCATGGTGATGACCTTTGCCAGACAGAATATCATGATGACCTTGGCAAATTCCGAAGGCTGGATGGTCAGAGGGCCGATGGCGATCCAACGGGTCGCACCATTACTGTTGGTACCAAGGAATAATACTGCCAAAAGCAGCAGGATATTCAAAATATAAATCGGGATATAAAATTGTGAGAAATATTCATAATCTACATTGGCGGCAGCGACCATCAGAACCAGCCCAATCAGCAGGAATACCCCCTGTTTGATGACATTGGAAGGGCTTTCCCCCAAGTTGATGCGGGTCGCACTGGCGATGCAGACCAGCCCGAAAAGAGCCAGCAGGCAGACTGCGCCCACCAGCCACCAGTCCAGATTTTGAATGTATTTTTTCATGTCCATAAAAATACTCCTAGTGATGATTTTTCAGATGCTTCGCATAAGGCTTGCGGCTGCCAGCCTTATGCGAAAAACCCGAAGAGATGATACACAGCATTCATACTTTTCTGAAAGAAAAGTATTCATTGGGCTAGGCGCCCAATAGCAGAACAAAGGGACAGCCTTTTGCAGCAAGCCTGCAAAATCTGCTCTCTTATTCTGCTGCCGTGCTTGCTAGAATACAAAAACCCGAAAAGACCTTCAAACTTTCGGAATCCAATTCGGCTTTGAAGGTCTTTTTCATTGGTCTTTTGTAAAGTAAGGAATCAGTCGTCGCGATTCGTCTTACGCATGCTCTTGATGGGTATGTTCGCGTACAATACGGGAACAGTGCCGTTGTTGTCTTCAGACTGGGTCTGGGTGATCTGGATATCCAGTTCTTCTGTGTCGATTTCCATATAGTTGGAAATGACTTTGATGATATCTGTTTTCAGCATTTCCAGAACCTGAGAAGAGCAGTTCACTCTGTCGTGTACCAGAACCAGTTTCAGTCTGTCCTTTGCAACACTGCCGGAAGGCGGTGCCTGTTTTTTGCGGAAAAAGCTAAAGAAATCCATCGTTACACTTCCTTTCCTGGGTCAGGGATCATTTACGGAACAGTTTTTTCAGCTTGTCCATAAAGGTTTCCGGTGCCTGTTCGAATGTCATAATGGGCACATCTTCACCCAACAGACGCTGAACGATGTTTCTGTAAGCCTGACCGGCTTTGGATTCCTGACTGGTTACGGCAGGTTCGCCTTTGTTTGTAGCGATAACAACGCTTTCATCATCGGGAACCACGCCCAGAATATCGATCGCCAGAATTTCTTCTACGTCCTCAATATTCATCATTTCGCCCCGCTGTACCAGGTCGATACGCAGGCGGTTCAGGATCAGGGTAGGGTTTCTCAGTTCGTTTGCTTCCAGCAGGCCGATGATACGGTCAGCATCACGCACTGCGGAAACTTCGGGGGTTGTGACTACGATGGCTCTGTCTGCGCCGGCAATGGCGTTTTTGAAGCCCTGTTCGATACCGGCGGGGCAGTCCAGGATGATGTAGTCGAAGCCTTCTTCCTTCAGGTCGTCGCACAGCTTCTGCATCTGTTCGGGAGAAACAGCATCTTTGTCTCTTGTCTGGGCTGCGGGCAGCAGGAACAGACCATCATAGCGTTTGTCTTTGATGAGAGCCTGTTTCAAGCGGCAGTTGCCCTCTACGACATCTACCAGATCATATACGATACGATTTTCCAGACCCATGACAACGTCCAGATTTCTCAGGCCGATATCTGCGTCTACCAGTGCAACTTTTTTGCCTAATACTGCAAGACCACAGCCAAGGTTTGCGCTGGTCGTTGTTTTGCCAACACCGCCCTTGCCGCTGGTGATTACGATTACTTCACTCATTGATGTTCCTCCTAATCTCAGAAGTTTATTTTACGTGTTTTCACAGGTTTTCCTATCTTCGAGAAAATATCTGATTTCTATTTCTATATTAACAAAAATATGCTTGTTTTGCACTCCTTTTTTTTAGCAAAAGAGGAGAACTTTTCCTAAAATGCGACAGCATTTTCCTGCCGTCCAAAGGGTATCAGGAAAGGGCCATCACGAAGATCTGCCCATTCTGTACGAAGGCATATTCAGGGGGCTTGGGGCCTCTTTTGTTTTCTTCGGGAAAGCGGGTGATGATATCAGCAATACGAAGCTGCACAGGAGCCATATAGATGGCTGTTACAAAGGCATCTGTCATGCCTTTGCAGCCTGCGTGGGCCATGCCCTTCAGCTGCCCCAAAACGATGATGTTGCCGGCGGCCTTGATCTCTGCGCCGGGGTTTACGTCCCCAACGACCACGACGCTGCCGTCAAATTCGATCTTCTGGCCGTTTCTGAGAGAGCCTTTGTGGAATTTTGTCAGATTGTAGGGAGACATTTCCTTTTCCAGCAGGTCGCTCAGGCGTTTCAGCTCGTTGTTTTCTGTTTTCACGAAGGTAATCTCCATGGTGGTATATTTTGCAATGATCTTCAGCAGGATCTCTTCTTCTTCTTCCGTGAACACACGGCCCTTGAAGGCCAGGGATGTTTTCACGTTATCGAAGAATCTGCCTGCTTCCTCTACTTTTCTTTCCAGCTGTCTGCAGAGGATATCGAAAGACACTTCCGGGTCGAAAATAACGGTCACGCCGTCTTTTGTGCCTTTAAAGATTACATAGTTTTCATTATACATGTTTTCCCCTCCTGTATTTATTCGGCCAATACTGTCTGCATGGTCGTATTTGTGGGCGTATAATCCAGCCCCAGATATTCTCGGATGATCGCCTTGGCAACTTCCGGCGCGGGGGTGCCGCTGCCTTCGCCGAAGGGGATCATGACGGTGATGGCGATCTGCGGGTCATCGTAGGGTGCGAAGCAGACGAACCAGGTATGGGAGCTGCGGTTCTTGTCTTCTTCGGCGGTACCGGTTTTCGCTGCCACTTTTACGGGTAGGTCATTGAAGGCAGTGCGGAGTGTGCCGCGGCTGCCGTTGGTTACCAGATACATGCCTTCATAAACGGCCTGCAGGTTTTCCTCTTTAAATTTGGTGACGTTTTCCACCTTTTCTTCCACTTTGGAATGGAGACTGCCATCGGGGTTTTGGATATGATCCACCATGTGCAGCTGATACAGCGTGCCGCCGTTTGCCAGGGTGGAAATATATTTTGTGATCTGTGCCGGTGTGTAGCTGTTGATGGACTGACCGATGGCAGTACGGATGGTATCACCGTCGGTCCAGCGGGTCTGGCTGGTGGTAGCATCGGGGTTGAAGGTCTTTACGGCTTTTTCCTTATTGGAAGGGGATGCCATGGTGGGGCCATATTCATCCAGTTCCAGGCCGGTATAGTCGTTCAAGCCAAAGGCTGCCATGTATTCGTTCAATGTGGTGATGGCCTGATTGCTGGTGCCGTTTTCCGCATTGCCCATGCGGTAAGCCAGTTCATAGAAGAAGTAGTTACAAGATACTTCCAGCGCATGGGAAACATTCACAGATCTATGGGTACCGCCGGTGTTGGAATAGATCCAGCAGCGGGCATAGGGCAGACCTGCGTCCTTGAAAAGCCCTTTATCGGTGATGAGGGTATTGGGCGTGATAGTGCCTGTTTCCAGACCTGCCAGCGCCGTGATCATCTTAAAGGTGGAGCCGGAAGCTTTTTTCTGTTTCAAGGGACGGTTGACCAGAGGTGTGTTGCCGTCCTGCAGCAGATCATTGTAGTATGCGTTGTTGAAGGTATTGACCAGTTCGTTGTTATCGTAGGAAGGATAGGTCACGCTGGCCAGAACTTCGCCGGTGCCCACCTGAGTTACGAAAACAGAACCGGTACAGGGGTCAAGCCCCGTATCCGCAGGGGACATTTCCCCGCTGCTCAGCTTTTTGATGATGAGGCTCAGGGGAGAGGCACCATTTTCGATGCCGGCTTTTTCTTCCTCTGTCACAGGCAGATGCCTCTGTTCGATCATCATCAGGGTCAGCTCTTTTATGCTGATGGTGCCGTTTTCCAGCCCATCAATAAGGAATTCCTTTGCCACCGTTACTGCGTCATCCTGATCGGGACGGAAGGTGGGGATGGCCTGTTTCAGTTTGTTGTATACGGCTTTTTGGGTGCCGTCTTCCGCCTGCAGCATTTTCTGGGCGGAAATATGGTTCACGTTGATCATGGAAGTGAACAGCTCGGTGGTGGAAACGGAATTTTTTCCGCCGCCGGTCAGCTTTTTCAGCACAGCTTTCCGCAGTTCGCTTTCCAGCGTATCGTAAGCCACTTTCTGCAGTTCGCTGTCCAATGTAAGGAATACATCCTTACCGGGGACAGGCTCTGTGGAATCAATGACACTCATACGACGGCCCTGATTGTCAACTTCGATCTGGACATTACCGTCCACGCCGTTCAATTCTCTTTCATAGAGCTTTTCCATGCCGTCCTGCCCAACGATATCCGTCTGGCTGTAGAGGGGGTTGCCCTGAGCGTCTACCTCATCCTTGTACAGAGCGTAGTCGCTTTCCGTCATCTGGCGGATATAGCCGATGATATGTGCAAAATACTCACCCTCAGGGTATTCCCGCAGGGATACTGTGTCGATGACTACATTGGGGAAAGTATCCTGATTTTCTTCGATATAAGCCAGTGTCTTGTCGCTGACATCGGTGGCGATGGTGACAGACTGGAACTGCTGATAGCGTTTCAGGTAGAGGGAATAGCGGATGCCCAGCGCATCCCGCACCAGGTCATTGGGCAGACCTTCCGGCAGACCGAAGAAATCCCTCAGATAATCCAGCGTCTGCAAAGAGTTGTACTTCAGCTGTTCCTCTTCCATCTGCATGCTTTCCTTCCAGCTTTTTTCTCGGTTGGCGTTGCCGCCGAACTGGAAGGCGTAGGGGGCCTCTGTATCCAAAGGCAGTTCATCGGTGATGGTCTCGCCAAATTCATTCAGCTTCAGGGCAAGGGTCAGAGCCATCAGGTTGCGGTCGTCGCACATGACCAGGGAAAGATAAGCCCGTTTCTGCTGGGGGCTGTAGTTGCTGGGAACGTTGTATTTTTCATACAGATATGCCAGACATTCCTCTGCTGTCATCTTATACTGTTTTTTCTCCAAGCCAATGGAAGCCTTCCAGCGGTTTTCCTGCTTTTCCATCTCCTCTTCGGTGCCTTCATAGGTGAAGGTATAGGGAGAGGACAGGGAAATGGGCAGGGAATTGACCTGCTGATGACCGTTTTCCCAAAGCCAATTCATCAATGCTTTGGAAAGGTTCTGTTTTTCGTTATCGGAAAGCTCCAGCGTCAGGCTGCCGTCCACCTGTACGGAATATGCCACCGTATTGATGGCAAGGGGCCTGCCGTAGCGGTCGTAAATGCCCCCGCGGGAAGCGGGAACGGGCAGGTTTTTGGAAACGCTGGCGGTGATGGATGCTTCGTATTCTTCCCCGTGGATGATCTGCAAAGAAAACAGACGGAGCACGATGATGGCAAAGAGGACGATCACACCGCAAAGCATGACAAATATTCGGTTTTTACATAATTCTAAAAAATGTTCGTAATATCGTCTCATCGGTTCCTCCTATGGGGAAACAATTTAAAACAATCTATATTTGTATTTTTCTTTTAATTCCAGCCATTCATTGATCCCGAACAAAATGCGGTACAGGGGCACTGTGATGATTGCCACATAGACCAGCTCGGGCAAGAGTATGCGGAAAAGGAAATAAAGAATGTTGCCTTCCCCGCGGAATACAAATCCCGTCACATATAATATCACCTGATACAGCACGGTAGAGGTCGTACAGAAAATGATCGGCAGGATATAATTTTCACGGTAAAAGCTGCGCTGGCTGCGGCCGAACAGCAGCCCAAAAACCAGATACAGGGCGGTATAAAAGCCGATGTAGGTGTTGAAAAACACATCCATCAGAAACCCTGCGCCAACGCCCACCAATGCACCCTCCTTGCTGCCCCGCAGCAATGCGTAGGAGGTGACGATGATGAGAGCCGTATTGGGGAATACCCCCTGAATGGCAAAATGGGGGAATAGGGTGGATTGCAATACAAAGTTGACAAACACGATCAGTGCGGTAATGGCGATCCTCATTCGGCCACCCCCGTACCTGTAGTGTTTTCTTCAGGCTCCATGGCTTCTTCGCCCATTTCTGCTGTTTCTGCAGCAGGAACGGCGGTTTTGCCGGCGGGAGCGCTGTTTTTATCAATGATCAGAATGGTATCCAAATGCTTCAGATCCACATAAGGCTCGAT
This sequence comes from [Eubacterium] saphenum, assembly GCA_945912105.1. Taxonomy (GTDB): domain Bacteria; phylum Bacillota; class Clostridia; order Lachnospirales; family Anaerotignaceae; genus Anaerotignum_A. The sequence goes on along the minus strand of CAMEBC010000001.1, from coordinate 275,256 downwards.
AACAGCATATTTTGTCAGACCGTTGGTATCGGTTTCGATCTCCAGCACTTTGCCGATGGCAAGCCCTTCGGGATAAATATCCGACAGATGAGATGTGACGATTTCATCGCCTACCATGATCTCCGCATCACCGTCGATATATTCCATCTTACAAAGACCGTTGTTGGAAAGGGTATAATCTCCTTTTATCACGCCCAGATCGCCTGTACGCACACTTTTGGCAGGCACAGAGGAACGGCTGTCCAGAATGGACTGGGCCTTGGAGAAGGTGGCGCCGCTTTCCAGCACCTTGCCTACCAGCCCTTCGGGGGCAATCAGCACCATATTTGCGCTGACATTGCCGGTGGTGCCTTTGTTGATGGTAAAGCCGTCATACCAGACACCGGGGTCTTTGGCAATAATTTTTGCACCGACGCTTTCATAATCGGGATATCTCTGAGCAATCTTCAGCAGGGAAGAAAGCTTTGCATTTTCCTGTTCATACATAGCCAAGCGTCTGTTTTCTTCCATCAGTTCTGCGATCTGGTTTTTCAGGTCTTCGTTTTCTTCTTTCAGATCTGTTTTGCTGCGGGCGGATGTGACCGTTTCGTCTACCCAGCTGCTGATCCCCGTGGTCAGATCCTGAAACGGGGTGACAACGACACCGATGGCGCTTTCCAGCAGAGTGGCGTTCAGCTTTTTGCCGCTGGCAATGACGGTCACCAGAACCAAAAGCAGGATGCCGCCGCTAATAATTCGTTTTTTATGCTTTAAGAAAAACTCCTGCAAAACAAAATGCTCCTTTCGGTGTATTCAGCATCAGAACAGTGCTTTTCTGGGAGAGATCAGCACAGATTTCAGTTTATCGATCTGCTCCAGAACCATACCTGTGCCCAATGCGACGCAGTTCAGAGGTTCGTTGGCGATGTTGACGGGCATGCCTGTTTCCGCTGTGATCAGATGGTTCAGACCACGCAGATGAGCGCCGCCGCCGGTCAGGGTGATGCCGTATTCCATGATATCTGCCGCCAGTTCGGGAGGGGTTGCCTCCAGTGTCTGCTTGATGCTGTTGATGATGGAATCTACAGGTTCGTTGAGGGCCTGTCTGATATGGATAGAGTTGACTTCGATGGTCTTGGGCAGGCCGCTTACCAGGTCACGTCCGCGGATTTCCATTTTTTCTTCTCTTTCCAAAGGATATGCAGAGCCAATGGTGATTTTGATCTCTTCCGCAGTGCGGTCACCGATGGCCAGAGAAAATTCCTTCTTGATGTAGCTTACGATGGCAGTATCCAGTGCATCCCCTGCCACGCGCAGAGAAGTGCTGGTGACGATGCCGCCCAGGGAAATGATGGCCACTTCGCTGGTGCCGCCGCCGATATCAACGACCATGCTGCCGGTAGGTTCTGCCACGGGCAGACCTGCGCCGATGGCAGCCGCCATGGGTTCTTCGATCAGATAAGTATCTTTTTCTTTGGAACCTGCAGCGATGGCAGCTTCCAGGACTGCACGTTTTTCTACTTCTGTTACGCCGGAAGGCACACAGATGACGATGCGGGGCTTAGGCCCAAACATGGAACGCACATAAGCCTTGTTGATGAAATAACGCAGCATTGCCTGTGTCACATCAAAGTCGGCGATCACGCCGTCCTTCATGGGGCGGATGGCAACGATATTGCCGGGTGTACGACCGATCATGTCCTTCGCTTCATTGCCCACCGCCAGAACTTCTCTTGTCTGTGTGTTGATGGCAACAACGGAAGGCTCATTTACGATGATGCCTTTTTCTTTCATATAAACCAGAGTATTGGCAGTACCCAGGTCGATACCCATATCTTTGGAAACAAACATTGATTCTTACCCCTTTCATTATTGGAAAACGCTACCGCTTTCCTGCTGCAGCCGTTGATTCTCTTGAATTTTGCTTTACATTTAATCATACCGCTTTTTTGCTTTCTTTTCAAGAAAAGCATTGTATTTTTCGAAAAAAAAGCATGGATTTTACTGGTGGATTTCTGCAGAAAAAAAGGGCATTTTATGTGCCCTTTGTTATCATAACTTTCTGTAGATCAAAAATGCCAAAACAATGCCGATGATGCCAGCAATGGTGAAACGGATGGTCAGACCAAACTGCAGTGTCAATACCCCCAAATCCAGAACCAGGGGAGAGGAAAGACCAAAGTCGCTGCCATAAGCCAGCCATCTCAGCGCTGGAATACCGCCCAGCATATTGGCAATGAAACCACCCAGTACCACACCCGCCAGCAGCAGCAGGATCAATACCCATATATTTTGTGAGGAACGACCTCTCATAGAAAAATCCTCCTTTGCTTCATTTTTTCATTTCCCTATTTTAGCATAAAAGAGGGGAGGGGTAAAGGGAACAGAAAACAGAAAATCAAAAAAAGACCCTCCGATTTCTCGGAGAGTCTTTGAAAGCAAGAATTATCATTCTGCCTTGGGAGCTTCCTGTGCAGGTGCTTCAGCTTTGGGAGCTTCAGTAGCAGGTGCAGCCGCGGGAGCGGGAGCAGCCTGTGCAGCGGGTGCTGCAGCTGCAGGAGCAGCAGGCTGAGCAGGTCTCTTGCCTGTCAGAACGCCCTTAGGACATTTATTAGCACAGATACCACATGCTTTACATTTATCGTAGTCGATCACAGCCAGGTTATCGATTACGTGGATTGCATCGAAAGGACAGTTCTTTTCACAGATCTTACATGCGATACAACCAACGGAGCAGTTGGGGATTACGTTCTTACCCATATCTTTGGAAGAACACTGTACTTTTACTTTCTTCTTAGCGGGCAGCAGTTCGATGATATGTTTAGGACATGCGGATACACATTTACCACAAGCTACACATTTATCTTTATCGATCACAGCTACGCCGTCAACGATTTCGATCGCACCGAAAGCACATGCTTTCTTACAGCTGCCCAGACCCAGACAGCCATAGGAACAGGATTTTGCACCCTGACCAGCCAGCTGTACTGCGAAGTTACAGTCGTCGATGCCTTCGTAATCATATTTATTTTTTGCTTTGTCGCAAGTACCACCGCACTTAACAAAAGCAGCAACGGGTTCAGCAGCAGATGCTTCGATACCCATGATTGCGCCTACTTTTTCGGCAACTGCTGCACCACCAACGGGGCAAGCATTTACGGGAGCTGTACCGGCAACGATAGCGCCTGCACAACCGCCACAACCGGGGAAGCCGCAGCCACCGCAGTTTGCGCCGGGCAGAACTTCCAGGATCTGGCCGATTCTAGGGTCTTCGTCAACCTTGAAGACTTCACTTGCAACACCCAGGCATGCGCCGAAAACAACGCCCATACCGCCAATACTCAGGACGGGGAATACAATACTCATTGGATCCATATTCTTTTACCCTCCTTCTATTACAGTTTAATCAGACCGGAGAAGCCCAGGAATGCGATGGACATCAGACCAGCTGTGATCAGAGCCATAGGGAAACCATCGAAGGCTTTCGGTGTGTCATTATCAGCGATTCTTTCACGAATACCAGCGAACAGAACGATTGCCAGTGCGAAACCAGCCGCACCACCAACTGCGTTCAGGATGGATTCGATGAAGTTGTAGCCTTTCTGCATGTTTGTTACGGCTACACCCAGTACCGCACAGTTTGTTGTGATCAGGGGCAGGAATACACCCAGTGCCTGATACAGAGCAGGTGCGGATTTTTTCAGGAACATTTCTACGAACTGTACCAAGGATGCGATCAGCAGAATGAACGCGATGTTGTACAGATATGTGATGTTCAGGGGCACCAGAATCAGGCTATATACCAGCCATGCTGCTGCTGCCGCCAGGGACATAACGAAGATTACGGCCATACCCATGCCAGCCGCTGTATCTACCTTCTTGGAAACGCCGAGGAAGGGACAGATACCTAAGAACTGGGACATTACGTAGTTATTTACGAAAATGCCAGCCAAAATCAATAAGATCAGATTCATTTATTTCCCCTCCTTCTTACGCTTTTTTATTTCTGAAATGGTTCAGAATAGCCATCAGGCAAGCCAGTGTGAAGAACGCACCGGGAGCCATTACGAACAGCAGAGTTCTGGGGAATGCTTCGGGCAGAACTGTGATGTCGAACAGTGTACCAGCGCCGATGAATTCACGAACCAGACCCAGGCAGCCCAGAGCCAGTGTGAAACCAAGACCCATACCGATACCATCGCAAGCGGATGCAAAAGGACCATTCTTGGAAGCGAATGCTTCTGCACGAGCCAGGATGATACAGTTAACTACGATCAGTGGAATGTACAGACCCAAGGATGCGTTCAATGCAGGCAGGTATGCCTTCAGAGCAAATTCGATGATCGTTACGAATGTAGCGATAACTACGATAAAGCAAGGGATACGTACTGTATCGGGGATGATCTTTCTCAACAGGGAAACGAAGATATTCGCAAAGATCAGTACTGCTGTTGTGGAAAGCCCCATGCCGATACCGTTGATCGCGGAAGATGTTACCGCCAGTGTAGGACACATACCGATAACCTGAATGAAGGTGGGGTTTTCATTGATAATACCATTTTTAATGATTTTTACAGGGTTAGCCATCAATTAGCACCTCCATTCGCTGCGACCCAATCCAAAGCTTCCTGTGCGCCGGCACATACGGCTCTGGAGGTGATTGTTGCACTTGTGATGGGAACGATTTCGCCGCCATCTTTTGTTACGGATACAGAACCGGATTTACCTGCGAACTGTTCGTAGAAGGAAGGATCTGTTGCCTTTGCGCCCAGACCGGGTGTTTCAGAGTGACCTGTTACACGCAGACCTGTGATTACGCCGTCAGGACCAACACCTACCATTGTGTTTACAGCGCCGCCGAAACCGCCGGGTGCTGCTGTGATAACGTAGCCGCCGTTATCTGCCTGATATACTGCTGTGATTGTGCCTGTCAGTTCAACATCAACTGCTTCGAAGCTGCTTGCTTCGGGCATAACAGCCATCATACCTTCGTTCAGTGTTTTTTCAGCCTGTGCTGCGATGGGAGCAGCTGTTACTTCGGAAACAACGCCCAGAAGAGCTGCTGCTACACCGGCGATAACCAGCAGAACGATAGCGGGTTTTACTACTGCTTTAGAGTTCATGCTTATTTCGCCTCCTTTGTTTTAGGTAATGCACCGAAGATTGTGGGCTCTGTGAATCTTTCGATCAGAGGTACACAAACGTTCATCAGCAGGATGGAATAGGATACGCCTTCGGGGTAACCACCAAATGTACGGATCAGGTATGTAATCAGACCAGCGCCGATAGCGAAGATAACCTGGCCCTTAGGTGTTACGGGAGAAGAAGCGTAGTCTGTTGCCATGAAGATACCACCCAGCATTACGCCGCCGGCCATGATTTCCTGCAGAGGCATTCTTACGCCATGTCTGCCGATAACAGCAAACAGGATGAATACTGTTGCAATGTAGATTACGGGAATCTTCCAGCTGATTACGTGTTTGTACAGCAGGTAGATACCGCCGATGATCAGTGCGATTGCACATGTTTCACCGATACAGCCGCCTACGTTACCAACGATCAGGTCGCCCAGAGAAGCGCTCAGGCCTGTGCCTGCTTTCAGTTCGGACAGAGGTGTAGCAACTGCTACTGCGTCTGCGCCGCTGAAGCCTGTGGGTGCTGTCCATGTTGTCATTTCTGTAGGGTAGGAAGCCAGCAGGAATGCACGACCTGCCAGTGCAGGGTTGATGAAGTTCTGACCCAGACCACCAAACAGCTGTTTTGCAAAGATGATAGCAAATGCACTACCTACAATAGGCACCCAAACGGGAGCGGATGCAGGCAGGTTCATTGCCAGTAACAGACCTGTTACAACTGCGGACAAGTCGCTGATTGTAACGGGTTTTTTTGTGATTTTTTCATACAGCCATTCAAAGAAAACAGCAGATACGATCGCAGCTACGATCAGAATCAGTGCTTTCAGGCCGAAATAATAAATACCCATCGCTGTTGCGGGTACCAGAGCGATGATTACATCACGCATGATGCTCTGGATGGATTCTTTGGAACGCACATGAGGGGTACCGGATACTACAAAGTTAGCCATGTTTTATTCTCCCCCTTCTTATTTCTTTTCAGCTTCTGCTGCTTTTTTCTCAGCTTCTGCTTTTGCTCTTGCTGCTGCGGCTGCTGCTGCTTTTTTGCCTGCTTCGATCTTCTTAGTAGCTCTGATAGACTGAGCCAGCTGACGTTTTGCAGGACATTCGTAGGAGCAGGAACCACATTCGATACAATCCAGACCGTGATGTTTTACGAAGCCTTCGCCGTCGCCTTTGATTGCACAAGCGTTCAGCATGAAGGGCATCAGGCCCATAGGGCAATGTTCTACACATTTACCGCAACGGATGCAGTTTCTTTCTTCGGGAATGTATGCTTCGTCTTTTGTGAAGCACAGCAGACCGGAAGTTGTTTTTACGGATGCAACATCCAGTGTGTACAGTGTGGGACCCATCATAGGACCACCTGCGATCAGTTTTACGGGAGGGTTTTCTTCATTGAAACCACCGATTGCATCTACCAGATCTCTCAGTGTCATACCGATTCTGATCTTGTAGTTGCCGGGGTTTTTGATACCTTTACCGGAAACTGTAACGATTCTTCTCATCAGAGGTCTGCCTTTGCAGATTGCTCTTTCGATCGCAACAACTGTGTCAACGTTGTCTACGATACAGCCAGCAGATGCGGGCAGGGCACCGGATTTTACTTCTCTCTTTGTGATAGCGTAAATCAGGTGTTTTTCAGAACCCTGAGGGAATTTTGTTACCAGAGGCTGTACTGTGATGTTATCGATGCCTTCACAAGCCTTTGTCATGGAAGCGATTGCTTCGGGCTTGTTCATTTCGATACCGATTACGCCTTTTGCATTGGGATGCAGTTTCAGCATGATCTGCAGACCTCTTACGATTCTTTCGGGTTCTTCGATCATCAGGCGGTAGTCACATGTGAGGTAAGGTTCACATTCAGCCGCATTGATCAGGATGTGATCGATAGGTGTGTCTTTGGGAGGGTTCAGTTTTACGTGTGTAGGGAAACCTGCACCACCCAGACCAACAACGCCGGCATTTTTGATTGCTGCCAGGATTTCGTCGTTTGTCATAGTTGTGTAATCTTTACCTTCGTTGAGACCTTCGATCTCTTCCATTTTGCCATCGTTTTTCACAACGATCGCTTTTACCATTGCACCACCGGGTACCAGCATAGGTCTGATGTCTACTACTTCACCGGAAACACTGGCGAAGATAGGAGAAGACATGAATGCGCCGGACTCAGCGATTTTCTGTCCTACTTTTACATGATCACCAACAGCTACCAGTGGTTCACAAGGAGCACCGATGTGCTGGCTCATAGGGTAGAACAATTCAGAGTTTTCTTTGGGCATAATCACCTTGATGGGCTGGTCCTTTGCCAGTTCCTTCCCATCAGGAGGATGTACCCCACGTTTGAACGTTAAAGCTTGCATATTATCCCCCTCTGTTCAAATTAGTTGTGCGCCTGGGAAGGCGCGGGTTGCAGTTATACTTTTATAAAAATATAGCTATATATAACAGCAATATTTTAATACAAAAATAAGAATTTCTCAATATTTTTGCAGAAAAAAAGCGAAAAAACTTTTCATAAAAAAAGATATTTTCACTTTGATAAAATATTTCCTCCAAAAATCTATCGAAATCGGATTCCTGCCGTATCTGAAAAAATGAAGGTTGCATCCGCTTGTACAGGATTTGTTTGTATGCGAATGAATCTCCGCATACTAGTGTACACTTATTATCTATAAAAGTAAATGTTAATTTATTACCATAATCTTGGGATGTTTTTGGTCGTTTTTTCGGAATAAATTGCCAAAGGATCGTATTTTTCAGGAAGAAAATGGAATGGAACGGCGGGAACGGACGTGCCTTGCGCCTGGGGGACGGGCATGATAAAATAGAAACAAAACATCAAGAAAGGGAAGGAAGGTAAATAGGATGGAACTATCATTACAATTGCAGCAAAAACAGATATTGTCTCAAAAAATGCAGCAATCTGTAGAGATTTTGCAGATGAATGCCCTTGCCCTTTCGGAATATGCCCGTGACCTGGCGGAAGAAAATCCCCTTCTGGAATGGAGCCAGGAAGAGGAGCCTTTGGAAAGCCGCGGGGAAAAGCTGCTGCGGAAGCTGGAATGGCTGGAAGAAGCCGATGAACAGAACCAAAGCTTTTATCGGGTGGAGCATGAACAGGAGGAACGGGAAAGGGAAGACGGCCGCTTTGGCAGAAAAGAAGGCCAGAGCCTCAGGGAATATCTTCTTTTCCAGATCAATATTTTGAAAATACCGGAGGAAAATAAAAAGGTACTGCGGTTTCTGGCGGAAAGCACGGCGGAAAGCGGCTATCTGGAGCCCGATGCTGTAGAGTGCCTGATTGAAAGGTATCAGTTGAAGGAGACTACGGCTGCCTGTATCCTGTCGGAATTCCAGACGTTGGACCCCCCCGGCGTGGGTGCAAGGGATCTGCGGGAATGCCTGCTGATCCAGCTGAAACAGAAAAATGCGTCCCCTTTGGTCATAAAAGTAGTGGAAACCTATTTGGATGAACTGGCGAAGAACCGCCTTTCCCATATTGCCAAGAAATTGAAACTTTCCATGGAAGAACTGATGACAGCCCTGCAGGAGATCCGCTCCTGCCAGCCCAAGCCCGGCAGTGGCTTTGCAGGGGAGGGGGCGGTGGAATATGTCGTCCCCGATGTATTGGTGGAGAGAAAAGGCGAGGAACTGGTGGTCACAGTCAACGGTGCCATGCTGCCCCGATTAAAGATCAGTCATGCCTATGTGAAACTGCTGCGGGAAAAGGCGGATGCTGAAACGGAAGAATACATTGCCGATAAGCTGAAGCAGGCGGAATGGGCCCTGCAGTGCATTACCAAGCGGGAAAGCACCCTGCAGCAGGTGGCGGAATATATCGTGGAGCACCAGAAGGAATTTTTCCTCTGCCCCTATGGGCAGCTGGCACCCCTGCGGATGGCAGATGTGGCAGAGGGATTGGAGATCCATGAATCTACCGTCAGCCGGGCGGTGAAGGAAAAATATCTCCAGTGCGAAAGAGGGGTATTTCCTCTCCATGCCTTCTTTTCCAAAGCCGTTGCCAAAACAGAGGAGGAGGGGACTGTTTCTGCCGACAGCGTCAAGGAACGTCTCCGTGCCATCATAGACGGGGAAAATAAACAGAAGCCCCTCAGCGACAGAGAACTGACAGAACTGCTCGTTGCAGAAGGTCTGCAGATCTCTCGCCGGACTGTGGCGAAGTATAGAGAAGCCATGGGCATCAGCGGTGCAAGCGGGCGTAAAGTTTATGAAGGAAGATAGTTGAAAATTTTTTAACGATTTGGAGTATATATAATATGGTAGAAATTTTTCAAATCCAGTTGGAAAAAACAGGGAACACTCCCTTATATCAGCAGCTGGCGGAAAGCATTGAAGCCCTGATCACCGACGGCATCCTGCCGGCAAACAGCAAATTGCCCCCTATCCGCAAAATGGCGGAGCATTTTGGGGTCAATTCCGTGACCATCGTGAATGCCTATAAATACTTGGAAAATAAGCAGCTAGTCTATTCCAGGGTGGGCAGCGGCACCTTCGTTTCCCCCTTGCCTGTGGAGCATATCCCTGAACCTGTGACCAACCGCAATCTGCGCTCCTTCGACAGCGGGTTATCCATGGAAAATGCCATTAACTTTACCAGCACATCCCTGCCCAATGAAATGTTTCCTGTGGATGCCTTCAAAAAGGCCTTTGACGAAGTGCTGGAGCGGGAAAAGGGTGGTGCCTTCCGCTATATGGACAGTATGGGCTATGAGCCCCTGCGGGAACAGCTCTGCCGCTATCTGAAAAGCTACGGTATCAAGACTTCTGTGGAAAATGTGCAGGTCATTTCCGGTGCCCAGCAGGGCATCGATATCATTTCCAAGGCCATGCTTCGCTATGGGGATGTGGTTTTTGTGGAAAAGCCCACCTTCTATGGTGCGGCAGGGGCATTTCTTTCCCGGGGGGGCAAGCTGGTGGAAATTCCCCTGGAAAACGACGGCATGGATATGGTGATTCTGGAGGATTTTCTGAAGCTGTATCAGCCCAAATTCATCTATATGATGGCCTATTACCAGACCCCTACGGGTATTTCCTATTCCATGGAGAAAAAACGCCGCTTGTTGGAGCTGGCGGAAAAATATGATACATATATCATTGAAGAAGATGACTTTTATGATTTCCATTATGGCAAGGAGCCTTTGGTTCCCCTGAAAGCTCTGGATTATAAAAACCGTGTCATTTATATCAAGAGTTTTTCCAAGATTCTGATGCCGGGGCTGCGTATGGGGCTGATCGTTCTGCCGAAAAAGATCCATCAGGCGGTGATGGAAGCAAAATATACCACAGATATTTCCACCTCCGGCTTTATCCAGCGGGCGTTGGAATATTATCTCAGGGAAAATGGCTGGGAAAAACACGCCGCCGAGACCCGCCGCTATGGCAGTGAAAAATACCGCAAGACCCTTTCGGCGGCAAGAAAGTATCTTTCTGGCGTTGCAAAATATGGGCATCCCAATGGGGGCGTCAGCCTTTGGGTGGAGCTGCCCAAGGGAGTGGATGCGGAAGCCTTCTGCAGCCGCATGTTGGAAAAAAACGTCATCCTGACCCCCGGCAGTCAATATGATATCAGCGGAGAAGAGGACAGACATGTCCGCCTTAGTTTCGCGAACCTCAGCGATGATAAGATAGAAGTGGGGCTGAAGCGGATGGGGGATACATTACGAGAAATGAAAGCGTGAAGAAAGCCAGAATGGCTTACGGATGAAGGTTTTCGATATCTTCGTGGGATAATTTGCACTATTCGCCTTGACAAATGGAAAACGGATGTCTATAATCAAATCATTATTAGAAAAAAGCCATGAAAAGAAGGAGTACATCCCGGTCAGGACTTTCAGAGAGAGGCAGAAAGGTGGAAATGCCTCAGCAGCGCAGGGTGGAAGCAGTCTTTTCGGTCCCTTTGGACACAGCTTCGTGGTGGAAAATTAAGAGTATACCACGGCGTATGCCGGCGTTAACGGCTTCGAGTGACGGCTAATGGCGGCCGTAACTAGGGTGGTACCACGATATCATGCGTCCCTAATCAAAATGATTAGGGACTTTTTTATTTGGTATTTACCTGCTGGCTTTGAAACAAATTCTTTTAAGGTCATTTCTTTTCCTTGCGGAAAAGACCCATCGGGGCTTTGCCCCTAGCTAGCGGCGTTGCCGCAATGACGTAACCTTTTGCTGCAATCGGCACTCACGCAAGCTTTGCTTACATGTTCGCTTCTCAAAACGCAGCAAAACCCGTTAATTAAGGAGGAACATATTATGAAAAATCTCGGTGTAAATGAAATCAGAGAACAATTCCTGAAATTCTTTGAAACAAAAGATCACCTGCGCCTGAAATCCTTCTCTTTGGTGCCCCATAATGACAACAGCCTGCTGTTGATCAACTCCGGTATGGCACCCATGAAGGCTTACTTCACAGGGCAGGAAATCCCCCCCAGAAAACGTGTGACCACTTGTCAGAAATGTATCCGTACAGGTGATATCGACAACGTTGGGAAAACCGCTCGCCACGGCACATTCTTTGAAATGCTGGGTGACTTCTCCTTTGGCGATTATTTCAAAAATGAGATCATTCCCTGGGCTTGGGAATTTGTAACAGAATGGCTGGAGATCCCCGAGGACAAGCTATATGTTACCATTTATGAAGAAGATGATGAAACAGGTGAAATCTGGCATGAAAAGGTTGGCCTGCCCTGGGACAGAATCGTAAAACTGGGTAAGGAAGACAACTTCTGGGAACATGGTACAGGCCCCTGCGGTCCCTGCACAGAAATCTACTATGACCGTGGCCCCGAATATGGCTGTAACAGCCCTACCTGTGGCGTTGGCTGCGATTGTGACAGATATATGGAATTCTGGAATCTGGTACTGACACAGTTTAATGCGGAAGAAGACGGCACATACACAGAACTGGCATCCAAAAACGTTGATACCGGTATGGGTCTGGAACGTATGGCGACCATCATGCAGGGCGTAGATTCCATTTTCGACGTAGATACTGTAAAATCCATCCGTGATACTGTTTGTGCAAAAGCCGGTGTGGAATATGGCAAAGAACACAAGATCGACGTTTCCGTTCGTGTCATCACAGACCACGTTCGTTCCGTAACCATGATGACAGCAGATGGTGTTCTGCCTTCCAACGAAGGCCGTGGCTACGTGCTGAGAAGACTGCTGAGAAGAGCTGCCCGCCATGGCAAATTGCTGGGTATCCAGGGCGAATTTTTGGCAGAACTGTCCAAAGCCGTGATCGCCTGCAGTGGGGATGCCTACCCTGAACTGGTAGATAAACAGGAATATATCTTCAAAATCCTGTCCACAGAAGAAAACAGCTTCTATAAGACCATCGATAAAGGCATGGAGATCCTGAAAGAAGATATGGAAGAAATGAAAGCTGCAGGTCAGACAGTGATGAGCGGTGAAAAATCCTTCCGTCTCTATGATACCTACGGCTTCCCCATCGACCTGACAAAGGAAATCCTGGAAGAAGCAGGTATGAGCGTAGACGAAGATGCTTTTGCCGCTGAAATGCAGGCTCAGAAAGAACGTGCCCGTTCCGCCAGAGCAAAATCCAACTATATGGGTGCTGCAGAAACCGTATACAATGAATTGTCCGCAGAAATGGTAACAGCTTTTGCTGGTTATGATGTAAACGAAGTGGCTGATGCAAAAGTGGTTGCTTTGGTGGCAAATGATGAGATTTCCGGTATTGCCCAGGCTGGCGACAGCGTTGCCGTATTCCTGGACAGAACACCTTTCTACGCTGAAAGCGGCGGTCAGGTGGGCGACCATGGTACGATCAAAACGGCAAATGGTCTGGTAGAAGTAACAGACTGTGTGAAGGTCGTTGGCGGCAAGATCGCTCATATGGGTAAAGTGGCAGAAGGCTCCATCTCTCTGGATGAAACTGTATACGCTTCCATCGATCTGCACCACAGAATGGCTTCCTCCAGAAACCACTCTGCAACACACCTGCTGCATAAAGCCCTGAGAACCGTTCTGGGTACTCACGTAGAACAGGCTGGTTCCTATGTCAGCGCAGACAGACTGCGTTTCGACTTCACCCACTTCACAGCAATGACTCCCGATGAGATCAAAGAAGTGGAAAGACTGGTCAACGAAGCTGTATTCGCAAGCTATGCCATCGATACAGATGAAATGAGCATCGACGCAGCCAGAGAAAAAGGCGCAATGGCACTGTTTGGTGAAAAATATGGCGATGTGGTTCGTGTCGTTGATATGGGCGGTTACAGCATCGAGCTTTGCGGCGGCGCACATCTGAAAAATACAGCACAGGTTGGCTCCTTCAAGATCATTTCCGAAAACGGCGTTGCAGCCGGTGTGAGACGTATCGAAGCCCTGACAGGGGAAGGCGCACTGCAGCATTATCAGGCACAGGAAGACGAAGTGCGTACCCTGAGCCAGATGGTGAAAACAACACCCGATAAGCTGGTGGCAAGAGTAGAACAGCTGCTGGCAGAACAGAAAGAACTGGCAAAAGAACTGGAAAAACTGAAAGCAAAAATGGCAGGCGGTGCAGCCGATGAGATCCTGAACCAGAAGGTGGATATCAACGGTGTTGCGGTTCTGGCTGCTGAAGTGAAAGATATGGATGCCAACGCAATGCGTACTCTGGGCGACCAGCTGAAAAATAAGCTGGGCAGCGGCATCATCGTTCTGGCTGGCGCTGCAGGCGGCAAAGTAAGCCTGATGGCAATGGCGACCGATGATGTGGTGAAGAAAGGCGCCCACGCAGGCAACATCATCAAAGCAGCTGCGGCAGTTTGCGGCGGTGGCGGCGGCGGCCGCCCCAATATGGCACAGGCCGGCGGTAAGGATGCTTCCAAGATCGGTGAAGCACTGGAAAAAGCAAAAGAAATCGTTGCTGAGCAGATCAAATAATCAGATAAAATACAAAAGGCCCGATGGGAAATTCCCATCGGGTTTTAGTTTTGCTTTATTCGATCCAAAGGCCGCCGTTGCCCTCACTGAGCATATTATAGGTAACCGGTAAGGTATATACTTTGCCATCTTTTGTCTGAAGGCTGTATGTAACGGAAACATCATTGCGTTTGCCGTAATCAGGAGAATAGGGCTCAGCATTCAGAGAATACATTGCGTTATCGGGGAACGTATATTGCAGGAAGAAATCTGCATCATTATAATAATCGCTCCACATTTCTGTTGTTTTCAGATAAGCTGCGGTATATACATGGGCAGCAGCTTTCTTTCCATTTACTGTGGCAGAATTTACAGAGATGGCTTTGAAGGGAGAATCATCAGCAAAGCAGATCATTTCAGAGTAAAGCCCATGGCTTGCCCAGATGCCGACAATTTCCATAGAAAGACCCATTTTTTCGGCTTCTTCCCATGTCAGAGTTGTTTTTTCTTCTTTTTCTGTAGGTTTTACCACTGTAGAAGGCTCTGTTGTGATAGAAATAGTCTGAGATGCATTATCCCAGCTGATCTGGAAGCCCAGAGCAGTGCCTAGATCCCGCAGTTTAAAGAAATTGTTGCCGTCAATGTTATAGGCTTTCAGAGGAGCCTTCTGACCATCGATGAGGATGGCGGAATTGCTGGCAATCGCGCTTTTGTCAGCGGTATTGCCGCTGATTTTCATTTCGCTGCCTGTAGGTGCGTAGGTGCCGGAAGTATCCAGAGCAATGGCGTTAGCCGCCTGGTTCCAGCCAACGGAAAAGGCTGCATCCGTATCCTTCAGCACATAGGCGATATCTCTTAATTTGAAATAGTTGTTGCCGTTGATGTTGTAGGCTTCAAAAGCCTTGGATTTGCCGTCCACCAATACCTTGGACGCTGTAGGCTTTGCGGATACCGTTTCCGCTGCCAGTACAGGTGTTGCACTCATCATCAGCACGCCCGCTAAAATCAGTGCGATCTTCTTTTTCATAAGAATTCCCCCTTTTTATGAATAGACACATAATTATATTTTTTATATTATACTATAGATATAAGGCGAAGACAACCTATATTTGAATGATTATGCAGAATATAGAAAAACAGGAAGATTTTTTGCCAGAAACCGCAGAAAAGGGCGTCTTCGTGGAATGTGGTTGACAAAAAGGGAATTCTGGGTTAAAATAAATCATATGTGAAGCAAAACATTCCTTACAAAAAAGAATGGCTTCACTTTCTTTTTGTGTAAAATGATATTTTTATACATTTTTGTTTTATAAATATGAAGCTGGCGACAGCCGGCAGGAGGCGTAGGAAAAATGAAACTGAAAAAACACTATGACGTAGCCATCATTGGCGGCGGGATCGGCGGTATCATGACTGCCTATCGTTTGATCGAAAATAAACCAGAGCTGCAGGTGGTGATCGTGGAAAAAGGTCATGCCATCAAACAGCGAAGCTGCCCCATCGTGCTGGGCAAGGTAGATAAATGCGTAAAATGTGCATCCTGTGCCATCATGGAAGGCATGGCAGGGGCCGGTGCCTTCTCCGATGGGAAATATGTTATTTCTACGGAATACGGCGGCTGGCTGACGGAATTTTTGGAACCCCAGACGGTCATCCATTATATTGAAGAAGCAGACAGCGTTCTGGTGAAATTCGGCGCCACCACGGAACGTTTCATGCCCAGTGATGAGCTGAAACGCCTTTGCCTGCAGCATGATCTGCATATGAGTCAGGCACAGCTGAAGCATCTGGGTACAGACAGCAATTTTGATACGATGCGGAAGCTGATCGAATATCTGGAAACGAAAATCGACATTGCTACGGATACAGCGGCATTGGATATCAACAAGGATACACGGGAGATCCTTCTTTCCTGCTATGGGGAAGAACAGACCATCACTGCGGAGCAGATCGTTTTCGCCGTGGGGCGGGCAGGCAGCCGTTTCTTCTCCGCATGGTGTGAAAAAAATGGGATTCCCTTGAAAAATAATCAGGTGGATATCGGCGTCCGGGTGGAACTGCCCCGCATGATCTGGGATCATTTCAGCCAGAAAATTTATGAGCCCAAGATATGGTATCGTTCCAAACAGTATGGCGATATCACCCGCATGTTCTGCTTCAATGAAGGTGGGCAGGTGGTAACGGAAAATACCGGCGGCGTGCTGACGGTCAATGGTCATTCCTATCGGGAACAGGCAAGAAAAACGGAAAATTCCAACTTTGCACTGCTTTCTACCATTCGCTTCACAGAACCCTTCCGCCAGCCCATTGAATACGCAAGATATGTGGCAAGTCTGGCGAATCTCATCAGCGGCGGCAGCGTTATGGTGCAGCGGCTGGGGGACTTGGAACAGGGCAGACGTTCCGATGAAAGCCGCATGGCAAAATCCACCACACGGCCCACCTTGAAGGCAGTGGCAGGGGATCTGAGCCTTTGCATGCCCAAACGACAGCTGGATAATATCATCGAAACCCTTCACGCATTGGATAAGATCGCCCCTGGTACGGCGAACCATGATACCCTGCTCTATGGCATCGAATGTAAGTATTATTCTGCCCGTCCCAAATGTACGGAATTTGAGATCGATGGCTGCCCCGGCATCTATGCCATCGGCGATGGGGCAGGCTTTACCCGTTCTCTGTCTCAGGCGGCGGCCAATGGTATGTATGTAGCCGATCAAATTTTGAATAAAAAATAACGCAATCAAGAAAAAAGGTATCCCTGTCATTATGATAGAGATACCTTTTCTTATTATCCTTTTGCAAAAACGGAGTTTTTGCGTGTATAAGGGTCAAGGGAAATTATTTCTCTTGCGGGATTCTAAGGGCAGAGCCCTTAGGGAGTAATTACAAATTCCTGAATGCCCATGTAGCCGGGAGCGATGGAATATTCGGGGAAGGAGATCACAACTTCGCCATCGGCGTTCAGATAGAAGGATGTGCTTGCATCCACAGTTTCAAAGCCGCCAATAGAACCGATCTCATCTGTATTTTTGCCATAACCGAAGAAGGAAACGTTTTCATCTGCGGCGATCCGTTCGTTGATCTGTTTCACAATGCTCTTGTTGCAGATGGAAACATAATCTTTGCCCAGCAGATCTTCCAGTGTCAGTTCTTTGTCGTTTTTCAGGTCGATGTTGTAGTAGGTGCGTTCTTCATCGGCAGAAACCCAGCTTTTGGCTGTGGTCACTTCCAGAGAAAGGATGTCGTCATCAAAATATTTTACATCATAATCGATGAACAGATCCATGGTGCGTCCTGCCCATTCCTCTTCTGTGCCGCCTGTTGCAAAGAAGGCTTCTTTATATTCCGCCATGTCAGCCTTGGCCTGGGCTTCATAATTGGCAGTGATCTGCTGGATCTGCGCATTTACCTTTGCGGGCAGTTCCTTGCCGTCTGCGCCCTGTACTACGGGTACATTTACATTCAGCGCTACATCGCCCTCTGTTCCATGGAAGGAACGGAAGGTCAATACCTGTGCCAGCTGTCCGATGACGGGCACTTTGCTCATTTCTTCCGCAAAGGCGGGGCTGGCGTTCAGGCCCACTGTGCCTGCCACCAGGATTGCCGCTGCAGCAGCCACGCAGCCTCTCCAAAGGGGGCGACGGGATGCGGGTTTCATTGTTTTTTTCTGTTCTTCATATTTCATGCGAAGTTCCTCCTTATTTTTAGAAGCGATCGTCTGGGTCACCATTTCATTCAGTTTTTCGGGGATCTCAATGGACTCGTAAGTCTTTTTGCCGTTTTCAGGGTTCATAAAGCTTCCTCCTTCAAGGTCGATTTGAGTTTTTTCAGGGCACTGTAGAGTCGGGTCTTTACGGTGCTGATGGGGGTGTCAGTGATTTCTGCGATCTGTTTTAGGGTCAGGTCCTCGTAATAATGGAGGAGTACGACGTTTTTCATGGCTTCGGGCAGCTGCATCACGGCTTCGTAGGCCCGTTTATCCTCTTCAAAGGCAGGCTCACGATAGGTGAGGGTAGCTGTGTGTTCTTCTGTCAGCGTCGTTTCTTTTTTTCGTTTGCGCAGATATTGCAGTGATTCATTGACAAGGATGCGGTAAAACCACGTTTTCAGTGCCAAGGGGTTTTTCAGTCCGAAGCAGCCTTCCAAGGCACGGCAGATGGCGTTTTGCACCACATCCAGTGCGGCTTGCTCTTCCTGAACATAGCTGTATGCCAGACGATAAAACTTATTTTGATTTTCAATGATATATTGCACAGTGCAGTCATAAATGTCCTGCATATAGGGGTACCTCCTGTTTCTATTGCTTTCCGGTCAGCTTGGAAAACTTTGTTGAGGGTGTCGGTGAAACCGACACCCTTCGTCAAAATCAGGATTTTGACGAGTAAGACAGTAGAATAAACAGACAAGTTCCATCGGCCTAAAAGCCTCGAAACTTGCTGTTTTCCTCGGCGGAAATAAATTCCGCCTGCGGATTCCGTTTGGAAAACGCTTCGTTTTCCAACCCTTTCCGCTGCTTAAAAATAGCTTTGTCTACAGTCAAACCTTATTTCCGTTTTCTGTAGTATAGATGGACTGACGAGCAAAAAAGTTTGCCAAATAGAAAATTTTTCAATAAAAAAGACACCGTAATTTTTACGGTGTCTATTCTATCATAGATTTGATCAGATGGCATCGATA
Source organism: [Eubacterium] saphenum (assembly GCA_945912105.1). GTDB lineage: Bacteria > Bacillota > Clostridia > Lachnospirales > Anaerotignaceae > Anaerotignum_A. Next base: position 256,567 of record CAMEBC010000001.1, on the reverse strand, counting down.
TCTTCTTCGTCTTTGCCGAAGGAGAAGCTTCTTTCGGAAGCGGGCACAAATTTGCCGATGATGCCGCCGACGATAGCAGGAACGATCCAGCCGCACTGGAAGGAGCCCAGAGGCAGTTTGTGGATGAATTCCAGAGGCAGACCGAAGCCGCACAGGACTTCTGCTGCACTTGCTGCCAGAGCGAAGGCTGCTGCAAAGATATAGATGTTGTTGTTTTTGATACGGCTGCCAAAGAAATTCAGCACGATCATTACCAGAACAACAGGGTACAGCAGGCTCAGTACGGGAGAAGCGATGCTGATGATAGTAGAAATACCAAAATTGGATACGATATAGCTGAAGGCAACAGTCAGGATAACTACCTTTGTATAGGAAACTTTACCTTTTGTCAGGCCTTCAAAATAGGATGCGCAGGAAGAAACCAGACCGATTGCTGTGGTCAGGCAGGCAAAAAATACGATGATTGCCAGAACCAGTACGCCGTAGCTGCCGATGAGAGACTGTGTGATAGCGACTACCAGACCTGTCTGGTTATAGCCTTCAAAGCCGCCGGCAGATGTTGTCGCACCCAGGAATGCCAGACCGCCATAGATCACGAACAGCGCGATGGCAGCGAAAATGCTGGATTTGATGACAACGTTCATGGTGTCTTTTGTTTCTGTATAGCCTTTATCCTTTGCAGCGGAAATGATGATGATTACGAATACGATGGAAGCCAGAACGTCCATGGTCTGATAACCGGACATAACGCCTTCTTTTACTGTGTCGAATTTTGCAACTGTGCTGATATCGCCGATGGGGTTTACAAAACCGATGACGATCATCGCCAGCAGACAAGCAACCAATACAGGTGTTAGATATTTACCGATTACGTCTACAACGCCGGAGGGGCGTACGGTAAACAGCAGCACCAGACCGAAGAAAACTGCGCCGAACATCCAGCTGTTGATGCTGGGGAACAGAGGCATTACGCCCATTTCAAAGGTTGTCGCTGCAGTACGGGGAATTGCCAGGAAAGGCCCGATACACAGAACGATCAGAGTATTGATGATAACAGAAGGAACGGGACCCAGCTTTTTGGTTACGCCCTGAATGGAAACGTCGCCGCTTTTGATCATGGAAAGGATCGCTACCAGAGCCAGGCCTACGTCAGCCACAAAAAAGCACATAAAGCCCAGGAACCACTCACTGCCTGCATTTGTGCCCAGGTGAGGGGGGAAAATCAGATTGCCGGCACCGAAAAACATTGCAAACAATGCCAGCCCGATTACTGCAATGTCCTTCAAACTTGTCTTTTTACGCATAAATTGAACTCCTCCTAAACAAATCTTTTTCTCAAAACTTTTTCTCTAAATACCGAAGTGAAGTGCTTCGGTTGTCCTACAATCCGTATTATGCCTGAAAAACAAAAATTGGGCAAATGAATGAACAATAGTTTAGTGAAACGAAAGGTCTTATTCTTTGTATTCAGAGTAGAAAAAATGGGGTGAAATTAGATATTTTGAACGAAACCATGCGAAAATCGACAAGAATTCATAGATTTTCTTATTATTATGAAATTGACATAATGTCAATATTGCAAGGGGGATAAAGTTGATTTGTTGAAAATACATTTGTCAAATCAAACAAAGACATTCACATTTTTTTTGAATGATTTTAGAAGTTGTGGCGAAAAAATATGGATTTTCTTCTATATATATGTTACAATGATATACAATTAATTCTTACAGAAACTGTAAATAAATGGAAAAAATCAAGTAGAAAGAAACTTTTGGCGGGAAAATGCCTTGAAATGCACGAAATCAGCATTGTATTTTTTTATGAGCAGTAGTCGTGTAAGGAAACAGTTTTTTCGAGAACAGGACAGTTGTCCTCTTGTGAAAAATTCTGTGTTAAGTTTCCATAAAAATGCATTAAGTATCGGAAAGAATACTTTTTTTATAGGATTCTTTATACTATAATAATCCTGATATAAAAAAGTTTATTCTTTACATGATATAATTAAGAAATATGATAGAGAACGATTAGGAGAAAACGTAGGTGAAAGAGATGAAAGAAATCAGTATCCATGTGGGGCAGAGGATCCGTTTATACCGAAAAACGAAGAATCTAACCATCGAAGCATTTGCGGGGATGATCCATAAAAGCAAGGCGACGGTTTCCAAATATGAAAATGGGGATATTTCCATTGATATCGAGACACTGTTTACCATTGCCCAGGCTTTGGGGATCTCTGTGAATCAGCTGATCGATTATGAAGATGCCAGCGAAACAACGGGGGAAGAAGGGGAATCCACCAAACGCAAGCTGGGCAGAAGCAGATATTATATGTATTTTTACGATGGTAGACGCAGCCGCATTGCCCGCAACGTCATCGAAGTGCAGGACGGCGGAGAGGAGAACGGCGTTTTCAGCGCAAATATGTATGCCTATCTGGAGGATTTTACGAACTATTATCAGTGCAAGCTGCTGTATCATGGCACCATGCGCCGCTATGATACCTTCGTAAACTTCAATTTTGAAAATCAGAATAATAAGGTGGAAAGAGCTTTCCTCTATGCCATCAATTCCTTTAGCCACAGCGGCAGAATGGCGGGGTTATATTGTGGTCTGTCCACACAGCCCATCCTGCCTGCCTGCTTCAAATTTATCCTTTCTCCCGAAATTTTGGAAGAAAACGATGAACTGAAAGAGGAACTGTCTGTTTCCAAAGAAGATATCCGCGTATTGAAAAAAATGAATATGTTCGTTGTCAGCGATCACGCATAAGAATGAGCCGCCTCAAACCCAAAAAGGGCTTGAGGCTTTTTCTTTTTAAAACTGGTCGGCAAGGGCTAGCGTGAGCAATAACCCGGCCATTTTGGCGGATTGGGGAGAAGGAAGGTCTTCGAGAGTGCCGCCCTCTGCACTGCGGGCTTCCAGCAGATTCCCGGCGGAAAAATCCTCCACGCCCCGCTGGATATGCTGCATGGTATGCAGGAACAGCAGACTTTTTGTCATGCGGTCGATCTGCCGTTTGCCGTCTTCGTCCATAAAGGCGGACATGGCTCGCAGCAAAGTGACTTCCCGGGGAGGATGTTCCACGGCGAAGGCTTTTTCCGAGTTGGCGGCGGAGCGGATCTTCAGCAGATATTCTTTTTCGATGGTGTCCCGCAGACCGGAGAGCATTTCGGAAAAATCCTTTTCCAGCCCATCAGTTTTCTGGAGGGTCTTTGCGAGGGTGTAGACAGTGTTTTCAGACATAAGAAAACCACCTTTCTTCAAAATGTGCGGCAGACCTCATCTGTCAGAAGTCCGCCAAAGGGTCTGGCTTTTTGCAGCAGCAGTTTTTTGATCTCAGTGGGGCGAGCACGGGGATTCCGTGCCAAAAGCAGGGCAGCCGCGCCACTGACGAGGGGCGTTGCCATAGATGCGCCGCTCATGGTGATATAATTTTGCCTGATGATGCTGCTGCGGCTGCGATTGGGCAGGCTGAAATCGTAATCCGGGGAAAGGACGGAAATGACATTTTCCCCCGGTGCCCAAAGGTCGGGTATTTCCCCTTGGGCAAAAAAGGAAAAGGAGGGAGTCTGGAAATAGCCTCTGTCCTCCCATGCCCCAACGGAAATGACCCCGCTGCTGACGGCAGGAGGCGGACGATAGCCGTTTCTTCCATCGGGATTTCCTGCTGCGGCCACCACCACAATGCCCATTTGCCAGAGCCGTTCGACGGCTTCCTTCAAAGGCAGGTTGACTTTTCTGTCATTGGTGCCGATGGAAAGATTTACTACTTTAATATTATATTTGCGGGCGTTGTCCATTATCCATCTCAGACCCAGTACCGCGTGGGTGGAATTTCCCTGCCCATACCGATCCAATATTTTTACGGAAACAATATTCATATCGGGAGCGATGCCTCGATAGATCCCGTCCGAATTCCAACCGTTGCCGCAGGCGATACCCGTGACATGGGTCACGGGATCTCCGCTGGATGTTTTCTTCCCCTTTCTCGGACAAGTTCTCTTTCTTATTGCATTTTGCATACATTTGTTGTAAAATAAGGATAAAGAATCCGGAAAAAGGAGGGAAAAATTGTGCAAGCCTTATCAGAAAAAGGAACCGCATTGATGGCGAAGTTTAAAAAATTCCAGAAATTGAGTTTGGTGCTTTATGCGCTGGCGGCGATGGCTTTCGTATTTGCGAGAAATATCCCGTTGATGATCATTATCGTAGCACTGGATATTTTCCTGGAAGTAAAACTGTATAGATGTCCCCATTGTGGCAAAGGGCTGGATTGCCGCCGCAAGATTCATGAGGATTCTGTTTGTCCCAAGTGTCAGAAATATATCTTCAGAGGACTTTAAGATTTGCTTAAAAACCGCATCTATCGATTGCGGTTTTTTTTGTAAAAGCGGAGAAAAGCATTTCAGTTCCTGTATTGACTGGCTTTGCTTGCAAGGTGCAGTCAATATAGGAATTGAAAGAGATTTGCGGAGCAAATCAATGAGTAAGCCAAAGCCTTACGAATGCTTTTTTTATGGATAAAATAAAAGGATCACCGTATATTTTTTCTAAGAAAGAAAAAAGGGGCGGCGGCCATGAAACAGGAAACAGCGGCCATCTATTGCAGGCTTTCTGTAGAGGATCGGGAAAAGGGCGTTGCGGAAAGCGAAAGCATTCAGAACCAGAAAGCCCTTCTCTTGGAATATGCCCAAAAGCAGGGGTGGGCAGTCTATGGCATTTATGCCGATGAGGATTATTCCGGCCTCAGGGAGGACAGACCCGCTTTTCGGCAGATGCTGAAGGTAGCGGAAGAAGGAAAATTCTCCATCCTATTATGTAAGACCCAATCCCGTTTTACCAGAAATGCCGCCACAGCGGAACGATATCTCCACGAATTGTTTCCTTTATGGGGCATCCGTTTTATCACAGTGGTGGACCATGTGGATACGGCTTTGCGGGCAAATAAAAAAGCCCGCCAGATCAACAGCCTGGTGAATGAATGGTATTCGGAGGAGCTTTCGGAAAATATCCGTGCTGTGTTCCGCCGCAAGATGGAAGAAGGGCAGTTTCTTGGCAATTATGCCCCCTATGGCTATTTGAAAGACCCTGCGTGCCGCCATCATTTGATCGTGGATCGGGAAACGGCGCCTATTGTGGAAAAAATATATGACTTGTACTTATCGGGGCTTTCCTGTAAAATGATTGCAGAACGATTGACGGCAGAATCCATCCCTACGCCCACCCAGGTGAAGAAACAGCGGGGGCAGGACATGGGCAGGAAGGACTGTGGGAAATGGTCTGTGGGAACGGTACGAAAGCTCCTGCAAAATCCTGTCTATCTGGGGCACATGGCGCAGGGCAAGGAAGAGAAGATCAGCTTCAAGGAGAAAAAGACCCGGGAATTGCCGAAAAATCGATGGATCGTGGTGGAAAATACCCACGAAGCTATCATAAAACAGGAGATATTCGATGCAGTGGGGAGAAGGATGGAACAAAGGCGCAAATCGCCTTCCGGAACAGAAAATACCCCTGTCATCGAAATACAAAAGTGATTTTAAGGAGGAAAAAAATGAAAAAGAAAATGTTAGCAGTGCTTTTTGCTGCCATGATGGTTTGTGGTGTTGCCGGCTGCGGCGGCACAGAAGAACCTGCGAAAGACGCGCAGGAAACGGCTGCATCTGCGAAGGAAGCGGAAATGCTGGATTATCTGAAAGAACTGCCCGCAGAAATTCCTGCGGAAACTGCAGTGGCAGAAGGCTTCTTCACCATCAAAGATGGCGCAGTGGCAGGCGGTCAGGAGGCATGGGATGCATTCCTCACAGCATCCGAAAACGGAGAAGAAGCATCTGTTGTGTTGTGCCAGTATACACAAATGGATGGGGCAGTACTGGATTATTTGTATTATAGCGCGGAAACAGGCTATCTGCTGGCAACAGATGAGACCAGAGGCGGCTTTGAAGAAATCGAAGAAGAGAAAAGAGACTACTATAATACAAGAAGCTTTGAGGTTCTGAAGACTTTCGACGATTTTTCCCTGCAGGAAGGCAGCACAGCCTATGATATCTGTGTGCTGACAAATGAGCCCGAAATGGATGAAGATACTTTCCGCACCTATTGGACCGAAATGTCTATGGAAGCCCATCAGACGATGTTGTTGTACGTAATCTAAGCGTAGAAGACCATAGAAAACAAACAAAAGCCATTCCAACCGTTTACGGTTTGGAATGGCTTTTTTTATTTTCTCTTCCACAAAAAAAGAGCCCGAATGGACTCTTTTTTATTCGTGGTAAACCATCTGATTTACTTTGAAAATCAGCTGCAGTGCTTTTCTAGAATTGTTCAGATGGGTTGTCACTGCTGTTACCAATGCATCCAGATCGGATGCCAGGGCTGCATCCAGAATGGCCTGATGTTCATCCACACATTCGCAGTCTCTGTAATGAGGCTGACTTACATATGTACCGGAAGCATAGGTAAAGGGCTGCAGATCTCTGAAAACATCTACGGCTTTCTGGTTGCCGGAAGCCGCCAGATATAGTGTATGGAAATCCATATCCAGTTCAAAGAATTCATCGGGTTTGTGATTGGAATCATCGGTTTCAACGAATTTGCGCTGCGCTTCCAGACAGTCGAGCAGCTGCTGGCGCAGTGCCTGATTATAGTTCAGCGTTGTCACGATATCCTTTATGAAAAAGGTATCCATCATCAGTCGCATATCGAAAATATCCTGCAGTTCATGAGGTGTCAACGCCCTAACACTCATACCCTTATTGGGTGTATTCACTACCAGTTTTTCTTCTGCCAGCCGCTGTAAGGCTTGTTTTACAGGTGTGTCGCTAACCTGATATTTTCTGGCAAGTTCTTTGATGTTTAATTTTTCCCCGGGTTGGAATGCCTTGGATGAGATATCATCCTTGATATCCTGATAGATTTTGTCTGTCAGTGTGAGTTTTTTCCCTGCCAACTCGTCACTGTGATCAGTTCCCTTCAAAATACTGCACCTTCTTTCAAATTCTCCTATTCCCTGAAAGGCAGGTTCCTAAAAAACACATTTTTATATTTTATATTATACACCTTAGTTTTAAAAAAGTCTATTGATTTTTTCAAAAACAACATCTTTTTTTTGATTTGAGACATAGAAAGGACTTATAAATAGTTTTAAAACTTTATTTTTCATCAAAAATAACTGTAAAACTGCAAAATGGAAGTTGCATGTGGGACAAAAGTTGTCTTACGAAAGACATGAAGAAGATGCGATTGGTCTAAAATTAGATATTTTTACCAAAAAAGAGCTTAATTTAGACAAAAAAACAACTTCTTTTTAGATTTATTGTTTATTGACATTGGAAAAATAGAGTATTATAATGCAAAAAAAGACGGTTTAAGTCTTAAAAAAGTTTTTTTCGCGAAAAAAGAAGTTTTGTTAAGTGGATTTTGTGTTACAAAAGAAAAAACAAAGCAACAATACAAAAGAAACCATCCGTTTTCCATTGGTCCAAAGGAAAGGGAGACGGAATGAGAGAGGCAACACAACCGGGCTAATAAGTTCAATATTGAGGAGGGAATTGTATGATCTTGAAAAAAGGCCTCGCTGCTATGCTGGCAGCGGTTACAGTGTTTGGCCTGGCTGGCTGCGGCGGTTCTGAAGAAGCGGCAACAGGCGAAAACACAACAGCAACAAATACAGGTTTTGTAGAAAAGAAAGTAGAACCTGTAAACTTTGAATCCGGTGTAGAACTGACAGATGACTGTTATCATTTCATCTATGCACTGGGTAACGCTCCTGCGACAATCGACGCTGCAAAATTCTTCAAAATGCGTCTGGAACAGGAATCTGGCGGCACACTGAGCTGCGACATTTACACTGACAACGTACTTGGTTCTGAACGTGAACTGCTGGAAGGCTGCCAGTTTGGTAACTACGACATCGTACTGGCAACAAACGCAACAGTAGCTTCCTTCGAAAATGATATCTTCTGTCTGGATATCCCTTGGCTGTTCGATAACAAACAGCAGGTATACGAAGTTCTGGATGGCCCTCTGGGCGACAGACTGGCAGCAGGCCTGGAAGATTCCGGCTTTAAACTGCTGCAGTGGCAGGAAAACTCCTTCCGTACTCTGTCTACCAACAAACCCATCAACTCCATGTCCGACCTGCAGGGTATCAAAATCCGTATCATGGAAAACGAACTGCAGCTGCAACAGTGGAAAAACTACGGTGCGAACCCCACACCCATGGCCTTCACTGAACTGTTTACAGCACTGCAGCAGAAAACAGTAGACGCACAGGATAACGGTGCCGAACTGACATGGCAGACAAAATTCTATGAAGTACAGAGCCACTATACATATACAAAACACATCTATTCTCCTTACCTGATCCTGATGAGTAAGGAAAAATTCGATGGCCTGACACCCGAACAGCAGGAAATCGTACTTAAGGTTTCCGACGAAGCGGTTGCTTACGAACGTGAAAGATGTTCCGAATATGAAGCAGTTGCTATCGAAAACATCAAAAATTGCGGTTCCATGGTATACAGCGATCTGTCTCCTGAAGCAAGAGCAGAAATGGTGGCAGCTTGTGAAGGTCTGAAGGATATGGCTTATGAAAAAGTAGCAGATCCTTCTGTTGTAGACCTGCTGTACAGCGAAGTGGAAAAAGCAAAGGCAAAATTCCCTGCTGAAGGTTAATTAGGAAAGGGGCGGAAAAACTATGAAATGGTTTATGGATCATTTGGAAGAATTCTTCATGATTCCACTGATTTTTGCAATGAGTATCGTTATCTTCGTTCAGGTAGTTATGCGTTATGTATTCCAGAGCTCCCTGACATGGTCTGAAGAATTGGCAAGATATATGTTCGTATGGCTGGTTTACTTCTCTGTCAGCTACACAGCAAGAAGAGAAAAACATATCCGTATCGACGCTGCGATCAACCTGTATCCCAAAAAGGCACGTCCTTATATTGAGATCCTCAGTGAACTGATCGTTCTGGGCTTCTCCATCTTTATCGCTGTAACAGGTGTTACAGTATTCAACAAGATCGCTTGGTCCGGTCAGATGTCTCCCGCTATGCGTATCCCCATGCAGTTCGTATATGCTGCTCCCATGATCGGTATGGCGCTGACAGCAATCCGTCAGATCCAGTGTATCGTTAGACGAGTAAAAGCATTGAAAAATCACGAGGAGGTGGCTGAAGCATGACAGGTTCTATTGCTGCAGTAGTATTTCTTACATTGGTTGCATGTCTGGTGCTGACAGTTCCCATTGGTTTCTCTCTGGGTATTGCATCTCTGGGCTATATCCTTTATACAAAACAGCTGACACTGGGCTTTATCGCACAGAACATGGTAACAGGCTGTGACTCTTTCCCTACAATGGCGATCCCCTTCTTCATCTTTGCCGGTGAACTGATGGGCGGCGGCGGTATCTCCAAGAGACTGCTGAATCTGGCTAACGTATTCTTCGGCAGAATTCAGGGTGGTCTGGCTATCGTAACAGTCGTTGTATGTATGTTCTTCGCAGCGATCTCTGGTTCCGGCCCCGCTACCGTTGCTGCGGTAGGTGGTATGGTTATCCCTACCATGCTGGAAAAAGGCTATGATAAAAAATTCGTACTGGCTCTGATCGCAGCAGCCGGCTCCATCGGTGTTATCATTCCTCCTTCCATCCCTATGGTTATCTACGCTGTAACAACAAACAGCTCCGTATCTACTCTGTTCCTGGCTGGTTTCATACCCGGTATGCTGATCGGTCTGGTACTGATTCTGTACTCCTATGTATACGCTAAGAAAATGGGCTACAAGGGCGACGATGAACCCTTCAGTGTAAAGAGAGCAATCCATGAAACAAAAGAAGGTTTCTGGGCTATCCTGTCTCCCGTTATCATCCTGGGCGGTATCTACGGCGGTATCTTCACACCAACAGAAGCAGCGGCTGTATCCGTTATTTACAGTATCGTTGTTGGCTGCCTGATCTACAGAGAATTGGATTTGAAAAAACTGATCCAGTGCACAAAGAATGCTTGTGAAACAACAGCATCCATCCTGATCGTTATCGGCTGTGCTGCAGGCTTCTCCAAAGTCCTGACACTGGGTCGTATCCCTACAACAGTTGCATCCGCTATGCTGGCTCTGACAGATAGCAAGATCGTAATCCTGCTGCTGATCAACGTTCTGTTGCTGATCGTTGGCTGCTTCATGGAAACACTGTGTGCGATCATGATCTTGGCACCTATCCTGTACCCCGTTGTAACAGCAATGGGCGTAGATGTTACACACTTCGGTATCATCATGGTAGTTAACCTGGCAATCGGCTTCATCACACCTCCACTGGGCGTAAACCTGTTCGTTGCATCCCGTGTAGGCGAAACCACGCTGGATACGGTTATCAAGGGTATCATTCCCTTCCTGGCACTGATGATCATCACTCTGCTGTGCATCACTTATATTCCTGCAATTTCCATGTTCCTGCCTAACCTGATGGGCTAAGAACAGTATTGTTAAAAGCTTCTCAAGGAGTTGATTGATATGAGTATTTCGAAAAAAATTGTACAAAGTATGCTGGACTGCGGCATCATATTGATGACAGCGCTTTGTATGTTCTACTATTACGGTTGAAACTCGATGACCTTCATCTATCCCAATTAGATGTAGCTCATATTGAACTCCGGGAAAACCCTCGTCTGGAAACAGACGGGGGTTTTTCGTTTGCGAAAAATTGCTTTCTGCACCCGTGACATGGGTGCCGTGACCGTTATCGTCATAAGGCTCCCGTTTCCCATTGATCAGATCCCGAAAAGCCACGATACGGTTTTCCGGCAGTATAAAATCCTCCACGGGAGAGATCCCCGTATCCAGAAAAGCGATGGAGAGCCTCCGTTTGCCTGCAGATGCAGACAGCTCCGCAGAAAAAAGGTGTTTCATCAACGACATGGCAAGCATCTCCTTTCTTTACTAAAGTATGTGAAAAAGCATTTTTGGGGACTTTGGGGCATACCTTTATTTTAGGAAGAAAAAGGAGAGGATGTCTGTGGCAGAAAAAAACGGAATGGAGATGCTTTCGGCATTGATGGGAGAGCAGGGGCAGGATGCCCTGAAGATGATGCAGCGCGTGCAAAGGCTGCAGCGGCTCATGGGGCCTGCAGCATCCAACCCCCCCGTCCCTCCTGTGGAGAAAAAAGAGGAAGGGGAGCTCTTTGCCCGCAATCGAAATGAAAATATGATCACCGCAGCCATTCCTTTTTTGAATCGGGAATATCAGCGGGATTTGTATATCGTTGTTCGCCTGATGGAAATGCAGAGAGTATTGAGCGGGGGCCTGCTGGAAGCAAGAGAACGGCAGGAAGAACCGCCCCGTCTCAGACAGCGGAAAATGCTGCGGGCAGTACAGGAATATCTGCCGCCGGAGGAGAGAGGCCAGATGCAGACCATATTGAGAATGATGGATATGAAAGAGATCATGGAACGGGAGGGCTTGAAATGAACACATGGGATACCCCGGAAGTGCAGGCTTTGGGAGAGGAACGGCTGCGGCTCATGCGGGAGGCAGCGGAAAAATGCAAGGGAAAAACTGGCATGGAACGGTTGGATATTTTCCTGGAATATGGCGAAAAATTATCAGAGGGCGGGCAGCTTCCCCCGGAAGAACAGAAAGCCCTGCTGGCGGCAGTGGCGGCAAGCCTGCCCAAAAAGGAACAGGCACAATTGGCACAGATCATGGCGATGCTGGGACTGTGACCGTGCAAAAGGGTGATGCAATGGAATTGCATCACCCTTTTTAAGGGGGAGACTTTGTCTCCCCTTTTGTCAAAATCAGGATTTTGACAAGCAAAATAGCGGGAAAAACAGACAAGTTCCGGCGGCTGGACAGCCTTGAAACCTTGTCAAAGCACTTGCCTTTGGCAAGCCCGCCTAACGGCGGTGGCGTTTTCTTCGCCATGCACAGCTGTTCTCCTTGGGGGAAATGAATTCCGCCTGCGGATTCCATTTGGAAAACCCTTTGTTTTCCAAGCCTTTCCGCGTTGTTTTTTGATGGTATAGGTGTGGGCAGTTCGCCTGCCGGTTTTTCTTTTCGGCTGTTGGTGTGTTGGGGCTGATTGAAGGGTGCAGGGATGTTTTTGTTGGAATACATGGGAACCTCCGTGGGTTTTCTTTCCTTATATATATGCTTCCAAAAGTTTTTTATGTTTTCTCCTATAAATAAACACATTTTTGTGGTATGATTATATTAGAGAAGTCTGAGATCAGAAAAAACTCCTGAAAGGAAGCTGTACATGAAGGAGCGCAGAGAACGAAATTTCCGCATATTGGAATTTCGAGAAAATAAATTTGATATCGTCGGGGATGTCCATGGCTGCTATGATGAGCTGATGGAGCTGATCCGAAAACTGGGATATGAAAAAAAGGAAAACTGTTATGTCCATCCCGAAGGCAGAAGGCTCATCTCTGTGGGGGATGTGGCGGATAAAGGACACAAAAATCTGGCCTGCCTGAATTTCTGGATCGATCAGGTGAACCATGGCGGTGCTTTTTGGGTACACGGAAACCATTGCAACAAGCTGTATCGGTATTTCCTCGGCAACCGTGTCCACCTGTCCCATGGCTTGGAAAACACCGTGGCGGAGCTGGACAAGCTGCCCAAGGAAGAACGCACGGTTTTTCGCAACCGCTATATGCGCTGCTATGAAAGCCAGTGCTTCTATCTGCTGTTGGACAGAAAACAGCTGGCCATCGTCCATGGCGGTCTGCGCCCCGAATCCATTGGAAAATTTTCCAATAAGATCCGTGCGGTCTGCCTTTATGGGGAAACCACAGGACGATTTGATGAAAACGGCAAGCCGGAACGGCTGGACTGGGCGGCGGAATATGACGGGCAGCCCTTTGTGGTTTATGGGCATACGGTGGTGGAAAAGCCGGAGATCGTCAATCGCACCGTGGATATCGACCAGGGCTGTGTTTATGGCGGCTATCTGACGGCACTGCGCTATCCCGAAATGGAATTTGTGCAGGTGCGGGGGAAGAAATACGCGGAATACCACGGCGGCGGCAAGGTGCCCCAGTGAGTGGGAGAAACCGGACAAAGATGAAATAAAAAATATCAGATATAATGCAGAAAGTCCTCTCAAAAAGAGGGCTTTTTCTATGGAAAAAGAGGATTTTCAAGGAAAACGGCGTATTCTAAAAGTAATAGGAGAAATTTGTACTTTCGTATAAGAAGGAGGGAAAGCTATGGAATTACGGCAGTTTCAGGAAGAACTGGAAGAGAAGATGCTGGGGCAGTATGCCACAAAAAGCATCAATACGAAAGGTCGGCAGAGGGAAGAGGAAAAATGCGATATCCGTACGGATTTCCAGCGGGACAGAGACCGTATCATCCATTGCAAATCCTTCCGCCGCATGAAGCATAAAACACAGGTATTTATCTCCCCGGAGGGGGACCATTACCGCACCCGCCTGACCCATACCCTGGAGGTTTCCCAGATCGCCAGAAGCATTGCCCGGGCGCTGCGTCTGAACGAGGACTTGACGGAGGCTATTGCTCTGGGGCACGATTTAGGCCATACCCCTTTTGGCCATGCAGGGGAAAGAAAGCTGGACGCCCTTTGCAAAGACAGCGGCGGCTTTGCCCATAATGAGCAGAGCCTGCGGGTGGTGGAACGGCTGGAAAAAGACGGCCGTGGGCTGAATCTGACTTGGGAAGTGCGGGATGGTATTTTGAACCACCGCACCAGCGGCAGCCCTGCCACTTTGGAAGGGAAGATCGTGCAGCTTTCCGATAAGATCGCTTATACCAACCATGATATCGATGATGCCATTCGTGCAGGGATGCTGCGTCCCCGGGATATTCCCAGAGAGATCGTTGCCCGTATCGGCACCCGTTCCAGCAGCCGCATCAACGCTATGGTACGGGATACTATCCAGAACAGCATGGATATCAATGATATCCGCATGAGCGAAGAAATGCGGACCACCCTGAAAGACCTGCGGGCCTTTATGTTTAAGCATGTTTACGCCAGCGATATTGCTGTGGCGGAGCATAAAAAAGCGGAGAAGATCATTGGTGATCTGTTCGATTATTATTTGGAATACCCCGAAGAAATGTCCTCCGAATTTCAGGTGCTGCTGGAGGATGGCGACCCGGTGCGTCAGGTGGTCTGCGATTATATCGCCTGTATGACGGATCGCTTTGCTGTGGCAAAATATAAGGAGCTATTCATCCCCCAGGAATGGACGGTTCTTTGAGAAGATACGGTTGAAAATCGGAACAATTTTGGTTGAAATTATTATTGCATTTTGCACAAAGTTTGAAAAAGTCAAGGGGTTTTTGCATTTTTTTTGTTCATCCCTACAAAATGTATACAATGGAGAAGGATTTTCCGCAAAAATGTCGAATCTAAATAGGAGAAAGGAAGTGAAAACGCTTCCTTTTCGACTGTTAGGAAGGGGAGTGATCACGTGAGATATCCGAGAGAGGTCGTCGACGAAGTACGCCTACAGAACGATATCGTTGAAGTCATTTCCCAGTATGTTCCATTGAAGCAGAAGGGCAGTTCCTATTTTGGACTATGCCCTTTTCATAACGAAAAGACTGCTTCCTTTTCCGTCAACAGCGAAAAACAGTTTTACTACTGCTTTGGCTGCGGTGCGGCGGGGAATGTATTTTCCTTCCTGATGGAAATGGAAAACTGCGATTTCCCCGAAGCTATGAAGCGGCTGGCGGACAGAGCCCATATCACTCTGCCGGAGCCGGAAAAAAACGCTCAGGCCATTGCCGCAGAGCAGTTGAAACAGAGACTATTCGACATACACACCACCGCAGGCAGATTTTTTTATGATTGCCTGCAGAGCGAGGAGGGGAAAGAGGCGAGAGCCTATCTGCAAAAACGGCAGATGGACCCCCGCATCGCAAGAAAATTCGGCATCGGCTATTCCCCCGATCGATATGATGCCCTCTTCAAGCATTTGAAGGAAAAGGGCTTCAGCGTTTCGGATATTTTAAAAACGGGGCTGGTGCTGGAAAATAAAGATGGCAAAGGCTATCATGACCGTTTCCGCGGTCGTTTGATGTTCCCCATTTTTGATGTGCAGGGAAGGGTTGTCGGCTTCGGCGGGCGCATCCTTGCCAAGGGCGAACCGAAATATCTGAACTCCCCCGAAACCATACTGTTCAGCAAAAGCAGAAACCTTTACGGTCTGAATTTTGCCAAGGCAGCAAGGAAACGGGAATTGATTCTGGTGGAGGGCTATATGGACATGCTTTCCATCTATCAGGCAGGGTTCCACAATGTTGTGGCATCCCTGGGTACAGCCTTTAATCAGGAGCATGCAAGGACATTGAAGCGTTTCGCTGATGATGTCATCCTGCTCTATGATAGTGATGAAGCGGGAACCAACGCAGCACTGCGGGCCATCCCCGTGCTGGTGAAAAATGGGTTCCGTGTGAAGGTCACTCAGGTGCCCGATGGGAAAGACCCTGACGAATTTATCAAGGCAAAGGGCGCAGCGGAATTTTCTAAATTGTTAATCAATGCTGTGCATTATATATCCTTTGAAATCGCTTGTATCCAGCGGAAGTATAATCTCAAAAATCCCGAACATCGGGTGCGTTTTGCCACCGAAGCGGCAGAGATTCTGGCAAAGCTGGACAGCGAGATCGAACGCAACGTCTACCTCGGCGAAGTCAGCCGGGTCACAGGCGTGGAAGAAGAAGCCATCCGCAGTGAGATCGGAAAACTGATGCGAAAAGAAGATGAGGCTTTCCAAAAGGAAGCAGAAAGACGGCAGCAGAATTTGAAGACTTACAGCATAGAGGGCAGGAAAACAGAAAAAGGGCTCCTGGAAGCCCAGAGAAGCTTGTTATACTATTGTGCCCAGCATCAGGGCGTATATGATATCCTCAAAACCATCATAGAGGAGGACGATTTCACGGAAGAAGTCTTTCGCAAAGCTTTCGGCTATATTGGTGAACTGTGGAGGTCATCGGGCCATGTGTTCCCTGCCGATCTGGTGAGCCGTTTTGAGGAAACAAAAGAACAAAAAATGGTGACAGAGATCTTTGCGGTGCAGCTGCCTACAGAAAACGGGGCGGATATGGAAAAAGCCATCAATGAACAGGTGCGGCGGCTGAAACGGACAAAGATCGACCATTTGACGGCAAACGCCACCACCGTGGAAGAGATCCAAAGGCTGGTGGAAGCCAAGAGAAAACTGGATTCCCTGTATATTACCATTTGATATGGTTAGACTATATGAACAGAGAAAGGAAGGATTGCGTTGAAATCCGTCGAAGAAACAACATTATTGACCAGACTGGAAGAATTGGTCCAGATGGGCAAAAAGAAAAAAAGTGTATTGGAATATAAGGAGATCATGGATCATCTGGCGGATTTGGACTTAGATCCTGACCGTATCGATCGTATCTATGAATATCTGGAAAGCCAGGGTATCGATATCCTCGGGAATATTGAAGCAGAAGAAGAGGTCGAAAAGGAACTTGACCTGACACTGCCCGAAGGCATCAATATCGATGACCCCGTACGTATGTATCTGAAAGAAATCGGTAAAGTGCCTCTGCTGACAGCAGAAGAAGAAATTGAATTGGCCCAGAAAATGGAAGAAGGCGGCCCCGAAGGGGAAGCAGCCAAAAAGAAACTGGCAGAAGCCAACCTGCGTCTGGTTGTCAGCATTGCGAAAAGATATGTGGGTCGTGGGATGCTCTTCCTTGACCTGATCCAGGAAGGAAACCTGGGCTTGATCAAAGCCGTTGAAAAATTCGACTTCCATAAAGGCTTCAAATTTTCTACTTATGCCACATGGTGGATCAGACAGGCCATCACCCGTGCCATTGCGGATCAGGCCCGTACCATCCGTATCCCCGTGCATATGGTAGAGACCATCAATAAACTGATCCGCATTTCCCGACAGCTGCTGCAGGAACTGGGCCGTGAACCGACCGCAGAAGAATTGGCTGTGGAAATGCAGATGCCCGAGGAAAAGGTTAGGGAGATCATGAAGATCGCCCAGGAACCCGTTTCTCTGGAAACTCCCATCGGCGAGGAAGAAGACAGCCATCTGGGTGATTTCATCCCCGATGATGATATCCCTGCCCCTGCGGAAGCAGCAGCCTTTACCCTGCTGAAGGAACAGCTTATCGAGGTGCTGGATACTCTGACAGAAAGAGAAGAAAAGGTACTGCGCCTGCGTTTTGGCTTGGACGATGGCAGAGCAAGAACGCTGGAAGAAGTGGGCAAGGAATTTAATGTTACCAGAGAACGTATCCGCCAGATCGAGGCGAAGGCTCTCCGTAAGCTGCGCCATCCCAGCAGAAGTAAAAAATTGAAGGATTATTTGGAATAATTAAGAGGACAAAAGAGGGCGGACATGTATTTGTTGCGCCCTTTTTTTATGAAATAAGGAGACAATATGGAACTATCGAAACGACTGGAACTGGTGGCAAGTCTGGTCTCCCATGAAACGATAGCAGATATCGGGACAGACCACGGCTATGTACCCATTTACCTATATTTGCAGGGGAAGATCAAAAAAGCCTATGCCTGCGATGTGCGGAAAGGACCCTTGGAAAAATGCAGGGCGAATATCGCCCTCTATGGTGCGGAAGGCGTCATTGAAACACGGCTGGGCAGTGGTCTGATCCCCCTGAAACCCTTTGAAGCGGAAACAGCCATCATGGCGGGCATGGGCGGTATGCTCATCGTACATATCCTGCAGGATAGCCCGGAGGTGGCAGCAAGCCTGAAGGAATTGGTGCTTTCCCCTCAGCGGGATTTTGGTGAAGTCCGAAAATATTTGCATGAAATCGGCTTTGCCATCAAAGAAGAGCATATGCTGAAAGAGGATCATAAGCCCTATGTGGTGATGCGCTGTGTGAAGGAAGAAGAAAAATATGACAGGGAGATCGATTATCTCTACGGCAAAAAGCTTTTGGAGAAAAAAGAGCCTCTGTTGAAAGAATTGTTATTGCATGAAGAAGGAAAATACAGCCGACTTTTCGGAAACCTGAAAAACAACCCCACGGAAAACGCCCAGAAGCGTCTGCCGGAGGTGGAAGAAAAGCTGGCTCTGATGAGGGAGGCATTGACATGTCTGTAACAGTGAAGGATATCATGGGCGTGATGGAGATCATCGCTCCTGCAAAATTGGCAGAGGGCTGGGATAAGCCCGGTCTTGCCATCGGCGACCCTGAAAAAGAAGTGAAAAAGATTTTGGTGGCTCTGGATGTGATCGAGCCTGTCATCGAAGAAGCAAAGCGCATTGGTGCGGATATGATCGTCACCCACCATCCTATGCTCTTGTTCAAAAAAATCGAAAGCATCACAGCGGATAACCCCTTGGGCAAGCGTATTTATGCTTTGATTGAAAACGGCATTGCTGCTTTCTCCGCCCATACCAATCTGGATGTGGCAGAGGGCGGCACCAATGATGTGCTGGCAGAACTGGCAGGTCTGGAACAAATCGAGATTTTGGAGGAAACATGGGCCCAGGCACTCAAAAAAATCGTGGTTTATGTGCCTGTAGGCCATGAAGATGCCGTACGCAGCGCCATGTGCGAAGCAGGCGCAGGCCATATCGGTGCCTATTCCCATTGTACCTTCGGCGCCGCCGGCAAAGGCACCTTCCTGCCCTTGGAGGGAACGAACCCCTTCCTGGGCGAACAGGGCAAGCTGGAAGTTGCCGATGAGATCCGCCTGGAAACCATCGTTCCCGCAGAAAAAGCCAATGGGGTGATAAAAGCGATGATTGCCGCCCATCCTTATGAAGAAGCTGCTTATGATATCTACCCTGTGGAACAGAAGGGCAAAAAAGAGGGCATCGGCCGCATGGGCCAGCTGCCCAAAGCCGTACCTTTTCGGGAATTTGCGGAAATGCTGCGGGAAAAATTGAACTTGGACCATATTCGTCTGGTTGGCGATGGGGACAAATTGGTGAAAAAAGTTGGTCTTTGTACCGGCGCAGGGGTGGATTTTGTTTCCCTCGCGGCTGCCAAGGGCTGCGATGCATACCTGACGGGGGATATCAAATATCACGAAGCCCAGAAAGCCGTAGAACTGGGCATCGCTGTGGCAGATGTGACCCACTATGCCAGCGAAGTATTGATCGTTCCTGTTCTGCAGAAAAAGCTGACAGAAGCGGCACAGAAAAATGGCTGGAATATCGAAGTTGTCTGCTCCGAAGAAAACGGGCAGACCTTTTGGACGATTTAAAGGAGGCATGCAGAGTGGAAACAAATAAAGTAAATGTCATGGGAAAAGAAATGCAGATTCCCGAAGGCATGACCTTTGGTGAATTGGCGAAAGAATTTCAGGGGGATTTCCCTTCTGCCATCCTGCTGGCAAAGCAGGGAAATGTGCTGAAAGAACTGGATTATGAAATCACAGATGCGGACGATATCTCTTTTCTTGACCTTCGGGATGAAGAAGGCATGCGCCTGTATCACCGAGGGGTCTCCTTCCTGCTGGTGAAGGCGGCAAGGGATATCATTGGCGAAGATGCTTTGGTTGTAATCGAACATTCCCTTCGTGGTAATCTCTACTGTGAAATTCGCAAGCCTGCTATTGAAATCACAGAAGCATTGCTTTCTCAGCTGGAAAATAAAATGAAAGAATATGTGGCGGCAGACCTGCCTATCCTGAAACGGACATTCCGCAAGGATATTGCCATCAACATTGCGAAAAAACAGGGCATGAAGGATAAAGCGGAGCTGTTCCGTTTCCGCCGTGCTTCCAATATCAACCTGTACGAACTGGATGGATTTTATGATTATTTCTACGGCTATATGCCTTCTTCCGCAGGTGCATTGCAGTTGTTTGGCCTGATGCCCTATGAAAATGGCTTTTTGCTGCGCTTCCCTGACCCTGAAAACCCTGGGGAATTGCTGCCCTTTCAGGATTCTCCCAAAATCAGCAGTACTTTCATGGAACAGATGCGCTGGTGCCAGCTAATGGAAGTTTCCAATGTGGCAGATTTGAACAACAGCATCGTAGAGGGGAAATTCGGCGACCTGATCCGTATCAATGAAGCTCTCCACGAAAAGAAGATCGCTCAGATTGCCGACCAGATCTATCATAAAATGGATAAAGTGAAGGTGGTTCTGATCGCAGGGCCTTCCTCCTCTGGCAAAACTTCCTTTGCCAACCGCCTGTGCATCCAGCTGCGGGCTTTGGGCGTGAAGCCCCATAAAGTTTCTCTGGATGATTATTTCATCAATCGGGAGGATACTCCTCTGGATGAAAACGGCAAGAAAAACTTTGAACGCATCGAAGCCCTTGACCTGAAACTGTTGAACGATGACCTGAAAAAGATCATCGCCGGGGAAAAAGTAGAACTGCCCTTCTATAATTTTGTAACAGGCAAACGGGAATATAATGGCGATTTTCTTCAGTTGGGTGAAGGGGAGATTCTGGTGATGGAAGGCATCCATGGCCTGAATGACCGCCTGACGCTAGAAATTCCAGCGGAAAATAAATTCAAAATTTTCATTAGTGCCATCACGCAGCTGAATATCGATGACCATAACCGCATTTCCACTTCCGACAGCCGTCTGATCCGCCGCATGGTGCGGGATTTCCAGTTCCGCGGCAGAAGTGCGGCAACGACCATTTCCTCTTGGAACGAAGTAACCCAAGGGGAGGAGGATAATATCTTCCCCTTCCAGGAAAATGCCGATGCTGTGTTCAATTCTGCCACATTGTATGAATTGAGTGTACTGAAGCAGTATGCGGAACCCCAGCTTTTTGCCATCGACCCTTCCATGCCCGAATATGTGACGGCAAAACGGCTCATCAAATTCCTGGGTTATTTCCTGGCGGCACCGGGCTTGGAGATTCCAAATAATTCCCTGATCAAGGAATTTGTTGGCGGCAGCTGTTTTAAGGTTTGACAGAAAATTTGAAATAGAGTATAATATTTATCCGTGAGTAAGCCGGACAGTCGCGCTCCAAAGTACTTTGTACCATGTGAGTGAGGAAAGTCCGGGCTTCGCAGAGCAGGGTGCCGGCTAACGGCCGGCGGAGGCGACTCCAGGACAAGTGCAACAGAAATAGGTAGCCTGCCTTGGCAGGTCATAATGGAAAGGTGGGGTAAGAGCCCACCGCTGTGGTGGTAACATCATGGGTCAATGTAAACTCCGCCCGAAGCAAGACAAACAGAGATAATGGGGCTGCTCGTTCCGTCTCGAAAAAGTCGCATGATGCCGCTGGCAACAGCGGACCAAGATAGATGGCTGTCTGAAAAACAGAACCCGGCTTACAGGCTTGCTCACTTCTTATTTCAAAAAATTTGGCGTGCAGAAGTTTTCTGTGCGCCTTTCTTTTTTTGGGAAACCTGCGCTTTTTCTGACAAGAGACAGACTTTTCAATTCCTCGAAAATGCAGTATAATAGTAGGGAATCTTTGACACGAGGTGATACATAAATGAATGAATTTGTAAAAAAGATGCTGGAATATAACCGTGTATTTGTTGAGCATGGATTATATGAAAAATATGCCACCACAAAATATCCCGACCGCAAGATCGCCATCCTCTCCTGTATGGATACCCGCATGACAGAACTGCTGCCTGCGGCATTGGGGCTGAAAAACGGCGATGTCAAGCTCATCAAAAATGCCGGCGGCCGTGTGATGCACCCTTATGGCAGTGTGATCTTCAGCCTGTTGGTAGCAGTGTATGAACTGGGTGTGGATACAGTCCTTGTCATCGGTCACGATGACTGCGGCGGCAGATTGCTGGACCCCAAAGAAATGATCGCAAAAATGAAAGCTAGGGGCATTACCCAGGAAGCCATCGACCATGTGGATGAAAACCACAAGAACGTGGAGCAGTGGCTGACAGGCTTTGGCGATATCTATGATTCCGTGCAGAGCACCGTGGATGCCATTGAAAATCATCCTCTCCTGCCCAAGGATTTGGAGGTTCTGGGCTTTATCATGGACCCTCATACCGGGGCAATGCGTGCCATCTAAGTTTGCAAAATACCAATTTCTTAAGATTTTAAGAGATTGGTATTTTTTTATTGACAAATGAAACATACAAGTGTATGTTATAGATATAAAACATACAAATGTAGGTAAATGGGGTGAGTATATGGAAAAACAAAAATTACCGGATACAGAATTGAAAGTGATGCAGGTCATCTGGCACAGCGAAACGCCCATCAGTACCTCTGCCATTCGGGAAGAACTGCAGAAGGAACGTCCTTGGAATCTTTCTGCCTTGCAGACCCTTTTGGGCAGGCTGGTGAACAGGGGCTTTCTTGCCACGGAAAAGAGGGGCAAAAGCCGCTTTTACGACCCACTGGTGACGGAGGAGGACTATCTGGCGGAGGACAGCCGCCGCTATTTCCAGAAATGGAAGGGCGGTTCTTTGCGGGATTTGGTGGCATGTTTATATGAAAACCATTCCGTCACCAAGGAGGAATTGGAGGATTTGAAGGCATTTATTGAGGAGGAAACAAAGGGGTGATTCCATGGGGATTTTTCTGGAATATTTGAAGGTCAGCCTCTGGATGGTGCCGGTCATTCTGCTGGCATTGTGGCTTTTGCCAAAGCTGTCAAGACGGTATACACCCAAGCTGGCATATTTCGTTTGGCTGCTTTTGGCGGTGCGGCTTTTACTTCCCTGGAATCTGACTTTGCCTGCGGAAACAGCCCCCATCCATCTGGATCTTCCCCAGGAGACCATGGTGCAGTGGGTGCCGGTTGCGTTTAGCGGGAACGGGGCGGATGCAGCCATAAAAGAGGACACAACTCCTGTGGCCTTTGCAGAGACGGAGAAAACGCCGGCAGAAGAGTCTGTTTCCACCATTACGCCGATGTTGGCAGTGTTTGCCCTATGGCTGGCAGGGGCGGCGGGTTCCTTGCTGCGTACTGCAGCGGCTACCCTGCAAATGCAGCGTTTCTTGAAACGATGGGAAAAGGAACCCTCGGCGGAAACAGCGGCTTTTTACACAGAAATCGCAGGAGAAAAACGACCTCCCTTGGCTATCTGCCCTGCCCTGGAAACACCCATGGCGGTGGGGCTGTTCCATACAAAAATTTATCTTCCCCATGAGGAATACAGCCCCCAGGAAATGGAGATGATCTTCCGCCATGAGCTGATCCATTGGCGCAGGAAGGATTTATGGTATAAATTTGTCCTGCTTCTGGCAAGGAGCATCCATTGGTTCAACCCTTTGGTGTGGCTTCTGGCGAAGCGGGCAAATAAAGATTTGGAAATTTCCTGCGACGGAGAGGCAGTACAGGGGAAGGATGGGGCTTACCGCAAGGCCTATAGCCTGATGATTTTACAGGAGGCGGAACGGAGTTTGCAGAAGCAGGCAGCATTGACCACTTGCTTCACCGATGGAAAAAAGGCATTACAGGAAAGGTTGGCGGAGATTTTGAACAGAGAAAAGAGAAAAAAGGGAATGGCATTGGTTGCCATGACGTTGGTGCTGGCATTGACCTGCGGCTGTTTCGTCAGCTATGGCGGAACTGGGGAATCCGCATTGGATGCAATGGCGGAAAACGCTGCCCTTACAGCAGAACAGCAGGAGATCACCCGTCTTTGGGCGGAAGCCCTTTCCCTGCGGGATGGGGAAATTCGCTATGATAAGATGGGCCAGGAAGCCAAAGCCCAGTTCGAGGAAGAGCAAAAAGCGGTCCAGGGGGAAGATTGGGATTTCAACATTGGTTGGAGCAGCCCTTGGGTCATGTCCTATGAGGTGGAAGAAAAGGAAGACGCCGCCATCATCACTTATCTCATGCAGGATAGCACGCCCCAGCAGTATACCATGAAGGAACTCTTAAAATTTGGGGAAGAAAACGGAAAAACCGTGGTAGAAAGCTATCTGACCTCCAATCTGTATTGGGAGGATGGCAAAGTCCATCCAGTGATCGGCAGAAGGGGCATGGAACTGGATGAGGGCATCTGGGATTTTCTGTATCAGAGCGTGGTGGGCTTCATCAGCCAGAGCGACTGGAATACTTATGAACTGGAAGCGTACAACTTCAATATCATCAATGTGGAGAAGAAACGGCTGGCAAATGGCAGGGATGAGGTGATTGTAGACTTCGGGCTGCAAATTGTACATCGTAACCACTTTTGTGACCCTGCGGAAACCTCTTATCTGAAGAAGGTGAAGGAACAGGGAAGAAAAGATTATGAAGTCTTGTATCAAGAGTATTATAAACAACAGGAAAGTAATACCGTTATGCGTTTCACTTGTGAAGTACTGCCTGGTGAAGCTCGTACTTACGAGGACACCTGCTATCCGGAAACCTTCCGTCTTTACAATGATGATTTTGACCCCCACAAAATTACTTTTGAAAACAAAAATCCTGCTTATGAGGGATTTTATGAGGAAGAACCTAGGGATGGCTGGTTTGCGTATATTTCTCCTGCAAAATGGGAGGATGCGGTTACCGTAGAGCGCAAACTCCGCATTTCTGATGTGACAGGCAGAACGAATAACGGTTATTTTGATCTGTATCTGGAACAGGGCGGCGTATTTGAAGTAGCGGAGAATGCGGTCATTACCATGGGTGAAGCAGGCGAAGAACCTTATACCATGACACAGGAAGAATGGATCAAATGGCTGAAAGAAGGAACAAATCGGCAAGGCGGCAATTTTACCCTTGGATTTGGAAAAGACGAGAACGGGAATGATATTATTACGGAAGCGAGACAGGGATATTGGCAAATAATTTCTGCAAAAGAACCCACGCAGAACAGCGTTATCCCCTCCGGCTACCCCACCGACAGCAAGACTGTCTCCGCACCCTTCTCTATGACAGATTCCAAAATGCAGCATTTCGGCATAGATTTTTCCTCCAATGGAAAAAATATCCCCGTTTCTGCCACAGCCGATGGCATCGTCATGGTTGCGGAATTTGCACCGGATAAGGGGTACTATGTGAAAATCAACCACATGAATGGCTTCACTACCCTTTACGCCCATCTTTCCGAACTGGATGTAAAGGTCGGGGACAAAGTGGAAAAGGGGCATGTTCTTGGTCTGACTGGCGCAACAGGCATGGCGACGGGCATCCATTGTCACTATGAAATCCAACTGAACGGCATTTATCAAGACCCTGCAAAATATTTATGAGAGGGAGCGCATTTGCGCTCCTTTTTTGTTTATGGTATGATAAAAAACAACATAGTGAAAAGGAGCGATTTTATGAACGTGACATATCTGCATCACAGCGGCTTTTCTGTGGAAATGGAAACAAAAGTCCTGCTGTTCGATTATTATACAGAAGGGGGCCGCAAGGCTTATTTCGACCCTGCCGCTTACGGCCATAAGGATATTTTCGTATTCGTTTCCCACGCCCATGAGGATCATTATGACAGACGTATCCTGAACTGGGGAAGCCTGCCCCAAGTAAAGTATGTCCTGTCCTCCGATGTGCGGACAGAATCGGAATTTCAGGGGGAGGTGCTGGTGGTAAATCCCCATGAAAGCCATGATTTTGGTGGCATCCACATTGAAACACTGCAGTCCAATGACGAAGGTGTGGCTTTTCTGGTAAAAGCCGATGGCAAGACCATCTACCACGCCGGTGACCTGAACTGGTGGCACTGGAATGGCGAGCCGGACGACTTCAATAATGACATCAAGCGCAGCTATACCACAGAGATCAATCAATTGAAGGGGGAACAGATCGATGTGGCCTTCGTTCCTGCCGACCTGCGTTTGCAGGATAAATATTTCTGGGCGGTGAATTATTTCCTGAAAACCGTTGGCACAAAGGTACTGTTCCCCATGCATTTCTGGGGACGCTTTGAGGTCTGCGATTTTCTGAGAGAATTGGGCTATGGGGAAACCATTATGAAAATTACGGGAGAAAATGAAAAATTTGAAATATAATCAGGAAATATTAAGGAAATCTTCAAGTTCTTTCATTGTATTTGGTTTATACTGAAAGAAAAAAGCTTTTGGGGAAGAAGGAAAAAGGATGAAGGGAAAAAACTGGAGGGAGTTTGAACCCCAGCGGCAGCCACGAACGACCCGGGAACAACGGGCCCACCGCCGCAAACGAAAGGGTGGTTTGCTCAAAAAACTGAAATGGGCGGTGCTTTTATTTGCCATTGGCTATTTTGGCTTTTTGGCGTACTATACCTTCAGTAAGCCTTATACCATTGCCTTGGACGCCGGTCATGGCGGCGTGGACATTGGGGCAGAGGGCATCATCAACGAAGTAGAGCTGACGGAGCGCACCGTTGCCGAATTACAGACCCTTTTGCAGGAGGATGGACGTTTCCGCATCATCCTGTCCCGAGAGGAAGGGGAAGGCGAATCCATTACAGATCGGAATGAAAAGCTGCGTCGGCGGCACCCCGATCTGATGCTTTCCATCCATGGCAATGCCAATGACGACAGCAGTGCCAAGGGCTTTGAGTGCTATCCTTCCCCTCCCGGCTATGAAAATCATGAAGCCAGCCTTGCCTTTGCGGAGCTTTTGGCAGAGGAAATGCAGACCGTAGGGGCGAAGCTGCGGGGCACCGATGGCGTGCGCTTTGGGTATTATGACGCCAACGGCGAAAAGCTGCTGGTGGATTCCAGCGATACGGAAATCTATGATTATGATACCTTCGGGATGCTGAAAAATATGGATTGCCCTGCGGTCTTGGCGGAGCAGTGCTTCATCACCAATGCAGCCGATGTGGAAAATTTTGGCACAGAGGAAGGCTGCAAGAAGGCAGCGGCGGCCTATTACAGAGCTATATGCAGATATCTGGAATAACCTTCGTCGAAATCAGGATTTCGACGATTAAGACAGAGGAATAAACAGACGGGTTCCATCGGCAAAGATGCCTCGAAACCTGCTGTTTTCCTCGGCGGAAGTGAATTCCGCCTGCGGATTTTATTTGGGAAACGGGTTTGTTTCCCAAGCCCTTCCGCTATTTGAAAATTATTTTATATATAGTCTGAAATAAAAAAAGGAGCATTTGCTCCTTTTTATTTTATGTCGATTTGTTTTTTCTCTAATCGGTCATGGACATTTTCCTTCAGCAGGGCATACAGCACGGAAACGATGGGGATAAACACCAGCATCCCCACAACGCCAAACAAACTGCCGCCCAAGGAAACTGCAGCCAATACCCAGATGGCAGGCAGACCGATGGAGCCGCCCACAACCTTTGGATAAATCAGATTGCCTTCGATTTGCTGCAAGACCAGAAACAGCGCGATGAATGCCAATGCCTGGGGTGGATTTACCGTTAAAAGCAGGAACGTTCCTACGGCGCAGCCCACGAATGCCCCAAAAATGGGAATCAATGCCGTAAAAGCAATCAGCACACCCACCAAAACTGCAAAGGGGAACCGCAAAATCGTCATGGCGATGAAGAACATCACGCCCAAAATGACAGCCTCTAAGCATTGCCCAGTCAGGAAATTGGTGAAGGTGCGGTGGGTCAGGGAACAGATACGGAGAATTTCCTCCGCCCGTTCCTTTTTCAGATAGGCAAAGAGCAGCTTTCTGGCTTGTCTGCCTAGAGTTTCCCGCTGCAGCAGGATATAGCAGGCGAAAACGAAGGCAATGAAGAAGGTGCCAACGCCGCTGACGATGCTCTTTGCCACGCTGATGGTGGAATCCAGCATGGTATTTGCGCCAAAACGGAAGAAATCTACCAGCTGATTGATGATCTCTTCCCAATTCAGGCTGCCTTCGATCTCTTCAATATATTGGATCAGTTCAGGGTTGTTTGCAAAAAGCAGCTCTACCTTTTTCAGCAGAAGGGGAACTTTTTCCGGCAGGGTCTTGCCCAAGGTGGCGATGGTGCTGCCCAGTTCCGGCAGAACAACGACCACCACAAGCCCCAAAAGGGCCAGAACGAAGATCAATGTGAGCACCAGGCTCAGGGGGGCGGTGGCTTTTCCCAGCTTGCTGTTGGGGTTCACACTGCTAAAACAGCGCTTTTTGATGCGCCCCATGGGCACGCTCAGCACAAAGGCGATGGCCCCGCCCAGCAGGAAGGGAAACAGGATATGCAGAAGGAATCTGGCTGCACCCAGCACCACATCGAACCGCAAAAGACCCACCAAGATCACCAGCGTAAATAGGATCAGCCCCCGTAATTTGCGGATGGTTTCTTTATCTAATTGCATGAGATCAACTCCTCATAGAATGGTTTCCTTTATTATGAAGGAGTATATCATAAAAAGGATTTTTCCTGCAAGAAAACACCAAGATTCTTAAGATTTTCTTCGCTTTTTCCTTTACACAAAGGGGATTTGCGTATAAACTATTCTAAGGAATGTCCGACTATTTTCAGAAAGGAAGAAAAACAATGGAAGTTAGAACAAGATTTGCCCCTTCTCCTACGGGGTATATGCATATCGGTAACCTGCGTACCGCTCTTTATGAATATCTGATTGCTAAATCTCAGGGTGGGAAATTCATCCTGCGTATCGAAGATACAGACCAGGGCCGTCTGGTGGAAGGCTCTGTAGATGTCATCTATAAAACCATGAAAATGACAGGTCTGCAGCATGATGAAGGTCCCGATGTGGGCGGCGATTACGGCCCCTATGTGCAGAGTGAACGTATGGGCATGTACATGAAATATGCCCTGGAGCTGGTGGAAAAGGGCGAAGCCTACTACTGCTTCTGCACAAAGGAAAGACTGGAAAGCCTGAAGGAAAGCAACGCAGAGGGTGCTGCTTTCGCAAAATATGACCGTCACTGCCTGGGTCTGTCCAAGGAAGAAGTACAGGCAAAACTGGATGCCGGCGAACCCTTCGTTATCCGTCAGAAAATGCCTGATACAGGCACAACCTCCTTCAGCGATGTTGTTTATGGCGAAATCACCGTAGACAATGCGGAACTGGATGACCAGATTCTGATGAAAGCCGATGGTTTCCCCACTTATAACTTTGCAAACGTTGTGGATGACCACCTGATGAATATCACTCATGTTGTTCGCGGCAGCGAATACCTGTCCTCCACACCCAAATATAACCTGTTGTACAAGGCATTTGGCTGGGAACCCCCCGTATATGTACATCTGCCTGCAGTTATGCGTGACGCACACCATAAGCTGTCCAAACGTCATGGCGATAAATCCTTCGAAGATCTGGTGAACGAAGGCTATGTGGTAGAAGCCATCGTAAACTACATCGCGCTGCTGGGCTGGAGCCCTTCCGATAATACAGAAATCTTCTCCCTGAAGGAACTGGAAGAAAAATTCGACATCGCTGGTCTGAGTAAATCTCCTTCCATCTTCGATATCAAGAAGCTGACATGGATGAACAGCGAATACCTGAAAGCCATGGATTTCGATAAATATTTCGAACTGGCAAGACCCAAACTGGAAGAAGCCCTGGCTGGTACAGACCTTGACCTGAAAAAGATCGCTGCCCTGCTGCAGAAACGTCTGGAAACCCTGAACGACATCCCTGGTCTGGTTGCTTTCTTCAAGGAACTGCCCGAATATGGCACAGAACTGTATACCCATAAGAAAATGAAAACAAATGATGAGATCGCACTGGCATCCCTGCAGGCGGCTCTGCCTGTACTGGAAAACCTGCCCGATTGGAACGAAACAGCCATCCATGACAGCCTGATGGCTCTGGTTGGTGAACTGGGCATCAAGAATGGTCAGCTGCTGTGGCCTGTCAGAACAGCCCTTTCCGGTGAACCTACATCCCCCGGCGGTGCTATGGAACTGGCAGATATTCTGGGAAGAGAAGAATCCATCCGCAGAATCAAAAAAGGTATCGAACTGCTGAGCAAATAAAAAAAGAACGAAGGAACGGAGAAAAAATCCGTTCCTTTTCTTATGTTCATAAATCATTCAGGATTTCTTAAAAAAATCGTCGGTTTTTGTACAAATGCCATTCAAAAAGGCATGATAAGATAAGAGTGTCAAAAGGAACGGACCACCTTTTGTAAAGATAATATACCCTCCCCCTTTTTTAAATTGTATTATATAAAAAAGCAGTAAAAAAAGAGAAGAGACAAACGGACTTGCAAGGTTTGTCAATTCTCTTTTTTTCATGGAGATTTACAGGTATTTTTGGATCATCAAGGCATCATGCTGTCCATCATATCATCAATGGCTTCTTCCGCCTTTGCTACCATCTTTTTCCCTTTTTTTGCAACCTTCTGATAGGTTCTTTTGTCTTTCATCATATAGCCGATGCCTGCCATAGTCATGGCACCGCCGATGAGCATGCCTGTGGTGAATTTGTTCATGTTATCCCTCCTTTGATATGGTTAGTATGAGCCGAAAAGAACGGTTTATCCTGCCGGAAGGATTTATTTTTTCGAAAAAAGGTTTTGTTGACTTTATGGAAAGAATATCATATAATGAAAACAATGTCTTGTCATCTGTAAAGGTAATATGGTAAAGGAGTAAAAAATGGAAAATTCAAACAAAAAAGGGTTCAAAGCCTTTTTAGCAAAAAAAGACATCGTTTTCTCAGCAAAACGATACGGCATTGACGCATTAGGGGCTATGGCGCAGGGGCTTTTTGCATCTCTGCTCATCGGCACCATTTTGAAAACACTGGGGCAGCAGCTCGCCATTGAAACACTGGTAGAGATCGGTGCTTTTGCCCAGAGCGGGACAGGCCCTGCTATGGCAGTTGCCATTGGGTATGCCTTGAAATGTCCTCCCTTGGTGCTGTTTTCCCTGATCGCCGTGGGCAGTGCAGCCAATCAGTTGGGCGGCGCAGGCGGTCCTCTGGCAGTACTTGTTGTGACTATCTTTGCTGCAGAATTTGGTAAATTGGTTTCCAAAGAAACAAAAGTGGATATTATTGTAACACCTTCTGTTACCATTTGCGTGGGCGTACTGCTTTCCATGTGGTGGGCACCTTCCATCGGCGCAGCGGCAAGTGCCGTAGGCAATGCCATCAAATGGGCAACAGAATTGCAGCCCTTCTTTATGGGCATTGTTGTTTCCGTTATCGTGGGGATGGCACTGACCCTGCCTATCAGCAGTGCGGCCATCTGTGCGGCACTGGGGCTGACGGGCTTAGCGGGCGGTGCGGCTGTAGCAGGCTGCTGTGCCCAGATGGTAGGCTTTGCTGTAATGAGCTTCAAAGAAAACAAATGGGGCGGTCTGCTGGCACAGGGCATTGGTACTTCTATGCTGCAGGTGCCTAATATCATGAAAAATCCTCGTATCTGGCTGCCTCCTACATTGGCTTCTGCCATCACAGGGCCCATTGCTACCTGTATCTTCCATATGCAAATGAACGGCGATGCTGTTGCGGCAGGTATGGGTACCTGCGGTCTGGTAGGGCAGATCGGCGTTTATACAGGCTGGCTGAATGATATTGCCGGCGGTGCAAAGACAGCCATCACAGCTATGGACTGGCTGGGTCTGGGCCTGGTATGCTTCCTTCTGCCTGCGGTACTGTCTTGGGTGATTGCGTATTTCATGCGCAAGGCAGGCTGGATCAAAGAAAACGACCTGAAATTAGACCTTTAAGTTCGTGGGACCCTGTCCCACACCCTGCGAGGGGGTCACCCCCTCGACCCGATATAAAAAAACGGTTTTCCGATTGGAAAACCGTTTTTTTGCGTATAGGGTCCAGGGAATTATTCCCTGGTGGGAGTGTGAGGGTGAAACCCTCACGAAAAAGGTTTTAGCCTAAATCGTGGATGAACAGACCGCTTCTTAGCTTGGGTTCGAACCATGTGGATTTGGGCGGCATGGTCATGCCTTCATCCGCCACATCCATCAATTCCGCCATGGAAGTGGGGAACATGGAGAAAGCCAGCTTCATTTCGCCGCTGTCAACTCTTCTTTCCAGTTCTTTTAACCCGCGGATACCGCCCACAAAATCGATGCGTTTATCCGTTCTGGGGTCGCCAATGGCAAGGACAGGCTCCAGCAGTTCCTTCTGCAGGATGGAAACGTCTAAGCCCAGCACAGGGTCATCGGTGATGATCTCTTCCTTGGCTGTCATCTTGAACCATTTGCCATCCAGATACAGCCCGAAAGTATGCAGTTCTTCGGGTTTGTATGGGCCTTCGCCTTCATAGGGTTCGATGATAAATTTCTTGCCGATCTCTTCCAGGAAACCAACGGTATCATAGCCATTCAGGTCTTTGACCACACGGTTGTAATCCATGATATACAGATCATCTGCCGCAAAGAGCACGGACAGGTAATAGTTGAATTCTTCTTCGCCGGTATAATCGGGCTTTGCTTCTCTGCGCTTCAGGGCTACCTTTACGGCGGAAGCGTTTCTGTGGTGACCATCGGCAATATAGAGATTCTTTACATTCTGGAAGGACTGCACCAGCATACCGATCTCTGTATCACTGTCGATGACCCAAACCGTATGGCCGATGCCGTCTTCGGAAACAAAATCATATACAGGCGCAACGGCTGCCGTCCAGCCGTCGATGATGGCTTTGGCATCCAGATTTTCTTTGTATGCCAGGAAAATCGGGCCTGTGTTAGCATTCAGGGTATCCACGTGGCGGATACGGTCTGCTTCCTTGTCCGCACGGGTCAGTTCGTGTTTTTTGATGGTGCCGTCGATATATTCGTCTACGGAAGTACAGCACACCAGACCGGTCTGGCTTTTGCCGTTCATAGTCAGGCGATAGATGTACAGATTGGGCAGTAAGTCCTGACCCATGACGCCGTTCGCCACCATGTTGTCCAGATTTTCTTTTGCCTTTGCGTAGACCTCGGGGCTGTAAATATCTGTGCCCACGGGCAGGTCTACCTCTGCTTTATCTACATGGAGAAAGGACCAAGGTTTGCCCTTCACCATTTCTCTTGCTTCTTCGCTGTTCATTACATCATAGGGCAGTGCCGCCACGTCTTTTGCGTAATTTGCCGCAGGGCGGATGGCCATAAAAGGTCTGATGGTTGCCATAGGGGTTTCCTCCTTTGTTTCAAAAGCTTATTCTAAAATGCGTACTTTGATAACAGTATTGATGGCGTACAGGTCATTGATCATATCCTGTACATTCTCAGGTAAATTATCGCATACGACGATGTTATATGCAAGGTCGCCTTTGGAGTTGTTTACCAGCTTATCGATATTGACACGGTATTTGGTGAAAACAGCACCCAGCTGACCAATCATGTTGACGATGTTTTTATGGGAAATCGCAATACGGGGCTTGCCGTTATAGGGCACCACGCAGTTGGGGAAGTTTACGGAATTTTTGATATTGCCGTAAATCAGATATTCTCTGATCTCCTGTGCTGCCATAATAGCACAGTTTTCTTCGCTTTCGGGGGTGGAAGCACCTAGGTGAGGAGTTACGATGATGTTCCAGGGGTCGCCCAACAGGTCTTCGCTGGGGAAGTCTGTCATATAGCGGGCGATGATGCCGTCTGCAATGGCTTTTTTCAGTGCGTTGTTGTCTACCAGACCGCCCCGGGCAAAGTTCAGCAGTCTTGCCCCAGGTTTTGTCACGGAGAACATCTTTTCATCAAAGGTATTTCTGGTTTTGTCGTTCAGAGGGATATGCAATGTGATGTAATCGCTCTTGGAAACCAGCTCTTCCATGGATTCTTCATGTTCCACGGCAGGGGACAGATGCCATGCGCTTTCCAGAGACAGGAAGGGGTCGTAGCCGATAACGTTCATGCCCAGATCCAGTGCTGCATTGGCAACCTGTACGCCGATGGCACCCAGACCGATGACACCCAGTGTCTTTCCGGCGATTTCAGGACCTGTGTATTTCTTTTTGCCTGCTTCCACGGCTTTTTCAACGTCCTCACCGCTGTCCTTCAGAGTCTGTACCCAGTTTGCTCCGGCGATGATGCGGCGGGAAGATGCGAACAGAGCAGCCAGCACCAGTTCCTTTACGGCATTGGCATTGGCACCGGGGGTATTGAATACAGGCACACCCATTTCTGTGCAGCGGTCGATGGGGATATTGTTGGTGCCTGCGCCGGCCCGGGCAACAGCCAGCAGGCCTTTGTTCAGTTCCATTTTGTGCATATCGAAGCTGCGCAGGATAATGCCTTCGGGGTCTTCTGCGTTGTTGTCTACGACGAATTTGTTTTCGGGCAGCTTTGCCAGTCCTGTTTCAGCGATGTTGTTCAGAGTGCGAATGGTATACATATGATCTATTCTCCTTTTTTATTCTAATATACGCGAAAAGTCTTATATATACGAAAAGGGTCGTTTTTACGACCCTTCCGAAATCATTTATTTTCCATCTCGAATTTCTTCATGAATTCCACTAATTTTTCCACGCCTTCCACGGGCATTGCGTTATACATACTAGCGCGCATGCCGCCGACAGTGCGGTGACCTTTCAGGTTTTCAAAGCCCTGGGCTTTGGCTTCCTGGATGAATTTGGCGTTCAGCTCTTCTGTAGGCAGAACAAAGGGCGCATTCATCAGGGAACGGTCTTTCTTTACAACAGTACCTTTGAACAGCTGGGACTGGTCTAAGAAATCATAGAGGATGCCAGCCTTATGTTCATTGATCTTCTGCAGAGCCGCAACGCCGCCCTGCCGTTTCACCCATTCAAATACCAGGCCCATAAAATAGATGCCGTAGGTAGGGGGTGTGTTGTAAAGGGAATTATTTTCTGCGTGGATATCATAACGCAGCATGGTCGGTGTGAAATCCATGGCGTTGCCCAACAGGTCTTCTCTCACGATGACCACTGTTACGCCAGCAGGGCCCAGGTTTTTCTGTGCCCCTGCGTACAGCAGACCGAATTTGGTGATATCGATCTCCTGAGAGAGGATGGAAGAGGACATATCGCCCACCAGAGGCACATTGCCTGTATCGGGCAGTTCTGTCCAGCGTGTGCCGTAAATGGTGTTGTTCAGTGTGATATAGAAATAATCCGCTTCGGGGTCGAATTTAGATTTGTCCAGTTCAGGGATGTGGTCGAAGGTTGAGTCTGCTGAGGAAGCAACGATGTTGACTTTGCCGTAGCGTTCTGCTTCCGCCGCCGCTTTTTTCGCCCACTGGCCTGTGATAACATAATCCGCCTTGTTGTTTTTGTTCATCAGGTTCATGGGGATCATGGCAAACTGAGTTGAGCCGCCGCCCTGCAGGAACAAGATCTTATAGTTATCGGGGATATGCATCAATTCTTTGAGATCAGCCTTCGCTTTTTCTAAAATAGATTCGAAAACTTTTGAACGGTGGCTCATCTCCATCACTGACATGCCTGCTGAAGGGTAACAAACCAGCTCGCGCTGTGCCTGTTCCAGAACTTCCAAGGGCAGCATGGAAGGACCTGCTGAGAAGTTGTATACTCTTTTTTCCATAGATAAGCCTCCTTAAGTATTTATTGGCAGACACATGACCGCCTAATACGGACATTGCCGATAGGGAAATTATAGCACTTTAAAAATTTCCGTCAACAAAAAAATGGGATTTTTTTTGTCCCACCTTGTATTTTGGCAGAACGAGCAAATTTTGATAGAAAAATAACGAAAAGGACTGGTAAAAATGACGGACAGATGTCTTTGCGCTAAATACAAAATTGTTTTTTGTCCATTGTATACGCAGAAAAACACGATAAATTAGTCGAAAATATTCTATTTAACGAAAATTGTTGATTATCTTTGCTGGGTATGATATCATACTTCAAAACAGAAGGTGAAAAATGGGAAAGGAGGGAAAAAATGATTTCGGAGAAGCAGGATCGCAGAGTGAAACGGAGCAAAGCACTGATGCGAGATGCCCTCATCGGGCTGATGCAGGAAAAGCCCTTCAGTGAGATCACCGCAAAGGACATCACAGAACGGGCGGATTTGAACAGGGCTACCTTTTACCTTCATTATAATAATGTATTTGGGCTGTTGGAAGAATTGGAAATTGAGGCGGTAGAGGGCTTTGCCCGTATGTTGGAGGAAACGGATATCCGTCAGGATGCCGCTTGGGAATATCCTCTCATCGGGCATATCTGTGATTATATTGTAGAGAATCCTGATTTATGCCGCTGTCTGCTGCTGAATCCCCACAGTGACCGTTTAGCGAAAAAGCTGGCAGAAATTATGAAGCAGAAGGGACAGAAGGTGCGGCAGGAAATGGGACTGGCGGTAGAACCCCACAAAGCCGATTATATCCATCAGTTCATCGCCTATGGAGCCATGGGTATGGTGAAGCAGTGGCTGGTGGAGGGGATGCCCCTTTCCAAGGAAGAAATGAGGGAATTGGCGGAAAAAATGGTTCGCCCTATTTTCCAGATATTGATCCCATCATAAGAATAGGAGTATAGAATGGTTTAAATCAAAAAATATAAAGGAGTATGAGGAGAAATGCGGAACGGAAAAAAGACAGTTTTGGCAGTATTGCTGGCAGGCTGCTGTGCCTTCAGCGGCTGCGGCACGCAAGCAGAAGAAACAGAACAGGCGGAACGGGGAAATTTTGTAACAGGTACGGTGGAATGTAAGGAAGTTTATATTCGCGCGAAGATCCCCGGCTATCTGACAGATATCCCTATTGAAGAGGGGCAGGAGGTCAAGGAAGGCGATCTGCTCTTCTCCACCGACCAGCGGGACGTACAGGTAAAACAGACCCAGGCTTCTGCAACGGCACAGGCTGCGGCAGGACAGGTGGAAGCGGCGAAAAATGCTGTGCAGGCAGCAGCGGCTGTGGTGGATAAGGCCAATGCCAATGTGAAGCTGCTGGAAACGGAATATGCGAAATATCAGGAATTATATGCCATCGATGCCGTATCTCAGGATAACATGGATAAGCTGACCACTCAGCTGGAGGCAGCAAGACTGGATGCCCAGGCAGCGGCAGCCCAGCAGCAGGCAGCCCAGGGGCAGTATGAAGCGGCAACAGGACAGCTGCAGGCAGCCAAGGGCGTGCTGGCAGAGGTAAACCTGAACCTGAGCCAGACTTCCCAGTATGCGCCCTGCAACGGTACGGTTACCATGCTTTCCTCTTCCGTAGGGGAACTGATCGGTACAGGTACTACGATTGTGACTTTGACAGATTACGGCGACCGTTGGATCACGGCAAACGTGGATGAATATGAGATCGGCAAGCTGCGGATCGGGCAGGAGATCCCCCTGACTAGTAAGGCTTACCCTGATACTGTTTTCCATGGCAAGATCGTCAATATCAGCAAAAATCCCGATTTTGCCATCAAAAAATCTACCAATGAGCTGAACGATCAGGATGTGGTTACATACGAAGTGAAAATCGCCCTTTCCGGGGAGGATGACATCATGCTTTACCCGGGTATGCTGGTGCGCGTAGACCTGGATAAAGTGGGTGAGGCGCAATGATTCTGACATTTTTCAAGGGGTTCTGGCGAGAGCTGATGCGGCTCTTGAAAGACCCCAGGGGGCTGTTCATGTTTTTGATCGCCCCGTTGTTATTGAATATTGTAGTTTGTGGTGCTTTCCAGAACGGCATCGTCAACCACATTCCTCTGGCGGCGGTGGACTCTGCTTCCTCGGCGAAAACCAGAGAATTGATCCGTGCCTTTGATGAATCCGACCGTTTCGATGTGACGGCAGTCTTGCAGGATACGGAAACGGCAAAACAGATGCTGGAGGCCGGTGAGGTGGAAGGCATCATCGTCATTCCTGAAAATTACACCAGAGCATTGCAGCTGGGGCAGCAGGCGGAGGTCTTGGTAGGCGTCAACAGTACCAACAACTTGCTGGGCAACAGTGCCATCGTCTCTGTCATGCAGGTGGTCAAGACCATTTCTACCGAGATCGCCGTGAAAAGCTATGTGGCTTCCGGCAGCAGCGTTGGCGAGGGGATGGCCCAGGTTATGCCCGTTTCCACAGTGCTGCGCCCCTGGTTCAATCCCCAGTTCAGCTATCTGATGTATCTGGGGCTGGGCTTGACGGGGCTGGTTTACCATCAGCTGTTTATGATGGCGGTGGCCAGTGCCTTTGGCGAGGAAAAAAAGGAGGGCATCCTGACGGGCACTATGCCCAAAAGGGACTGCATCCTGCATTTCTTCAATAAAATGATTTTCTACGGCGTAACAGGCTTTTTGAATATTTTACTGAATTATGCAGTCATTATGAAGCTATTCGGCTTTCCCATGCGGGGCAGACAGGCAGATCTGATATTGCTGTGCGGTTGCTTTGTATTCTGTCTGCTGGGCTTTGGGGCCCTTTTGGGGCTGCTCTGCAAAAATACCATCCACGCCATGCAGTGGCTCATGGCCCTGACCTATCCCTTCTTCATCCTGTCGGGATTTTCCTGGCCCCATACGGAAATGCCTGCGGCATTGGTAAGGGTGGCAGATTTCCTGCCGGCGACCCATTTTATGAGCCCTGTGCGGGATATCGTCCTTATGGGCATCGGTTTTGAGCGGGCGTCTTTGGCTCATAGCAGGGATATGCTCCTGTTGATGGGTGTGATCGCCTTCCTGCTGAGCTTTGTGGTATTTTTCTGGAAGGTGCAGCGGGCAGAAAAGAAACAGACAACGAGAGAGGAGGTCGTGGAAGCATGAAAGCATTTGCAAAATTATTTTTGCGGGAGTGGAAATATCTGCTGAAACGCCCTCGTTCTCTGGTGTTGATGATATTGATTCCTATTTTTGTAACCTGTATCTGCGGCAGCAGCTATGCTAAGGGATATTTTTCCGACTTGAAGATGGGCGTGGTGGACTACAGCTACAGCAAGCAGACCCGGGAAGTGGTGGAAGCCTTCCGTCAGTCTCCCTATTTCGATATCGTTGGCTATTATGGGGATGAAGAAGAGATCGCCGAAGCCATGCGGGATGGCGAGATCGTGGGCTGTCTCATCTTCCCTGCGGATTTCACCAGAAAGCTGCAGTTGGGGCAGCAGGCAGAGGTGCTGTTGGGTTCCAGTGCGGTAAATATGGGCTACGGCAGCACCATCAACCTGAAAGGGTCCGAGGTGTTGGGCACGGTTTCCACCCAGATGGCAGTGAAAAGCCTTGTGGCAAAGGGGAAAACGGTGGATGATGCTTTGGCGGCCAT
This sequence comes from [Eubacterium] saphenum, assembly GCA_945912105.1. Taxonomy (GTDB): domain Bacteria; phylum Bacillota; class Clostridia; order Lachnospirales; family Anaerotignaceae; genus Anaerotignum_A. The sequence goes on along the minus strand of CAMEBC010000001.1, from coordinate 217,708 downwards.
GAACCCCGTGGGTTTTTATACCCGTCAGTGGTATAACCCCACCAATAATTTCAGTTATTTCCTGACCTTTGGCTTCGTTGCGGCAACGGTGCAGCAGGTTTTGATCTATTTTGCGGCTATTTCCCTGGTGCGGGAAAAGGAAAGCGGACACTTGGAGGAGCTGCGGGGCATTTCCAAAAGCACGACCCTGCAGGTCATGGTGAAATGTCTGGTATATTTTATCATCTCTCTGCTGGCGTGGGGCATCTGCTCCTGCATCATCCGAGGGGTCTATGATATCCCCATGAAGGGAAGCTGGCAGGTTTGGCTGGCATACAGCAGTTTATTTTTGCTGTCGATCATTGCCATGGGGCAGTTCTTTTCCTCCTTCATGCCAAACCCCGTGCTGGCAACGTCCCTTTCCCTGGTATTCACCTCACCTTCTCTGGTTTTGAGCGGGTATACCTGGCCCACCATCGCCTTGCCTGCCTTTTATCAAAAGCTGGCCCAGGTGTTCCCTCTGACCCATTTTGTCATCGGCTACCGCAATGTGGCTTTGATGGGCTGTGGGTTTGAAGCGATCCGCGGGGAAATGATGGTTTTGGGCGGCATCACGGTGGTTTGCCTGGTGCTGAGCTGCATCATCTGGCATCTGCGGCTGACCCGTATGGAGAAAAAGGCACAGCAAGGGACTGTGGAGATGGAAGAAAACACGCCTGTGCAGGCATGAGAAAGGAGTTCCGGAATATGAAATTCTATCAATATAAAAAAGCGTGTGCCCTGCTGGTAACAGGGGCGCTGACGGCGGGGATGGCGGTTCCTGCCTTTGCAGCGGAAACAAAACAGGCAGAAGAAACAACAGAGCCAACGGCAGAAGCCCCCAAGGCAGAGCCTATGACCCTGGAAGAAATTCAGAAGCTGGTGCTGAAAAATAACCGCCTGAAAACCACATTGGAATTAAATGCCAAGAAAGTTGTTGCGGGCTTGAGTGCCATCGATGATGGCTTGGATGAATTGCAGGATACCCAGGATGATGCGGCAAGGGCAAGACGGCAGGCCAGCCAGGCAGCAAGTGCAGGGCAGGCAGGTGCAGGACAAGTTGGACAAATCGGTGGAATCCTAGGGGGCGCTGTGGGCGGTGCTTTGGGCGGCCTGGCAGACATCAGCAGCGGCTTACTTTCCGGCAGCGTCAAGACTGCCAGTGCCATGGAGAGCATGGTGGACAGCATTGCTGACCAGCAGCGGAATGCCCTGGAAGATCAGCAGACAGAGCTGAAAAATACCAAAATGGACCTGAACAAGACCAAAGAGGACTGGAACAACGAGGCCCTTGCCGTGACTCAGCTTTTGGTGACAAAAACTGTGCAGGTGGAAAAGGGCGTCAGCCTGTTGACCCAAAAGCAGGCTCTTTTGGAACGGGTCTGCCAGATCGAAGAGAAAAAGGCGGAACTGGGCTTCAGTACTCCCACAGACTTTTCCGGCAAAAAGCTGGAAGTTTCCGAAGGGGCGAAGGATCTGCAGGATGCCAAAGATGGACTGACTTTGCTGAAACGGCAGCTCAATGACCTGATGGGACGGGAACTGGACGAGGAACTGAACATCACCCCGCCGGAGCTGACCCGTATCATTGAAACAGCCCCTGCCTACAGCGAAGAACTTTTGAAGGAAGCTACAAATAAAAACTATAAACTGAAGACCCTGCGTCGGGATAAGCAGCAGGCCAAGGAAAAAACCAAAGATACTTCTCAGTATGACGGACAGATCAGAGCCAGTGAACTGGATATGGACTTGGCAGATGTGGCCATGAAGGATCAGCAGGCCAATATTGCCAACGACCTGAAAAAGAAGCTGGATCGCATCAATGCAGCAGCGGCGGTATATCAGAACAAAAAAGATGCTTACGCCAAGGCAAAGACCGAATGGGAGCATCAGCAGGTCTCCGCAAAGCTGGGGCTGGTCTCCGCAGTGGAATTGCAGGCACTGCAGCTGCAGTTTGAGCAGACGGAAATGGAATTGTCCGCCGCAGCCTATGATTATGACATGGCATGGGCGGAATATAATATGCTGATGGATGGCACGACCCTGGATATCTACGACACCTATAAAGCCCAGCTGGGCTAAAAAAGAGAAAAGGAACGGGAAAAACTCTCCCGTTCTTTTTTTGCAAAAACGGAGAAAATAAGAACAATTTTCAGAGGAAAATAGAAGAAACGGCGGAAGTACAGGCTTTTTTTCTTTGTTTGTAACTCTCACCTAAGGGGAGAGTTTTTAGACGATCTGCTGATTTGAAAGAAAAAATTTGGTCAATTCCCTCTTGACTATGCCTTTCCGGGGTGCTTTACTATAAAATCGAAAGATGTCGCAGAAGATGTGGCAGATTAGAGGAGGGAAAGTATGAAGAAAAAAGAATTATCCGTACTGTCATTGTTTTTGATGGGCGGTGCGCTGTTTGCCATGCATTTTGGTGCATCCAGCATGATCTGGCCCATGACATGGGGGAAGGAAAGCGGAAGTGCCGTTTTTTCTGCTTATATCGGCGTTTTTATCACAGCTTTGCTGCTGCCGCTCTTGGCCTATGTAGCACTGTCCAGAGGGAAGGGAACCTTCCTTGGGGTCACCACCCGTGCCCTGCCAAAATTCGGACGGTTTTTCTGTGGTGCCACCATTATGATCTTAGGACCTTTGTACGTCATTCCTCGTATGAGTGCTGCCTCCTGGGATGCGATCATGCAGATCACCGGGATGCAGATCGATTCTATGCTGCCCATCGTGCTGTTTTCCTGCGGCTATTATCTCTTGACCTATTGGTTTGTTTCCAGCCGTTCCCAAATGGTGGATAAGATCAGTAATATCCTGTTCCCTGTACTGGTGATCATCGTCATTGGGGTCATTGCCAAGGGCTTGGCAACCCCCATTTCCACATGGGCAGAACCCAGCTATGACAAGCCCCCCATCGTCTACGGCTTCACAGAGGGCTATGCCACCGGCGACCTGCTCTGTGGGCTGGTCTTTGGCATCATCATTTTGAATAACCTGAAGGAAAAGGGCGTACCTGAAAACCGCTTGAATCTTATGGTCATCAAGGTTGGCGTCATCGGCATTGGGATGCTCTGCCTGACCCATCTGGGGCATATGCTGGTGGGCTCCTTTGTAGGGGATACCTTGGATTTGAAATATGCTTCTTTGTATACCCAGGTGGTTTTGGAGCTTTGGGGCAGAATGGGCGGTATCTTTTTCAGCATCGCCCTGGTCTTTGCTTCCCTGACCACAGCCATTGGGCTGACAGCGGCAACAGCGGAATATTTTGAGGAAGCCACCAAAGGCAGGCTGCCTTACCGCAAGGGGACGATTTTGGTTCTCATCGGCAGCACCATCATCGGCAGCATCGGTCTGAATACCATCGTAGCGTTTTTTGCGCCCCTGCTGGATGCCTTCTATCCCGGTGCTATCGTGATCACTCTGTATTATTCCTTTATGCCCAATTGCTTGGATGGCAGAAAGCTGAACGCCATGCGTTTTGGGGTCATCGTCTCCTTCGTTATGGGGATGCTGGATGTTTTGTATACCTATAATGGCTTGTTTGGGTTAAACATTCAGTCATACAATGATTTTTACAACAGAATCCCTCTGGCGGCATATAAGCTGAGCTGGGTGCCCGTTGCCATCGTGTTCATGCTCATCGGATACTTTTGTTATCGTGAAAAAGCCCCGGTGCAAGGAAAAACTATAAAAGAATAAACCTGTGGAAACCCGTTTTCGGCTTGGTCGGAGGCGGGTTTTTCCTATGGGTGACAGAAGGCAGACCCTATGCTATAATTTTAAAAACAAATGAGAGCATGAAAAGGAAGGAGAAAAACAACATGAAAGTGATCGACCTGACACAGACCATTTCTATGGATATGCCCGTTTTCCCCGGCACAGCCCCTGCAGGGCTGGAGGTGGCCAATACCTTTGAAACAGATGGCTTTCGGGAGACCATGTTCCACATCACCTCCCACACAGGCAGCCACATGGATGCCCCCTACCATCTTTTCCCGGAACGGACAAAGCTGGACGAAATGCCTGTTGCCCAGTTTGTAGGCAAAGCCCTTGTCATCGATTGCCGTGATTTGAAAGCAGGGGATGAGATCGGCATGGAGCGCATCGAAGCAGTGCGTGAAATGGCGGATCAGGCGGATTTTCTGCTTTTCAACACCGGCTGGGATGAAAACTGGGGTAAGGCAGAATATTTTGGGGACTATCCCGTTGTCAGCATGGAGATTTGTCAGTATGCCTTGGACAGCGGTAAAAAGGGCCTAGGCTTTGATACCATCGGCATCGATCCTGTGGAGGAAATGACCCTGCCCAGACATAAAATACTCCTTGGCAATCAGGATGTCGTTATCATGGAAAACCTGACCAATCTGGAAAAGATCGGCGGCGGTCTGTTTACCCTGGTAGCCCTGCCCCTGAAATATAAAGAAGCCGACGGTGCGCCCATCCGTGCCGTTGCCATCATGGAAGAATAAAAAAGCAAATTTTTCCCCTTCCCTACATATCCTTTACAAAAGGAGGAGGTAGGATGAAGGGGATTTTTTTACGGAAAGAATGGGGCAGCATCCTTTGCTGCCTGTGTATCATTGGGGCTTGCCTGGTGCATACGGCTTTGGGGCAGCGGGCGGCCCATGCCATGTTTCCCATGATGGATGCCACCATTGTGCTGGATGCAGGCCACGGCGGCTGGGACCCAGGCAAAACGGGCACCAATGGTGCCGATGAAAAACTGCTGAATCTGGCGGTGGTGGAAAAGCTGGCGGAGTATCTGGAGCAGGGGGGCGCAGAGGTCATCCTGACCAGAGACAGTGATGCTGCCCTTGGCAAGGGGAAAAAGGCGGATATGGCAGAGCGGAAAAAGATTGCCAATGAAACGGGGGCGGATCTCCTTGTGAGCATCCACCAAAATGCCTTTCCCTCTGCAAGAGCCAAGGGAGCCCAGGTTTTTTATCATAAAAGCAGCGAAAAGGGGAAGGTTTTGGCGGAGTGCGTGCAGGAAAGCCTGCGGAGTCGGGTGGATGGCAGCAATACCCGCCAAGCCAAGGAAAATAAGGAGTATTACGTACTCAGAACCACGGAAATTCCTGCTGTGATCGTAGAATGTGGCTTTCTTTCCAATGCAGAGGAGGAAAAACTGCTGAATGATGCCGCATATCAGGAAAAACTGGCATGGGCGATTTACTGCGGTATCCTTGACTATTTCGAGAATTTGGATATGATATAAATTAGGAAATTATCGTTTATTTGAACTAACAGGAAGGAAAATCCTAATGGAAAATACATTTGAAAAACTGGGGCTGCGTCCTGCCTTGGCGGAAGCCCTGGCGAAGCAGGGCATCGAGACCCCCACGGAAATACAGCAGAAAATGATTCCCGAGATTCTGGCGGGGGAGGATGTTATCGGCCGTTCCGAAACAGGCTCCGGCAAGACTCTGGCCTATCTGCTGCCGATTTTTGAAAAACTGGACTTGAGCATCAAGGGGACGCAGGCCATCATCCTGACCCCCACCCATGAGCTGGCTGCCCAGGTGTTCCGTCAGGCAGAGCTGCTGCAGGAAAATTCCGGCATCGAAGCGGGCTGTGTGCTGCTCATCGGTGCGGCAGGCATCGGCAGACAGATGGAAAAGCTGAAAGCAAAGCCCCGTATCGTTGTAGGCTCTGTGGGACGTATTTTGGATTTGATCCGCAAGAAAAAAATTCAGGCCCATCTGGTAAAGACCATCGTTTTGGATGAAGGGGACAGATTGATGGATGACGGCAACGTGGAGGATGTAGAAGCGGTCATCAAAACTACCCTGAAGGAACGCCAGATTGTCCTGCTTTCTGCTTCTGTCAGCGGCGAAGCCAAGGAAAAGGCTGCGAAGCTGATGAAGGCCGATGCAGTGGATTTGGAGGCGAAAAGCGGCGGCATCGTGCCCAAGGGCATCCACCATTACTATATCCTTTCCGCCCACAGAGAAAAATTTGCCAACCTGCGGAAAATCCTGGCGGGGGAAAAGCCTGCCAAGTGCATGATTTTCCTGAATAACCCCGAAAATATCGAGGTGACTGTAGATAAGCTGAATTACCACGGCATCAAGGCGGCGGGCATCTATGGGCAGGCCAGCAAGCTGGACAGAAAGAATGCCATGGATGATTTCAGAGAGGGACGCATCAACGTACTGGTGGCCTCCGATATCGGCTCCCGTGGTTTGGATATCGAAGGGGTGACCCATATCATCAATCTGGATGTTCCCGAAGAACCTACCCATTATCTGCACCGTGCAGGCCGCTGCGGCAGAAAGGGCATGGAAGGCACAGCCATCACCATCGTAACACCCTATGAACGGAAATGGATCCATAAATACGAAAAGGCGTGGGGGCTGCAATTTGAACAGAAGGAAATGTCCTACGGCAAGCTGGTGGACAGCCAGAAAACGAAAAAGGATATCGTAAAGCCCATCAAAAAGAAAAAACTCATTATTGAGGATAAATGGGTAGAAGGCGACGACTGGGGCGATTTCGATGATTGGGGCGATCTGGACGATCTCGTCATTGAAACAGGCGGCGGCACACCCAAGAAAAAGAAAAAAGACAAAAATGAGTTTCCCTTTGCTTCTTCCAAGCCCCAGAAAAAAGGCGGTAAAAAAGGAAAATCCAAGAAGAAAGAGGACGAAAACTTGGGCTTCTTTGCGAAAAAAGCGAAAAAACTTGCCGAAAAAGAGGCAAACCGCCAAAAAAGTCAAAAAAAATAATTGTCCAAAAGGCGATTATCGGTTATCATGATAGGGAAGTATTATTCAAGAAAGATTTTTAAGGAGGATTCGACGATGAGCGATAAATGCGGATGCGGTCACGATCACGACCACGATCATGTACACGAAGAAATGGAAATGGAAACATTGACACTGACATTGGATGACGATACAGAAATGGAATGCGGCATTCTGGGCGTTTTTGCAGTAGAAGGCATCGAAGGCAAGGAATACATTGCGCTGCTGCCTCTGGAAGACGAAACAGTTCTGCTGTATGAATACAAGGAAAACGAAGATGGCATCGAACTGCTGAATATCGAAAGCGATGACGACTTCGAAAAAGTATCCAACACATTCTACGATCTGTTCGAAGACGAAGAGGAATAATAAAATGAAAAAGGGCGGGGATGGGCGACTATCCCCGTCTGTTTTTTTCATATACCAAAAATAGGGAGAGATAAAAAATGAAAGGAAAACGCTTGACGGCTTTGGCCATGGCGGCCATGCTGGGGGTTTCTGCGGTACAGCCTGTTTATGCGGCGGACTGGCAGAGCCAAAACCCACTGATCGCCCATGCCTTGGGGGAAGCCGATGGGAAAATTGAAACAAATTCCAAGGAGGCCTTTATCACCTCTTGGGAAAATGGCTATCGTGTGGTAGAAGGGGATTTTACTTATACCTCTGATGGCATGCTGGTTTTGCGTCACGATTTTGATGCCGATGGCTCTTATTACCGCTTGGAGATCGAGCCCAACGGCAAGCTGGTAATGGACAGCAAGACCTTTGTGGAAACGCCGGTGGTCTATGAACAGACTGCCATCACGGCAGTAGACCTGCTCTATCTGATGATGGAATATCCTGATATGTATCTGGTGACGGATACGAAGGATACGGATAAGGCAACGGTGCAGCGGCAGTTCAACGATCTGAAAAATATCGCCAATAATATCGGTGCGCCGGAGATTTTGAATCGTATCATCCCTCAGATCTATCATAAGGATATGCTGAACTGGGTGAAGGAGATCTATCCTTTCCAGAATTGGATTTTTACCCTGTATCTGATCACCAATCCCAATTATGCAGAAATTGCAGACTTTTGTGCCGCCAATGGCATCGATACGGTGACATTGCATTATAACCGTGCCACCAAGGAAAATGTCGCCGCATTGAAGGCAAAGGGGCTGAAGGTCTATGCCCATACGGTGAATCGTTATCTGATGTTTGAAGACCTGCTGCAGGTGGGCGTGGATGGCATCTATACCGACCGCATCAAGCCCTATGAACTGGAATGGGTAGGTCTGGAAAACAGCAGAGCATTGACAGAACAGACCTTCCCTGTAAATGAGAAGGAAATGACCTTCACCACGTTGGATATCTTTGGCAAAGCCCATGCACCCCTGCGCCAGCTGGCAGAAGCGGGCAAAAAATTCTCCGCAGAATATAACAAAGAAGCAGGCACTCTGAACCTGACCCTGGGCAAAAAATTTACTACCTTGGGGAATGAAATGCTCATGGACGGCAGCGGCAGACTGGTGACAAAAAAGGCGGATTTCAAGCTGCTGGTGGGCGGCAAGGAAACGGGCATCCAGTGCTTCTATGTGGATGGGGAGGTTTACGCCCCCATTGAAGATATTCTTGCGTTGGTGCAAAAATAAAATTTGAAAAAACAAAGTCTTAAGAATGGTTTTATTGGAAAAAGACCATCTTAAGATTTTTTTTGTTGTTTTTTGTCGAAAACCGCCGTAAGATAAAAGGGATACGAAAGCACAAAGGAGGAACTGCCTTGAACGAGCAGAAAAAGAAACGTTTGAGACGCCTGTATTTCAAGACCCTTGCCATCACTTTGGCGGTTTGTATCGCCCTGATGGGGGCGGCTTACGGCGTATTTTTATATTTGGTGGGCGGTCTGAACCGCTCGGAGATCGATGAAAGCAATCTTTCCGTCAACGAACAGTACGGCGACAACAAGATCATGAATATCGCCCTTTACGGCGTGGATTCCCGTAACCATGATTATCAGGGGCGTTCCGATGCCATTATGATCGCATCTGTCAATGGAAAAACGGGCAAGGTGAAGCTGATTTCCATTGCAAGAGATACTTATGTTTCCGTTCCCGGCTATTATGATACAAAGATCAACCATGCCTATGCCTATGGTGGCCCTGAGCTTGCCATCCAGACTCTGAATGAAAACTTCGGCATGAATATCACTGATTATGTTACCGTCAATTTCGATTCTCTGGCAGAGGTCATCGATGAAATGGGCGGCGTTATGGTGGATGTGACAGAAGCAGAACGGCAGCAGGTCAATGCCTATCTTCTCAGCGGCGAACCCCTGCGGGAGACAGGCTATATCATGCTGAACGGCCCCCAGGCGGTCAGCTATTCCCGTATCCGAAAGATCGACAGCGACAGTATGCGTGCTTCCCGTCAGCGGGAAGTCCTTGCGTCCCTGTTTGAAAAAGCCAAGGAGATCAACCCGTTGGAATACCCTTCCTATGTGCGGAAATTTGCGCCTATGGTGGAAACCTCTCTGAGCAATGAAGAGATTTTGAAGATCGCATCGGTGGGCTTGAAGGGCAGCGACCTTGTTTTAGAACAGGCGGCTTTCCCCAATGATTACATCGCTTCTACGGGGCAGACCATCAATGGCGGCTGGTATTATGTCTACGATCTGGAGCAGGCAAAGGATATGCTGCAGCAGTATATTTATGAGGATATCCCCTTTGAACAGTATGGTATGACAGAGGAATCCATTGAAAAAACCGAATGAATGATTTAAAAAGTCAAATGGATATTTTTGAAAAAAATGGTTGACAAAAAAATTGAACGGGGTATAATGGGGTACAAGTTCAAAAGACAAAGGCAATGAAAAGAAGAGTACATCCTGAAAGATTTTACAGAGAACCTCTGGTAGCTGCGAAGGAGGAAATGCGGAAAGGGTGGAAGATGGTCTTGGAGCCGCGCACCGAGAGGAGGATCCTTTAGGCTGCGACGGGAGCGCCCGTGACAGCGCCAGAGTATCGGCGAAATGCCCGTACTTGATAAGGCTGTAGCCGTGAGGCTATGGTGAATTAGGGTGGTAACACGAAGCAGATATGCTCTCGTCCCTGAGTTGTAACACTTAGGGACAGAGCATTTTTTATTTTGAATTTTAGAAAAGGTGGTTTCAAAATGTGTGAAAAAGAAACGATGATCCGCTTAGAGGGCATCAAAAAACGCTTCCGCACCAAAGCGGGAGAATTGGAAGTGCTTCACGGCGTGAGCGCAGATATCAAAAAAGGCGAAGTTTTCGGTATCATCGGGCTGAGCGGTGCCGGCAAAAGTACACTGGTACGCTGCATCAATCTGCTGGAACGCCCCACAGCCGGTAAGGTTTGGCTGGATGGTGTTGAGCTGACTTCCCTCCCGGAAAAAGAATTGAGACAGCAGCGCAGACACATGGGTATGATCTTCCAGCAGTTCCATTTGCTGATGCAGAGAACAGCTTTGGAAAATGTCTGCTTCCCTATGGAGATCAGCGGCGTGCCTAAGGCACAGGCCAAGGCAAGGGCTTTGGAATTGCTGGAGCTGGTAGGCCTGTCAGACAGAACAGATTCCTATCCCGCACAGCTTTCCGGCGGTCAGAAGCAGAGGGTCGCCATTGCAAGGGCATTGGCTACAGAGCCTAAGGTTCTCCTCTGCGACGAAGCGACCTCCGCACTGGACCCTAACACAACAGCAGGCGTTCTTTCCCTGCTGAAGGATATCAACGCAAGACTGGGTATCACTATCGTGGTCATCACCCATGAAATGAGCGTCATTCAGGAAATCTGCGATAGAGTTGCCATCATTGACGGCGGTTTGATTGCAGAAGAAGGCAGCGTAGAAGAAATCTTCCGCGCACCTAAAACAAAGATCGGTCAGGAACTGGTAATGCATGAAGGCTCCAACAGAGAAGCCTATACAGGCAAATTGCCCTATAGCTATCGTCTGGTATTCAAGGGCGGCAGCGAAAATGAACCTGTTTTGGGGCAGATGATGATCGAAATGAAAGGTCTGGTAAACATTCTGGCGGCAAATACAAGAACCATCGATGATCAGGCCTTTGGGCAGATGGTCGTGCAGTTCCCCGAAGAAAAGGAACTGAGAGAAAAGATGATCCAATATCTGACAGACAGAGGCGTTGTGGTAGAGGAGGTAGAATATGTTTAAGGAAGGTATGCTGGCCCTTGTGGGTCAGGGGTTTATTGAAACCATTTATATGACAGTGATCTCCACAATTTTGGCGTATCTGGTGGGTCTGCCCCTGGGATTGCTTCTGGTGGTGACAGATAAGGATGGCATCCATCCCATCTCTTGGCTGAATAGCCTGTTGGGGTTGATTATCAACTTCTTCCGTTCCGTTCCGTTTTTGATTCTGCTGATCGCATTGATGCCTTTTACAAAGGCGGTGGTTGGCACTGTCATCGGTTCCAAGGCGGCGATTGTCGGTCTTTGGGTAGCGGCGACCCCCTTTATCGCCAGAATGGTGGAATCTTCCCTGAAAGAAGTGGAAGTCGGCGTGATCGAAGCGGCACAGTCCATGGGTGCTTCTCCCTTCCAGATCATGCGTAAGGTGCTTTTGCCAGAAGCAAAGCCCTCTCTTTTGGTAGGGGCGGCCATCAGTATCACAACCATCCTGGGCTATTCCGCTATGGCAGGTATTGTCGGTGCCGGTGGTTTGGGTGCCATTGCCATCAACTATGGCTACTACCGTGGACAGGAAGATATCATGTATGTGATGGTGGTTCTGCTGGCTATTATCGTACTGGTGTTCCAGGAACTGGGAATGAGAATTTCCAAACACACAGATAGAAGACTGTAAGCCCCGAAAGGGATTTACATATACAAAAGAATTTATATTTTTTACAAACAAGGAGGAAATGTATCATGAAGAAATTTTTTGCAATCTTATTGACGGGTGTACTGACACTGGGCCTGGCTGCCTGTGGCGGTTCTGCAGAAGCACCCGCTGACGACGCATCCGCAGAAGCGATCACACTGAAAATCGGTGCTTCTCCCACACCCCACGCTGAAATCCTGGAAGCAGCAAAAGAAGAACTGGCTGCAAAGGGCATCAATCTGGAAATCGTTGAATTCACAGACTATGTACAGCCCAACCTGGCAACAGAATCCGGTGATCTGGATGCAAACTACTTCCAGCATCAGCCTTATCTGGATTCCTTCAATGTAGAACAGGGTACAGATCTGGTTTCCATCGGCGCTGTTCACTATGAACCCATGGGCATCTACGCTGGTACAGTAACAGACCTGGCAAACATCCCCGAAGGTACAAAAGTTGGTATCCCCAATGACGCAACAAACGGCGGTCGTGCGCTGCTGCTGCTGGAAGCAAACGGTCTGATCACACTGGATCCCGAAGCTGGCACATCTGCAACAAAGCTGGATATCGTTGATAATCCCCTGAATCTGGAAATCATCGAAATGGAAGCTGCACAGCTGCCTCTGTCTCTGGGTGATCTGGGTATCGCTGTTATCAATGGTAACTATGCAATGCAGAACGGCCTGAAAACAGAAGATGCACTGGCAATCGAAGCTGCTGACTCTCTGGCTGCAACAACATATGGCAACATCGTTGCTGTAAAAGCTGGCAATGAAAATGCACCCGGTCTGGCAGAACTGATGGAAGTACTGCAGGGCCCCACAATCGCTGAATTCATCAACAGCACATACGGCGGCGCAGTTGCTCCTATGAACTAAGACCTTCAACCTTGAGGGCTTTGCCCTCAAACTCCCACGAGGGGATAATCCCCTCGACCCTATAAGCAAAAAAGCGATTTTCCGATTGGAAAATCGCTTTTTTCATGAAAAGTTTAGGTCAAGCCTTTTTATAAGGTAGTGGGGAAGATGCCCCACCCACCGAAGGTGGCTTTGCGAAGCAAAGTACTGAACAGGCTTGCAGGGGTGTTGGGGACAGCGTCCCCAAGGTCTTATTGTTTCCCAGTAGAGCCGTGTCCGCCTCTATCCGTATTGCAAAGGTCATCAACTTCGTCAAACACCAGCGCAGGCTGATGTTCAAAGATGCGGAACTGGCAGATGCGGTCATTTACCTCAATCACCGTATCCCGCAGGGCGTATGCAGGCATGAACCACTGGTCATTGTTACCACAATAGCTTTCATCCACAATGCCACAATGGTTTGTCTGGATAATGCCGAAATTTTTGAAGGTAGAGCTGCGGGGAACGATATGGGCTTCATAGCCCTTGGGCAGCTCCATGGCGATGCCCAGAGGGATCAGCTTGAATTCTCCTGCCTTCAGCTCCACGCGCTCTGCCGCCCGCAGGTCGATCCAGTCGGATTTGCCGTCAATATAGCGGAGCTTTTCAATTTTATCACTCAAATATTTAATTTTAATCGTTTCCATAAATTTATCCTTTCTGTTAGCAAAAGCGGATGCTTTTGCAAATGGGGGTCAAGGGGAATCATTCCCCTCGTAGGGTGCTCGAGGGACAACGTCCCTCGAAAATCATTCTGCATGATATAAGTAGAGAGAACTGTTTTTCAAAGATTTCTGCACATCGATGATGCGCTGATTGAAGCTGCCCTTCCAGTGGAGCTTTGTATCCTTCAGATCCTCCATAAATTTCCCGTCTACCAGTACATCGATATACTGCATCAGGGGCAGGGCGCTGATCTCTTCCCAGCGATAGCCGGTGTAGAGCCAGATGTTTTTCTCGGGGTATTCCAGCTTTACCTTTCTTGCCAGCCGTTCGATGCCCATGCGGTTTCCTTCGTAAAGGGGGTCGCCGCCGCTGAAGGTGACACCGCTGATATAATCCCGGCTGAGGATGGAGAACAGTTCTGCTTCCGCCTCTTTGTCAAAGGGAAGCCCGCCGTTGGGGTCCCAGGTAAAGGGATTGTGGCAGCCCTTACAATGGTGAGAGCAGCCCGCTACCCAAAGGACCACCCGCAGCCCTTCTCCATTGAGCATATCGTCTTTCGTAATATTATGATACCGCATTACATACTCTTCCTTTCTGCAATTTCCGCCATTTTCGCATCGTTCAGGCGGGTGTCGCCTTTGACACGGGAATAGGAGAGATAGCCGTTCATACGGTCAATCTTCGTCAGGTTTTTGCTGCCGCATTTGGGGCAAACGTCCATTTCCAGTTCCTGATGGCCGCAGTCGTCACAATAGGCCAGAGAAAGGTTGACCCCTTCATAGAAGCCCAGCTTCATGGCGCGGCGCACCAATGTGCGGATGGCATCCAGATTATAGTCGATGGGATATTTTACATACTGGATCTTGCCGCCATTGGAAAGATCCCAGAAGCGTTTTTCCAGATTCTGTTTTTCAATGGGAGTGATATCCTCTGTGACATGGCAGTGGAAGCTGTTGCTGACATAAGGTCTGTCGGAAACATTTTCGATGACGCCATATTTTTTGCGGAACTGGGTCACCTGCAGGCCGCAAAGGCTTTCCGCGGGGGTGCCGTAGATGGCGTAAAGATTGCCGTCCTCTTTTTTGAATTCCGCGATCTTATCGTTGATATGCTGCAGGGTATCGATGGCGAACTGCCCATCCTCCACCAGAGATTTGCCGTTGTGCAGCTCCTGTAATTCGTTCAGAGCCGTGATGCCGAAGGATGCTGTGGCAGATTTCAGCAGAGGCTTGATCTTGTCATGGATGCCCAGATGACCGCCGTAGAAGCCGCCTTCACAATAAGCCAGAGGGTTGGTAGATGCCCGCATTTCCCCCAGATAGGCATAGGTACGGATATGCAGCTGACGAATCAGCTCCAGATAATAGTCCAATACTTCATAGAAGGGCTTGCTTTCCTGTTTTGCCTTGGCGTAGATCATGGGCAGGTGCAGGCTGACTGCGCCGATGTTGAAGCGTCCCACGAAAACGGGCTTATCGTTTTCATCGGCAGGTTCCATGCCGCCCCGTTCAAACCAAGGGGAAAGGAAGGCACGGCAGCCCATGGGGCTGATGATAGCGCCGTATTTTTTATACATTTCTGCCACATAGCCTTCCCCTGTCAGGGAAAGCCAGTCGGGATACATGGTCTTGGAGGAGCAGAGGATGCCTGCTTCGAAAACATCTTCCAATTCCTTGCCGGGACCATGGAGGTTTTCATCATAGAGGAATACCAGCTTGGGGAAGAGAACCGGTTTCTTACAGTTCTTCTTGCCCTGACCCTTTCTGCGGACGTTCAGCATGGTGATAGAAGCGATTTTTGCAAATTTGCCTGTGCCTGTGCCGAAGGTCATGGTGATGAAAGGGTAATCGCCGCGGCTGGAAGCAACGGTATTGAATTTATATTCCCATCCCTGGAAGCCCTGGTCGAAATCCTTCTGGATATCCTTCATGGCTTCTCTGTCGGCGACACGGGCGGTCAGGCCCATGTCGATATAGCGGCGGTAATATTTTTCATAGCTCTTTTCCGCAAAGGGCTCCAGCAGCAGGTCTACGGAAGGCACTGTAAAGCCGCCGTATTGCTGGCTGGCTGCGGAAAGGACGATATCGCCGATGACGTCGAAGGCAACCTCCAGTGTTTTGGGTTCGTTGTACCACAGGTTGCCCATTTCGAAGCCCCCTGTCAGCACTTCTTTTACGTTGAACAGACAGCAGTTCATGGTATCTCTGCGGGCGGACATATCGTGGATATAGATATACCCATCTCTGCAGGCCTGCAGTTCTTCTGTTGTCATAAAAAATTTCTGATACAGTTCTTTATTCAGCTGATTGAATACAAGGCTGCGCTTGGTGGAAACCAATGCGCTGTCCGTATTGCTGTTTTCCTTGTCGCCGATATACATGATGGACTGGCTTTTTTTGTATACCTCGTCCAGCATTTTGACGAAATCCTGTTTATAGTTGCGGTAATCCCGATAGCTTTTTGCAACCTCGGGCTTTACCTGTTCCAAAGCACCTTCTACAATATTGTGCATCTGGGCGATGGGGATGCCTTCCTGCCCCAGGGAGCGGGCTTTGTTTTCCACATATTCACAGATGAAATCCAGTTCCTCCTGCGTAAATTTCACCATGGCGCGATAGGCGGATTTATTGACAGCCGTCACGACTTTCTGGACATTCCAGGCTTCGTGGGTGTTATCTTTTTTGATGACGTACATTTATTTTTCCTCCTTCACAGGCAGACTCTTCAAAATAATCAGATTCTTACCTATAAATATACTGCAAAAATCAATTTTTTTATGTTGCATTTGCAACAAAATTGGCGATTACAAACGTGCCTGCTTCACTGCATGGTGCCAGCCTGCCATCTTCTTTTCCGCATCCTCATAGGAGGCTTCCGGGGAAAAGGCACAGGAGACCTGCCAGTTGCGGCGGATTTCTGTTAAATCCTTCCAATAGCCCACTGCCAGCCCTGCCAGATAGGCAGCACCAAGGGCAGTGGTTTCCAATACGGAAGGGCGCAGCACGGGAACCCCCGTGATATCCGACTGGAACTGCAGCAGGAAGGTATTTGCTGCTGCACCGCCGTCTACCCGCAGCTCTGCCAAGGGGATGCCTGCATCCTGTTCCATGGCGTGAAGCACATCATAGGTCTGATATGCCATAGATTCCACCGTTGCACGGACGATGTGGCAGCGGTTTGCCCCTCGAGTCAGCCCTGTCAGGATGCCCCTTGCGTAAGGGTCCCAATAGGGTGCACCCAGCCCAACAAAGGCAGGTACGAAATATACCCCGCAGGTATCTTCTACTTCACGGCAGAGACCTTCCGTCTCCCCTGCGGAGGAAATGAGCTTCAGTTCATCCCGCAGCCATTGGATCGCTGCACCGGCTACGAAAATAGAGCCTTCCAGGGCATAGGTGATCTTTCCATCCAAGCACCATGCGATGGTGGTGACCAGACCATTTTGGGAGGACACAGGCTTGTCCCCTGTGTTCATCAGCAGAAAGCCCCCTGTGCCGTAGGTGTTTTTCGCTGTGCCGGGGGAGAAGCAGGCCTGTCCGAAGAGGGCAGATTGCTGGTCCCCAGCCGCCCCTGCAATGGGAATGGCTGCCCCGAAAAGGAGGGGCAGGGTGTTGCCGAAAACGCCGCTGGAAGGGCGTACTTCCGGCAGGATGCCTGCGGGAATCTCAAATAATTCCAGAAGCTCCTTGTCCCATTCCAGGGTGTGGATATTGAACAGCATGGTGCGGGAGGCATTGGAATAATCGGTGGCGTGTACCTGCCCCCCTGTCAGGTTCCAGATGAGCCAGGTGTCGATGGTGCCGAAAAGCAGATTGCCGCTGTCTGCCAGTTCTCTGGCTTCGGGGACGTTCTGCAAAATCCATCTGATTTTTGTTGCGGAAAAATAGGCATCGATGAGCAGCCCTGTTTTTTCCCGAATCCTTTCTGTCCAGCCTGCTTCCTGCAGAGAATCGCAGTAGGGGGCAGTCCGTCTGCACTGCCAAACGATGGCATGATATACAGGTCTGCCGTTGCGTTTATCCCAAAGGATAGAAGTTTCCCTCTGGTTGGTGATGCCGATGGCGGCGATATCCTCTGGGGAAATGCCCTGCTTTGCGATGGCTTGGCGGGCAACCTCCAGCTGTGTTTCCCAAATTTCCATGGCATCATGTTCTACCCAGCCGGGTTCGGGATAATATTGCTTGAATTCCTTTTGGGCAACGCTGTGCATCTGCCCGTTTTGGTCGAAGAGGATAGCACGGGAACTGGTAGTGCCCTGGTCTAAGGAAAGGATATATTTCATGGCGGAGACCTCCTTTTATACGCAAATCATCACTAAAAATAGTATAGCAAAAAGGCGATGCTCCCACAAGAGAACACAAAATAAAGAAAAAGAAAGCTCCTGAAAAGGAGCCTTCGATTTACTTCATATAAGGGTTTGTTCTGCGTTCTGTTTCCAGTGTGGTAGCGGGGCCATGACCGGAATAGACCTGATAATCGCCGGGCAAAGCTGCCAGCTTCTTCAGGGACTGGATGATATCGTTCCAGTTGCCCGTGGGCAGGTCTGTTCTGCCGCAGGAGCCTTGGAACAGGGTATCGCCGCTGAAGATGGTATCTTTGCAGATATAGCAGATGGAGCCTTCTGTGTGACCGGGGGTCTCCAGTACTTCAAATTCCATATCGCCCACCTTTACCACATCGCCGTTATTTACCAGTACATCAGGATGCACGATGATATCGCCGCAGCAGAAATGGGAACAGTTGATGCTGGGGTCTGTGAAAACACGCATTTCCTTGGCACAGCCAACGATGGTACAGCCGTAGTGTTCTGCCACTTCGTTGACAGAGCCTGTGTGGTCGTAATGGCCATGGGTCAGCAGGATATGTGTCACCTTCAGGTTGTTTTTTTCAATATAAGAATACAGGGGTGCAGGGTTGCCGTCGCAGTCGATGATGGCGGTGATGCCGTTGTCATCGGAAACCACATAGTTGTTTGTGCCAACAGAACCTGCAGCGTAGCATGCGATTTTCATGGGGATTCCTCCTTAGTCCTTTCTGATTTCATTTTTTCAAATTATATCAATCCTGGGGACAATTTGCAACAGGAATGGGGCAGGCGTTGAAAAAGAATCGGGGGTGTGGTAGGATTGGGCTGAAATGAAAAATCGGAAGGTATGAAGGATAGGGGATATGGAATATTTGGCAAATATCATCACGGTCATCAGAATCATAGCAGCATTGGTGATCATACAGACAGAAGTGTTATCGCCTCGATTTTATGCCTTGTTTCTTTTATGCGGTATCACTGATATTTTGGATGGCAGGATTGCCAGAAAAAACCATTCCGAAAGCAAGGCTGGGGCGATGTTAGACAGCATTGCGGACATGGTTTTTGCGGCAGTGTGCTTTGTAAAAATATTCCCTGTCATAAATTTGCCGCTGTTCATATGGATTTGGATCGGTGGAATTGCCGCAATCCGGGGCATCAACCTGATTTTCGGCTATATACGCCATCATAAGCTTGTGATGCTGCATACGAAAGCCAATAAGCTGACGGGGCTGCTGCTGTTTCTATTTCCTCTTTTCATGGGCTTTCTCAACCATGCTGCTTTTTTGATTTGTGCCATAGCAACCTTTGCAGCGATACAGGAAGGATATTTTATCAGAATGGGCAAAACAGAATAAGAAAATACTGATTTCTCAGATGCAGACCAAGGAGGGGATAGAAATGGACATCATAGCCGGATTAGAAAATAAAAATCATACGGAAGCCTATCAGCTTCTGTTAGAACTGGAAGGACGCTCGGCAGAATCCAATGAATGTTATGGGTATTTTGAAGCATTTTTGACACTGCTGGAAAGCAAAAGTTCCTTTGTCAGAACCAGGGGCTTTCGCCTGGCTTGTGCCCAGGCCCAGTGGGATATAGAGGGTAAAATCGAACAGAATCTTGATACGCTGCTTTCTATGCTGGAGGATGAAAAGCCAACAGCTGTGCGTCAATGTTTGGCGGCCCTGCATCAGGTGGTGCTTTATCAGCCCCATTTGATCGGGAAAATCGAAGAAAAGCTAAAGACTATGGATTTGTCCAAATATAAAGATAGTATGCGACCGTTGATTGAAAAAGATATGGAAGCATTGCGGAAAATCATGTGAGGATTTAGATAAAAAAGGAAGGCTCTACTTTTTCGGTAGAGCCTTCTATTATGCTATGGATTATTTATTTTTCAGATATTCATCGATAGCAGCAGCTGCTTTCTTCCCGGCACCCATAGCCAGAATAACCGTAGCTGCACCTGTTACAGCGTCACCGCCGGCATAAACGCCTTCTCTTGTGGTCTGGTTTGTTTCTTCGTTGACTACCAGACAGCCCTTGCGGTTGGTTTCCAGACCCTTTGTGGTGCTGCGGATCAGAGGGTTGGGGGAGGTACCGATGGACATAACTACTGTATCAACATCGATCACATAGTTGGAGCCTTCTACGGGCACAGGGCTTCTTCTGCCGCTGGCATCGGGTTCGCCCAGTTCCATTTTCAGGCATTCGATACCGCAGACCTGACCGTTGCCGTCATCCAGGATCTTCACAGGATTGCGCAGCAGGTGGAATTCAATGCCTTCTTCTTTTGCGTGATGGATTTCTTCCAGACGGGCGGGCATTTCCTTTTCAGAACGACGGTAAACGATATATACGTGTTCCGCACCCATACGTTTTGCACATCTTGCTGCGTCCATGGCAACGTTGCCGCCGCCCACAACGGCTACTGCTTTGCTGTTGCGGATAGGTGTGTCATATTCGGACAGATATGCTTTCATCAGATTGATTCTTGTCAGGTATTCATTGGCGGAATATACGCCCACCAGTGCTTCCCCGGGGATGCCCATGAAGGAGGGCAGACCTGCACCGGTACCAACGAATACAGCATCGAAGCCCATATCTTCAATGATCTCATCGATGGAAAGCACCTTACCGATGACCATATTTGTCATAATATTTACGCCCAGAGCGGACAGTTTGTCGATTTCTTTCTGTACGATGGCCTTGGGCAGACGGAATTCGGGAATACCATAAACCAGTACGCCGCCGGCTTTATGGAAGGCTTCGAACATGGTTACTTCGTAGCCCTGTTTTGCCAGGTCGCCTGCACATGCCAGAGAAGAGGGACCGGAACCGATCACGGCAACTTTCTTTCCGTTGGAAGCGGGCTTTTCAGGCATTTCATCGCAGTTTTTCATGTACCAGTCGGCAACAAAACGTTCCAGTCTGCCGATGGCAACGGCTTCGCCCTTGATGCCGCGCACGCATTTGCTTTCGCACTGGCTTTCCTGAGGACAAACACGGCCGCAGACTGCGGGCAGTGCGTTTGTGGAAGTGATGACTTTATAAGCCGCCATGAAGTCGCCCTTTGCAACTTCTGCGATGAATTCGGGGATGCGTACGTTTACGGGACAGCCGCTGACGCAGGGTTTATGTTTGCAGTTGAGGCATCTCTGGGCTTCTTCCACTGCCATTTCCGCAGTATAGCCCAGGGCTACCTCTTCAAAGTTTTTATTTCTCACATCAGGTGCCTGTTCGGGCATCTTGATTTTTTCCAGACTCATATTTGCCATGATACCGTACCTCCTTATTTGATCAGTTCATTTGCCAGCTTGTCCATACGGCAGATGTGTGTTTCTGTCAGTTCCGCTTCTCTTGCTTTATAGATGGAGTTACGGTTCATCAGCTCGTCGAAATCCACTTCGTGACCGTCGAAGTCGGGGCCGTCTACACAGGCAAATTTGATTTTGCCGCCAACGGTGACACGGCAGCCGCCGCACATACCTGTACCGTCGATCATGATGGGGTTCAGGGAAACGATGGTCTTGATGCCGAAGGGTTTTGTGGTCAGGCTGACAAACTTCATCATGGGGATAGGGCCGATGGCGATGACAGCGTCATAGTTGTTGCCGGCTTCGATGAGGGATTTCAGCTTATCGGTAACGAAGCCCTTTTCCCCCTGGGTGCCGTCGTCGGTCATCAGGTAGAAATTGGTGGAAACGGCCTTCATTTCGTCTTCCAAAATTACGATATCTTTGCTGCGGAAGCCTGCGATGACGTCAACCTCCACGCCCAGATTGTGCAGAGCCTTCGCCTGAGGATATGCGATGGCACAGCCTACGCCGCCGCCTACAACGGCAACCTTTTTCATGCCGTCATATTCTGTGGCAACGCCCAGAGGGCCAACGAAGTCCTGAATGGTGTCGCCGATTTCCTTAGCAGCCAGCAGCTTTGTGGAAAGGCCGACTTTCTGGAAGATGATGGTTACAGTGCCTTTTTCTCTGTCATAATCAGCAATAGTCAGGGGAACTCTTTCGCTGAATTCGTCCACACGGAAGATGATGAACTGGCCTGCCTGTGCTTTTTTCGCTACGAAAGGCGCTTCGATCTCCAGAAGTGTGACCATGCTATTGAGTTCTCTTTTATTAACAATACGAAACATGGGGTTTCCTTCCTTTCTTATAGTTCTTTCTGTTGATTTGATTTTTCCGAAAGGGTTTCCTTTGGATGTGTTTTTTGATAAGATACACTTACGATTATACATAATGATAGCACAAAAGGGGCATTGGTAAAAGACGGAAAAACACCATTTTTCCGTAGAAAAGAAGACAAAAGTTTATAGGAAACGAACAAAAAACGGGACGTTTTTCGTCCCGATCATCAGACAAGGAGGAAACCATCATGGAGGAAAAGAAATATACACTGGATGATCTGGTGCAGGTCATCCGAATCTTGCGGGGGGAAAACGGCTGCCCCTGGGACCGGGTGCAGACCCATGAAACCATCCGCCAGGATATGCTGGAAGAGGCTTACGAAGCGGCAGATGCCATCGATAAAGGCAATATGGGAAACCTTTGCGAAGAACTGGGGGATGTATTGATGCAGGTGGTCTTCCATGCGGAGATCGAAGCAGAAAAGGGCGGCTTTACCATAGAGGACGTCATCCGTGGCATCTGCGAAAAAATGGTCTACAGACATCCTCATGTCTTTGGCAACGGCGAGGTACAGGCGGATACGGCAGAACAGGTGCTGGTGAACTGGGAAGAACTGAAAAAGAAAGAGAAGCATACCGAGACCCAGACAGAAGTCATGAAAAATGTGCCCGATGCCCTGCCTGCCCTTATCCGTGCCAGAAAGGTGCAGAAAAAGGCGGCAGATGTGGGCTTTGATTTTCCCGATGCCCTTGGTGCCATCCAAAAGGTGTATGAAGAAATACAGGAACTGGAAGAATCTGTGAAGCTGGAAAATGGCACAGAAGAGGAGGAATTTGGGGATATTTTGTTTGCGCTGGTGAATATCTCACGCTTTTTGAAAATAAATCCTGAGTTTGCCTTGACAAAAGCCATCAAAAAGTTTATAAATAGATTTGAATATATTGAGAAATCCGCCCTTTTGCAGGGAAAAGACCTTTCCAGTATGACGCTGGAGGAAATGGATTTACTCTGGGATGAAGCAAAAACCAAACTTCGTCCAATAAATAATAAATGAAAATATTAGGAGGCAAACACAAATGAACAAATCTGATCTGGTTGCAGCAATTGCAGAAAAAGCAGAAATGAGCAAAAAAGACGCAGAAAAAGCACTGAAAGCTTTTGAAGATGTAGTAACAGAAGAACTGGCAGCAAACGGCAAAGTACAGCTGGTTGGCTTCGGTACATTCGATGTAGCGGAAAGAGCAGCTCGCGAAGGCAGAAACCCTCAGACAGGCGAAGCAATGCCCATCCCCGCTTCCAAAGCTCCCAGATTCAAAGCTGGTAAAGCTCTGAAAGATGCCATCAACAAATAATTCTTTTGAACGGAAACGAAAAGCACTCGTCAGAGTGCTTTTTCTTTATCAAAAATGAGCGAGAAAAAGGGAGGAGTTCCTATGAGAGTTGATAAATTCCTGAAGGTATCCCGTATCATCAAAAGACGTACCATTGCCAATGAAGCCTGCGATGCGGGCAGGGTCATGATCAATGGAAAGGTGGTCAAGGCTGGGGCGGAAGTGAAGATCGGAGATATCATCGAGATTCAATTTGGCAATAACACAACAAAGATCGAAGTTCTTGACCTGAAGGAGTCCACGAAGAAAGAGGACGCCGCAGGGATGTATAGGTCTGTGTAAGAAAACCGTGAGGCGCTGCCTCACACTCCGCAAGCCTGTTCAGTACTTTGCTTCGCAAAGCCACCTTCGGTGGGTGGGGCATCTTCCCCACTACCTTATAAAAAGGCTTGACCTAAACTTTATACGAAAATCAAATTTCAAAGAAATTTGATTTTCCATTCGGGTCGAGGGGGTGACCCCCTCGTAGGGGTTTGGGGACAACGTCCCCAAGAGAGGTCTTTTTTCTTTTCTGTCCGCATATCCTTGGAACAGAGGGGGCGTTTTTTATGGCAGAAGAGAAGAAGAGAATAGGCAGACATACATTGAATATGGAAGAACGGGAAAAGGTACGGATCGGCGGTGTATTGGAAGTATTGTCCTTCGATGAGGAGGGCATTATGATGGAAACCACCTGCGGCCTTTTGATGCTGAGAGGGGCAGGCATGCACATCGGCAAGCTGGACTTGGACGCAGGGGATGTGATCGTAGACGGCAGTATCGACAGCATTACATATTCCGATGGCACCCTGGCGGAAAAACATTCCATCTTGGGCAAGCTGTTTCGGTAAGGGGCGAGTGCTATGATCCTTTCATTACATGTACAGGCGAGCCTGTTCCTGCTGACGATCCTTATGGGGGGCTGCATGGGCCTGCTGTACGATGGGCTGCGGGTATTTCGCCATGCCCTGCATCATAAGCCCTTTTGGGTACAATTGGAGGACGGTCTGTTTTGGCTGCTGGCGGTATTTTTGGTGTTCAGCGTGATGCTGAGCGCCAGCGCAGGGGAGATCCGCTTTTTCACCATCTTTGGGCTGTTCGGCGGCATGGGGCTCTATTTCCTGACCCTCAGCCGATTTGTCATTGCAGTCAGCGATCATATCATTCGCCTGGCGAAATATATCGTAGGGCTTTTCTGGCGTATTCTCACCACACCTTTTCGTCTGGTGTATCTCCTGTTTCGTCGACCCTTGGGGAAAGTCGGCAGATTTTGCGGGAAACAAAGGAAAAAACTATTGCAATCCTGTAAACTTTGTGTGAAAATGATAGTACATCATATCCGATTGGATTGGCGGATACTTCGCAGGAAATAGGAACACAGCAGGGAGTTTTTTTTATGGAAAAGAAAAAGAAAATCAAAAAATCCAGAAAACCATCCAGCCTTTTTCTGAGGGTGTTCTTATTTGTATTTGTTGTGACAGTTTCTGTGGGCATCGGTACACAATTCATCCACTATCAGGAACTGCAGGAGGAATTGGCAGTCGTCACGGCGGAGATCGAAAAAGAACAGAAAAGACAGCTGGAATTTGAGAGCCGCAGGGAATACTATACCAGCGACAGCTATATTGAGCAGGTGGCAAGGGAACAGCTGGGCATGGTAAAGCCTAACGAGATCCTCTATATCAACCGCAGTGAATAAGGATGGAATGAAATTTTTGTAAAAATTTTGTGAAAAAGCCTTGACAAAAACTGAACGAAACGTTATACTGACGAAGTCAGCTTGTGGCGGAGTAGCTCAGTTGGCTAGAGCATGCGGTTCATACCCGCAGTGTCGGGGGTTCAAATCCCTCCTCCGCTACTCTACTACTTACTAAGGCCCGTTGGTCAAGCGGTCAAGACGCGGCCCTCTCACGGCTGAAACAGGGGTTCGATTCCCCTACGGGTCATCCGTGGAATTTCAACTTTATACGTTAAAAATATGGAAGTTTAGCTCATGCCGTGCATTTCGCAGAAATGTAGCCCGTTAGGGTGAAGGAGAGCATCTGCCGAAACTAAATAGGTTAAAAACATGGAAGTTTAGCTCAGCTGGGAGAGCATCTGCCTTACAAGCAGAGGGTCACAGGTTCGAGCCCTGTAACTTCCATTTTTTATGTTCTTTTACTCTCCCAGCAATAATAAGAGCATCTGCCGAAACGGAATAAGAATAAGTTAAAAATATGGAAGTTTCGCTCATGCCGTGCATTTCGCAGAAATGCAGCCCGCTAGGGTGGAAGAGAGCATCTGCCTTACAAGCAGAGGGGGCACAGGTTCTATGCCCCCTAGGAGTTTGACTATGTCAAATTTCGGACAGTTCCATTTTTTTATTTCCGAAACAAATCACCACCTTTTGGGAAGAATATCCCCAAGAGGTGGTTTTTCTATTATGGATGGGATTCGTTTTCTCTGGATCGGTTTTTGCTTTCTGCTTTCTTTTTGGAAGGGACTGCCCATAGCAGCCCTATTTACCCTTTGCGGTGATTTTTTCTTCCTTTTTACGGACACCTATACCATGGGCGTGTCCTTTTTTCTTCTTGTCCAGATGGCGTATCTCTGCAATCTGCAGGGGCGAGCCTTCCCATGGCAGGCGCTGCTTTTCCTTCCCATTGGGCTCTTTCTTCCCTTGCTTTTCCTTGGCACCCTCTATGCTGTTTTGTTTCTTTGTCATTTTTTCCTTGCTTTGCAAAAAGAAAAGGCACAGCCCTCTGTTTCCAGAAAGCTGTACCTTTTCGGTTTAGTGTTATTTATCTGCTGTGATGTGACTGTGGCGTGGGGATATTTTTTCACCCCTGTTCCTGGGCTCATTTGGCTTTTTTATGCCCCCAGTCAGCTTCTGCTGGCTCTGACTGCTTATGACCAAAGAGTGATGACCTGAGCTACCACAGTATCTCCTTCATACAGGAAGGATTCCACTTCCTTGCCTTCTTCTGTATCCTTCAGGAAAGTCTTTACTGTTACCGTGTCGCCTCGCAGACATTCCTTGCGGTAAACGATGCGGATATCTTTCAGTGCCATTTCCACGTAGATCTCATCGGGGATATCATCCATGACCCATTCCAGATATTTTACGTTGTTGGCATGCCCGTTGGTGTCGGTATCCCGTCGGGTCACCACGATATCTCTGGTGCAGATCAGCTCTCCACAGGGTTCTTTGGGCATCAGGAATTTTTCTCCCTCGATGGCGGAGGGTTGTCCGGTGTGGTATCTCTCCACCATTTCCGCCGGTACATTGGTGGGCCTTCTCTTTTCCAGATCCATGAATGCCCAGCGGGAAATGCCATCCATCAGTTTATTGCCTTCCGTGTCAAAGACAAAAAAGCTTCGGTTTGCCTGAATACGGGCAAATTTGTCGCTCCATGTCTGGAGGATGATCTTTTCACCGTATTTTGGCATACGGTAGAGCTTCAGATGCCAGTTCAGCACAGACCAGAACCACTGATGCTCCAGCATATAATCGATGGTATAGCCCAATGTGTCGGAGTGGGTGATGGCCATTTCCTGCAGGCTGGAAAGCAGGGCTGCAGGGGTCATGCAGCTGTTGCTGTCGATTTGAAAATAACGTACTTTCCGTTCTTCTTCATATCCAATTCTATCCATTTGTTTCCCTCCTTATAGCATAGGCGAAATGAGCCTTGCAATGGCTTCATGCACCTTGAACCACCATCTTCTGCGGTGATACCATTCTTTTGTGATCTCTACGCAGCAGCGCAGGTCGTTCATAAAATCTTCTTCCAATACTTTTGTGATGACTTCATCATACATAAAAGCGTTGACTTCAAAATTCAGATCAAAGCTGCGGATATCCATATTGGCAGAGCCCACAGAGGCCACCGTACCATCGATGGTCAGTACCTTTGCGTGGATAAAGCCCTTTTCATATTGATAGACCTTTACACCGGCCTCCAGCAGTTCCCCCAGATAGGACATGCTGGCCCAGTATACGAAGAAATGGTCGGGGTTGCCGGGGATGATGATGCGAACATCCAGTCCGGAGAGGGCAGCTACCCGCAATGCTTCGAAAATACCGTCATCGGGTACGAAATAAGGGGTCGTCAGATAAACATGGCTCTCGGCTTCGTTTATCATCTTGAAATAGCCGTTGCGGACATTTTTCCATTGGGTATCGGGGCCGCTGGAAACGATCTGTGTTCGTACCCCGTCAAACTGGGGTCTCTTGGGGAAATATTTTTCGCTCAGTTGGATGATGCCGTTTTTCGCCGTAAAATTCCAGTCTTTGATAAAACGCATCTGCATCTGGTCGATGGCATCCCCCCGGAACCGCAGGTGGGTATCCCGCCAGGGACCATAGCGCTTCACGATGCCCAGGTATTCATCCCCTACATTGAAGCCGCCGATATAGCCGATCTCCCCGTCGATGATAGCCAGCTTCCGGTGGTTGCGGTAATTCAGACGCACCACGAAACGGGGCAGAAAGGCTGCCGTATAACCCCCTGCGTCGTGGAACTTGTCGAAGAAATATTTGGGCAGACGGGCATTGCCGATGCCGTCATACAAGATACGGACTTCTACGCCTTCTGCGGCTTTTTTCGTCAGCTCCTCCACCAAACGGGTGCCCAGTCGGTCGCCCCGCCAGATATAATATTCCAGATGGATGAATTTTTTGGCATTGCGGATATCCTGCACCAGAGATTCGAATTTATCCTTCCCGTTGTTGAAATATTCCACCTGATTATTAAAGGTCATCCAGTTGCCGCTGTTCAGATGGAGATGGGCCAGGTCGGTGACATATTCCGCATCCACCAGTTTCCCTTTGTTTTCGATGAATTCCTTTTGCAGCTTGACCTTTTCTGCGGAGTGGACATCATGGAAAAGGTATTTATAATAGACTTCCTGATCGTATTTTTCTTTTTCCCGAAACATTTTTTCCCGTTTGCTGTTTCTGCCGAAGATCATATATACAATGAACCCAAGGATTGGGATAAACAGCAGCACCAGAAGCCAGGCCCATGTGCTAGCTGGGTTTCTCCGTTCAAAGAACACGACAAGACCAGAGAGGATGACATTGACGACCAATACGATCAGTGCGATCAGGGTGATCCAGCTCAATACGCCGCCCATAGACATTCTCCTTTCTCAGACTTATGGTAACAAACTTACATTATAGTAGTATACTATATCTTGCCAGTGGGTTTCAACTGCTCCTTTTGTGAAAAAAATCGAAAAAAATGCAGATTTTCTCTTCCCTAAAGTGAAAAACGATGGTAAAATAGCAAGAGCGTGAAAAATTACGGCAAAATGTTTATCATTTTGTGTGCAAGCAATAAAGGAGGAAATATTTTGAACGTTTCTGATATTATGATCATCATCATCGTTATCTTGGCACTGCTTGTTGTAGGTATGTATTACCTGAACAAAAGAGGTATGAAGAAAATGATCCAGGCCCAGGATTTCATCGACCAGAACCGTACCACAGTTCAGATCTTTGTGATCGATAAGAGAAAAGAAAAACCTTCTCCTTCCAACATGCCCAAGGCTGTTTTTGAACAGATGCCCAAATCTGCAAAGATGCGTAAAACAAATCTGGTTCGTGCAAAAGTTGGTCCTCAGATTGTAACACTGATGTGTGATAAGCCTGTTTACGAAGTCATCCCTGTAAAGAAAACGATCAAGGTTGATCTGGCTGGTATGTATATCGTAGGTATCACAGGTATGAATCTGGAAGATAAAAAGAAAAAGACACTCTCCGAAAAAGTTGTTACAAGCGCAAACCGCACCATGAAACAGCAGAGTGAAAAGAAAAAAGCAAAATAAGCAAAGGAAAGCCCCTTCACATGAAGGGGCATTTTTTTCGATATGAAAGAGGGGGATTCAGTGTGCAGTATTCATAAAACCTTCGGTTTTATTCATTACGGCTGTCGCTGTATATCTGTGAAATATTATGTGTAATTCGGAAAATAAATTTCCCGTCTGCACATGATATTTCACAGCTGCACTGCTCGTAGCTACAAAAAAAGAGGCGATAAAGCCGAAGCTTTACCGCCATGTTTTTTTAATAAAGCCAATGATGTCACTTTGGAAAGATTTGGAGAATGGGTGTGTGCCTGCCGAAGCAGTTCCGCCTCCCTCCGCCGAATCACCGCCCTTTGGTATCCCCAACAGCAGATGAAAAAGAACAGCCGTCCAAGCGGCCACCCCTCGGCATCTCGCGAAGGAAATCCTTCTGTTTGATGAACAAAGGCCATATTAACGTAAAAATACAGGCTATATTATAGACAAATTTCGACGACTTGTCAATTAGAAAGAAATAGGTATTGATAAATTCGTGTGTTGACCTGTATAATAGAAAAGATAGCTCTTGATGAGGAGCGCGTAAAACGATAATTGAAGGAGAGATGTACACATGAGATATGAAGGTACTGTTTACAGACCCCCCAGTGAAGCAGGCAGTCTGATCATTCAGCTGACCATTGGCTGTGCCAGAAATACCTGCACATTCTGCAATATGTATAAGGATAAAAAATTCCGCATCCGCCCCCTAGAAGAAGTGGTGGAGGATCTGGAAATGGCAAGAAAATACTATAACCGCATTCAGGTGCGCCGTATTTTCCTGGCAGACGGCGATGCCCTGATCGTTAAGACAGAGGATCTGCTGTATATCATTGACAAATGTAAGGAGATTTTCCCCGAGGTGGAACGTATCTCCGTATATGGTGCCCCCAAGGATATCCTGCATAAAACACCGGAAGAACTGCGCCGCCTGAAGGAAGCAGGCCTGGATATGGTCTATATGGGTCTGGAATCCGGTGCGGATGAAGTGCTGAGGGAAGTAAAGAAAGGTGTTACTGCTGATGAAATGATCGAAGCCGGGAAAAAGGTTCGGGAAGCAGGGATGATCCTGTCCATGACAGTCATTTCCGGTCTGGGCGGCAAAAAGCTCTGGAGAGAACACGCTCTGGGCAGTGCCAGAGTCATTTCCGCCATTAAGCCCGAATATGTCGGCTTCCTGACACTGATGATCGAGCCCGGTACAGAAATGTACGATCAGTATAACAGAGGGGAGATCGAACTGTTGACACCCCATGAAGTGCTGGATGAAACAGAGCTGTTCATCCGCAGTGTGGATGCAGAAGGCACTATGTTCCGTTCCAACCATGCTTCCAACTATATCCCTCTGGGAGGTACATTGAACGGCGAACGGGATAAGATTCTGGCACAGATCGAAACAAGCAGACAGAGAAGCAAATTCCGCCCTGATGTGTTTAGGGGAATATAAAGAGGAAAGTCCCGTGCTGCGACAATGTTCTTCGGCAAGCTTGCTTGCAGAAGAATATTGGCATTGGACGGGCAAGATGATATGAGTATAGAAGCATCATAGAGTGAAGCGATTTACGAATAGCAGCGGCGATTGCGGGAGTGCAAAGCACGGAGCAATCGACTTTCCATAAACAGCAAGCGTGTAGATTTTAAGGAGTATGGTAGTATGGCGTGGCTGGGTTTTGTCACATTGATAACGATATATTGGTGTTTTTTCCTGGTCGTGACTACAGGCCGATGGGGCTGGGGGCTCTTGACAGGCTGGCTTTTGCCCATCCTTGCCATGGCCATCAGCTTCGAAGAAGGGATGCAGGTCAATGGGCTGATGGTGCTCATCTGCGTTGCTATGTTTCTGCTCTGCCGCAGAGGGCTGACGGAGATTCGCGGCTGGAATATCAAGCAGAGAAAGAAGCATCCGGTGATTTTCTGGACGCTGTATGTTATCATTTTTCTGCTGATGTTCTACAGTGTGGCGCAGGCGCAGATCAGGGGCTATTTCCTGAATATTCAGGGCTGGGGCAGCGAAACCATGCCTTATGTGCGTCTGCTTTTGACCATCCTTCCACTGCTGGTGCTGAATTATTTCTATACCGCTCAGGTCTATACGGGCATCGACCGTTCCAGATTAAAGGAATGGGAACTGATCCTGCTGTCCTGCCGCTGTTTCGTTTCCCACGAAAGCGGTGCGGAAAAGATCGCCAAACAGGGACATTACCTGGAAGGCATCAATAATGGCGTGACTTACCATTTCCAGCTGACGAAGCGCACCTTCCAAATGCTGAAAAAAGAAAAGACCCTGCGTCTGCAGATGAGAACAGGCCTCTTCGGCGGTCTTTACATCACCGAATTGGAAAATCCGGATTTCTTCAAGCGTGTCCGCCGTCTGGACAGAAAATATGCCAAATTTGGTATTGTTTTCTGTTTACTGGTGATGGCATTTGGCGTTTGGCTGTTCTGGTTCTATTAAGAAAAATAGAAGCCTTAAACTCACAGGAGTTTAAGGCTTTTTTATGTTTTATCAACTTTTTCGGTGCTGGGCCGGTTCAACATCTTTTCGCAGGAAACAGTCGTATAATTTTTCTGATGCGCTGACCAGCTTCCCATTCACGACAGCACGCAAGGGGGCATCTTCCCACACCAGTTCTTTCCATTCCAAGGCACAACCCCTTCTGAAGTTACGGGGAAGGAGATTTTCTTTGGAAAGAAAGAGGGGCCATTCTTCGGGCGCAACTTCACCCCATCTCTCCCATATGATAACGTCACCATTGGTGCATTCATAATAGGAAGGCAGTTCGATGCCGTGTATTTGGATATCCTCTAAATCCTCCAGTTCGGATATCAGCCACCAAAAGCCGCACATCT
Organism: [Eubacterium] saphenum; assembly: GCA_945912105.1. Classification (GTDB taxonomy): domain Bacteria; phylum Bacillota; class Clostridia; order Lachnospirales; family Anaerotignaceae; genus Anaerotignum_A. Next base: position 186,047 of record CAMEBC010000001.1, on the reverse strand, counting down.
CGTCAGGGTCTTGGCTGTACCAGACCCGCAGAGGTTCGCCGTTTTCCGCCCTTGTCCGCAGTTCTGTCAGGTCGGGATAGGGTTTTTCCATCAGATTCCCCACACTAAGGGATAGATCGAAGCAATAAATATATTTTTCGGAGACACCTGCAGATTTCAACATACTTCCAGTTCCACGTCCAAATACAAGTTCAATCATGGTATCCACCTCCTTTCTCCATTCTAATTCATTTTGCCGGGAAAATCCACATATCCTGAACAGAAGGGATGTGTCTCTATGAAAAAAATCCTTGGCGTGGTGCTTTTCTATATTGTATTGGCGGTGCTGCTCCTGCCCCTTTTGGTGACGGTTCTTTGCGGCGGTTTTCGCAGGGAATTGCCCCAACAGGCGAAGGCCCTCTATGGCTTGGCAGACCTGGCCCCCCTGGATTCGGAACTGGAGGAATATGTGGTGGGGGTGGTGGCGGCGGAAATGCCTGCGGCTTTCCCAGAGGAAGCCCTGAAAGCTCAGGCCGTTGCCGCCCGTACCTATCAGATGCGGCAAATGCAGGCGGCGGGCAGTGATACTGTCCTCTATGATGTGGGACAGGCATATATCACGAAGGAGGAACAGAAGAAAAAATGGGGGGAGAACTACGCTTTTTATGCCGCAAAAATACGCAATGCCGTCCGTGCCACGGCAGGGGAGATTATGATATATGATGGGGAACCGATTTTGGCGGCGTTCCATGCTCAAAGCGCAGGAAAAACGGAGGATGCGGAAAATGTCTGGAACAGCCCGGTGCCTTATCTGAAAAGCGTGGACAGCAGCGAGGATAAAAACGCTCCCGATCACAAAACCACAGTGACCTTTTCTGCAAAGGAGATTTCGGACAAACTGGGCTGTGAAGCCAAGGAAATCTCCATCCGCAGCCGCACCGATGCGGGCTATGTGGACGAGGTGCAGATGGGAGACAAAAGATTTACAGGAAGAGAAATCAGGCAAGCCCTTGGCCTGCGCAGCTCCAATTTCACCGTGGAAAAGAAAGGGGATGGCTTTCTGTTTACTGTATTTGGCTATGGCCATGGGGCAGGCATGAGCCAGTATGGGGCATCTTTTTTGGCGGAAAAGGGCATGGATTACCACGAAATTTTGAAGCATTATTATACGGGCATCGATTTCCGAAAGATTGCATAAAACCTTCCTGTGCTGGCAACAATAGCATCGGAGGTGCTATTGAAATGAGAAAAAACGAGAAAGAAACAGCCAAGCGGATGCAGACTTTGGCCATCTGCGGCTGTCTGTGCCTGGTGGCGGTGGGGGCAGGGGTGACCTACCGTGCCTTTGACAGAACCCCTGCGGAATCTGTTGATTTTGCAGAAAGGGAACAGCCTGTCACAGCGGTGCAGACCCCTACTGTGGATACGGCAATTTTAAATCGGGACAAACAGAGCAACGACTCCGGGGAAGCCCCTGATGTAGAGGAAAAAACACCTGCAAAGAAAACGGAGGAAAAACCTGCGAAGCCTGTGTTTGCCTATCCGGTGGAAGGGGAGATCCTTCTGCCCTACAGCGTAGATCATGCCATTTATGACCCTACCTTGGATCAGTACCGCACCAACGCAGGCATCAGCCTGTCCGCAGAAACGGGAACGGCAGTCAAAGCGGCGGCAGATGGCGTTGTAAAAGAAATTAAAGAGGATGCAGAAACAGGCATGACAGTGGTCATTGAGCATGCGGAAAACTGGCTGACTACATACGGTCAGCTGGAAAAGACCGTAAAAGTCAAGGAAGGCGAAACTGTAAAACAGGGGCAGACCATTGGTTCTGTGGCTGCGCCCACGAAGTATGGCGTGGCTTTGGGCAGCCATCTGGAATTTGCCATGGAACAGGATGGGGAACCCAAAGATCCTACTGAAAATCTGAAGAAAAATTGATCGGGAAAGAAGTCTGGGGAAGTGTATTTCTTATCAGACTTCTTTTTTTGCGGGAACAGAAAAAGAATGTCCAAAAACTATTTTTTGTGAAAAAACCGCTTTACGAATTTTCCGAAAGAGGATAAAATGGTAGGACAAGGGTAATCCTATTTAGACAGGGGGTTGAAGTATGAAACGTTTGTCTATCGTAAAAGGTGATATCGTAAAAGCAAAAACAGATGCTATCGTCAATGCAGCCAATACGTCCCTTCTGGGCGGCGGCGGTGTGGATGGTGCTATCCATCGTGCCGCAGGGCCGGAACTTCTGGCAGAATGTGAAACATTGCATGGCTGCCCCACCGGCGAGGCAAAGATCACAAAAGGCTATAAGCTGAAGGCGAAATATGTGATCCATACGCCCGGGCCCATCTGGCGGGGCGGCAAATGGGGCGAAGAGGAACTTTTGGCCAACTGCTATAAAAATTCTCTTGCGCTGGCAAAGGAAAATGGCGTAAAAACCATTGCTTTCCCTTCCATCAGTACTGGGGTCTACCGTTTCCCTGTGGACCAGGCGGCAAGGATCGCTGTGGGCGAGATCCTGCATTTCCTGAAAAATGACGATTCCATGGAACAGATCGTTCTGGTCTGCTTCGATGACAGAACCAAGGAAGCCTACCTGGATGCACTGGCAGAGCTGACAGCATAAAAATCATACAAAAAAATAATAAAATCCCGGGCAAAAAATGTCCGGGATTTTTTATTTGTACAATCGGCCGTTCGATTTTATGTGAACCTATGAGCGATATGGCTACGAACATCCTTTTGTGGAAAAAGTGGAGAAATCCACCGGTTTATCCACAAATAAAATCCTTAGAACGCAAGTTTTCCACAAAGTTGTTCACATTATCCACAGTTTCTGTGGGAATAAATTGTGGAAAAAAGGGGAACGGATGTGTTTTTTGTGGATTTCTGAAAAGCCCGAAAATTCGACATTTTTCATTTTCGGGAAAATTTACAGAAACTCGTAAAATGGATTATGGAAACTAAAAAATAAAATTTCGACAAAATTTTTTGTTGGTATTGTCGCAAAAAAATTATCGGAAAATGAGGTATATTTTTTTCAAAAGAAAAAAGGAATTTGAAAAAATATGGAGAATAATAAGAGTAAACGAAAGCGAAGAGCTGAAACGTTTTTGAATCTGATCGGTTTTGCCGATTTGATATATTTGCCGATCCTCTTTCAGAGATGAGAGGATCACGAAGGGAGTTGTTTTTATGCGTTACAACATTATTGGTAAGAACATCGATGTATGGGACAAAACAAAAGAAATGGTTGAAAAGAAGATGGACCGCATCGCTAAGCTGTTCCCTGAGGATACAGAAGCGACCATCACATTGAGCCTGGAAAAACTGGTTTCCACTGTTGAAGTGACCATTCCTATGAATAAAAGATATGTACGTGCCGAAGTACAGGATCCTGATATGACAGCTGCTATGGATAAGGCTGTGGATATCCTGGAAGGTCAGGTAGTACGTTATAAAAAACGGATGCGTACAAAAGTAAGAAGCGGCGCAGAAGCTTATGCAGCAGAATATGCAACCATCCTGGTTCCCGAAGAAGATCTGGACGACGAACCTATGGTGAAGATCGAAAAAGTAAAACATTTCGAAGTAAAACCTATGGATGCAGAAGAAGCCGTTATGGAAATGGAACTGGTAGGCCATAATTTCTTCGTATTCCGTAATGGGGAAACGGACGAAGTAAACGTTGTTTATAAGAGAAAGAACGGTACATACGGCCTGATCGAACCTGAATATTGATAGAAGCGGAGAAAAGTTTCATGGAATGGCAATTTGACGAGTTCCCTTGTGAAGCGAGACAAAGTGCTGTGACATAAGAAGTTTGAGGAGTAAACCAAGCCTTAGACCTTCGGTCTAAGGCTTTCTTTTGGAAAAAATCAGGGGATACGGCTGTATCTTTTTTTATAAAAAGAGGAGGATGGATATGTGGTTTGTATTTGCATTGCTTTCGGCGGTTTTTGCAGCGCTGACCTCTATTCTGGCAAAGATCGGTATTGACGGCGTCAATTCAAATCTGGCAACGGCCATCAGGACTGTGGTGGTAGTCATCATGGCCTGGGGCATGGTTTTTTTGACGAATACCCAGAACGGCATTTCTGCCATCAGCAGAAAAAGCTGGATATTCTTGATCTTATCAGGTCTGGCAACGGGGGCATCCTGGCTGTGCTATTACAGGGCATTGCAGATGGGGGAAGCATCCAAAGTGGTTCCCATTGATAAATTGAGCGTGGTCATTACATTGGTGCTGGCTTTCGTGTTTTTGCATGAAACGTTTACCATGAAGTCTTTGATCGGCTGTGTTCTGATCGGGGTGGGAACATTGGTTATGGTTCTGTAAAATCTAAGGTACCACAGAGGGCGGAAACGCCCTTTTTTTAATGAAAACATACTTTTGCCTTAATCCTCTTTTAATCTTAAGTTCTTACAATAGAACATATTATGAAAAAAAGGAGGAATATGCCATGAAAAAAAGAGCATTGGCAGCCCTGACTGTCCTTTGTGTCGCTTCGACACAGACAGCTTTCGCAGCCACAACAGAAACGACCGTATCCCTTTCCGATGATAAAATCCTGGTAAACGGTAAGGAGATCACAGAAGACGAAACAAATGCCGTTTATCTGGACTACAAAAATGAGACCCACAGCGATGTGCCGGAGGAATTGTCTGATTTGGAAAATAGAGTCATTACCATTACAGATGGGGGCACATACATATTCAGCGGCACAGCAACAGATGTCCAGATTGCTGTGCGGGCGGAAGATTCCGATGATGTGCGGGTTGTTCTGAATGGTGTGGATATCACCTGCAGAACTGCAGCAGCCATCCAGATTTATTCCGGTTCTGACCCCAGAACGGAAGGAGAATATGGCGTGACCATCGAAATCGCCGATGGCAGCGAAAATGTGGTGAATGGTTCCCACACAAAGAAGACCGACGAAGATGATATCAAACATGATGCAGCCATCAGCTCCAATATCTCCCTGGGCTTTGAAGGCAACGGCAATCTGACCGTCAATGGTGATATCGAAGGCATTGAAGTAAAATATGGACACCTGACCTTCAACGGCGGGAATATCACCATCCATTCCAATGATGACCCCATCAATGGTTCCGAAGATGGCGTAGCAGTGGTTACCATCAATGATGGTTATATTTTCAGCTCCGTCACCAGCGATACCCAGTATGAAGGGGACGGTCTGGATTCCAATGGCTACATTAAGATCAACGGCGGCACAGCCATCAATCTGGCCCACCCCTACAGCATGGACAGCGGCATAGACTCTGACTGCGGTTCCTATATCAACGGCGGTGTCGTTGTTGGGGCAGGCAATATGTACGACCCCATCGAAGATGATTCCGAACAGCTGTATATGCTGCTGCAGTTCTCTGAAAGCACAGATGACCTGATAGTGGTAACAGATGAAAAGGATAATCCCGTTTTCGCCTACGATTTCCCTTATAGCTACACCTATATCGCTTTCAGTACACCGGAGCTGGAAGAAGGCACCTACCATGTTTATATGGGCGGCAAGATCGAAGGCGTAGAAAAGGATGGACTGTATACAGAGATCACATCCTACACAGGGGGCACACAGCTGCACCACGGCGGTGCTGTGACAAGTGACAAAGGCTTCGGCGGGCAAAGACCCGAGGGCATGGAACCGCCGGAAGGAATGCAAAAGGGCGAAAGACCTGCGGATGGTCAGCTTCCTGCAGATTTTGAAGAAAGAATGAAGGAAGAATTTGAAAAACGGGGCGAGGAAATGCCTGCGGATTTCATGGAAAAACTGGAAAATGGCGAAATGCCCGATGGACGGCAGCCCGGCAGTATGGGCGGCGGCTCCAGACAGATGGCATCCTCTTCTGATACCATCACAGAAGCATTCCGCCTGAGCAAGGACAGCAAAACCTTCACAAATGTTTCTTCTGTCGTGTATGCTTCCACATTTATAGATGTGGCGAAGGATGCCTGGTATTACAATGCGGTCACCTCCGCAGCTTCCAAGGGCATCCTGACCGGGGCGACAGAAACCACATTTGCTCCCTCCGCAACAATGACCCGGGGCGAGGCTCTGGAAGCAGTGTATGCCCTGGCAGGTAAACCTGCGGCAGGGGAAGCCGCCTTCTCTGATATCGATGCAAAGGATTCTTATTACGCAGCAGCGGCATGGGCGGAAAAGAACGGCATCCTGACAGATATCGCAGAAGGCAAATTGGCGGCAGAAACAAAAGTGACCAGAGAAGAACTGGTGCAGATGCTTTATAACTATCTGGGCGGCGAAGCCGAAGGCACACTGGACAATAAATTTGCCGATGCAGATCGGGTAACAGCGGAAAATGCCTTTGCATGGGCATTGGATTCCAATATCATTTCCGGTAATCAGGAAAGCCTGCGTCCCACTGCTTTGGTGACAAAAGCAGAAGCAGCAATCATGCTGACAAATGTAAATCAATAATGCTTTATAAAAAAGCGTCTCCTCTAATTTGGAGACGCTTTTTCTTTGTGAAAGATCAGAGTTTCTTTTTTTCCCAGGGCTTCAAGCGATAGAAGCTGAAGGAAAGGAGGGTGGATAAAGACCAGCCGATGGGCCATGCCATCCAGATGCCCGTGGCACCAAAGCCAAGACCCTTTGCGAAAACAAATGCCAGCACCACTCGCAGCAGCAGGTCTGTGAAGGTGGTGGTCATAAAATACAGCATGGCACTGCCGCCCCGCAGGACACCATCACACATGACTTTGATCGTGACTACAAAATAGAAGGGCGTTACGATGCGGAGGAAGGCAATGCCGGCCCGAATCGCCCCCTGGCTTTCAGCCTTCATAAACAGCCCCATGGCTGTTTCGCTGCCGAAGAAATAGAACAAGAAGAAGGGCACACAGACCAAAATCCCCAGCAGAGCCCCGGCACGGAACCCTTCCCCCACACGTTCGTTCTTTTCTGCCCCCAGATTCTGGGCTGTAAAGGAAGACAGCCCGTTGGACAGGGTCGTCATGCAGGTGACAGCGAAGGTGTTCAGCTTGATGGCTGCGGAATAGCCGGCAATCACGGCGGAACCAAAACTGTTGACCAAAGACTGGACGAACAGATTCCCCACAGAAACGAAGCACTGCTGCAAAATGCTGGGGATGGCAACAATGGCGATCTGCTTCAGCATAGGGGCAGAGAATTTTTCATAGGGCTCATTGGTCCTTAGCTGTTTCAGACGATGGAGCAGGGTAACGAGGGCCAGGATAGAAGCGGCCCCCTGGGCAACAAAGGTGGCCCATGCCACACCGGCTACCCCCATTTGCAGAGCCACTACAAAAAGAATATCCAGCAGGATATTGGCAATGGAAGAGCCGATCAGGAAATACAGCGGCGTGCGGCTGTCCCCAAGGGAGGTAAAGATGCCTGTACAGATATTATAAAGGAACAGGAACAGAAAGCCGAATATGTAAATTCTCAGATACAATGCTGCATTGGCAAAAACATTTTCGGGGGTCTGGATCAGGGCAAGAAGCCCATTCCCCAAAAGAAGCCCCAGAAGGGTCATCACGATGCTGACACCGATGCAGGCGAAAAAGATGGTACAGATGGCTGTTTTCAGCTTGCCATACTGCCTGCCGCCGAACAGACGGGAAACCACCACGGCACAGCCGATATTGCTGCCCACAGCCACCGCCATGAAGATCATGGTGATGGGATAGGATGCGCCGACAGCGGCCAAGGCATCTTCCCCGATGAACCGCCCGGCGATGATGCTGTCGGCAATGTTATACATCTGTTGAAACATCACGCTCAAAAGCATTGGTATGGAAAAGGCCCACAGCATTTTTCGGCTGCTGCCTTGTGTCAGGTCTGTGATCAATGCAGTCATCTCCTTCATTTGTATATCATTTCAGTATTTTGGAATCAAACATTCATGCCAATAGCCAGTATACTCCTTTCTTTTGAGAAAAGTAAGCAGAAAGAGAAAGAATTTTTGGGAAGTGTGTCACTCGTCAAGGGGAATGGATTGTGGTATGATACAGAATGGTAAAAAACAAGGTCTATTTTGGAGGCGTTTATTAGAATGGCTAAATTATATTTCAGATATGGCGTGATGGGCAGTTCCAAATCTGCCCAGGCCCTCATCACAAAATTCAATTACGAGGAACAGGGCATGCGGGTCTGGCTCATCAAACCTGCGGTGGATACTCGCTATGGGGTGGACAAGGTTTATTCCCGCATCGGGCTGGAACAGCAGGCAGACAGCATTGAGGAGGATATGGATCTGTATCAGATATTCCGGGACAGAGAACGGGAGTTTTATGATGTCATCATTGCCGATGAAGCACAGTTTTTGACGCCTGCCCACATTGAACAGCTGCGGGATATAGTGGATCACTACAACGTTCCTGTGTTTTGCTTTGGCCTCAGAACAGATTTCCGTACAAAACTATTCCCCGGCAGCGCAAGGCTCTTTGAACTGGCAGATTCCATTTCCGAACTGAAAACAGTCTGCACCTGCGGCGGCAAAGCTATGGTAAATGCCCGCATCGACAGCGCAGGCAATGTCATCACCGAAGGGGAGCAGTTCCTTCTGGGCGGCAACGAAAGCTACCGCCCCATGTGCTATAAATGTTGGAAGAAAGCACAGGAACAGGAATCGGAAGAGGTGTGATGGGAAGGAAGCATCGATTTTCTGTATAGAAAAGTATTGGAAAGACCATATCAGCACTGGGTCAGATGGAAAGCATATATCCGGTGAAAAAAATTCCCTCTGCAAACGCAAGAGGAATGGAGAAAAGGGGAATAACTCCTTTTAGAAAGAAAAATGATATGGGTATAGGGATACAAAAGAAGTTTGCTGAAAATCGATCCCGGGAAGAGGATAGGTATGCGAAAGAAATTCAAACTGAAATTACAATTTTCCAATGTGCAGATCGTAGCACTGGGCTATGGCTTGGTCATCCTGCTGGGGACGATTTTGCTGCTGCTGCCCTTTGCTTCTAAGGCCCCCACCACCTTTACGGAAGCTTTTTTCACTGCCGTTTCTGCTACCTGTGTAACAGGGTTGGTATTGGTGGATACGGCGATGCATTGGTCCCTATTTGGACAGATTGTGATATTATTGCTGATCCAGGTCGGCGGGCTTGGGTTTATGACCCTGGCCCTGCGCTTTATGCTGCTGCTGCGGCGGCGGGTGGGGCTGCGCTATCGGGAAGTGATGGTAGACAGCATCAACTCTACACGGCTGGGCGGCATTTTGGGCTTGACCAAGGGGATCGTAGCTGGCACTGCGTTTTTTGAAGGTGTCGGTGCCATTCTGCTTTCTCTGCGCTTTATTCCGGAATATGGCTTTCCCAAAGGGCTGTATTTCGGTGTGTTTCATTCCATCTCTGCTTTTTGCAACGGTGGCTTTGACCTGATGGGGGGCAAGGGGGAATTTTCTTCTTTGGTCTGGTATAGCGATGACCTGATTGTGAATCTCACCATTATGTCCCTGATCGTCATTGGGGGCGCAGGCTTTTTGGTCTGGGATGATATTTTCCGCAATAAAAGAAGCTGGCGTCGGTATCATCTGCAGACAAAGGTGGTGCTGGTCGCCACCGGTATTTTGCTATTTGGCGGCGCCGCAGGGTTTTTGCTGCTGGAATGGAACAATCTGGGGGCGGATATGCCCTTTTGGGAAAAACTGCTGACGGCATTGTTTCAGTCCTGTACTGCCAGAACGGCAGGCTTCAATACCGTGGATACAGGGGCACTGAGCGAAGGCAGCAAGATTTTGACGATGTTTCTGATGTTTATTGGGGGCAGCCCCGGTTCTACGGCAGGGGGCATCAAGACAACGACCATCGCTGTCATGCTGCTGTATACCTTTGCATCTGCCCGCCATGAGCAGGATGCCCATTTTTTTGGACGCAGCCTGGAAGGGGATGTGCTGCAAAAGGCTGTAACAGTATTTATGTTCAATCTGCTTTTTGTCATCGCCGGGGCACTGTTTATCTGCGGCTTGCAGCCGGAAATTACGGCAACGGATATCTTCTTTGAAACTTTTTCCGCCATGGGGACGGTGGGCATGTCCACAGGCATCACCCGGGCCCTGCGCCCGATTTCCTGTTATATCATCATCTTTTTGATGTACTGCGGCAGGGTAGGCAGTGTATCCTTTGCGGTCGCAGTGCTGGAAAAAAAGGCAAGACCCCCTGTGACCTTCCCCAAGGAAAAAATAACCATTGGATAACAATATGAGGTGAGAGAAATGAAATCATTTTTAATCATAGGCATGGGCTCTTTTGGACATCATCTGTGCCGCTGTCTGTCCCGTCAAAAATGCGAGATCATGGTGGTGGACAGAACAGGGGAAGCCATCGAGGATGTGCTTTCCATGGTAGTCAGTGCCAAGATCGGTGACTGTACAAAGCCGGAAGTGCTGGAATCCTTCGGTGTGGAAAGCTTTGATACCTGTTTTGTCTGCATGGGCTCCAATTTCCAGAACAGCCTGCAGATCACCAGTATGCTGAAAGAAATGGGGGCAAAGCGGGTGCTGAGCAAGGCCGATGAGGATATCCATGCCAAGTTCCTTCTGCGGAATGGGGCAGATGCCATCATCTATCCCGAAAAGCATATTGCGGAACGAATCGCCATCGAAGAGGCTTCCGACAGTATTTTTGAATGTGTGGAACTGGGCTCCGGGTATTATATCATGGAGATTTCTCCTAGAAAGGAATGGCTTGGGAAGAGTATTCGGGAGCTGAAATTCCGCAATACCTATCATTTGAATATTATGGCGGTGAAGCGGGACAATGCCATTAAAATGATGCCGGAGCAGGATTATGTATTTTGCAAAGAAGAACATATTCTGGTGCTGGGAAAGGAAATGAATCTTTTCAAGGCCGCAGAAAAATAAAAAAATGGAACAAAATGCTGTTTTTCCCGTCTGAAAGGCGAGGAATTTCAGGGTTTTTGCTTGGAAAGGCGGCGGATGTGCCGTAATTTTCATGAAAATCTTTAAAAGTTTGTTAAGAACCCCCGAAATACGCAAGTTTTCCTTGTGTACGGGGGTGTTCTTCTGTTATACTATAATAATGTAAAAGTGCGCCCATGTGTTTTTGTGTGGGATGCACGATCAAAAGAAAAAATGAGGTGAACCAAATGGGTTTCTTGGAAAAAATATTTGGGAACTACAGTGAAAAGGAGATCAAAAAAATCAAGCCGATCGTGGCAAAGATCGAAGCACTGGGCCCCCAGTATGAAAACCTTTCCGATGAAGAATTGAGAGGAAAAACACAGGAATTCAAAGACCGTCTGGCAAAAGGCGAAACTTTGGATGATATCCTGCCCGAAGCATACGCAGTCGTGAGAGAAGCGGCTTCCCGCCCCCATGTACTGAATATGAAGCATTTCCCTGTACAGCTGATGGGTGGTATCGTCATGCATCAGGGGCGTATCGCGGAAATGAGAACAGGTGAAGGTAAAACATTGGTAGCGACCCTGCCTGCATACCTGAACGCTTTGGAAGGCAAAGGCGTACACGTTGTTACTGTCAATGACTATCTGGCACAGCGTGACTCCCAGTGGATGGGCGAAGTGTTCCGTTTCCTGGGTCTGTCCGTAGGCTGTATCTTGAACGGTATGGATAATAACGAACGTCGTGCGGCTTATGCCTGCGATATCACGTATGGTACAAACAATGAATTTGGTTTCGACTATCTGCGTGACAACATGGTAGTCAGAAAAGAAAACATGGTGCAGAGAGAACTGCACTATGCCATCATCGACGAAGTGGACTCTGTTCTGATCGACGAAGCCAGAACACCACTGATCATTTCCGGTAGCGGCTCCAAGTCTACAGACCTGTACCGCGTAGCGGATCTGTTCGTAAAGAGACTGACAAAAGGCCGTATCCTGAATGAAGAAGAAGCGATGAACGCCCTGCTGAAGGAAGAAATTCAGGAAGAAGGCGACTATATTCTGGATGAAAAGGCGAAATCTGTTGTGCTGACACAGGAAGGTATCGCCAAGGCAGAAAAATATTTCTCCATCGAAAACTTGTCTGATCCTGAAAATCTGGAATTGCAGCATTATATCAACAATGCCCTGAAAGCCAACTACAACATGCATCTGGATAAGGACTATGTCATCCACGAAGGCGAGATCGTTATCGTCGACGAATTCACAGGTCGTATGATGCCCGGCAGAAGATATTCCGATGGTCTGCATCAGGCCATCGAAGCCAAGGAAAATGTGCAGGTACGCAGAGAAAGCAAAACTCTGGCGACCATCACATTCCAGAACTACTTCAATAAATATGCAAAGAAATGCGGTATGACAGGTACAGCCAAAACGGAAGAAGAAGAATTCCGTAACATCTATGGTATGGACGTTGTGGAAATCCCCACAAACCGCCCTGTCCAGAGACAGGACCTGCAGGATGTGGTTTACCGTACAGAAATGGGTAAATTCCGTGCAGTAGTCAGAGATATCGCAGAAGCCCATGCAAAAGGGCAGCCTGTACTGGTTGGTACCGTTACCATCGATAAATCCGAAGCCCTGAGCAAGATGCTGAAAATGGAAGGCATCAAACATCAGGTGCTGAATGCGAAATACCATGCACAGGAAGCGGAGATCGTTGCACTGGCAGGCCAGATGGGCGCTGTTACCATCGCCACAAACATGGCTGGTCGTGGTACCGATATCAAGCTGGGCGAAGGTGTGGCAGAACTGGGTGGTCTGAAGATCATCGGTACAGAACGTCACGAATCCAGACGTATCGATAACCAGTTGCGCGGTCGTGCCGGTCGTCAGGGTGACCCCGGTGAATCCCGTTTCTATATCTCTCTGGAGGACGACCTGATGCGTCTGTTCGGCTCCGAAAAGACCATGAAAGTCGTTGACGCTATGGGCATGACAGAAGATGAACCCATCGAAGCAGGTATGCTGACAAAGGCCATCGAAAATGCCCAGAAGAAAGTGGAAGGCAACAACTTTGCTATCCGTAAACACCTGCTGGAATATGACCAGGTTATGAATGAACAGAGAGAGATCATCTACGGCGAAAGAAAACGTGTGCTGTATGGTGAAAACCTTCGTGACAGCATCATCGGCATGATTGGCTCCGTGATCGAGCGCACCGTGGATGCCCATATGAACGATGAACAGCTTCCCGAAGAATGGGATATGAATGCCTTCAGCGAAAGCCTGGCTGCCATCATCCCCGTTGGCAAGGTCAACATCAAGGAAGATGCCATGGCCCAGATGACAAAAGACAAGCTGAAAGAAAGCCTGACAAAGCTGGGCGTTCAGCTCTATGAACTGAAAGAAAAAGAGATCGCCCAGGGGCAGCCCGAAGGCGAGGAACGCATGCGTGAACTGGAAAGAGTGGTTATGCTCCGTGTGATCGACCAGAAATGGATGGACCATATCGACGATATGGACCAGATGAGACAGGGTATCGGTCTGCACGCCCTTGCCCAGAGAGACCCTCTGACAGAATATAAATTTGCTGCTTACGATATGTTTGAAGAAATGAGCGACCATATTCAGGAGGATACTTTGAAAATCCTGTATCGTGTGCGTATCCAGACAGAAGTGAAACGGGAAGAAGTACAGAAGCCCATGTTCACTAACAAGGACGATTCCGCTGTGAAACAGCCCAAAAAACGCACCGACGAAAAGGTCGGCAGAAACGATCCTTGCCCCTGCGGCAGCGGCAAGAAATATAAACAGTGTTGCGGTCGCAACGCTTGATTGTTTTAAGCCACTACTTTCAGAAAAGAAAGAAGGGATAAAATGGGAGAGAAGAAGCAATTTCGATTGCCCATGGAGTTTCCTTTTTATACCCAGCAGATGACACCGGAAAACTGGAAGATGGAACAGTTTCCTTCCTTTCAGGAAGCGGACAGCTGGACCTTCCGCAGTTGTGGCATCGCATCCCTGCGGATGGTGCTGGATGGCTTCGGCAAAAATGTGGAACGCCATGGTCCTATGATCGAAAAGGGCGTGGCAGCAGGTGCCTACAAAGAAGGCGTCGGCTGGATTCATTGGGGTCTGGCAAAGCTGGCGGCGGAATATGGCATCTACGGCGAAGCCCTGCGGGAAAAAACCGTGGAGGATTTGCGGCAGGAACTGGACAAGGGACATCCCTGCATCATTTCCATCGCACCCTTTTTCCAAGGGGGCAAGCCCAAACCCGACGGCAGCGGTGTCTATGGTAAAAGCGGGCATCTCATCCCTGTATTCGGATATGAAACAGAGGATGGAGCGCTGACAGCCTTTCTGGTGCATCATCCCTCCGCTTTTGCGGAGAAAAATAAACCCCATTGGTGGGTGCCTATGGAAGATTTTCTGGCATCCTTCAGCGGGAATTTCATCAGATTTTCAACGGAAGCCTTTTCCGAAGAAGATAAATAAGAAGTTATACAGAAAATCTATCCAGACAGCCCATTTCTGTTTGGATGGAAGCTCTGTTAACATATCAATCTATTCATTATAATATTTCATTATGAAGGAGATGATTTTTAATGTTCGAGTTAGAACAGATCCGTCTGGGCCTTTCTGCTTACGACGAAAAATTAGAGGAAATGGGGGCTTCACTTTGACGTCGCTGGCGCCAAGGAGAAGATAACCGAATTAGAAGAGCTTTCTGCCGATCCTGATTTCTGGAATGACCTGGAAAAGAGCCAGAAAACACTGCAGCAGCTGAAAGCACTGAAAAACAAGGTCGGAAAATATGAAGACCTGGTGACAAAATACGAGGATATCCTGACATTGATCGAAATGGGCATCGAAGAGCAGGATGACAGCGTATACGAAGAAGTCAAAGAAATGAACGATTCCTTTTTTGCGGAATATGAAGCACTTCGCATCGCAACCATGCTGGATGGTGAATATGACCGCAATAATGCCATCGTGACACTCCATGCAGGGACAGGCGGTACAGAAGCCTGCGACTGGACCAACATGCTGTTCCGTATGTATTCCAGATGGGCAGCAAAAGAGGGCTTTGAAGTGGAAGTACTGGATATGCTGGATGGGGATGAAGCAGGGCTGAAATCCGTTACCATCCAGGTAAACGGGGAAAATGCCTATGGCTACCTGAAATCTGAAAAGGGCATCCACCGTCTGGTGCGTGTTTCTCCTTTCGACAGTGCCGGCAGACGACAGACATCCTTCGCTTCCTGCGATGTTATGCCTGAAATCGAGGACGACACAGAAATCGAGATCAGAACAGAAGATATCCGTATCGATACCTACAGAGCCAGCGGCGCCGGCGGTCAGCACATCAACAAAACATCTTCTGCTGTCCGTATCACCCACTTCCCTACAGGTGTCGTAGTAGCCTGTCAGGAAGAACGAAGCCAGTTTGCCAATAAGGATAAAGCCTTCAAGATGCTGAGAAGCAAACTGCTTGCTCTGAAGCTGGAAGAACAGATGCAGAAGCTGGCGGAGATCCGTGGGGATGTGAAGGAAATCGGCTGGGGCAGCCAGATCCGTTCCTATGTATTCATGCCCTATACTTTGGTAAAAGACCATCGTACCGGTGAAGAAACAGGTAAGGTGGATGCAGTGATGGATGGCGAAATCGATAACTTTATCAGCGCATATCTGGCATGGATCCACAGCTAATTCTCTGGAGGAAAAGCCTTGAAAGAGATCAGAATCACCAAAAATGAGGAAAATCAAAGGCTGGACAAGTTCCTGCTGAAATATATGAACAAGGCCTCCAAAGGCTTCCTGTATAAGATGCTGCGGAAAAAGCGCATCAAATACAATGGCGGCAGAGCGGAGGGTAGCGAACTGCTGAAAGCGGGCGATACCCTCCAGCTTTATCTGGCAGAGGAGACCATCTCTTCCTTTATGGAGGAAAAGACCGTTGCCGAGGCGAAGCGTCATTTTGCCATCGTTTATGAGGATGATGATATCCTGGTGGTTTCCAAGCCTGCAGGCTTGCTGACCCATCCAGAAAAAAGCAGCGACAAGGACACTTTGATCGACCAAATTTTATATTACCTTTATCAGAAGGGGCAGTATCTGCCCGAAGCGGACAGCAGCTTTACCCCCGCCCTCTGCAACCGACTGGACAGAAATACCAGCGGCATCGTTATCGCAGGGAAGACCCTGAAAGGGGTGCAGGCGGTGAATGAGACCATCCGCAGCCATAAGCTGGATAAATATTATCTGACATTGGTTGCCGGAGAGATCCGCGAAGCCGGAGAGATCACAGCCTATCTGACGAAGGATGAAGAAAAAAATCAAGTTCGCATTTCCAAACGGGAAGGCAGTGGGAAAAAGACGATGACAAAATATCGCCCCCTTGCCTGTGCAAAGGGCTATACCCTTCTGGAGATCCACCTGATCACAGGGAAGACCCACCAGATCCGTGCCCACATGCAGTCCATCGGACATCCCGTGGTAGGCGACAGAAAATATGGTTCGGAACATTCCAATCAAAAGTTCCGGGAAGAATATGCCCTTTCCAATCAGTTCCTCCACGCCATCCGTGTGGAATGGAAGGAAAAGGACGGCCCTCTGGGCTATCTGTATGGAAAGGAAATGACGGCTCCTTTGCCGAAAACATTGCAGGAGATCTGCGATGGCCTTTTCGGGAAGGATGGATGAGAGACACACGAAGGAGGAGAGAAGATGAAAGCCATTATTTTGGCGGCGGGCTATGCCACAAGATTATATCCCCTGACACTGCATACGCCGAAGGCTTTGCTCCCCATTGGTAAGAAACCAATCATTGATCATATCGTAGAACAGATGGATACTATCGAAGAACTGGACGAGATTTATGTTGTTTCCAACGATAAATTTGCCAAGGACTTCGAAGATTGGGCAGAAACAGCCAAAAGCTGTGCCCCCATCACAGTATTGAACGACGGCACTACAGATGACTCCAATAAAAGAGGCGCCATCGGCGACATTTCTTTCGTCATTGATGAAATGAAGATCGACGATGATCTGATGGTCATTGCCGGTGACAATTTCTTTACATATTCCCTGAGAGAATATGTGGATTATTTCCATCGGAAAGACCGGGACTGTGTCTGCGTAAAGGTTTGGGAGGATGAAGCAGCCCTGTCCCAGTTTGGCATTGCCCTGCTGGATGAGGCGGGAAAAGTGCTGGATATCGAAGAAAAACCTGCAAAACCTAAGTCCAATACGGTAGTATTTGCCGCATATCTCTATAAAAAGGAAACAGTTCCCATGTTCGCCGAATATCTGGCGGCGGGCAATAAGCCTGATGCTCCCGGGAACTTCCCTGCGTGGCTGTACCATAAGAAGGAGGTTTATGCCTATACCTTCGAAGGGGAATGCTATGATATCGGCACACCCGAAAGCTATCGGGAAGTATGCGAGCTCTACGACAAATAATATAAAGCCGTCTACCAATTTTTCGGACGGCTTTTTCCTGTTTTTAAATTATGACCGCAGAAAAGAAAAGCGGCTGTTCCACAGACTTTGTCTGTGGATGTTGTATATTAAGGAAGGAGAAAGCGACGATGGCAGGAAGGCTTCCTGCTATGGGCGGTTTCTCTTTCCAGGACTATATTTTGAAAGGAGAATATCCCAATGGAATGGATCGAAGTATTCGTATCTACCAGCCAGATGGGGCTGGAACCTGTGGAAGGTGTGTTGTATCAGTGTGGGCTGACAGGCCTGATGATCCACGATACCTCTGACTTTGCGGAATTTTTGGAAAATCCTAATAGAGAGTGGGACTATGTAGCCGATGAGCTGGTGGAAGAAAAAAATCAGCTGGAAACAGGGATTACCTTTTTCCTGAGAGATAATCTTTACGGCAGAGAACAGCTGGCGCAGATCAAAGGTGCACTGGCGGCTGTGAAGGAATCCGAAAAGGAACTGGATCTGGGTTCTCTGGAACTGACCATGAAAAATGTGCAGGAAGAGGACTGGGCAAATAACTGGAAGAAATATTTTAAACCCTTCCCCGTAGGCGAAAAGATCATGATCAAGCCCTCCTGGGAAGAATTGACAGAAGAAACAGATAAAATCATCCTGAAAATCGACCCCGGTCATATCTTCGGTACAGGTACCCATGAAACCACACAGCTTTGCATGGAGCTGATCGAAAAATATGTGAAAAAAGACGATATGGTGCTGGATATCGGCTGCGGCAGCGGTATTCTCTCCATCGCTTCTCTGCTGCTGGATGCAAAGGAAGCAGATGCTGTGGATATCGACCCCAATGCCATCCAGATCGCCTATGAAAACAGCGATATGAATGATATCCCCAGAGAAAAATATCATGTCTGCGCCGGCAATATTCTGGAGGATGCAGAACTGCACCAGAAATACAGCGGCAAAAAATATGATATGGTAGAAGCCAATATCGTGGCAGATATCATCATTGCCCTGACAAAACAGGTGCCCGATTATATCAAAGACGGCGGCATTTTCCTTTCCAGCGGCATCATTACCGAACGGAAAGAGGATGTGCTGGCGGCACTGGAAGCAGGCGGCTTCAAGGTAGAAGATGTTCGTGAGAAAAAAGGCTGGGTGGCCATTGCATCCAGGTTCAAGGGGTGAGAAAAATGCCCAAATTTTTCTTCAACAAAAATGACATCAGCCGCGGACAGGTGCAGTTGTTCGGGGAGGATGAAAAGCATATCAAGACCGTTTTGCGGGCGAGAGAGGGCGAGGAACTGACCCTTTGCGATGGGGAAGGCATGGATTATCAGTGCCGCATCGCATCCCTGGAACGGGGCGTTTTGCTGGATATCCTTTCCAAGGAGGTCTGCGAAACAGAGCCCAAGACAAAAATCACTTTGTATCAGGGGCTGCCCAAGGCGGATAAAATGGAGCTGATCATTCAGAAATGTGTGGAGCTGGGGGTAGACCGCATCGTGGCGGTCAGCACAGAACGTGCCATCGTAAAACTGGATAAAAAAGAAAGCAAGAAGCTGGAACGCTGGCAGAAGATCGCCGAAGCCGCAGCAAAGCAGAGCGGCAGAGGCAAGATTCCCGAAATCGGTCAGCAGGTGCTGAAATTCAAGGAAGCAGTGGCAGAAGCCAAGGAACTGGATGGTGCCATCATCCCCTATGAAAAGGAACAGGAGACTGGTATCCGTCAATTCGTGCAGGGCTTCCGGGGCGAAAGTATCGGCGTTTTCATTGGCCCCGAAGGCGGCTTTGCTGAGGAAGAAATCGCTCTGGCCCAGGAAAACGGCATCACGCCCATTACGTTGGGCAAACGTATCCTGCGGACGGAAACAGCGGGAATGACGACAGCAGCCATCCTTTTGTATGAGTTAGATTGAGGAGGTAAATCAGGATGATTTATTTTGATAATGCCGCCACCACAAGAGCTTTGCCCGCTGTGGCGGAAAAAATGAGCATGATGCTCTGCGAACAATATGGCAACCCTGCCTCTGTCAGTGCTATGGGGCTGGCAGCGGAAAAGGAGATCAGAAATGCGGCGGAGATCATCGCTCGGGGCATCCATTGTAAATATGAAGAAGTGTTCTTTACCAGCGGCGGTACAGAAGGCGATAACTGGGCCATTTACGGCACTGCGGAAGGCTATAAAAGACAGGGCCAGCATTTCATTACAACAGAAATTGAACATCCTGCCGTAAAAAATCCCATGAAGCATCTGGAAGAACAGGGATGCGAAGTGACCTTCTTAAAGGTAGACAGACAGGGGCATATCTCTTTGGAGGAACTGGCAGATGCCATCCGTCCCGACACAGTGCTGGTGAGTGTCATTTTGGTGAATAATGAAACAGGCACCATTCAGGATGCGGCTGCCATCGGTAAGCTCATCAAGGAAAAGAATCCCAACTGCCTGTTCCATGTGGATGCGGTGCAGGCCTTCGGCAAATACCCCATCGATGTGGAAAAAATGAAAATCGACCTCTTGACCATGAGCGGTCATAAGATCCATGGCCCCAAGGGTGTTGGGATGCTGTATATGAGAAAAGGCCTGAAGGTGAAACCTCTGATGCTGGGGGGCGGTCAGCAGAAAGGCCAGCGCCCCGGTACGGAAAACGGCCCCGGTGCAGCGGCACTGGGTGTGGCCTGCGACGAAGCCTTCAAAGCCATGAAGGACAGCATCGACCATGTAAGAGAAGTGAAAAAAGTTCTGTTGGAAGGGATTCTTGCGATGCCTGATACCCAGTTGAACGGGGATTCTTTAGAGGATGCCAGCCCTTATGTGCTGAATGTGACCTTCAAGGGACTGCGGAGCGAGGTGTTGCTCCATGCTTTGGAAAGTAAGGGTATCGTGGTTTCCGCGGGTTCTGCTTGTGATAGTAAGAAAAAGGTGGGCAGCCCTGTGCTGACAGCTATGGGCCTGCCGTTCAATGAGATCGAAGGGGCGATTCGCTTTAGCTTCTGCCGGTATAATACGGTGGAAGAGGCGAAAGAGTGCTTGGCTGCTCTGAATGAACTTGTTCCCTTCTTCCGTAAGTATAATAGATAAGGGCATCTGCCGATGCCCTACGAAAAAATCTCAGACGCTAAAGCGTCTTCAAGCTTTTTTCGTGTTTGACAGATGCCAAACAGATGCGAGCCTGCAAGCAGGCGACGCCCTGTTTTCCTCGGCGAAAAGCGCGGTTTCCGCCTGCGGATTCCAGATGGAAAACGCTTCGTTTTCCAAGCCTTTCCGCTGCACGAAAATTTGGAAAATTGAAAATCAAATTTCTTGAAATTTGATTTTTGTATAAAAGTTTTTGATGCCCTTTTTTCAAAAAGGGCACAGGGTGCGGGACAGCGTCCCGCAGAAAAAAGGAGAGAAAATAATGGCAGAAAAGGTTTTGATCGTAAAATACGGCGAGATCGCCATGCGCGGCAACAATAAATATATCTTTATCAACCGCCTGATCTCTGCGATCCGTAAAAATCTGGACCCCTACGGCAACTACTATGTTGTCCGTGACCCCGGTCGTTTGATTGTAGAGGACCGCGGCGGAGAATTGGATTACGACCTGACGATTCCCAAACTGGAAACCATCTTCGGTCTGCATTCCATTTGCCCCGGCGTTCGTCTGGATGATGCAGAATTTGACACCATCTGTAAGGAATCCCTGGCGCATATGCAGGAATTCTATGGCGATAAAGAAATGACATTTAAGGTAAATACCCGCCGTGCCAATAAAAAATTCCCTATGCATTCCATGGAACTGAGCATGGAAGTGGGGGCATATATTCTGGAACATATGCCCAATATGAAGGTAGACGTAAAGAACCCCGATGTGACACTGAACATCGAGATCAGAAACAGCGTGTACCTCCATTCCAAAATCATCCGCACCTATGGCGGTCTGCCCTATGGCAGCAACGGCAAGGCGGTCAGCCTCCTTTCTGGTGGCATCGACAGCCCTGTGGCAACTTGGATGATGGCAAAACGCGGCGTGGAAGTGGAAGGTGTATATTTCCACAGCCCTCCCTATACCAGCGAATGGGCGAAGGAAAAGGTTATCGACTTGGCGAAGCGCATTGCGGATTTCACAGGGGAATTCCGTTTGTATGTGGTTCCCTTTACGGAATTGCAGTTGTATCTGCTGGACAACACCGCCCATGACAGACTGACCATTCACCTGAAACGTGCCATGATGCGGGCGGCGGAAATGATCGCCCATAAAGATGGCGCATTGGCTCTGGTGACAGGGGAAAGCGTAGGTCAGGTTGCTAGCCAGACCATGCAGGGCATTCAGGTCATCAATGCCGTTTGCGACCTGCCCGTGCTGCGTCCTTTGGCGGGGATGGATAAGGCGGAGATCATCCAGAGAGCAGAACAGATCGGCACTTTCGAAATTTCCATCCGTCCTTATGAGGACTGCTGTACCGTTTTCGTGGCAAAACATCCTGTGACAAAGCCCCGTTTGAACTATATCGAAAAAGCAGAGCATAAGCTGACCGAGCTGGACAGACTGCTGGAAGAGGCGGTGGCAAATGCGGAGATCATCGATTTGTAAGGCAATCTTGCTTTTCCTGCTGCTGGGCTTGCTTTTCAGCGGATGCGGGCAGAAGGATGAATTCCTGCCCGAAGCAGAAAATGACACGATTTTTACAGTGATAGGAGAATAAAAATGGAAGAATTGACACCCTTGACAAAACGGATCAACGAGCTGGCGAGAAAAGCCAAGACCGTTGGCCTGACAGAAGAAGAAAAAGTGGAGCAGAATTTGCTGCGTCAGGAATTTCTGATCAAATTCCGTGCAAATTTCAAAGCTCAGATGGATAATATCGAATTTGTAGATGAACAGTAATCCAAAACTGCCGATATGTTTTTGACATATTGGCAGTTTTTTCTTTTTGCCCTTGACTCTGACATAATGGTAGGGACTACAATATCCTTGAGCTCAAGAAAACCAACAGAATCTGTGAGGTGCGATATGTTAAAAATCGGAGAATTTTCAAAGCTGTCCAGAGTCAGCATCCGTATGCTGCGGCATTATGATGAAATCGGCCTATTGAAGCCCTCTGCTATCGACCCCTTTACGGGCTATCGGTACTATGGGGAGGAACAGCTGCTTGCGGTGGGGCGCATTACCGAATTAAAGGATATGGGCTTTGGCCTTGCCGCCATCGGGGAGATCTTGCTTGCCTATGGAAACAAGGAGGTGCTGGAGCGGCTCTTTTCTGAAAAGGAAGAGGAGCTGCGGGCCTTGGCGAAGCAGACGGAGGAACGGCTGCGGCTTCTGGAAACAGCCAGAGAGCGGATGAGAAAGGATGAGAATGGGATGAAATATAATGTAGTGCTGAAAACATTACCGGAACGCTATGCGGCGACAGTTCGCATGACGATCCCCAGCTATGATAAGGAAGGCATGTTGTGGGGTGTATTGGTCGGTGAAACAGAACACCTGCACCTGATTCCCGATGACCCCTGCTATTGCAGTGTGGTGTTCCATGACGGGGAATATAAGGAAAAGGATGTAGATGTGGAAGCCCAGAAAACCGTGAAGGGGACATACCCCGATACAGAACATGTGAAATTCAAGACACTGCCTGAGGTGACCTTTGCCTCTGCCACTTATAAAGGGCCTTACAGCCTTATCAATGAGGTCAATGCGGCGGTTGCCCGGTGGGTGCGGGACAACGGTTATGTTTCCGATGGGCAGATGTTCAACATTTACCATGTCAGTCCCCATGAGACCAATGATCCCAATGAATTTGTGACGGAAGTTTGCTACCCTGTCAGAAAAAAATAAAAAATTTAAAAAAGTTGGGAACTTTCTATATTTCCCTCCGTCTGATGATATATAACGCAGTAAAATAGAAAAAAATTACATCATCTAGGAGGAAATAAATATGAAAAAGAATCTGACAAAAGTTATGGCAATGGGTATGGTACTGACAATGCTGGGCACAGCAACAGCATTTGCAGAAGAACCCGCGGTAATTTCCGCAACAGAAAGCACATCTATCGAAACAATCATGGCAGAAGCACAGGAAGCAGCTTTCATTAGTCAGAGCGGTAAAGTGGTTTCCGTAGAAGCATCCTTTACAGAAGGCGTACAGCTGGTGACAATCGATAACGAACAGGGCGGTCTGCGTTTTGCAGTAGACAGCAACACAATCGTTGTAAACAGAGAAGATGGCGCTTACCTGACAGCGGCAGACCTGACAGAAGGCATGGAAGTTGCTGTTGTATATGATGCCTTTGGTCCCATGGGCATGAGCATGCCTCCTTACCTGGGCCAGGTGACAGCAGTGGTTGCCAATGCCGATGCCGGCTTCTTTACAGTAGGTCACTTCGACAACGACCTGACAGATATGAAAAATATGCTGAAGCTGAACATCTCCGAAAACACAGACATCCAGAACCTGCAGGGCGCAAGAATCAGACTGACAGCGGAAGATGTAAAAGGTCAGGATGCACTGGTATTCTATGGTGCAACTACAAGAAGCATCCCCGCCCAGACAACACCTTCCTTCGTGCTGCTGCTGACAAACAATGAAAAGGCAGAAGGCGAAATGACAGGCAGCAGAGCTGCGGAAGTAACAGATGCAGCGGAAGTAACAGAAGCGAAAGAAGCTGTTATGGTTCCCCTGAGAGAAACAGCAGAAGCAAATGGCTACACAGTAAAATGGCAGGGCAAAACAAAACCCATCCTGCTGGAAAAGGACGGCGTTTCCATGGAAATCACAGTAGGCAGTGATACCTATGTGGTAGATGGCGATATGGCAATGAAGGCAGCTATGCCCAGCGAACTGAAGGGCGGCGTGACATTCGTTTCCAGCGATATCTTTGCATAATCCGAACACAAAAATAAGGGAGTCCCGATTGGGACTCCCTTTCTTTTATTGTCAGCCTTTTTTCTTGCTGTTTTCTCTCACGTCGACTTCAATGAAATCCACCACTTCATCGCCCCGTACGCAGGTATACCAACTGGTATTGTTTGCGGAAGAGCAGGAATGGTTGGGGATGATTTCTACTTTATCGCCTATCTTCAGATCGCAGGGGCCATCAGCTTTTACTTTAGCCACCTCTTCAGAAAGACCAACGATGGTCAGTTCGGGATGGCCAACTACATAGCCGAAGCCTTTGATGGCGGAATTGCCATGGGCCCCCTGATCCAGGCCCAGACATTTGGAGCCTGCATCGAAAAGATAGAAGCCTTCGGAAGGGTTGGAAACCACGGTAGCCAATACCCGCAGGGAACAAGCCTCTTCGCCGCAGGTACCCAGGGCCATCTGGATATTGTCGAAGAAGGTGTAGTTGCCGGGGTGGCTGACGTTGATGGTTTTATCTTTCACTGCGATTTCGAAGGTAGGGGTAGAACCGGAAGAAACGATTTCACAGGGGAAACCGGCAGCCGCCAACGCATCCGCAGCCTGTTTCATGGTGTCTTTTTCCAGCTGTGCCACAGCTTCCAGGGCTTCCCTTGTGGTGCAGCCATAAACCTGACCGGGGTGGGTGGAAATGCCGCGGAATTTCAGGTTTTTCAGGGGAGTCAGTGCTTTCACGAAGTCCACTACCTTATTGGCGGGCATCCCGAAACGGTGGAAATCCATATCCACGATAATGGTGTAGGAAACGGTTACGCCGGCCTTTTCTGCTTCTACGTTCAAAATTTCCGCAGCAGGGACTGTATCCAGGCGGATGATCAGTTCTGCATCCTTGGCAATGGGCATCAGCCGTTTCAGGTTTACAGGGTTTGCTGTGGGGTAAGCATACATGATATGTTTTGCCCCCAGGTTGTAAACCATTTCGCATTCATCCAGTGTGCCGCAGAGGAAGCCTGTTGCCCCTGCATCCATCTGCATTTTTGCCAGAGTGGAGCTTTTGTGGGTTTTGATCATGGGCCACATTTCTTTGCCGTTGGCATCGCAAAGGGCCTGCCAGGATTTGATATTGTTTTCCAACGCATCCATATCCAGCAGGATGGCAGGAGTCTGTAATTCGTGTTTTTTCATGGGAAATCCCTCCTAAAAATAAATGTTCTTATTTGCATACATTACAGAAAAGAAGTTCATCTGTCAACTGGCAGAATCACGATTGCAAAGGGGCTTTTTCTATGATATGGTGAAGAAAAGACTGTAGGAATCAGAGAAAAAATGACGGAATTAAAATAAAATAAATTTTATCGATGTTTCAAAAATGGAGTGATAGAAATGAAGCTGACGATATTGATGGATAACCATACGGAGATCGATGTGTATTATCTGGGGGAGCCTGCCGTGTCCTACTGGCTGGAAACGGAAGGGAAATGCTTCCTTTTTGATGCGGGCTATTCTGATGCCTTCCTGAAAAATGCGGAGGGTATGGGTATTGATGTGACAAAGGCAGAAGCGATCCTCCTGTCCCATTCCCATAACGACCACACCGGGGGCTTGCAGCCTCTGCTGGAACTGGATTTTCCTAAGAAACCCAAGCTGATCGCCCATCCCCATGCCCTTCTGCCCCATGATTGGAAGGGCATGGATATCGGCAGTCCTGTTTCAGAGGAGGAATTGGCGGAAAAATTGGAACTGCATCTGACAAAAGAACCTGTCTGGCTGACGGAAAAGCTGGTCTGGCTGGGGGAGATCCCTCATACACTGGATTTTGAGCCTGCCTATGCCATCGGTACCGTAGAAAAGGACGGCAAAAAAGAAGCGGACTATATCGCGGATGACACGGCATTGGCTTATGTGGGGGAAAAGGGGCTTTCTATCATTACCGGCTGTTCCCATGCGGGCATCTGCAATATCATTGCCTATGCCAAAAAGCTGACAGGGGTGGAAAGGGTACAGAGTGTTTTGGGCGGCTTCCATCTGTTTGAGGTGGATGAGCGGGCAAAGGAGACCATCGCCTTTTTAAAAAAAGAAAGGATTCCTGAAATGTATCCCTGCCACTGCACTTCCTTTGCCGTGCGGGCTGCGCTGCACGCTGTCAGCCCTGTGACAGAGGTGGCAGTGGGGACAGAACTGGAATGGAATTGAGGAAGGATCGGGGGAAAGAATCTGCCTTCCCCAAAATTTTCTTTGGAAAAAGGAACAATCTCATTTTCCTTTGCGTCAAAATCAGGTAATCTTTCCTGAAAAAGGAGGTTTTTACTGGGATTTGGAGAAATATTAAGGAAAACGAAAGAACTTTTTTCCTGCGATTGTGATACAATGAAACCATCAAAGCCCGTCCTGATGGAGAAGGGACGGAAAGGGATTTTTGAAAAGGGGGTAAAGATCATGAAAAAGATCATTGCATTTGCAACGGCGGCCAGCCTGATGCTGGGAAGCATGGGTGTTACAGCCTATGGTGCCTCTTTTGCGGATATCGATACAGTCACCTGGTCCGGCTTCAAGCCGTTTCTGAATCAGGCAGCGGAACTGGGGCTGATGAGCGGCTATGAGGAAAACGGCAAACGTTACTGCAAGCCCAGAAACAACGTGACTTACTGCGAAGCGGTACAGCTGATGTATTCCATTATGAAGGTTTATACCAAGCAGGATGTGAATGATGCCACGGTGACCAAATGGAAACCTGTCATCAGTGCCTACAATATTCCCGAATGGGCCTATAAGGCAACGGCCTACGGCTTGGAAAACAGCATTCTGACGACAGCGGAGCTGAACAAGTTGCAGAATGGGACAAA
Organism: [Eubacterium] saphenum; assembly: GCA_945912105.1. Classification (GTDB taxonomy): domain Bacteria; phylum Bacillota; class Clostridia; order Lachnospirales; family Anaerotignaceae; genus Anaerotignum_A. The sequence goes on along the minus strand of CAMEBC010000001.1, from coordinate 159,055 downwards.
ATATGCAATTCGTGAGGATGTCGGTGTGATTTTTGGGAAAGCTTTGGATACGGTCAATGGCTATGATATCAAATCCGGTGCTTCTCTGTCCTATAATGATGCGTCTCAGGTTTCTGCGGCGTCAGTGCCTTATCTGGATCTGCTGAACAGAGCGAACCTGATGGTTGGGGATTCCGATAACAAATTCAATCCCAAGAAAAACATCACCCGGGCGGAAATGGCAGTCCTTTCTGTAAAATCCTATAACAAACTGACAGAAACCAAGGTGGATGCGCCTGTGGTGAAAAAAGAAAGCACTGTTGTGGGTACGGTTACCGACAGCAGAGTGATGCAGAATGGCGATCTTTTCCTGACCATGCGTACAAATTCCGGCACGACGCTGAGCCTTTTTGGTACAAAGGGTTCTGCAACAGCCAAATATGATGGTGAAAAGATCAGCTTTGACGATATCGGTACAGGCGATACGGTAAAAGTGACTTACGAAGGGCAGTATATGAGTGCCATCGAAGTGACCTATTCCAAAGCCGGCATCAATAAGACAACGGAAGAAACTTACGAATTGGTGGATCTGACAGATACCAGGATCACGGTAAAGAATGGTTCTTCCGAGGACGAATTCCGTCTGGTCAATGGGGTGGAAGTAGAACTGGAAGGGAAAAAATCTTCTATCAGCAAGCTGCAGGATGCTATGGAGGATATGAAATATGATGTAACCCTGACTTTGAATGAGGATGAACGTGTTACCAAGATCAAAGCGGTGAAAAATGCCAATAACCCCACAGAAGGGTATCTGACAGATTTGACGAATTCCAAAATCACTATCAAGGCAGGCAGCAGGGAATATGAATATCCTCTGACGGATGGCGACATTTCTATCAAGAAGGATGGAAAGACCATGACCTTCAGCAGACTGAAAAGCAGTTATGATGAATATAATTATACGGTGTCCCTGAAGCTGAACAGCAATAATGAGGTAACGGGCATCACCATCAAAGATCAGGAGGATGAAACAAAGGGCACCCTGACATATATGAATATCCGCAGCATCAAGATCGAGGCTGCAGGGGAAGAATATACCTATCACGTAGATGCCAATGATGTGGATGTTGAGATCGATGGGAAAAAGAGCAGCTATACTGCCCTGAAGAGAGCCTTTAATGAGGATGAAAAGGCATTTACCGTAGAGCTGGATGTGGACAGAGATGATTATGTAACAGAGATCATCGCAAAATCCAAAAACGCGGAGGGCTCCGAAGGGGAAGTGACCAAGGTCACCAACAGCGAGATCACCATCAAGACAGGCGGTAAGGAGATTACCTATAAATTTGCCAGCGATGTGGATATCAAGATCAATGGCAAGAGCAGAGAGATTGCTGACTTGAAGGATAACTATGACACCTATGTTTTTGAAGCAGAACTGGAATTCAACAGCAGCAACAGAGTTTCCAAGGTCAAAGCAGAGATCAAGGAAATGGAGAAAGGCGTTCTGAAGGATATCAATGAAGATAAGGAAACCATCACTGTGAGTGCAGGCAGTATCGATGTGGAACTGGGACTGGCAAGCACCGTGAAGCTGACCCTAGACGGCGACAGCATTACCCTGAGAAAGCTGAACAATGAACTGGATTATGCAGACAGCGAAAATAAGATCACCGTTGAGCTGACCTATAACAGCAGCGGCAAGGTAACAAGGATCGAAGCGGCATGGGAAGAAGAAAAGCCAGATAAGGGCGACCTGTACAAAGTATATCCCGATGATGACGAGATCATCATTAAGGATAACGATGGCAAAAAATATACATACGATGTCAAGAGCAGTGTAACGGTTTCCTATAGCTTCTCTGCCAATGTCAACGAAAGATGGTATGATAAGCCCGAGGACTATGCTTCCAGCCTGAAAGGCTTGAAAAAATTCTTTGGACATTGTGATGACAATAATGATGAATGCTTTGTTACATTGACCGTAAACGATGATGGCGTTGTAACAAGAATTAAGGCAAGAGCCGAATAACGGAAAACAGAAGGGCGTTTCTGGAAAGAAACGCCTTTTTTCTGTATAGGCTGCACAAAAAAATAGGGAAAAGAGAGAAAAAACTTGGCTTTACTTTAGTGTGGTAGTGTGATAATATAGTGAAGAACGAAGGGGAACCTTCCACATACCATAAATAAGAAAATAAAAAGGGGACGATACAAGATGAAAAAATACTTAGCACTGTTTTTAACAATGGTTATGGGCGTTACAATGCTGGCTGGCTGCGGCGGCTCTGAAGAAGCTGCACCTGCGGAGGATACAGCGGCAGAAAGAACCACATTCACAGTTGGTTTCGACGCAGAATATCCTCCTTACGGCTACAGAACAGAAGACGGCGACTACACTGGCTTCGACCTGGAACTGGCGGCAGAGGTTTGCGCTAGAAACGGCTGGGAACTGGTTAAACAGCCCATCGACTGGAACGCAAAAGATATGGAACTGAACAGCGGTTCTATCGACTGCATCTGGAATGGCTTCACAATGAACGGCAGAGAAGACAAATATACTTTCTCCGAACCTTATGTTGACAACAGCATCGTTTATGTAGTAAGAGCAGATTCCGATATCCAGACAGAAGCAGACCTGGCAGGCAAACATGTCATCACACAGGCTGGTTCTTCTGCCCTGACAGCACTGCAGGATGAATCCAAAGCAGACGTTGTTGCTACCTTCGCATCTCTGGATGAAATCGCAGATTACAACACAGCATTCATGAACCTGGAAGCAGGCACAAATGATGCCATTGCAGTAGATATCGGCGTAGCACAGTATCAGCTGGCAACAAAATCCGATAAATTCAGAATGCTGGAAGAACCTCTGTCCACAGAACAGTATGCCATCGGCTTCAAACTGGGCAATGAAGAACTGAGAGATCAGGTACAGGCTACTCTGAATGAAATGGTAGAAGATGGTACATTCATGGAAATCGCTTCCAAATACACAGATTACAACCTGGATCAGATGGTTTGCCTGGGCAAATAATCGAATATCAGTATCAGAAAAAACCGGTAAAGACGGCGGGGCTATCCTGCCGCCTTTTCCTGCGTTTATCCATAAAAGCGAAAAAGGAAGCGACGCCATGGGCGGTATTGTTTTTTTGCAAATAGTATCTTAGGAAAGGAAAGAATCGTATGAATTTTACTGTGATCATGCAGCAGCTGGTGTGCGGCATGGGTGCATCCCTGCTGATCTTTGTGCTGACGCTGCTGTTTTCCATGCCTCTGGGGCTGTTGGTAGCCTTTGGGCGTATGTCCAAATTTAAACCTCTGCAGTATATCATTAAGTTTTTTATTGCGATCCTGCGTGGTACACCCCTGATGCTGCAGCTTTTGGTAGTATTCTTCGGCCCTTATTATATGTTTGGTGTTTCAATGCCCAGATGGTATCGTTTTGGTGCAGTTATCATCGGCTTCTCCATCAACTATGCGGCTTACTTCGCGGAAATCTACCGTTCCGGTATCGAATCCATTCCCGTAGGCCAGTATGAAGCGGCATCTGTGCTGGGCTATAACAAAAACCAGACCTTCTTCAAGATCATCTTCCCTCAGATGGTGAAACGGGTGCTGCCCCCTGTGACCAATGAAGTCATCACACTGGTTAAGGATACCTCCCTGGCATTTGTATTGACTTATGAAGAAATGTTCACCGTTGCAAAGCAGATCGCAGCTGCACAGACCAATATCATGCCTCTGTTCGTTGCAGGTGTGTTCTATTTCATCTTCAATGCCGTTGTAGCATTTGTGATGGAACGGATCGAAAAGAAACTGAGCTATTATCGTTAAGGAAGGAGGGCTATTCATGAAAGTATTGGAAATCAATCATTGTAATAAAAGCTTCGGCGATAACGAAGTATTGAAGGATATCTCCCTTTCCGTTTCGGAAGGGCAGGTAGTCTCCATCATCGGGCCTTCCGGTTCCGGGAAATCTACACTGCTGCGCTGTGCCACCATGCTGGAAACCATGGATGGCGGCGACCTGATCTATCTGGGCGATTATGCAGCCAAGGCAGACGCAGAAGGCAAAGCCGTTTACAGCGATAAGGAAACATTGCAAGGCATCAAACAGCATTTTGGTCTGGTGTTCCAGAATTTTAATCTGTTCCCTCATTATTCTGTTATGAAAAATATCACAGAGCCCCCCATCCTCATCGGCAAGCGCAACAAGGAAGAAGTCTATGCCGAAGCAAGGGAATTGCTGAAAAAAATGGGTCTGTCCGATAAAGAAAATGCTTACCCCTGTGAGCTGTCCGGCGGTCAGCAGCAGCGTGTATCCATCGCCCGTGCATTGGCCATGAAGCCGAAGATACTGTTCTTCGACGAACCTACCTCTGCCCTGGACCCTGAACTGACAGGGGAGATTCTGAAGGTCATCAAAGACCTGGCGGCGGAACACATGACGATGGTCATCGTTACCCATGAAATGTCCTTTGCCCGTGACGTATCCAACCATGTCATTTTTATGGACGGCGGTGTCATTGTGGAAGAAGGCGATCCCAAAGAGCTCATCAACAACCCCAAACAGGAACGTACCAAAGCATTCCTGAGCCGTTTCCAGCAGTAAGGAAGTGGGCCTGTGGAACTAAAATTCATCAAAACCAGCCCGACAGAAAATATGACCCTTCTCATCCAGACCCCTGTGCCCAGAGAACAGCATTTGGCGGTGGCGGAAAAGCTGATCGCCTATGGCAGTGTTTATGCAGAGCAGGCAGGCTATATCGAGGATCCTGAAAACCCCCTGGCGGAAAAACGTCTGCAAATGATGGCGGGGGAATTTTGCGGAAATGCATCCCTTTCCCTGGCGGCATGGCTGGCGAAGGAAAAAGGAGTGCCTGTGGGAGAAAAAACAGAAATCATTCTGGAGGTTTCCGGGGCGAAGAGCCTTGTCCGCTGTGAAATGAAGCGGGAAGAAAAGGGCTTTTTCGGCAGAGTGGCAATGCCCCTGCCTAAAGCCATAGAAAAGAGAGTGTTTATGCTGGATGGCGAATGCATGGAACTGACTGCTGTGGTTTTCGAAGGCATCACTCATATCATCGTCCCTGTGTCCCTTTGGGGCGAAAATGCCGTGGCAAAAGCGGAGCAGGCGGCAAAGGCCTGGGCCAGTGAAATGCCTGCGGCTTTTGGTATCCTTCTTTTCGATGAAGAAAAGGGCGAATTGAAACCTCTTGTTTCCGTGGAAAATGTCAGCCTGATCTGGGAAAGAGGCTGCGGCAGCGGTACCTCTGCCATCGGTGCATATCTGGCGGAGAAAGCTGGAAAATCTGTTTCCGTCAAATTAAAACAGCCCGGCGGCATCATGGGCGTGGAAGCAGAATATAAAAACGGAACGATCGAAGCCCTTTCCATCACGGGAAATGTCTCCATCGTGGCGGAAGGCACAGCATTTTTATCAGAATAGGAAAAACAGGTGGAGCTTAGACTGCTCCACCTGTTTTTTGATGCTTATTTGATGTTTAATTCACAGAGAAAGAAACATCGTCCAGATTCAAAGACTGCTCTCCGTTGGCCGTTACACGGAATTCAATCCGTGCGTTAGTAGCATTGTTGGGTGCCCGATCTGTGATGAAACGATAGAATGCGAAGTTTCGGTTATCCGTAGGGATATCCTGGGCACGGATGAGGATACAGGCTTCCGTGGGCTGCAGGCTATCGTCGTTGGAGAAGATGACACAGGCTTCCAGCTGTACCTGTGCGCCGTTGCCCTTGGCAAAGAAGCTCAGCTCAAAGAAGCAGCCGCCCTCGATGCCGATGTCCTGAGAAAGGATGGCACCATCAAAGAGACGGGCAGAGAAATTGCCGGAGTGGACATTGCCCTGATCGTCATCGGGTTCTACCAGATCATCATCGTTGATGTTCCAGCCTGTGGGTACGCCTTGGGCATTAAAAGCTTCCATGCCGCCGTTGACTGCCATTTCCCCACGGGAAATGCAGTTGCAGGTGCAAACGCCTGTCGCCCCTGTTGCGCCTGTCGCCCCGGTTCTGCCAGTAGCCCCTGTAGCGCCGGTTCTGCCAGTCGCACCCGTAGCACCCGTAGCCCCAGTAGCGCCTGTTGCCCCGGTCGCACCTGTGAAGCCCCGAGGCCCCTGAGGACCGGTGGGGCCAGTAGCCCCGGTTCTGCCAGTAGCACCCGTAGCCCCTGTCAGCACGCAGCAACGAGACCAACAGCAGTTGGGGGCATTGGGGCAGTTGTTACAGCTGCGGCAGCGGCCTCTGTCTCGATCGCCGCAAGAAAATTCATTCATAAACATTCCTCCTTAAATTTTTTTGGAAACAGGCCTGTTTCTCTTTCATACTATGGAAAAGGACGGTTTTTGTGCATAGGCTGTTTTTCTTTCGATTTCCCGGAACGCCTTGACAGAGGGTGGGAATTTTTCTATACTTTGCAAATAGAACCATGGAAAGGAGATCTCTGTATGTTTGCAAATATGCCAAGGGTCGGCATGCGTATGATCAAAACATCGCTGGCAGTTGCCATCTGTTTTCTGCTGTATTTTGCCCGAGGGGAAGAGGGGGTTCCTGTTTTTTCCACCATTGCGGCGATCATTTGTATGCAGCCCTATGTGGAAAACAGCTTGCAGGCGGCCTTCAATCGTATTATCGGCACCATGGTGGGGGCGGTGTTTGCCCTGCTGGTGCTGTATCTGATCCGTTTCATTCCATGGGAATATCGTATCCTGCGGTATATGACCATCTCCTTTGCCATCATCCCTGTCATGTATGTGACGGTGCTGCTGAAAAGAAGGGGGGCGTCGGCACTGGCGGGCATTGTGCTTTTGAGTATCTGCCTTTCCAATGGGGGACGACCGCCTATTATTGATGCGGTGAATCGTTCTGTGGAGACCATCATCGGTATCCTCGTTTCCCTGGGGGTCAACAGTCTGCATCTGCCCAGAAAAAAAGCGGAGGACTGCCTTTTTGTGACGGGCTTCGACGGAGCATTGTATGATGAAAAAACAGGGATATCTCCTTATGTTTCCTTTGAATTGAAACAGATGCTCCAGAATGGGGTGGTATTTACTATCGCTACGGAGCGCACGCCTGCGTCCCTGCTGGCGGATGTAAAGGGACTGAACCTGAACCTGCCTGTCATCGCCATGGATGGGGCGGTGCTTTATGATCTGAAAGAAAAAAGATATCTTGCCACCAATGGTCTGCGGAAAGAGATGGTGGATGATATCTGCACTCTGCTGCGGGTAAGGGGCTATCATTATTTTCTGAATGTAGTCTGGCAGGATGTATTGTTGATCTATTATAAAAAGTTCAAAAATGAGGTGGAACAGAAGCTGTATGAAACAGCCCGCCGTTCCCCTTACCGCAATTATGTTTACGGCGATATGCCTGAAGAGGGCATCGTGGTCTATATCCTGCTGGTGCTGAAGGATGAAGAAGCCGATGCACTGGAGCAGGAGGTGCGTGCCATGGATACAGACCATGAGCTGCATTTTCTGCGGGATAAAAGCGAAACGCCTGAGGGATACTGTCATTGGAAGATCTATCACAAAAATGCCACCAAGGAATATATGCTGAAACGGCTGATGCTGGATATTCCCCAGAAGAAATGCGTGGCTTTTGGCAGCAATAAAAACGACCTTTCCATGCTGGCGGCGGCAGATCTGTCTTTTGCCACGGCGGATGCCATCCCCGAAGCGGTACAGGCAGCCCATCGGCAACTGAAAGGACATGGAGGGGACAGTATCGTGCGGCAGATCTTCCATCTGTATGAACGGCTGCCGTGGGAAAAGCTGCCCAAAGAATTGAGAGAAACAAAAGATCGGGAGGAATAGGCTATGGATGAACTGCATGTATTTTCCAGAGGGGAACTGCTCTTGGGAAAAGAAGGGATGGAACGCCTGCGAAACGCCCGTGTGGCCATATTCGGCATAGGGGGCGTAGGCTCCTTTGCAGCGGAGGCATTGGCAAGGGGCGGCGTTGGGCATATGGCCCTCATCGATGGGGATACGGTCAGCCTGACCAATATCAACCGCCAGCTGATCGCCACACAAAAAACCATTGGCAGAAAGAAAACAGAAGTTATGGCGGAACGCATCCATGATATCTGCCCTGAGACGGAAGTGGTGGAATACCCCTGTGTTTATGGGGCAGAAAACAGAAATCTGATCGATTTTGCATCCTATGATTATATTGTGGATGCCATTGATACGGTGACTTCCAAGCTGCTGCTGATTGAAGAAGCGAAAAAGGCAGGTACAGAAGTCATCAGCTGCATGGGTACGGGGAATAAATTGGACCCCACACGTTTTGAAGTGGCGGATATCTCCAAAACCTCTGTCTGTCCTTTGGCGAAGGTGATGCGAAAGGAATTGAAAAACCGTGGTATCAGTGGCGTGAAGGTGGTCTATTCCAAAGAGCTGCCCCTGAAGCCGGCTGATTCTCAGGAAACGGGGAAACGGCAGATCCCCGGCAGTTTATCCTTTGTGCCCCCTGTGGCAGGGATGATTTTGGCGGGGGAAGTCATCTGCCATATTGTTGGGGTGGAAATCAAATAAAGGCTCAAACAGACCTTTGTGGAGAGCAAAGGTCTATTTTTATGGATGATTTTGGAAAAGAGTGGAGATGTTTCCCCAAATTCTTACAGAATTCTTAGTTTTTTTTGAAAAAAGGCCAATCCCCTTGAAAAGAAAAGGCATTTTCGCTAAAATGAAACTGCAAAGACTGTGTTCCGCATTTTTTGTGAATATTTTATTTGCGAAAGGGAAGCAGCGAGGAGGAGTCCCTATGAAAAAACAAAAGAAATGGCTGATGCTGGGAATGGCTTTGGCTGGAATATTAGCGATGGCAGGCTGCGGCAGCAATGCTGCGGAAACATCGGCAGCCATCACAGAAGGCTCTGCAGAGGAATACGTGCAGGCGGCGAAGGATGCTTTGGCGGCGGCCGATAGCTTTGCGGCGGATTTTGAAGCGGTGGTTTCTATGAAAGATACCGGAAAAACGACTACCAATGGCGAGATCACTTTGGTGAAAGAGCCTTTGTATGTAAAAGTAAGTACCAAGATGGATTTTGACAGTTCGGAGGAAGCGTACGCCCTTTATCTGGAGGAAAGCGGCGATGCCGTCAATCAATACATGAATTATGACGGACGATGGACAGAAATGACCATGACAGAGGAGAATGCCATGGGCAGCATTCAGGTATACAATGCCCTCTATAATATGGAAACCATCCTTTCCGGGGCAGAAAACTGGACCATCGCCGGCAGTGGAGACGAACTGACCCTGACAGCGGTGATTCCGGAAGCAAAGGTATACACCGTGGAGGAAAGCGGAAGGTTATTTCAGCTGGCAGGCATGAGCGGTTTGTCCGAAGTTTATTTTGCAGGGGTGGGGGATGTCCCTGTGAAGTTTGTGGTGGACGGGAAAACAGGCGCGCCCCTTTCCTATGAGATCGACTTGGCGAAGGCCCTGGAAACGGTCACCAATAATGTGCTGAAAGAATTGGGCGGCGGCACCTTGGAAAACGGCGTGACCGTGGAAACCTATACCATCACTTCCCAATTGACCCAGTTGGGCGGCGTGACAGCGGAAGAGATCCCTGCGGCGGCAAAAAGTGATGCCATCAATTATGAAAAAGAAATTTCCATGTTGGAAGAAGGAAAATAATAGGACCGTGAAAATGAAACCTGTTTTGGGAAACCGAAACAGGTTTTTTTCTTGAAAAATCAGGGATTTTCCTGCAAAAGGGCGGTTTCCCCTTTCTTTTTGTATATTCTTTGTGTTATAATAAAATCTAATTGCGTTTTGACGTTTTATGAAATAGTGATATATAAAAAAGAAGAAAAAGGAGAGAAAAACATGATCGCTGCACAGGGTGTCAGCCTCCAGTATGGTGGCAGAGTACTATTCAACGATGTGAATATCAACTTTACAAAGGGCAACTGCTATGGCCTGATCGGTGCCAATGGTGCCGGCAAATCTACATTCCTGAAAATTCTGGCAGGGGAACTGGAACCCAATAAAGGGTCTGTATTTATCACCCCTGGTGAAAGAATGGCTGTTCTGAAACAGGACCACTTCCTGTTTGATGATTTCGAAGTAGTAGAATGTGTGTTGTATGGCCATAAAAGACTGTACGATATCAGAAAAGAAAAAGATGCTCTCTATATGAAAGAGGACTTCACAGATGAGGACGGAATCAAAGCCGCAGAACTGGAAGGCGAATTTGCAGAACTGGACGGTTGGGCTGCAGAATCCAATGCGGAAATGCTGCTGAATGGTCTGGGTATCACCAATGAATTCCATTATGTAAAAATGAAGGAACTGACAGGCGGTCAGAAGGTGAAAGTCCTGCTGGCACAGGCACTGTTTGGCAACCCTGATATCCTGCTGCTGGACGAACCTACTAACCATCTGGATATCCATGCCATCAAATGGCTGGAAGAATTCCTGATGAATTTTGAAAATACCGTTATCGTTGTTTCCCACGACCGTCATTTCCTGAATAAGGTCTGCACAAATATTGCCGATATCGACTATGGCAAGATCACTATGTTCGTCGGCAACTACGATTTCTGGTACAGCTATACTCAGATGACCCAGCGTCAGCTGAAAGATCAGAACAAGCGTGTGGAACAGAAGATCAAAGAACTGCAGGACTTTATCCAGCGCTTCAGTGCCAACGCTTCCAAGGCAAAACAGGCGACCAGCAGAAAGAAACTGCTGGATAACCTGCAGATGGATACCATCAAACCTTCCAGCCGCCGTTACCCCTTCTGCAGCTTCAAGCAGGACAGAGAGGTTGGGAATGACGTACTGCTGGTGGATGGCATCTCCAAAACCATCGATGGCAAAAAAGTTCTGAACAACGTAAGCTTTATGATCCGTCCCCACGAAAAGGTTGCTTTCGTTGGCAAGGATGAAATCGCCAGAACTACACTGTTCCAGATCCTGATGGGCGAAATGGAACCCGATGAAGGTACCTTCAAATGGGGCATTACTACAAAAACAGCATATTTCCCCAAAGATAACTCCGAATATTTTGAAGGCTGCAAGGACAGCCTGATCGAATGGCTACGTCCCTTTGCAAAGGAAGGAGAACAGTACGATTCCGATATCCGCGGCTGGCTGGGCAGAATGCTGTTCAGCGGCGAAGAAGCCCTGAAAGAAGCAAGTGTGCTTTCCGGCGGCGAAAAAGTGCGCTGCATGCTGTGCAAAATGATGATGAGCGGTGCTAATGTTATGATTTTGGACGAGCCCACCAACCATCTGGACTTGGAATCCATCACGGCCCTGAATGAAGGCCTGACCGATTATAAAGGCACCCTGCTGTTCGATTCCCATGACCATCAGTTTGTACAGACCATTGCAGACAGAATTATCGAGATTCTGCCCGGCGGCATTATCGACAGACAGATGACCTATGATGAATACATTGAAGATGAAAGCATCGATGCTATGAGAGAAAAATTGTCCTGAGCAGGAGGGATGAGATATGATCAACGGGAAAATCGATTTAAGAAGTGATACAGTCACCCTGCCTACCGATGAGATGCGTCAGGCCATGTTTGAAGCAGTGGTGGGGGATGACGTTTACGGCGATGATGCCACCATCAACGAACTGGAACGCCTGGCAGCGGAAATGTTTGGCAAGGAAGCGGGACTGTTCGTTCCCAGCGGCGTTATGAGCAATCAGGTGGCGTTGTTTACCCATGTGGTGAGAGGGGAAGAAGTGATCCTGCCCGATAACTGCCATATCGTTGCCCATGAAGCAGGTTCCGCAGCCATCATCGCAGGGGCGCAGCTGAGAACAGTGCAGAATGTGGCAGGGGAAATGCCTTTGGATATGGTGGAAAACTATATCCGCAAGGACCCTGAGGATATCCACCAGCCAAAAACTGCCCTCATCACCTATGAAAATGCAGATTCCGACGGTCAGGTGCGTTCCGTGGAATATATGAAGTCTGTTTGGGAACTGGCGAAGAAATATGATCTGCCTGTCCATGTGGATGGTGCCCGTATCTTCAATGCAGCAGCTTATCTGGATGTGGATGTAAAGGAAATGGCACAGTATTGTGATACCATGTCCGTTTGCCTGTCCAAAGGACTGTGTGCGCCTGTAGGCTCTGTTCTGGTGGGCAGTAAGGAATTTATTGCTCTGGCCAGAAGAAAACGGAAAATGCTGGGCGGAGGTATGCGTCAGGCAGGTATTTTGGCAGCAGCAGGCATCGTTGCCCTGAAAAAGATGACAAAACGACTGAAGGAAGACCACGAAAATGCCGCTTATATGGTGGAACGACTGATGGAAGTGAAAGGACTGGAGGTCTATAAAGAACGCCAGCAAATCAGTATGGTTTTCTTTAAGCTGGAGGACTATCCTTTGGATTCCGCTGCGCTGGTGAAATATATGGCGGAGAACGGCGTTATCATCAATGGGGAGGATAACGGCATCATGCGTTATGTGACCCATGCCTATGTTTCCAGAGAAGAGATCGACAAAGTGGTCGATCTGATGAAAAGCGTGCAGTAAGCCGAAAAACAGAAGTACATAAGAAAGAAACTGCCCCTATGCCGGATGCATAGGGGCAGATTTTGGAGGAATGAAAAATGTGGGATATTTTTCTTGTTGTGGGAATTGGATTTTTCGTTGGATACAAAGGTTTTTTGAATGAAAAAGGCATCAAGATCAACAGCAAATTGCAGACAGTCTGGCTGATGCTGCTGATCTTCTGCATGGGTGTCAGCATCGGCAGAAATGGGGAGATCGTGAAGAATCTGCCCCTGCTGGGGGGCAAGGCAGTTCTCTTCGCCATCCTGACGGCGCTGTGCAGTACCATTGTGATCTACATCCTCTCCACACTGTTTCTGGAAAAGGAGGGGAAGAAATGAGCTTTGCGATTTTAATTGTACTGGTGCTGGGCATCGGGGCAGGCTATTTCATGCCTGCAGACCTGAGTGCCTTTATTGACAGTGCTTCTTCTTATATGCTGTTGATCCTGCTGTTTTCTGTTGGGATCGATATGGGTCTGAATAAAGAAGTTTTTACTCGTATCAAAGAATTAGGATTTAAAATTCTGCTGATTCCCTTTGGGGTAGTGGTAGGCTCCCTTTGCGGCGGTGTCCTTACGGCGCTTCTTGTGAAGCTTTCCATTAAGGAGGGGCTGGCGATTTCTGCCGGGCTTGGCTGGTACAGCCTTTCCGGTATCCTGATTACGGAAGCAGGCAACCCTGTGGGGGGACCATTGCCTTTTTGGCAAATGTATTCCGGGAAATGCTGACCTTTATCGTGGTGCCTTTTGTTGCCAGCCACCTGAACTATTACTGTGCCATTGCGCCGGCAGGGGCAACAGCTATGGATACGACTTTGGGCATCATCAGCAAAAACACCAATGGGACCATTGCGGTGCTGAGCTTTGTCAGCGGCGTCATTTGTACCCTTTTGGTGCCAGTTTTGGTTCCCATTTTCCTGTAAGGAAAAAAGTTTTAAAAAAATTGTAAAAAAGTGTTGACAAATTTCATTCGGTGCGTTATTATAATCAAGCGCACTGAGATGTGCGGATGTGGCGGAACTGGCAGACGCGCTAGATTCAGGTTCTAGTGGGCATTGCGCCCGTGCAGGTTCAAGTCCTGTCATCCGCAGGAATGCGGAAAAGACCATCGACAAAAGTCGGTGGTTTTTCTTTTTTATAAAAAATATCGAAAGACTTTGGGGGCAAATAACATAGTCCGAAGGACTAGGACCCCCTTTGGGCATGGGGCTAGGCAAGGTCTTTTGAATTGGTTTAAAAGGAACGACGGGAGTTGTATTTTTTTTAAAACAAATTTTAAAAAAAGGTGTTGACAAATTTCATCCGATAGGTTATTATAATCAAACGCACTAAGTTGTGCGGATGTGGCGGAACTGGCAGACGCGCTAGATTCAGGTTCTAGTGGGCATTGCGCCCGTGCAGGTTCAAGTCCTGTCATCCGCAGGAATGAGGAAAAGACCATCGACAAATCGTCGGTGGTCTTTCTTTTTGCTTTTTTAGAGGAGGAGTATCAAGGTTTCCGGTTATGGGGGATAGGAAGGATGATTTTCTTTCAGCTAAAATTTTATGATGAAAAATTGAAAAAAGTGTTGACATTTTTCTCTCAGTGCGGTATTATAATCAAGCGCACTGAGATGTGCGGATGTGGCGGAACTGGCAGACGCGCTAGATTCAGGTTCTAGTGGGCATTGCGCCCGTGCAGGTTCAAGTCCTGTCATCCGCAGGAATGCGGAAAAACCATCGACAAATTGTCGGTGGTTTTCTTTTTTCTAAAATAATTTATCTGAAATTATCCAGCCTCAGACTTTTCATTGGTCTGGGGCTTTTTCTATGGGTAAAAAAGAAGATATGGAAAAAAAGAGAAAAAATCTAGAAAAGTATTGCAATTTCATAGAAAAGTGCTATGATATCATGAAATACTGTTTGAAAAGGAGGGCGCTTATGCATTTGGAATATTTGACAAAAGAGATTTCCTGGGGCGATGCTCCTTATCCCCCCGATCTGCAGGCGGAGATCCTGCAGGGGAAACGGGGCAGGCTGCTGGTCACCATCTACCGTGCGGGCGGGGCAGGCACCCATCCTACGGTCCTGCTGAACCATGGCTTCCCCGGTATCGAGAAAAATTTTGACTTGGCACAGGCTCTGCGCCGTGTGGGGTTTCATGTATTGACCTATCATTACAGCGGCAGTTGGGGCAGCGATGGGGCGTATTCCTATGCAAACGATCTGGAGGACGGGGAGACCCTTCTGGAATTTATCAAAAGCAATGAAACCTATGGTTTTGATAAAGAGAAGCTTTTTGTGGTGGGTCATAGTGTGGGTGGTTTTGTGGCTGCCCATCTGCTGGCAAGGCATAAGGAATGGAAGGGCGGCGCACTGCTGACTCCCTGCGATTTGGGCGGCGTGGTTTCCTTCCCGGAGGATACGGAAGCAAAAAAGCTGCTGCTGGAGATTTTTGAAAGCGGCCCCCTTTGGCTGAATGGGACATCCCCTCAGGCGTTGTTGGAGGAGGTTTCCAGTCGGCAGGCGGAATATCGCATCGCTTCTCTGGTGGAAAAAATAGCGGACAGACCTGTTTTCTGCCTTGGGGCAGCCCATGATGAATCTTGCCCCCCTGAAGCCCATTGCCTGCCTTGGGTAGAAGAACTGCGGATAATTGGCGGAAATGTGGTCTATGAAACATTGGAAACAGACCATTCTTTCAGCGATGTAAGACTGACAATGATAGAAAAAGTAGCAAAATTTCTGGTGGAACAAGTGAAGAAATAAAAGAAACCCATCAGATTTTTCTGATGGGTTTTGTTTTGTCATTCAAATGGAAATCCTGATTTCAAGTTATTTTTAATGTGTGATGATCTCTACGCCGTCCTCTGTCACAGCAACAGTGTATTCCCACTGAGCAGAGAGAGAGCCATCCTCTGTATAGATGGTCCAGCCGTTTTCTTCATCCTGGAAGAAATCTTCTTCCCCTTCGTTTACCATAGGTTCGATGGTGAATACCATACCGGGCACCAGCAGCATGCCTGTGCCTCTTTTGCCGATGTGGCAGACATAGGGATCTTCATGGAAGTCGTTGCCGACACCATGACCGCCGATATCGCGGAGAACGGTGTAGCCGTGTTTATAAACATATTCGCTGATGACTGCGCCGATATCCCCTAGACGACCCCAGGGCTTCACTTCTTTCAGCGCTAGATCGACGGATTCTTTTGTCACTTCTACCAGCTTTCTTGCTTCGTCGCTGACTTCGCCAATCAGGAACATACGGGAAGCGTCGGCATAGTAGCCATCCAGAATGGTGGTTACGTCAACATTGATGATATCGCCGTCCTTCAGGATTTCATTTTTATCGGGGATACCATGGCAGATAACGTCGTTTACAGAGGTGCAAACACTCTTGGGGAAGCCCTGATAGTTCAGGGGAGCGGGGATGCCGCCGTGTTCGATGGTGTAGGTATGCACCAGTGTGTTGATATCGTCTGTGGACATGCCTGCTTTGATATTTGCCGCCACCATATCCAGGATTTCCGTGTTCAGCTTGCCTGCTTTGCGAATGCCTTCCAGCTGTTCCTGGGTCTTGATGAGCTTATGGCTGGGAACAGGGACACGTTTTGCTTTGTATGCGTCCAGCTTTTCATCAAAGGCTGCATGACATGCTTTGTATTTTTTCCCGCTGCCGCACCAGCAGGGGTCATTTCTACCGATTTTCATAGTATTTCTCCTTTTCTGCTGCAATGTATACACTACAGGGATAATGGTAGCACAAAAAAGGGGAAGGTACAAGATTTTTTGGCTGTTGGACTGTACAGATTGAGAATTTATGTTAAACTATTGGATATAAAATTTGGAAACGGAGGCTGAAATTATGGCTAAGATTTATAAAAGTGTAGAAGAACTCATCGGCAAGACACCCTTGCTGGAGCTGACAAATCTGGAACAGAAAATGGGACTGAAAGCAACCCTGCTGGCAAAGGTGGAAGCTTTGAACCCCGGCGGCAGCGCCAAGGACAGGGTGGCAAAGCGTATGGTGGAGGATGCGGAACAGGCAGGTATCCTGAAAGAGGGGGCTACCATCATCGAACCCACCAGCGGCAACACAGGCATTGGTCTGGCGGTCATGGCGGCAGCTAGGGGCTATCGTGCCATCATCGTTATGCCCGATACCATGAGCATGGAACGCAGACTGCTGATGACAGCTTTTGGCGCAGAACTGGTGCTGACGGAAGGGGCAAAGGGCATGGCAGGTGCCATCGAAAAAGCGGAAGAACTGGCGAAGGAGATCCCCAATTCCTTTATCCCCGGTCAGTTTGACAACCCTTCCAACCCTGCGGCTCATTACGATACCACAGGCCCTGAAATTTGGGAAGATACCGATGGCAAAGTAGATATTTTCGTAGCCGGCATTGGCACAGGCGGCACATTGACCGGTGTAGGCAGATATTTAAAGGAAAAGAACCCCAATGTGAAAATCATCGGCGTGGAACCTGCATCTTCTCCCCTGCTGACAAAGGGCACAGCGGGCCCCCACGGCTTACAGGGCATCGGCGCAAATTTTGTCCCTTCCATCCTGGACACGGAATTGTATGATGAAGTGCTGACAGTGACAGAGGAAGAAGCATATGAAGCAGGCAGAGCCCTTGCCAGAAAGGAAGGCTTGCTGGCAGGCATTTCCGCCGGTGCAGCTGTCCATGCGGCGGCAGAAGTGGCAAAACGCCCCGAAAACGCAGGAAAGACTATTGTGGTGCTTCTGCCTGACACCGGGGACAGATATCTTTCCACACCCATGTTCCAGGGATGATGACCAGAGAACAGCGACAATTTATCCAGATCACGGCGGCATTGACCATGCTCATCGACCATATCGGGGTGATTTTTTTCCCCACCAGCATCGGCTTTCGTGCCATTGGGCGGCTTTCTTTCCCCCTTTTTGCCTTTGGTATCGCAGAGGGGGTCGCCTGTACCCGTAATTTCTGGAACTATATTGGACGCATCCTGCTGACAGCCATCCTTTCACAGCCTATTTATATGCTGACCTTTGGCTTACCCCAGGGAAATCCCTTGTTTATGCTGGCATGGGGGGCGGCAGCCCTTTATTTCTGGCAGAAGAGGGAAAAAGCCGTGGCGGCAGTGCTGCTCATTGGTTCCTATTGGGCAAATATGAGTTATGGCTGGTATGGGGTCTGGACGATTTTCATTTTCGGATTTTATCGAGAACGAGAGTCCCTTTGTTTTTATGGTCAGCTGTTATTGAATGTGCTCTATGGTTTCACCACAAAGGCTTGGATACAGGTGCTTTCCCTGTTTTCCTTTGCTTTTCTGGATGGGAAATGGCGCATCAAAGCTCTGAGCCGCAAGCTCCCAAGATACTTTTTCTATGCCTTTTACCCCCTGCATTTGCTAGTGCTTTGGGGCATTCAAATGGCAATATAAAATAAAAAAACACTCTGCAAAGATGCAGAGTGTTTTTTTATGCGGTTTGATCTTTACGGATACGGAAAAATGCCCGCAGCACCACGGCAACGATTGGCCCCAAAATCAGGCCGAATACGCCGACGCACTTGAAGCCGAAATACATGGAAAACAAAGTCAGCAGGGGGTGCAAGCCGATCTGCGTCCCCAAAATCTTGGGCTGTAAAATCTGCCGCATGACCTGGATGATGCCATATAGTGCCAGATACCCGATGGCAAGGAAGGTATTTCCCATCATCAAATGGATGACAGCCCCGGGCCAGAGGATAAAGCCGCTGCCAAAGAAGGGCAGGGAATCGATGATGGCGATGAGAACGCTCAGCAGCAGGGCGTGGGGCGATTTCATCAGCAGCATGCCGATGATGGTGATGGTAAAGGTAAAGCCCATCAGGATAATCTGAGTCTTTACATAACCCCAGACAGAAGCCTTCAGTTCCTGCTTTGTGGTATGGATGGAAAGCCCCAGCAGAGGTGCTACATGCTCCAGATATTCTTTGCGGATCAGGTCTCTGTCCTTGGTAAAGAAATAAGCAGAGATCAATGCCACAAAGAACCCCAGAAAGAAGCTGGAAACACTCCCCAGCTTGCTGGTCGCACTGCCCGTAGGCAGCAGGGAAAGTAATATGCTGGAAGTGTCATTCTGAAATTCCCGAAAAGCCTCCTGCAATGCCGGCGGCAGTTTTTCTCCAAAGGAATCGAACTGGCCCCAGAAATCCTGCAGCCGTTTTTCTACGATATCCATATAATAAGGAAGATGATCAGAGATATATCGGATCCTGTCTACGATGCTCGTGCCAGACCAGAAGCCCAAAAGCCCCAGCAGGGCGAACAGCAGCAGGATGCCCAACAGGGCGCTGATGCCCCGGGGGATATGGAATTTTTGCAGCCGATCCGCCAAGGGATTGAACAGCAGGCTCAGCAGCCAGCCGATGAGGAAGGGCAGAAAAATGCCAAATAGATAGCGGAAAAACAGGAAGCAGAGCAGCACTGCCGCAAAAAGCAGCAGCATATCATGGATGACCTGTTTATTTTTTTCATAGAATGTCCACATAAGGCTCACCTCCCTTTTCTTTCATTATAATACCAATTTTGAAAGAAGGAATAGCTTTTTTCAACATTAAGGAAAAAGAAAGAAATAAAAAAGGAGAAAGACAGATTTTATCTTTCTCCCGAAATTTGGCTTAGCCCAGTTTTCTCATCAGGTCTACCATTTCGATGGCGGAAACGGCAACATCATAGCCCTTATTGCCTGCTTTTGTGCCTGCACGTTCTACAGCCTGTTCGATGTTTTCGGTAGTTACCACGCCAAACATGACGGGCAGGCCTGTTTCCAGAGAAACATGGGCAATGCCCTTGGAAACTTCGTTGCAAACATAATCATAGTGGCTGGTAGCACCACGGATGACTGCGCCAAGGCAGATGATAGCATCATATTTGCCAGACTGTGCCATCTGCTTTGCAGCAGTGGGAATTTCAAAGGCACCGGGTACCCATGCCAGTGTGATATCATCTTCCTTTGCACCGTGGCGCAGCAGGGCATCCTCCGCGCCGCCGATGAGCTTGCTTACGATAAATTCGTTGAATCTGGAAGCAACGATGCCGAATTTCATGCCGTTTGCGATCAGTTTTCCTTCAATTTTATGCATAGTGATTTCCTCCTTTAAAATCCGTTGTTTCTGAAATGCTGTTTATTCAAAAATATGGGAGAAGATATGTCCCATTTTTTCCTGTTTGGTACGCAGGTAGAATTCATCATACTGCTGAGGGGTGATCTCGATGGGCACCCGTTCCACGATTTCTACGCCGAAGCCATCCAGACCATAAATCTTATCGGGGTTATTGGTCAGCAGGCGCAGTTCCTTTGCACCCAAGTCCTGCAAAATCTGTGCGCCGATCCAATATTCCCGCAGGTCGGGGGCAAAGCCCAGATCCAGATTGGCTTCCACGGTATCTCTTCCCTTTTCCTGCAGTTCATAGGCCTTCAGCTTATTGATGAGCCCAATGCCCCTGCCTTCCTGACGCATATACAGCAGGATACCTCTGCCTTCCTTTTCAATCTGCTGCAGGGCGGCGGAAAGCTGAGGGCCGCAGTCGCAGCGGCAGGAGCCGAATACATCCCCTGTCAGGCATTCGGAATGGACACGGCAGAGCAGGTCTTTCCCGTCGCCGATATCGCCTTTTACCAGAGCCACATGATGCTCCCCTGTGATATCATTCACATAGCCGCAGATTTTAAATTCCCCGTAGGCGGTGGGCAGCTTTGCTTCTGCTTCCTTGCGAACGTGCTTGTCGTGGCGGCGGCAGTAATCCTGCAAATCTTTGATGGTTACCACCTTTACGCCCCATTCCTTTGCTTTTTCCAGCAGCTCGGAGGTACGCATCATGGTGCCGTCCTCCCGCATGATTTCGCAGCAAAGACCGCATTCCTCCAAGCCTGCCAGACGGCACAGGTCAACGGTGGCTTCTGTGTGGCCGTTCCGCACCAGCACACCGCCGGCCCTTGCCACCAGAGGGAATACATGACCGGGGCGGCGCAGATCCTCGGGCTTTGTGGCGGGGTCTACGCACATACGGCAGGTATAGCCTCTTTCTTCGGCAGAAATGCCTGTGGTGGTATTCACATGGTCGATGGAAACGGTGAAGGCGGTGCTGTGGTTATCGGTATTGACCTTTACCATCTGTTCCAGACCCAGTCTGTCGGCAACAGCGGCAGACATGGGGGTGCAGATGAGCCCCTTTGCTTCCTTCGCCATGAAGTTTACGTTTTCAGTGGTGGCAAACTGAGCGGCACAGATCAGGTCGCCTTCGTTTTCCCGGTCAGGGTCATCAATGACCATCAGCAGATGACCTGCTCTCAGTTCTTCCAATGCTTCTTCAATGGTGCTGTATGTATATTCCATGATTGTTTCTCCTTCTCAAGCTTAAAATCCGTTTTCCTGCAAAAATGACAGGGTCAGGCCGCTTTTTTTCTCCTCCTTCTGGGGCGTGGTGAAGCGGCGGATATATTTAGCGATGACATCCGTTTCCAGATTGACGGGGTCACCTGTTTTTTTGTCCAACAGAATCGTTTTTGCCCCTGTATGGGGGATGATGGAAACGGTGAAACGCTCCGCATCTACGGAAACCACCGTCAGGCTGACGCCGTCGATGGTGATAGAGCCCTTTTCCACGATTTCGTATAAAATGGCGGGGTCTGCGGCGATGGTCAGCACCATGGCGTTGCCCTCCTGTTTTTTGCGGACGAGGGTACCCATGCCGTCCACATGACCTGCCACAATATGGCCGCCGAAGCGTCCGTCTGCTGCCATGGCCCGTTCCAAATTGACGGGGTCCCCTTGACGCAGGGCGCCTAAGTCGCTACGGCGAAGGGTTTCTGCCATAACATCGGCGGTGAAGCCATCCTTTTGCAGAGTAGTCACCGTCAGGCAGACACCATTGACGGCAATGCTGTCGCCGATTTTCGTCCCCGGCAGGATATCCTTGCAGGCAATGGCGATGCTGCCCCATTCCGCACCGGATACCACCCGGCGGACGGAGCCGATTTCTTCAATCAATCCTGTGAACATGGCTTTCCTCCTTCCAAAACGTCATATTCCAGCAATAAATCCTCCCCGAAGGCTTGCAGGCCTGTCTGCTTCAGCAGGAATGCATCGTCGGCAGGCAGGGAAACACCTGCGCCGCCTACAGGCGTCTTTGCGGAAGCGCCGCCGAAAATCTTCGGGGCCATATAGGCGTAAACCTTTTGTACCAGCCCTTCCTCCAAAAGGCTGAAATGTATCTGCCCGCCGCCTTCTGCCAGAACGCTGTCGATTTCCGCTTCTGCCAGCTTTTCCATGAGGGGGCGGAGGGCAACGTGTCCCTTTCGTTCGGGCATCTGCCAAAGGGTGATACCGAGATTTTTTAGAGCGGCGATTTTTTCCACATCCCCGTCTACACAGGCCACGATGGTTTCAATCTCCTTGGCGGTTTTGCAGATTTGGCTGTCCAAGGGCAGGCGCAGATGGCTGTCGCAGATGATGCGGACAGGGTCTCTGCCGTTTTCCATACGGCAGTTCAAGAGGGGGTCGTCGGCAAGGACAGTACCGATGCCCACTAAGATTCCCCGATAGCGATGGCGCAGGGTATGGACATGGGCTCTTGCCGTCTCTCCTGTGATCCACTGAGAGGCTCCTGTGACCGTAGCGATCTTTCCATCGGCGGTCATGGCATATTTTACAGCCACATAGGGCATTTTTTTGGTGATATAGTGGAAAAAGATGGGGTTTAAGGCGTCACATTCTTCCCGCAGGAAATCCTCGATGACCTCTATTCCGTGGGAGCGCAGCAGGGCGGCCCCTTTGCCGCTGACCTTGGGGTTAGGGTCCCGGGAGCCAATGATGACCCGGCGGATATTCTTTTCCAGAATGATTTCCGTACAGGGCGGGGTACGTCCCTGATGGCAGCAGGGCTCAAGGGTGACGTAGAGGTCTGCCCCTGTGGGGTCTTCTGTGCAGTTGGCAAAGGCGTTTCGCTCTGCGTGGAGACTGCCGCAGCAGGCATGGTAGCCTTCGCCGATGATCCGACCGTCCTTGACGATAACAGCCCCCACCAAAGGGTTGGGATTGGTATAGCCGATGCCGTTTTTCGCCAGTTCGATGGCGTGGCGCATATAAGATTTGTTACACATGGGAATACAAACAACTCCTTTCCATCAGGGCGGAAAGGCGCAGAAAAAGAGGGAGTCTGTTTTCGAAAAAAAGGTTCAAGAAAAGCGCGGCGTATCAGAAAAGGAGATGCCGCAAAAGCTGAAAAAATCATGCTCCGCCCCAGTGCGATTCACGGGAAGCGTATTTTTGTTCTGTTTTTTTCTATAGGAGGAATTTTCCTATGGAATAAAAAAGCCTGTATGTGCCAAAGGCGCATACAGGGCATAGAAAACAGACGAAAGAACCATAACAGAGATTTTTTCTATACGAAAAAACGTACGCAAAAAAAACTGCCATAGCTTTCAGGTTTCTCTTCTTCCATCCAGACTATACTGTCGGTTTTGGAATCTCACCAAATCCTGCGCTTTCGCGCTCGCGGACTTTACCGCCGATCGGGAATTTCACCCTGCCCTGAAGAGTTCGTTATTTTTTTTACAAGGACAGTATAGCATTATTTTCTGAAAAAGCAAGAAAAACTTTTTCGAGGGGAAACGACATTATTTGTAAGAAAAATTCATAAATAGATAGGGAAATACTATGTTTTTCTTGATATGACAGGAATTTCCCGATTCGTAAAAGTTTTCCCTTTTTTCGACAAAAGCCGCATTTTTTTGTGGAAGTTGGCTGTTGCTTCTTTGTTCTGGATAGTGTACAATATACATAATGAATGTATACAGTATAGAAAAAACGGGGGATCACACCGTGAGAGAAATACGACTGAAGGCAAGAGCAAAAATCAATTTAACACTGGATGTGACAGGCAAGCGGGAAGATGGCTATCATCTTCTGGAAACCATCATGCAGACCGTAGCTTTGTATGACGGCATCTACATGAAGAAGCTGGAAAAACCCGAGATCAAGCTGAAAACCAACCTGCCCTGGCTGCCCACCGATGAACGCAATCTGGCGTGGAAGGCGGCAAACCTGATGCGGGAGACCTTTGACATCGAAGGCGGTGTTTTCATTGAGATCGATAAGCGGATCCCTGTGGCAGCGGGGTTGGCCGGCGGCAGCACAGACTGTGCCGCAGTTCTGGTGGGCATGAACCGATTGTTCGACCTGCGCCTTTCCCAGAAAGAACTGGAAGAATTGGCAGGCAGGCTGGGTTCCGATATCCCTTACTGTGTGCGCCGGGGGACGGTGCTGTGCGAGGGCGTCGGCGAGGTTTTGACCAATGTGGAATATCCCTGCCCTGATTGCTATGTGGTGCTGGCAAAACTGCCTGTGAGCGTTTCTACTGTCTCTGTGTATAAGGGGCTGCGCTGGCAGGAAGTACAGGAACATCCGGATACCGAAGCAATGCTCAAAGCCATGGAAGAGAAAGATGTGGCGAAGATGGGCAGACTGCTCTGCAATGTGCTGGAGACAGTGACCATCCCGATGCATCCCAAGATCGCAAAAATCAAAGAACGTTTGATGGAATTAGGGGCGGAAGGCGCCCTGATGAGCGGCAGCGGCCCCACTGTATTTGCCCTTTTTACGGAAAGGGAAAAAGCAAGAAAAGCAGCTGCTTTGGTGAAGAGAGAATTTGCCCTGAAGGATTCTGTGGCGACAAGGATTTATCAGGTACAGAGAGAGTTGAGAGGAGAACATAAAAATGGCTGATACAAAATTTAATATCAATACAAATGAATACCTGCCTTTGAGAGATGTTGTATTCAATACCCTGCGGGATGCGATCCTGACAGGCAAGCTGGTTCCCGGCGAAAGACTGATGGAAAACCAGCTGGCAGAAAAACTGGGCGTTAGCCGTACACCCGTCCGCGAAGCCCTGCGTATGCTGGAACTGGAAAACCTGGTAGAATTGGTTCCCAGAAAAGGTGCCCAGGTGTTGGATATGGGGGAAAAGGATATCGTAAATATCCTGGAGATCAGAAGTGCCCTGGAAGGCCTGGCAACTTCCCTGGCCTGCAAAAAAATGTCCAAGGAAACACTGCAGCAGCTGAAAAATATGGAAGTGGATTTTGAACGTGCTGTAGCGGAAAATGACGTAGAACGTTTCGTTGATATCGATGAAGATTTCCATGACCTGATCTTCGAAGCAACAGAAAACGACAAGCTGATCCAGATGTTCAGAAACCTGCGGATCCAGCTGTATCGCTATAGAATGGCACAGGCAAAAAATGACACATCCATGTCTACCATCGTTGCCCACCATAGAAGCATCATCCGTGCCATCGAAAACCATGACAGCGATGAAGGCGCATCCATTGCACAGGGTCATATCAAATATCAGGCAGATTCCATTCTGCGTTTCGTAAGAAATAAATAAGAAAAAACCAGCCCCTTTTTAGGGGCTTTTTTAATCTGGAAAAACTTACAGTTTTGTTACGGGGGAAGTTTCTTCTGCCTTTTGCTTGCAATCTTTTTATCGATAGCATAAAATAAGATGGAAACACTTTTTTCATTTTTTGAAGAATAAGGGGGGAATCCCGTTGGCAGATAGCAATACTTTGTTCCCGAAACGAGAGGAACGCGTGCCCTATGGCGGCGGAAAGCCTGTCAGAAGCGGCAGAGAAAACAGAAAAAGAAGAACCAAACAGAGCGAACCACAGAGAAAGCGTACCAGAAAAGGCGGCGGCAAAAATCTGAATCGCAACCTGCTTTATCTCATCGGTATCGTGGTGATTTTGTTTATTGTGTTTCTGTTTGTGCGGAAAAATGGCTCTGCTGTTTTCATTGCGGAAGAGCAGGTAGGCATTTTGGAAGGCAGAAAGGTGACAGCGGAAGAACTGACCACCACATTGGAAAGTCAGCTGGAAAGCATCGTTGGCTCCAAAGTAAAGATCAATGAAGAGATCAAGGTGGAAGGCATCCATATCGGCTCCAAGAATCAAAAAGATGTTTGCACCATGGAACATTTGTTACCGAAAATGCGAAATATGGTGACTTATAAAGTGGAAGCGGCGATCATCACGGTAGACGGCGGCAAAACGGCGATCCTTGCCAATAAAGAAGCGGCAGAAGCTGTGCTGCAGCAGGTGCAGACAGACCTGATGCCGGAAGGCGGCGTTGCGGAGGATGCAGAAATCGGCTGGCAGGAAAAAGTGGAGATCGTCAATGAATTTGTAGAATCTACGGAAATCCTGGAACAGGAGGATGCGGTGGCTATTTTGGAATCTACCACGGAAGCCACCCAGAGCTATACCGTCCAGTCCGGGGATGCACCGTATCTTATCGCCAGTGAATTCAAGACGACGGTGGAAAAGCTCATTGAATTGAACCCCGGTGCAGATATTTCCAAGGGTATCCGGGTCGGTCAGGTCATCAATGTGCCGGTGCAGAAGCCTAAGGTTTCCGTAAAAACTGTGGAAACTCAGGTCTTGACGGCGGTAGAACCAAAAACCTACGAAACCCAGTATGATGATACCAAGCCTTCCAGCTATCAGAAGGTCATCCAGCAGGGGAAGGCAGGCCAGAAGAAGAGCACCATCCAGATCACCCGTGTCAATGGTGTAGTCATTGAGGAAAAAGAAGTTTCCAAGGAAATCATTCAGGAAGCTGTGCCTGAAATCATCGTAAAAGGCACCCAATGATAAAAATATAGCGAAAAAAATAAGACCGTTCTGAAATTAATCGTTTTGGAACGGTTTTTTTGTGGTACAATGTGTATGTAAAGCGGAGCTTTTGAGATGTCTCCGCTGCTGGTAAAACAAGCGGAGAAAGTGGTTTCAAGCTATATTATAAAGCAGTTTGCGCAGCAAACCCGTCGAAAAAGCACGGCTTTTGCGGTGTTGCTGCTACACTATATATAAAAAGAGGAGGTTTTTCAATGGGTATTTCTTTTTCTCTTCAGGGGGATTTTATCAAAATGGATGAAGTTTTTGCACTGCAGGCAGATGTGGAACGCTGCCACAAGGCTCTCCATGAAAAAACAGGTAAGGGCAATGACTTCGTAGGCTGGATAGACCTGCCTGAAAATTACGACAAAGAAGAATTCGACCGCATCAAAAAAGCGGCGGAAAAAATCAAAGCCAACAGCGAAGTGCTGATCGTCATTGGCATCGGCGGTTCCTATCTGGGCACAAGAACAGCTCTGGATTTCATCAAAACACCTTACTATAACGAGCTGAAAAAAGATACCCCCGATATCTATTTCGTGGGCAACAACATCAGCTCCGCTTATCTGAATGATATTCTGGCGATTTTGGGGGACAGAGATTTTTCTGTCAATGTGATCTCCAAATCCGGCACTACCACAGAACCTGCCATTGCCTTCCGTATCTTCAAGCAGATGCTGGAACAGAAATATGGCAAAGAAGAAGCGGCAAAACGTATCTTTGCCACAACAGATAAAGCCAGAGGCGCACTGAAGGAAATGTGCAACAAAGAAGGCTATGAGACTTTCGTGATCCCCGATGATGTAGGCGGTCGTTTCTCTGTGCTGACCCCCGTTGGCCTGTTGCCTATGGCTGTTGCCGGTGTGGATCTGGATGCAGTGATGAAAGGGGCCCAGGATGCAAGAAAAGCATACAGCAATCCTGACCTGAAAGAAAATATCTGCTATCAGTATGCCGTTCTGCGCTATCTGTTCTATCAGCAGGGCAAAACAGTAGAGATTCTGGCAAACTATGAACCCCACCTGACATCCTTTGGGGAATGGTTCAAGCAGCTGTATGCAGAAAGCGAAGGGAAGGAACATAAAGGCGTATTCCCTGTGACAGCAAACTTCTCTACAGACCTGCATTCCATTGGTCAGTATATCCAGGATGGGCTGAGATGCTTCTTTGAAACAGTACTGTGGGTAAAAGAACCCAAATCTGCGGCATTGGTTCCCTTCGATGCACAGGATGGCGATGGCTTGAATTTCCTGGCGGATAAAGAGATTCATTTCGTCAACAGCAAAGCCTTTGCAGGCACGATGCTGGCCCATATGGATGGCGGCGTACCTAACATGGTCATCGAAATGGATAAGATGGATGAATATCACTTCGGCGCACTGGTTTATTTCTTTGAAAAGGCAGTGGGCATCAGCGGCTATCTGCTGGATGTGAACCCCTTCGATCAGCCTGGTGTAGAAGCTTATAAGAAAAATATGTTTGCGCTCTTGGGCAAGCCCGGCTATGAGGACCGCAAAGCGGAACTGGAAGCAAGACTGAAATAAGCAATTAAAAAACTCCTCTTTTGAGGAGTTTTTCTTTTGTTTAAAATAACTGTGCCAATAATTCCTTGCACATCTTATCATCCAATTCCAGCAGGCTCTTTTTGCCGTCGGCAAAGGTGATGGAAATTTTATGATTTCCTTTGACTTCGCTTTCTACGGTATGACTGGCTACCATTTTTTTGTTCAGGACGATCATATTGCCCAGGCTGATGGACAGAACCACTTTTCCGCCGGAAACCATGACCTTGCCGTCGGGATAATCCCCGGCAATGACTTTATTTTTTGCACCTAAGATACTCATGGATATTCCTCCTTTTTTGGGGCAGTTTTCTTCTCTATATTAAAAATAGCATTTTTGGACGGTTTTGGCAAGATAGACAGAAATGTTTACTTTTCCCGTTTTTTCTTGTATAATTATAACGTTATAGAATAATATACAGAAAGCTTTCCGAAGGGAGAGGGAAAGAATGGAGAGAAAGATTCTGATCGTTGACGATGAAAAAAATATCGTCGATATCATTGCGTTTAATCTGAAAAAAGAAGGCTATCAGGTTATCAAGGCTGCCGATGGGGAAGAAGGCGTAAAGAAGGCTATGGAAGAAAATCCTGACTTGATCTTGCTTGATATCATGATGCCGAAAATGGATGGCTATGAAGCCTGCAAAAAAATCAGAGAAAAGAAAAATACACCCATCATCATGCTGACAGCCAGAGCGGAGGAACTGGATAAGGTTCTGGGCTTGGAACTGGGGGCAGATGATTACGTGACAAAGCCCTTTGGTGTCAGGGAACTGATGGCTCGTGTGAAGGCGAACCTGCGGAAATCTGCCCTTCGGGAAGAGCCTGCGGCAGAAGAAAAACCCACGGCGGCGGAAGGAAATTTTGGCAGATTGGATTTGAACCCTGACCGCTACGAAGTCCGTAAGGACGGCAAGATCATCGACCTGACCCTGCGGGAATTCGAGCTTCTGAAATTCCTTTCTGCCCAGAAGGGGCAGGTATTTTCCAGAGAAACCCTGCTGGAAAAGGTTTGGGGCTATGAATATTTCGGTGATGTGCGTACGGTAGATGTTACCATCCGCCGTCTGCGGGAAAAAATAGAGGATGACCCCGGCAAACCGGCGTATATCCTGACCAAAAGAGGCGTTGGCTATTATTTTGATTGCTAAGAAAAGCGAGGGAAAAGCTTTTGCGTAGTATTAAATGGAAGCTCATTGTGATGTATCTGGGCTTGGTCTTGATCGTAATGATCGTCAGCGGGACCTATATCCTGCTGTCCCTGCGAAATATTGAGATCGACAAATCCAGACAGCAATTAGAGACTTATGCAGAAAAAATCAATGAACAGGTGATCGAGGGCGGCGATCCCAATGAATTTCAGGTGAAGCTGCTGCGAACGGTCTCCAATGCCGTAGGGATTCAGGGGAATATTCTGGATGCAGACGGGGAGACGCTGGCGTCTACCACTGTGACGGAAGCACCCTATCCCGTTTATACGGATCAGTCCATCATCGCAGCCATGAACGGGATGACCTCTTTTTCCACTCAGAAAAAGAGCACTGATTCCTTTGGACTTCTGCGGGAATGGATGAGCTATGCGGCACCCGTGAAAGCGGGGACCGGCGAAGGGGAGGCTACCTATATCATCTATACCAGACTGGATGCCAGCGATATGCAGACCAGCCTGAACGAAACCACCAATACCATTGTGGCAGCCGTTGCCATTGCACTGTTTTTGGCGGCTGTCATGGGCTATGTCTTCGCCCAGACCCTGACAGGGCCTATCCTTGCACTGACCAAAGGCGCCAAGAACATGGCGGAGGGGAATATGAACCAAAGCCTGAAGGTGCGAAGCAGCGACGAGATCGGTCAGCTGACCAGCAGCTTCAACTACATGGCTTCGGAACTGGCAAAAAATATGACGGAAATTTCCCGAGAAAAGAACCGACTGGAAATTTTGCTCCATAACATGAGCGACGGCGTGATCTCCTTCAGCAAGGACGGCGAGCTGATGCTGGCCAATGCGGCAGCGGCAGTGATGCTGGGCGTGGAAAAAATGGAGATGAATTTCACGGAATTTATCCGTGCTTACGATATCAGTTCTTCTGTTTATCTGGATATGGGGAACGAACCTTCCAAGAAGGTCATTTTCCCTGTGGGCAAGCAGTTTATCAATGCCAATTTCTCCCCTTATTACGATAAGGACGGGGAAGTGGAAGGTCTGGTCGTTGTGCTGCAGGATATCACCGAGCAGAAAAAACTGGATGATATGCGGAAAGAATTTGTGGCTAACGTTTCTCACGAGCTGAGAACGCCCCTGACCACAGTAAAAAGCTATACAGAGACATTGATCGAAGGTGCCATCGATGATAAAGAGATCGCCATGGATTTCCTTGGTATCATCGACAGCGAGGCAGACCGTATGGCCTTCCTGGTCCGCGACCTGCTGCAGCTGACTCGCTTCGATAACAAACAGGTGCGTCTGGATATTACGGAGATCGAAATGAATGATTTCCTGAATATGACTGTGCGCCAGAATAAGATCCATGCGGAGGCAAAGGGGCAGCAGCTGTCCTTCGAGCCTTATGAACATATGGTAGTAGTCCATGGGGACAGAGACCGTGTTGGTCAGGTGGTCAATAATATCGTGACCAATGCCATCAAATATAGCCTGGAACAGGCTACCATCCGTATCTATATCACAGAGGATGAACAGTATTACAAGATCCATGTGAAGGATACGGGCATGGGCATTTCCCGAGAGGACCTGCCTCGTATTTTTGAGCGTTTCTATCGTGTGGATAAAGCCCGCAGCCGTGCTATGGGCGGCACCGGCCTCGGCCTTGCCATTGCCAAGGAGATCATGGAAAGCCACGGCGGCAGGCTGACGGCAGAAAGTGAATATGGCAAGGGAACGACCATGACCATGTGGTTCCCGAAGGAACGACCCATCCTCGATTATGAGCGGGAAGAAAGCAGCACATAAAACAGTCGAAAACCTTGATTCCATGGGGATCTTTACCGCTGGTCCCCCGTTGGAAAACATTGTTAGAGAACTGTAAGGGTGTTGTAACATAATTGTAACCTTCATGCGTTATACTCGTAATAGGCGGAGAAAACTTGCTGCACGGCTGTATTTCGACTGCTTGCAGGCGAAAATACAGAAGAACAGCAAGAAGTTTGCGGAGCAAACGGATCGATGGAGCAGAAGGCTTCCTCAGTGTTTCGCCGAAGTACGAAAAAATGACAGCAACAAGGAGGTGACAGGTTATGAAAGCATATAAAAAGAAACTGGTCGGCTTGATTTTGGCGGCAGTATTCTGTTTTTCTCCTGTCAGTGTCTTTGCTGCGGAAGCCCCTGTAACGATCACCAGTGGGCTGGATGTGGAAAGTGAAGAGATCGAATGTACCTTTGATGAAAGCCGTATCCTTTATGGCGAAGCACAGCCCGGTGCGAAGATCACCTTTACCATCTCCAAATTGGATCGCTTCGGCAAAATGGCGGAATGTTATACCCATACCATTACCGTAGGGTCTTTGGGTCTGTTCAGCACGACCCTTCCTCTGGAAAGAGGAAACAACTATATCGCAATCACTGTGGAGGGGAAAGAAGGTACCACAGAAGTGGTGGTAAAGCGCATCCCTCAGGCAGTGAAAAGCCAGTTGCAGCGGATGATCGCCCTGCCTGGCCTGAATGCGACTTTAAGATGAGAAACCAAAAATCAAATTGAATAGAAAAAGCGGTGGGATCAAATGAAATTATACAAAATCATGAATTTTGTCATTGTTGCTTTGGTCATAACTGCGATTTATCAGACAGGAGAGTTATGGCTGGAAGGAACAAACGGCCATAACTTTTTTTATGCTCTGACAAACTATTTTACTTCCGATAAACAGGGAGCCGACGGGGATGTCCTCCTTGCCACCCGATATGCCGTTGGGGAGGGTGAGGGCACGTTTTCCGTTTATTATCCCGATGAAGTGGGGAATAGTGCCATGCTAGATATGGCAAACAGGGCTTTAGGGGAGATTTTGTCCCAAAAAGAAACAGTACCTCAAAAAAGCACAGCAGATTGGAAGGAGATCCTTGCCAATCGCTGTATCGTCATGCAGTATGACTTTATGATCGCTTCAGAGGAATATCTGGCGAATTATAGGGAATTGAAGACCAATCAGAATCTGGAACAGTTCGATTATATCACTATCGTGCCGGCAAAAAGAAGCGGAGAAGAAAGCCTAGCATATTTCGTCAATTCCGAAACCAATGAATGTGTTTTGTTCCGCGGAGAAGGCAGCGGGGCTTCCACTGCTCTGTATGAAGCACTGACCACGGAAGACAGCGGTATGCTTTATGTTTCTACAGGTCAGAGGACCAGCGCCTCTGTTTTGTGGCGCAATATGTTCCTGCCCCAGTGGGCAAGGTTGCCCTATCAATATGCGGCATTGGAAAGAGAATTTGTTTTTGAAAAGGACGGCGAACCCAGCCGTGCTACCCTGGAAAATACTGTGAAAAACTTCTTCCGTAATTTCTCCGTGGACTGGAGCGAGCGAAATGAAGACGGTATCTATACCTTCAGTGACAGCGAAACGGTAGTCAAATATTACCCGGAAGAAAAGGTTTTGGAATATTACAGCTACGAAAACTATGCCGGGGATGCCCGAACAGGACTTTTGGAAGGCTATCAGATCTGCTGCAATTTCCTGAAAAATGATAATTCCCTGCAAACGGATATTTATCTGGCGGATATCGAACGTACCATCAATAACGAAGTCATCTATTACTTCGATTATGCGGTGGACGACCTGCCGGTGAATCTGTCCCAGTCCCTCAGGGACCGTATCGGTTCGTCCCATGCTATCGAGGTGACCCTGCGAAATCAGGCAGTCAAGGAATATCGCCGCTATGCCGTGAATTTCAGACAGATGGCAGAAAAGAATGAGCGGATCAATGTGCAGTTTATTGATGCACTGGATGATGCAAACAAGACTTATAAAGCCATTGTGGAAGAGAAGGATATCACCGATGTGAAAAATATCTCCCTGGGCTATCATGTAGACCTGACAGGCAGCATGCGCCTGAAATGGTTTGTCACGCTGTATGAGTATACCTTTGTGGTGGATACGGATCAGGAAAAAGAGCTGACCGGTGTGGCTGCAGGGGAATGATTTGAGAAAGGAGGATGTGCATGGAATGGGGAAACGCGAAGAAGTTCGTCATCATCCTGTTGGTGCTGATCAATGCGGTGCTGGCGGGGCTCAATTATCAGCAAAGACAGGGAAATACCATGACGGCGGCCCAGGAACGTGCCATCTTTGAGGTCCTCTCTCAAAACGGCATCACCATGTATACAGACCTGCTGACGGAACATGCGCCTATGTCCCGACTGGCGGTGGAGATCCCTTCTTATAACAAGGAGACCCTGGAGCGTTTGTTCTTTGGCAGTGAAAAAACAACAGTGACTGCTAAAGGCGATCAGACTATTTACCGGGGGCAGGATGCCATGCTGGTGCTAAAAAGTGCCTATGGCCATTGGGAAAAAGGAACCATAGCCATGGGGAAGGAAGGTCTGACCCGTGGAGAGGCACAGCGCATCGCGGAAAAATTCATGGATGGGACAGAGCATTTCTTCGGCACCTATGGAGAGCCTATCGTGATAGAGGAAGCAGAGGGCTTCCGTGTGAATTTCTATGGCGTGTATAAACGGGAAAATGTGTTTTCCAATTATTTCTCTCTGTTGGTGACCCAGGATGGTATCCGAAAGATCACATTTAACTATTGTCCTGTAAGGGGCTACAATGGTGAAAAACAGGATATCAGCTATTCTGATGAAGCATTGCTGACCTTTATGCGGGAATGGAAAAAGAATGAAACAAAAAAAGGGGAAGCTACTATCTATAGGATCGAACTGGGCTATGACCAGATGGAAAGTAGTTCGGCGGATATGGCTGTCATTTCTTTGGAGCCTTGTTATCGCATTTATCTGATGGATGAAACAGAGCCTTATATCGTCAATGCCTATACCTGCCAGATCGTAAATAAATAAAAAAAGAAAAGAGTCCGAAAGGACTCTTTTTTTGCATGAAAAAAGCCCCTTTGCAAAGCAAGGGGCAAAAGCGGATGACGGGAGTCGAACCCGCCTCTAAAGTCCAGTTTTCCTTGATATTTCAACATTTTTAAAATTATAGTTTGATTACCTTTGATTAAAAACAGATTACTTTACAGCCTTTTGTTGAAATTCAGGTATGCTCCCAAGAAGGGTAGCCTTTTGATTGATAGTTTTTCTGTTTCTATGGTAGTGCTGTTCTGTACATAGAATATTGGTGTGTCCCATCTGCCCTGTGATAAATTTTTCATCAATGTTATTGTCGAGTAGAATCGTACCATAGGTTTTTCTAATCTTATGGGGAGATTTATTAACAATATCCAATTTCTTACAAATAGACCGTAATCTTGTGCGAAAAGAGTTTGTTGTTAAATGCTTACCGTTTTCGACAAAGATGTAATCTCCGAAAGGATTTTGGAATCTGATTCTATCCATAAGCCAAGAATAATCAGGTGGAACAAGAACCGTCCGAACCCCTGCTTCTGTTTTAGGGAAATCTTTTACATCATAAATATATTTTTTGGAATTCTCGTCATAATATCTTGTGGCTGTTCTGCGAATTTTTATTGTGTTACTACTGAAATCCTCATGCTTTAACCCGACAAGTTCACCAACACGAATACCCGTTACAAACATAAGTAAAATGCCAAGATTTCTTAAATCCAGATTATGAAACAAATAGTCCATAATTTTATCGGTTTCTTCCTCGTCAAAGACTTCTTGATAGTCCTCTTTGATAATTTTTTTAAATTCACGTTCCGATAAATCCATTGCAGAAAAAACATCTTCAATACTATAATCAACCAGTCCCCGTTTTTTTGCCCTTTTAAAAAATCCTCTGGTAACCGTTCTCAAATTAGAAAATGCTTTTGTGGTTAATTGATTCTGTGCAATTTGTCTCTCTAAAAAATCCTCTAAATACTCAGGGGAAATGGACTTGATTTTCTTATCCTTGATTTCATTATAATGCCTGTTAAAGATTTGTGTAT
The DNA here is from genome assembly GCA_945912105.1 of [Eubacterium] saphenum. Classification (GTDB taxonomy): domain Bacteria; phylum Bacillota; class Clostridia; order Lachnospirales; family Anaerotignaceae; genus Anaerotignum_A. The sequence goes on along the minus strand of CAMEBC010000001.1, from coordinate 124,198 downwards.
TTCGCAAATGTGTAGGCTTTGAAATTTTAGATAATTCCAGTTTACGGTCGTTCCATTCCTGAAAAACCTCTTGAATTGTTGGATTTTCTTCGGCTTGCTTCCAATAGTCAATTACTACCTTTTCGATATCTTTCTGGTTGTTTCTTTTCTTTAGTAATCTTCCCTTTTCTTTGTCAGGAAGATAGGTATACCACTTGCCATCCTTCCCTTGCCAAATTTTATATGGATGTTGATTTAAAAGTTCTTGATTTATCTTCATATCCATTATTATTTGAATCTGTTGTAAATCAATGATATCATTTTCAATGGCAAACTTCAATAGATCATGTTCTTTTCTCATAACTCAGCAAAGGTGGCTGATGCCTTTGCACTTTGTTCCTCCTTGTAAGCCTTATCTTCTGTATACGAGAAACCGTTGAAAAAATTTCAACTTCATAACCTACTTCGGATTTGCCTTTTAAACTGACACCATTTTTTTAATAAAAGAGGAGTTACCTCAATGGCAACTCCTCTTTTAGCTGAAATATATAAAATTCCTCTTTCATAAGAAAAACCTTGCCGGATTATCAGCAAGGTTTTTAAAAAGTGTATATTTAATTTTATGAAACCATGTTACATAGATTTATTCTTCCAATTTTCTAATAATATCAATATATTTTGCATAGTTTTCCTTCAAGTCCTTTTCAATAAGCCTGTTGATATATTTAGTCAGATTTCCCCCATAGACTGGTTTGATTACTTCCCATTGATCAAGGATAGATAAAGGTACACGAATATTTATCTGTCTATCATCTTCCGTTTTCGTTTTCGGTCTACCTCTACGCTTGGTTTCCAGAATTTTTGTTTCCTGAATTTTTATTTTCTGATTTTTATTTTCTATTTCAGCAGCAATATTTTTATTTTTCTTGCTTTTGGTGTTCCGTGTCATACTATCGTCCTCCTATCTGTTGTTTCATTACTACTATTTTAATTTAATTTAATAATAATATCAACTATATTTTAATAGTAAAATATTTTCGATATCCAAAAAATCAATAACGTGTGAGTAAGTCACCTGTAGCCTTTCCATGAAATATGAAACGATGACAAATTGTAAAGTACCCCCTCTATCCAATTCCCTTTTATCACTCTATCAGATTTTGCAGGAATCGCAGGATAAAAAAACAGGTGGGGGAAAACCACCTGTTTCTATTTTCATGCTTTAATAAATTTTACGTTACAGTCACCACAAATCACGTTAATGTCTTTTGTTGCTCTAAAGCTGTTACCACAACAAGGGCAAATATACTTTCTTGTGCTACTCGGTTTTGTTGTTGTTGTTCTGGGTGGTGTTGTGTTTTTGTCTGTCCCACCTGTGAAGCCTGTACCGAATGAAAATTCTGATTGCCTGCCAATCATAATATTTTCCAATCCGTTCCTGATACAAAAATCAATCGTTTCTTCGGTCGGGCTACTAATTGTCCATCCGTATTTTTCATGCCTGTCAATTTTGATTTTTCCTAACTCCTCGGCGGTCTTTTTAAATCTCTTGTTGTGGTAAATGAAACCGTTGCTTGTATCCTTGATATCATGTTCCATATTGTAGATATGGCTGCACTCATGAATTAAGGTAGTTACTACTTCAACAATATCCCTTGTCAGGTAGTTAGCTGATACGTTTAATTCCTTCATGGCTTTATTATCGGTAGTAAACCATGTGTTGGATACTGAAACGTGTCCATAACTTCTTGTGCTTTCCTGAATTGTCAGCGTGATTTCTTCAAGCTGTCCTTCAAAATATTCTTCATTGATAAGGTTGTAAATTTTCTGTAAGTACTGTACTGCTCGTCTGTAGTTGTTAAGTTTTTTCATAATGCAAACCCTCTTTCTTTCCTTTGTAATAGTAGTAGTAGATTTTTTGGTTGGTTGGTTTTCGTAAAAGTGTATCTTTTACTTACTTATATTATATATGTATACATAGATTTTTGCAAGTGTATTTTCGATTTTTTACTATTAAAAAATATACAAAAAATTATCCTGTCATAATAAATAATATGTTATATTTTATACTATTATTTAATATTAAATAATATTGACATTATTATAAATCTATGGTAACATATAATCAACAAGGTAATCAAATAACTTGCTACTACTACAATCTTAAATCAATACGAAAGGGGTAAGCATTATGACTACTAACACAACCCAAAAAAGCATCAATGACGTAATCAGAGAGATTAAAGAATATCAGGCATTACAGGCACAGCTTAAAGATGAACTTGAACTTCTGAAAGCCGAAGCCATTGAATACCTCAATGAAAATAACATTGATGAATACTTAACCGATGATGGTCAATCTAAAATTACATATAGAGAGGTGATTTCTAACCGCTTCGATAGCACAGCCTTTAAGAAAGACTTTGCAGATATCTACAAAGAGTACACAAAACCGACAACCAACATGAGATTCACTTGTAACTAAAAGGTTAGGGGCGAAAGCCCCTTTCCTTACTGCTAAAATCATTTGAATAGATAGAAAGAAGGTACATATTTATGATGAAAAGATTCTACAAAGTTATTATTATTGCAGTTGAAGCCCTTGAAAGTCGCATTATTGACGAAAGACACTTTCCAGACTACTACAAGGCTTTAAGCTATTCGGAAGCCATGAAAGAACAAAACTACGTTGCTGTTATGGTTCAGATTTAAAAGGGGGGAATTAAAATGTCATTTAAACTTGGCGAAATTGAATTGAAGGATATTTTTTGCTCAGACCATTTACTGAGTATCGGCTTTGAGGTTGAAAAAATTCCTGACAGCCTGCTTGAGATCGTCCATCAATCCATTGAAAAAGAAAAAGTTGATTGTGGTTGGTGTAAAGATCAGTGGAGTGAAAAACCTGTTATTGTTGATTATCATGTCCTTAGTATCAGCTTTAGCCCTGATAGTCCAGTAGAATATCAATTACAGACAACATTTCACGATTCAGGAAATGAAAATCTTGAAGGATGTGGAACTGCTTATTTAGATTTGTCTGAATATGACGGATATGTAAAACATATCATCTCTGATTGGTTATTCAATAAATTCTTCAAGTAAATAATATTAAATAATAGTATAATATTAGCCTTGCTGCAAATTATGTGGCAAGGCTCTTGTCCAAAAAATATATTGAAAAAGTCTATGGCATCATATAAAATAACCTTTAAAGAGGTGAATTATATATGTCAGATGAAAAAAAACAGACAAAAACATCCGAAGCCCAGCTAAGGGCAATCAAAAAATATGAGGACGCACAGAAAGATAAAATTGATAATATCCGTATCCGTGCCCCCAAAGGCTGGAAGGATCAGCTGCAGGAGTATGTGAAAGATCATCCAGAGTACAATTCTGTAAATGCTCTGCTCTGTGATCTGATCCGTGAGAAATTAAACATTGAAAATTCCAGTGAAAACTGATATAATTATTAAGGTTGGTTAGCAGAAATGCAAACCCTTTTGGAAGGTCACGCTTGTAGTAGGGCGTGACTTTTCTTTTTTTATTTTTCGCCAACTTGTGGTCGAAGCCATCTTTTATTGGTTTCTGATCTATATAAGTATAGCCACCGGACATATCATCCAGTGGCTATATACCTACTCTTATCACTTCTTATCATACTTCCCAGAAACCATATTTTGCTGAACCTTTCTTTCAGAGAGATTGTTCATATACTGGTCTTGGCACATTTTATCATGGTCGACTTTTCGTAAATCGTAATTGTCTACCTTTTGGTCTGTTCTATAGTCCATGTACTTAATATATGCTACAAAGAAAATGACTACCAAAATCGCTGCCATACAATTTCCCCTCCTTAAATTTTCCATTTATCGTCCTTGTCATAGCCACCACGCACCATTTTAGCACGTTTGTATGCTTCGCTTTTACCTGCATCCTCAGACAATTTTTTCAGTGATACTTTTGTCATATCGTAATTATCAAATTTTTTATTGGTTTCCCTTTGGCTCAGTTTATAAAGCACATAGAAAAAAATAAGTACAATCAATCCACCCAATGTCATGTTTTAGTCCTCCTTTTTCACTCTAACAATTTTCCGTTTGTTCAACCCTATCATCTTGCCTGTCCAGAAATACGGTCTTTGGTTTCTTCTGTAGCCAATTCATGCTTATATTTGTAGAAGCTATTTTTGGAAATTCCTGCAATCTTCCATGTTTCCTCATTTGTTAGCGTACCACCAAACGACTTATTATATTTTTTTATGGTTTTCTTAGCTTGGATTGCTTTATTGGTTTCTATTTTAGTCCCCTTTGGAAGTCCAATTTGTTTCCCATTCATCCTAGCCGTTATAATACCTTCTCTTGTTCTCTGTCGCAAATCTGCCACTTCTTTTTCTGCTTGGTCGAAAGCAATTTGGATTTGCTCTTTAGCAAGTGCCATTAAATACTTGTTTACACCTTCCAATATAAAATCAACATTCGTTCCTGTTAGCTGCACTGTATTGGTTAAGGCTTTTTTGTATACGGATGTGTTAATGTGTGGCTCTTTCAGAAAGACAAGATTTATTCCATCACGAAAGAGGTTTTCATACATTTCAAAACCTTCTTCTGCATCACGGCTCATTCTGGAAACGCTATCAAATATGATTGTATCATCTTTTTTAACATGAGCCAAAATATAATCCATCTTTTTTCTACCTTGAAATTTCCGACCTGTGTAAACCTCTTTAATTATCATAGCATCAGGATACGCAGATTGAATATTTCTTACTTGACGTTCGATACTTTGTTTTGGTGTTGAAATCCTGCAATATCCATACTTCATACGATCATCCCCTTGAATAGTACCATAAATAACGAGCGTTAATTTTGTTACTACTATTATATATGTATACATAGATAATGTCAAGGGATTTTGGTACATTTATTATATAGGTTACTTTTGATACTCTTTTGAACTTCCTATTTAATCGTTGTTCGGAAATTGGTTCGGTAAATCTTTTATCATCATAGAAAAAGTGTAAAAAGCCTATTTTCTTGGTAAATCAGGCACTTTTATCTATCTTTCGGAAAAATGGAAATGTGACTTCGGTAAAATCCTTATTTTCTTTGGTTTTCTGGCTATTGGGAATTTCATCCAGTAAAATCAGCATCGGAAAACCCTTATTTTCTTTGACTTTTCGGATATGCTTTTTTGTCAACAAAATGTTGTTCGGTATATACAGAAATCCAAACGCTTTAGCATACTAAAGTGCTTTATCCGCCATAATATTTTATACTATTTATAAATATTATATAATACACTTTAATTTTTACAATCATCTTTTAACTGGTTAATCCTCCGTTGAAGTGCTGCTTTCTCATGTTGTAACTTTAGCACTTTATGTTTCTCTTTATCCCGCTTCATCAGCAACAATTTATAAATCCAATTTATCACAATACATCACTCCTTTATATGGTTACATAGATTATACACTATCTTGAGAATATACGCAATATAGAAAAGGTACAGCCTACCACTTGATAAGCTGCACCCCTTTATTGTTTATTATTTGTCATAACATTTTTTTTGTGATACATCTCGGATGTGTGATATATAGAGACACTTCAATGTTTGGATATCCAGGAATCATTTCCAACGCAATAACCTTATCGTCCAAGTACCACTCACTCTGAAAGCCAATATAACCTCTTTCCAGTGCCTTTGGAATTTCAATATATTTTTTTGTTACTGCTTCTTCAACATCAATACACCCTGTTTCCATATACAAATTTTTATCGTATCTGCGAATGTAAAAAGGTTCATTGCAGGAATCAGGTTCATCAGATAGATTTTCAATCTGTCCATAAAGTGCAGCTTGCCAACCATAGTACTTATCAAAAGCCTCTCGTCCTGTTTCGTGTGAAGTATGTACGCTAAAATCATCTAGCCCAAAATCTTTATCAATGTGGCAAATTGCATATTTTTCAGCCTCGATATTAAAATACAAATGATTGTCTGTGTTCTCCTGATCCTCTGGATATTTTTTATACCCAAGTTCCTCCATGTTCATATCAACTTTTTCCAAGCTGTCGCCAAAGTTAAGTTTAAATAGTTCCATTTTTTAATCTCCTTTTCTAATCAGTCCCAAATTTTTACTGGTACACTTTTAATTTTACTACCACATTTTTCTTTTCCTTTTAAAAAGGCAATGGGGTTTTTTAATAATGCTTTCGTAGTAGTCGCATTGACTCTCTTTTGGCTTTCTTTAAGTGTTACTTCATAAGGTTCTAAAGTCGCAATGACTTTTATGTAAGTATCTGAATCTGTTTTTCTCAAGTTTAGATTGATATCATCGTATACTGATTCTGTTATTTCTTCATGGGACATCCAAGGAAACATTTGCCGACATACTTCCCTTGATGTATAAACGATATTGAAATATTTTAATAATGCTTTTACTTTTTCTTCATCGTAACCGTTAAAATATCCACCTGTTTTCAGCATGGTATAAAAAATATCGTAATTTAATGCTTCATCTTTGGTAAATGGCTCATTGAAATATCCTTTAACAATCAGTTCTCCAATACGCCCATCAAAAATATTTCCATAGTTTACCTTGTCTTGCTGTTCATAACTACTATCATCACCTATCATCAGCTTTCCATCCCAACCAACCATGATACAAGTATCAATAACTCTCCCATCATGAGACACTTCTATCTTATAGGGACAAACATGATAGAAAGCACCTTCCGAATTGCGTAAATCTTCCTGTTCCGCTGCTCGTCCGAGAATATGGACACGTTCCACTTTATTAGGATTGCTTACCTCTTTTTTTATGACACAATGGTTGTTAAGGTACTGTCTGTACCATTTCACCGTATCCAATGGGTCACAATCTAGTTGATGGTAGGGGTCATTACTTACTGTTATTTGTCCAATGGCTCTTAAATATTTCCTGTCCACTTCGCTATCTCCTGTAAGTATATAACATTCATCGGCAATATAGTCCGCTAACCTATTCCAAGCATCAGCAATAGACTTGTCTCTGATACTTCCGTTCGTGACACAAGAAAAGTTCCATATGGGGATTTTTCTCCTGATAATTTCATCAAATAGGTATGATATAATTTCAGGCTCAAGAAACGGTTCGCCGCCTGTCAAGATTAAATTACTTGCACCAGCAACATCATCAAGGAAGCGGTCAATAGCTTCTTCTGATATAGTTTTATTCTGGGCTTCACCCCTCATACAATGCCTACAAGTCATATTGCATTTTCGTGTGATTTCAAATCCTATTTCCCGAAAGCACAATTTATGATTTTCTTCCATATAATATGTTACTCCTTTTTTATAGGTACTTGCACAGTACCAAGTTTTTTGATTAGGTCAGTGCCACCAATGATGGCAGCACCAACCAAATATTAAAAATGTAGTTTAAATTTATACCGCTACAATCTGCTGTCTTACCACATCAGCATCAATCCGAATCTGACGGATGATAGATAGCAGTTCAGTTTTGGTAAATTTTGTTTGCCCTTTGGCATAATCGTTGAAGTCAACTTCGACCATCATGTTATTTTTTTTCATCATATATAAATACCTCCTATTTCCTTTCAGGCTGGCAAGAAATATTGTTCGTTGATTTTTGCTACATCAGTATTTACCATCGCAGCATAAACCTTCTCTGGAATTTCATCCTTTAAATCTTCTGCCAGTTCATAAACGATTGCCTGCTTGATGTTACAAAAAGCGGTCAATGCTTCATTGTAGGATTGGCAGGAAACCTTAATCAGTTCCCCACGATCGGAAACTTTTACATTATAAAGGTTGTTTTTTGCATCGTATACGATGCTTGATTTCCCAACCTTCAATGAGTTCCAAATTGAATTTACATAATGGGGTACAATCAGACATTTGTCTGGACTGTACTCTGTATTGTTATAATCAATTATGTTGTGGTCAATGTCCATCTGATTGTCACCAACGATATAATATTCATCGTCTAGGAATTTGAAATAAGCATGCTTATCCTCCAACCATGATTTACAGACTGTTACATCCTTATAACCTTCACCCCATTGTGCTTGCCAATCTTCGTTATAGCACCGCTGAATCATATTACCGTAACGGTTATGTTTTTCAGCAGCACTTAATTTTTTATATTGAATCATTTATATTACCTCCTGATGATAGGAAAGAAAGAAATATCCTACCATCAAGAGATATATTTTTTGTTTTATATTTCAAAATTTGCGAATCATCCTTCTTTCCTTTTTATCTTTTGTGATTAGTTACTATATAAATAGGTACACTCTGTTTGCTTTTTCTTTCTGATACCTGCCACGAAGGTCAAGTTCATTTTTTGCAAGCATTTCAGTAGCGTCCTCACATTAAATTTCGATTTTAATTTTGTGTGTTACACCTGTTTTTTTTATTTTTTGTATCCTTAAAATATGGGTGTGATATCCTACATATTAGGACATGGGAATATTTGTCTTATCATCCAAAAAACCTTATTTTCTTTGGGTTTCCGCTTCATTTTTATCAAATATTTCAAATCCAAAAAGGGTACTTTTGGTTACCTTTTTAGCTGCTGAAAAATTCATTTGTTGCCCTTTTGATTTCCTTTATGGCGTGGTCTACATCCTTTTGCGAGAAATATTCAATGCCATATCGCTTTTTATGGTACTTTGATCTATCCTCTGGATTCTCTACCCCCAGCCGTTTCAGCAAATCTACCATTTGCATCGAAGTAAAAATGCTTTCCTGATTTTGGATAAGGAAGTCGGTTAAACTTCTGAACTGCACAGGTCTTGAATTTTTCCCTTCGTTATACTTTTTCACAAGTGCATCATTATAGGCTTCCTGTACCAACTTGAGATTTGCTTTTGCTTTTTCCCATCTAGCTTCCCAACCATCTGTAAACTCTTGTTTAAGTAGGCTCATGTTGTAGTCTGAATCCGAGTAATCAATTCCTTCATTGATTTTTCGCCATTGTCTGGCTGTAGTGCGTTCTTCAAATCGTGCTTTTGCTGTTTCTGTGGTGTTGTCTGTTACCTTGTTTTTCCAGTCACGGTCATAATTTTCAACTTCAAAATAATCGTTTTTGATTGCGATTGAAATTTGATTGCCACTAAAAAGTTCTGTAGTCCTGTATCTATTTCTGACTGTATAGGTTAATGCCAAAGCCGAAATTATGTATTTGTTCAGTTTTGCGTATGCTCTATAATGTTCTTTTTCGTAACTGTCAAATCGCATATCGGCTCTTGTGATTCTGTATTTGTCAATTCCGCTGCAAGCAATAATTTCATTGAATACTTTGCAAAAATCTGAAAAAGATAAAACATCACCAATTAACTTGTTGGGATTGATTTTGCTTGTGGCTACTGTTCCAGCCGAATTGATATGGGTGTTAATGCAGTTTGAAACTTCTTTGTTCTCTGTTTGGGTAAACTCAGGGCTTTTAAGCTCTATTGTGTGAAAAGAGCCTTTTAATTTGTAATCGTTTCGTTTTGCGATATTCATTTTTATTTCCTCCATAACCTTAAAAATTTATCTTTTGTGACTTTTAAATTTTTTCCGACCATCTCCATTCATTTAGATTTATCACCTCAATATTTATTTCGCAGATTTTTTTCTGGACAACCCCATTTTTTTGCAAAAAAAAAAGAACATGGAAAAATCCATGTTCAAAATGTGGCATACATATTCGTATTCCCTTTTAAATTCAATTTTAAGCAACATTTATTATCAGTCTACAATATAAAAAAATAACCCCCAAAACCAAGTTAGGGGGGCTATCATTCTACCCAGACAAGGTAGAACAGTACATATTAAATTGAATAGGGGGAGATTATAAACAAGCCTTTGTATCATTCTTCTTACGGCTTTGTGGCACTTATCAACGGTCGCACGATGGTATTTGCTACATAGCATGGGAATACATAAACAGTCACTAAACCACAAAAGGCTCTGCCCGTCCTAGTGGCGGGTATCCTTCCCCCAATTCAGACTATAGCAGGTTTTTCTATAAAAGTCAAATCAACTCTTGATGCTTTACACCTTCCTATTTTCCCCTTATAAAGGTCTTATTAAGGTCTTACACCTTTTTGAATAACGATATGATAATATAAAATACAACAGATTCAAATACTCCTTTCCTTCCTAAATTGTTTTGTTATCATAAAAATACGTCTTGATTACCTTTTTGATTACCTATTGATTACCAAAAGAAAAAAACCCTTGAAAATCAAGGGTTTTGGACAGCGGATGACGGGAGTCGAACCCGCCTCTAAAGCTTGGGAAGCTTTCATTCTACCGATAAACTACATCCGCAAAGCGAAGAAAGCAAGATAGGGAAGATGTTTTCGGGGAACTTGTTCGCCGGAAAACATATTTCATATCTTATTTGCGAAGCAAACGACTGAGAATCCGTAGGATTCGAAGTCCTTTCTCCGATTCCATTTCTCCAGTGCTATTATTATACTATCATCCTCTCTTTCTGTAAAGCCTGATTTTTTATCAAAATTTTTCCTCAATTTGACAATTTTTCGTTCACTTTCTTATTTCTTGTGGGACTTACTTTTCTTTCTGCGGGCATACTACTTTCAGCAAATTTTTTAGGATGCGAGGGATGCGGGATGGAAAAATTTATTGTTGAAGGAACCGGAGAAGGTCTGCGGGGCAAAGTGAAGATTAGCGGGTCAAAAAATGCTGTTTTGCCCATATTGGCGGCGTGTTTACTGACCCAGGAGGTTTGTGAGATCCGCAATGTGCCGCCCCTTTCCGATGTACAGTATATGGTGGAGCTGCTGCAGGAATTGGGGGCACGTGTGTTTTTTGATGAGGAAAAGGAAATCATGCGGGTGCAGGCGGCGGAGATTGCCAATGTGGAAGGATTATATGAAATGGCACGGAAGATGCGGGCTTCTTTTCTGGTGGCTGGGGCGTTGCTGGGGCGTTGCGGTTGTGCCCGTCTTCCCCTGCCCGGCGGCTGTCAGATCGGAAGCAGACCCATCGACCTCCATTTGAAGGGCTTTCAGATCATGGGGGCGAAAAATAAACAGGAGCATGGGGTGGTGGAGCTGCAGGTAAAAAATCTCAAAGGCGGTGAAATCTATCTGGATTTTCCCAGCGTGGGAGCCACGGAAAATATTCTGTTGGCGGCAGCATTGGCGAAGGGAAAAACAGTCATCGAAAATGCGGCGGCAGAACCGGAGATCTGCGATCTGGCGGATTTCCTGCGGGAGATGGGAGCCCATGTGGAAGGAGACGGCACCGATACCATCACCATCCATGGGGTCAAGGAACTTTATGGTGCCACCCATACGGTCATTCCCGACCGCATCGAAGCAGGCACCTTTATGACCGCGGCAGCCATCACCGGCGGAGATATCCTTTTGGAAAATGTGCAGGAGGAACACCTGAAGCCTGTCATCGCAAAGCTGGCAGAGTGTAACGTGAAAACGGAAATGACAGAGGAAGGCTTGCGGGTCTATCGCAAAGGAAAGCTCCATCCCGTACAGGTCAAAACCATGCCCTTTCCCGGTTTCCCAACGGATATGCAGGCACCTTTTATGAGCCTGATGACCATAGCCAAGGGCACCAGCGTCATCACGGAAACGGTCTTTGAGAATCGCTTTATCCATGCGGGGGAGCTGCAGCGGATGGGGGCGGATATCAAGATAGACAGCCGCAGTGCCATTATCGAAGGGGTGGATACCCTGACAGGAACAAAGGTAAAGGCCACAGACCTGCGGGCTGGGGCAGCGCTGATCCTTTCTGCTTTGGCGGCAAAGGGCGAAACAGAGATCAGCGATATTTATCATATCGAACGGGGATATTATAAGATCGATGAAAAACTTCGGGCCATCGGTGCCCATATCCGCAAGGAAAGTGAATGAAGGGGAGAAATACCCGAAATTTTTCATTTTTTCAGGAAGGTTTGGTTCAAAAGATAATTCAAAATCTTTCCTTTTTCTCTCTTTCTTTCTCTAATTTACAAAACGTTTACAATTCGTTTCAAATTTGCATATATTTCCATGCTAAACTGTAAGCGGTGGAAGGGAATTCCCTTCCCAAACAGAATACAATGAAAGTGTATCGGGAAACAAGAAAGAGAGTTGAATCGATTATGGATATGAAAAATCAAAGGAGACCATTGATGTATTATTGGCTCATCGTCCTTTTGGTGATGGGGTTCATCAATATGTTCTTCTTGCCCAATATTGCGAAAAACGCCGTTGAGCAGGTCAATTATGACGTGTTCCTGACGGAGATGCAGGAAAAAAACATCTCTCAGGCGGAAATCAACGAAGATGTCATCTATTTCTTCCTGAAAGAGGAACCTGCGGACGAAGGTCAGACCCAGATTTTTGCGCAGCAGACCCCGAAGGTCTATTCCACCGTTCGAATGGATGACCCTCAGTTGGTAGAGCGTCTGTATGCGGCGGGAGCATCCTTTGGAGAAGTCAAGCCTAAGGAAGTATCACCATGGGTCAGCAGTCTCATCATGTTTGTGGTATTTTTCCTGCTGTGGCAGTTTGTAATGAAAAAAGCCATGAGCAAGATGGGCGGTATCGGCGGCAATGCCATGTCCTTTGGGAAAGCCAATGCAAAGATATACGTCAAAGCCCAGACAGGAAAGACTTTTAAGGACGTTGCAGGGCAGGATGAAGCCAAGGAAGCACTGAACGAGATCGTAGATTTCCTGCATAACCCCCAGAAATATACGGAAGTGGGGGCGAAGATGCCCAAGGGTGCCCTGCTGGTAGGCCCTCCCGGTACAGGGAAGACTCTGCTGGCGCAGGCGGTTGCCGGGGAAGCCAATGTGCCCTTCTTTTCCATTTCCGGCTCTGAATTTGTAGAAATGTTTGTAGGTATGGGGGCGGAGAAGGTTCGAGACCTGTTCAAGCAGGCCAATGAAAAAGCCCCTTGTATCGTATTCATCGATGAAATTGATACCATCGGGAAAAAACGTGACGGCAACGGCATGGGCGGCAATGACGAAAGAGAACAGACTTTGAACCAGCTGCTGACAGAAATGGATGGTTTCGATGGGCAGAAAGGGGTTGTCATTCTGGCTGCCACCAACAGACCGGAAACCCTGGATAAAGCCTTGCTGCGTCCCGGCCGTTTTGACAGAAGAATCCCTGTAGAGCTGCCTGATTTAAAAGGCAGAGAAGCCATCCTGAAAGTCCATGCGGAAAAAATTAAAATGGAAAATAACATTGATTTCGATGCCATTGCCAGAGCAACCTCTGGCGCATCTGGGGCAGAACTGGCGAATATCGTAAACGAGGCAGCCCTGCGGGCGGTGCGTATGGGCCGTACAAAGGTGAACCAGAACGACCTGATGGAAAGCGTAGAAGTGATCCTGGCGGGCTATCAGCGGAAGGGCGCAGTCATCTCTCCCGAAGAGAAGCAGATCATCGCTTACCACGAGGTGGGTCATGCTTTGGTAGCCGCAAAGCAGAAAAATTCTGCTCCTGTGCAGAAAATTACTATCATCCCCAGAACCAGCGGTGCCTTGGGCTATACCCTGCAGGTGGATGAAGGGGAAAAATTCCTGATGAACAAAGAAGAGATTTTCAATAAAATCGCCACATTCACTGGGGGACGTGTGGCAGAGGAACTGAAATTTGGCTCCATTACAACGGGGGCCTCCAACGATATCGAACAGGCTACCCGCCTTGCCAGAGGGATGATCACCCGCTATGGCATGAGTGACGAATTTGGCATGGTGGCGCTGGAAACGGTGACCAATCAGTATCTGGGCGGGGATACTTCCCTGGCCTGCTCCAATGAGACTGCGGCAAAGATCGACTCTGCTGTCATCGAAGTGGTGAAACAGGCTCACGATAAAGCGGTAGAGATTCTCAGGGAAAATATGGGGAAACTGGATGAGATCGCTGGATATCTGCTGGAGAAAGAGACCATCACCGGGGAAGAGTTTATGGAAATTTTGAATCGAGAAGAAACGAAATAAGGAGAATTGAAAAAAAGCGGAGCCTGTATGGCTTCGCTTTTTGTCGAGAAACGGGACTGGACAATTCTAAGCCGAAACTGTAAAATATATAAAACGTAATTTATGGCAAGAAAGAAGGGTTTCCATGTCCGTTCATAATATCCAGTATGAAGGTATTGAAATTGAATATGAACTGACCCGCAAAAATGTGAAGTATATCAATCTTCGGGTGAATAAATATGGCAAGGTCGTTGTTTCCGCTGGGAAAAATGTACCCTTCGAGGTCATCGATGAATTTGTCCAGTCCAAGGCGTTCTGGATCATCACCCACTTGGCGGAGATCGAAAAGATCAAAAATGGACTGCCCGATGGCAGCCTATATGATGGGAAAACCGTCTATTATCTGGGAAAACCCTATCGTCTGGTGCTGGAACGGGGCGAAAGCCGCATCTTTATGGATGGGGATACCATCTGCCTGTACGCTCCGAAGATGATCGATGATGTGCTGAAGGAAGCATATCTTTCCTGGCTGAAAACACGTGCAGAAGAAAAATTTGAAGAAATTATGGATAGAATATATCCAATGGTGAAAGAATATCATATAACCAGACCGGAAATCAAAATCCGAAACATGAAAAGCATCTGGGGCAGCTGCACTACCACAGGAAAAACCATCCGCCTGAATCTGCAGTTGATGAAGGCAGAGGAAGGGTGCATCGAGCAGGTCATCCTCCATGAATTGCTCCATTTCCGCTATCCCAATCATGGCAAATCCTTTTACGACCTGATGGATCAGCTGATGCCGGATTGGAAAGAACGGAAGGAAAAATTGGAAACAAAATTTAAAGATGGCATCTGATATAAGCAAAATGAATAGGCAGAGGAAGGATTTGTGTTTGACAAATGGCTTTCTCTGCGCTATAATCATATACAGTGATAAGAAAAATTTATATTGACGCGGAGTAGAGCAGTCCGGTAGCTCGTCGGGCTCATAACCCGGAGGTCGTCGGTTCAAATCCGGCCTCCGCAATGCAATGAAAAGGACACCCATAAGGGTGTCTTTTTTTATTGAATTACGGAATTTCGGACTGAGCCACGAACTCCGGGTAACCCGGGGCTTTGCCGCCGACCGCTGCCAGTGGCAGATGCAGGAAGGCGGCAAAGGCGAGAAATAAGGAGCGTGCCGACTGAGCATAGCGAAGGAAAGCAGGCGACTATATTTCGTGGTGGGCAACGTCGATTCTAATCTGACTTTTGTAGTGCAGCTTGCTGTTTTCCCCGAAAATCAAGGCTCTGCGAAAAAAATACTTTGCACTGCAACATTTTCGTGATATAATT
Source organism: [Eubacterium] saphenum (assembly GCA_945912105.1). Classification (GTDB taxonomy): domain Bacteria; phylum Bacillota; class Clostridia; order Lachnospirales; family Anaerotignaceae; genus Anaerotignum_A. The sequence goes on along the minus strand of CAMEBC010000001.1, from coordinate 108,933 downwards.
CTAATGTTATAGGGCGAAATATAGAGAAAACAACTATTTTTTGAGGAACGGCGGCAGTTCTGCCCGTTCAGATGTATATATTGTCCTTTGGAGAACATTGGAAGGATGTATGTTTTTATGGATAGATTGGTTGTAAAAGGCCGTAAAAGACTGACAGGGGAAGTGACCATCAGCGGCGCAAAGAATGCGGCAGTTGCAGTCATCCCTGCGGCGGTAATGGCAACAGGTGTCAGTGTGCTGGAAAACCTTCCCAGCATCGAAGACGTAAGAAATATCTGCCATACCATCGAAGAAATGGGCGGCAAATGCAGATTTTTAGATAAACACACATTAGAGATCGATTGTAACGAGGGCGTAAGCTATCAGGCTACTTTCGAAGGCGTACAGAAAATGCGTGCTTCCTATTACCTGATCGGTGCGCTGCTGGCCCGTTATAAAAAAGCGGAAGTGGCAATGCCCGGCGGCTGTAATTTCGGCAAACGTCCCATCGACCTGCATCTGAAGGGCTTCCGTGCGCTGGGTGCTACAGTTATTGAAGAAGAAGGCATGGTAAAGGCCTATGCGGAAAAGCTGGTCGGTACCTCTATCTACATGGATCAGGTGAGCGTTGGTGCCACCATCAACGTGATGCTGGCGGCTACCATGGCAGAAGGCGTGACCACCATTGAAAATGCGGCAAAAGAACCCCATGTTGTAGATACGGCAAACTATCTGAACATGATGGGTGCAAATATCAAGGGTGCGGGGACAGATGTCATCCGTATCAAGGGGGTATCTGAACTGAAAGGTGCCCAGTATACCATCATTCCCGACCAGATCGAAGCAGGTACCTACATGATCGCGGCAGCCATCACAGGCGGCGATGTGCTGGTGAAAAATATTATTCCCAAGCACATGGATTCCCTGACAGCGAAGCTGGATGAAATGAATGTAAAGGTAGCGGAATGGGAAGATTCCATCCGTGTTATGGCGGATGAACCTCTTCGTGCAGTCAATGTGAAAACCATGAGCTATCCCGGTTTTCCCACAGACCTGCAGCCTCAGATCGCCACACTGCTGGCAGTCTGCAATGGTACCAGTGTGCTGACAGAAAATGTCTGGGAAAATCGGTATCAGTATATGGATGAACTGCGTAAGCTGGGCGCAGATGTGGAGATCAACGGCAGAGTGGCAACCATCCACGGCATCAAAAATTTCCACGGCGCAGAAGTTTCCGCAACAGACCTGCGGGCGGGTGCAGCTATGATTTTGGCTGGGCTGGCAGCAGAAGGCGAGACCATTATCGATGGTGTTCGCTATATCGACAGAGGCTATGAGGATGTCGAAGAAAAATTTAAAGCTATGGGTGCGGATATCGAACGTATCAAGAGCGAATAAGTGATTTGAAAAAAACAACAAAGCTTCGGACATGGTTTCGAAGCTTGTTTTATGAAAACGAAATGGCTTTAAAGAAAAGAGGTGGATCATCTTGCGGCTGGAATTTTGCACCATCGCCAGCGGGAGCAGCGGCAACTGTACATATATCGGCACAGATTATACAAAAATACTCATCGATGCAGGCATCAGCGGCAAGAAGATCGAAGAAGGACTGGCAGAACTGAAGCTGACAGGCAATGAGATCGATGCTCTTTTCATTACCCACGAGCATGTAGACCATATCAAAGGGGCAGGCATCCTTTCCAGACGCTTTGATATCCCTATTTTTGCTACAGCGGAAACTTGGACAGCTATGGAAGGCAGCCTGGGGAAGATCGCGCCCAGCAATAAGCGTATCATTTACGCCGATGAGGTCTGCGCTGTCAACGATATCTGCGTGAAGCCCTTTGCTATCCCCCATGATGCGGCGGAGCCTGTGGGCTATAATATATTTACCGGGGAAAAGAAGGTCACTTTAGCAACAGATATCGGTCATGTGACGGATATCATTCGGGAAAACATCGAAGACAGCGACCTGCTGCTTTTGGAATCCAACCATGATATCGATATGCTGCGGAAGGGCAGCTATCCCTGGCACCTGAAACAGCGTATCCTGGGCGAAAAGGGACACCTTTCCAATGTGGCCGCAGGGGAACTGCTGGCAGAGGTGATGACGGGAAAGATGAAATATGTGTTCCTGGGCCATCTCAGCGATGAAAACAACAATCCCCACCTGGCCTATGAAACGGTGGAAGAGATCCTGCGAAAGAAACAGATCGAAGTGGGCACCCACCTGAGAATGGATATGGCAAGCCGTTTCCGCAATGGCGTGAAGGTGGAATTATAACAGGAGGTCGTTATGAAAGTTACGATCGTTTGTGTTGGAAAATTGAAAGAAAAATATTGGCGGGATGCCATTGCGGAGTATAGCAAGCGTCTCAGCCGTTATATGAAGCTGGATATCATCGAACTGGCCGATGAAAAGGCACCGGAAACCATGAGCCCTGCCCAGGAGGCGGAGGTCAAGGAAAAAGAAGGGCAGCGCATCCTGAAAAATGTGAAGGACGATGCCTTTGTGGTGGCGTTGGCGGTGGAGGGCAAGCAGCTTTCCTCGGAGGAATTGGCAGGTTTTATGGCGAAGAAAGGCGTTGGCGGTGTCAGCCACATGGTGTTTATCATTGGCGGTTCCCTGGGGCTGTCTCCTGCAGTGATGCAAAGAGCGGATTTTGCGTTGAGTTTTTCCAAAATGACCTTTCCCCATCAGATGATGCGGGTGGTTTTGCTGGAGCAGATCTATCGTTCCGAGCGTATCCAGAGAAACGAGCCATACCATAAGTAAAAGACCGTGGGGCGCTGCCCCACCACCCCACAAGGGCATCATGCCCTTGACCTGAATGTCACAAAACTGCGTTTTGTGGGAGGGGCGAGAGGAAAAAATCGAAGAAGGGGAGTACAGGAATATGAAAAGAGTAAAAATCATGAGATTTATCGGTATCGTATGCTGGTTTTTGGCATTGTTCATCCTGATCGACGGGCATCAGGAAAAGAAGGCTGCCAAGGAAGCGGAAGAGGCGAAACAGCAGGCTGCCATTGTGCAGCAGATGGAGGAAAGCGGAGAAGGAACAGATGTGGAAAGCACAGTGATCTTCCCCGAAGATTAAGAATATTGTAAGAAATAAAAACAGCGCACCTGTAGAAAAGGTGTGCTGTTTTTGTTTTAATGTTCAATTTATTTTTCTCTCGCAACAAAGCAGTGCTTTGTTGCAAATGGGGTTCCAAGGGTATGAGCACCGCCAAGAATAAGGCGGCGGCGCAGCCGTCTTCCCGCAGGGAAGATGCTTGACAAGATTCCCTTGGTGGGAATAAATGGCTGCCGACACGTTGTGTCGGTCAGTTATGCACTGCAAAGCAGTGCAACAGGGCAATGCCCTCAAGGTTTTAAAAATGCCTCGCCGATCTTGAACACATCCCCGGCACCGACCGTCAGCAACAGGTCTCCGCTCTTGCAGTGTGCTTCCAGATAGGTGCGGATATCTTCAAAATCGCCTACATATCGTGCGGATTTGCCGGCCTGTGCCACCCGTTCCGCCAGCATCGCCGCGGAAATGGAACCATCGTCCGTTTCTCTGGCAGCATAAATATCCGCAATGATGATTTCATCTGCATCGCCAAAGGCTTCCCCGAATTCATCAAAGAGGAATTTAGTTCTGGAATAAGTATGGGGCTGGAATACACACCATGTGGTGTTGTGCTGCACTTTTTTCGCAGCTGCCAGTGCTGCTTTGATCTCTGTAGGGTGGTGGGCATAATCGTCGATGACAACGATGCCGTTTTTTTCGCCCTTGCGCTGGAAACGGCGTTCTGTGCCTGTAAAATGCAGTAGCCCCTTGCGGCAATCCGCTGCGGAAATGCCAAGATAATGGGCAGATGCGATGGATGCCAGCGCATTCATGATATTATGGTCGCCGGGCACATTCAAATGGAAATTGCCGAACAGCTCCCCTTTGTAAAATACGTCAAATGTATTTTTGCCATCGGGTTCGTGGATGATATTTTTTGCCTGCCATGCAGCACCGTCTTCCAGACCAAAGGTCTCAACAGCACAGTTCAGACCTGCTGTCAGTTCGTCCACGTTTTCGATGGTCTGATTGATGACCACTGCACCGTTTTCGGGTACCCGCTGGGCAAAGGCATGGAAGGAACGGCGGATATTCTCCAGATTTTTGAAATAATCCAGATGGTCGCTTTCCACATTCAGGATGACGCCGACCATAGGTTCAAACTGCAGGAAACTGTCAAAATATTCGCAGGCTTCCGCAACAAAAAAGGAAGAATGCCCAATTTTCAGGTTGCTGCCGATGGTGGGCAGGATGCCGCCAACGGTAATGGTGGGGTCGGTATCCGCTGCCAGCAGGATTTCGGATACCATGGATGTGGTCGTTGTCTTGCCGTGGGTACCGGCTACAGCGATGGAATGATTGTATTCCGCCATGATCTCGCCCAGCAGATGGGCTCTGTCCATCAGGGGGATGTTTTTCGCTGCTGCTGCCTGAAATTCCGGGTTATCGGGATGGATGGCTGCTGTGTAAACCACCAGATCTACATCGTCTGTGATATTTTCAGCTTTATGGCCGAAATTGATCTGGATGCCAAGGCTTTCCAAATGCTTGGTCACAGGCGTTTCCTTGATATCTGTGCCAGAGACGATACAGCCGCGGTCGGCTAAGATCTCAGCAAGACCGGACATGCTGATGCCGCCGATGCCGATGAAATAAATATGCTGATCTTTTTTGAATGTTGTCATTTATTTATCTCCTCAATTTCTATGAAATGGGTTCATTTTTTGCTCAAATCTTTTTGGACATATTTTGTTTATCATTATAGTATACTAAATCTGGAAAGGCAACGTTTAACATCTGTATTTCTATATTTTATACAGAAAAAACAGAAAATAAACCTATTAAAATACTATAAATATTTTGCAATTTGCTGCCAAAATTTGGGCGAAAATTGTCAAAAACAGGTAAATCTTCGTTATAAAATAAGAGGATAGCCTTTCCATTTTTGTATCCTTGTGCTATAATGTAGGGAACAAAGTACAATGCTTTGTTACATATATACAACCTGAAAAGATAGGGGTGTGGGTAATATGCGTAAAAAAGAAATGATAGCAATGTTATTGGCAGGTGGTCAGGGTAGCCGCCTGGGCGTGCTTACAAGAAAAGTAGCAAAACCTGCTGTTGCTTACGGCGGTCGGTATCGTATCATCGATTTCCCTCTGAGCAACTGCATCAATTCCGGCGTGGACACCGTAGGTGTGCTGACACAGTATCAGCCTCTGCGTTTGAATCAGCATATCGGTATCGGTATTCCTTGGGATCTGGACAAGAAAAATGGTGGTGTGACTATTTTGGCGCCCCATGTAAAAACAGGCGATTCCGGCGAATGGTTTGCAGGTACAGCCAATGCGATCTATCAGAATATCGATTTTATCGACAGCAATAATCCGGAATATGTGCTGATCCTTTCCGGTGACCATATTTACAAAATGGATTATTCCAAAATGCTGGCATTCCATAAAGAAAATGGCGCAGCGGCGACCATCGCTGTTATGGAAGTTCCTATGGAGGAAGCAAACCGTTTTGGCATCATGAATACAGAAGCCGGCGACAAAATCTATGAATTTGAAGAAAAACCTGAAAATCCCAAGAGCAATCTGGCTTCTATGGGCATCTATATCTTTACATGGGACAGGCTGCGGGAAGCGCTGATCGAAGATAACTCTATCCATCCCGATAGTGACTTCGGCAAACACATTATCCCTAAAATGCTGGATGAAGGTCAGCCTATGTATGCATGGCGCTTCCAGGGCTATTGGAAAGACGTTGGCACCATCCAGTCCTATTGGGAATCCAACATGGATCTGATCCGTACTCTGCCTGAATTCAACCTGTACGAGGATTTTTGGAAGATCTATACAAACAGCGATCATCAGCCTCCTCAGTATACAGCGGCAGGTGCAAAGGTAGAAGAATCCCTGTTGACAGACGGCTGTGGGATCTATGGCGAAGTTTACCGCTCCATCCTTGGTCCCGGTGTTATTGTGGAAAAAGGTGCAGTGGTAAAGGATTCCATCATTATGGCTGATACGGTCGTGGGCGAAAATACCGTCATCGATAAATGTGTTATCGATGAAAAATGCGTGATCGGCAAAAACGTACAGATGGGCGTTGGTGAAAATATCCCCAACGAAGCAAAGCCCAACATTTATAATACAGGCATCACTGTTATGGGTATGAACAGCATTGTGCCCGATGGCGTTGTGATGGGCAAAAACTGTGTGATTTACGGAAAAACTGTCGCTGAAGACTATCCTGAAGGCAGACTGGAAAGCGGCAAATCTGTTGTTCGGGAGGTGTAAATCATGAAAGCAATCGGCATTATTCTGGCAGGCGGCAACAATGACGGCAGACTGGGTGTTCTGACAGATCATAGAGCAGCAGCGGCGCTGCCCATTGGCAGCTGCTATCGTGCCATCGACTTTACATTGAGCAATATGTCTAACAGCGGTATTGGCAAGGTGGCTGTGCTGACACAGTATAATTCCCGTTCCCTGCGGGATCATCTGACTTCCTCCAAATGGTGGGATTTCGGCAGAAAACAGGGAGGCTTGTTCGTATTCACACCTTATACAAGCAATGAAGGCTCCACATGGTTCCGCGGTACTGCGGATTCCATCTATCAGAATATGACATATCTGAAACGCAGCAATGCGGAGTATGTCGTGATCACATCCGGTGATTCTATTTATAAAATGGATTACCGCAAGGTGCTGGAATATCATAAAGAAAAAGGCGCAGATATCACTGTGGTATATCAGAAGATGGATGGCAAAGACCTGTCCAAATTCGGCGTAGTGGAAATGAATGCAGACGGCAGACTGGAAGGCTTTGAAGAAAAGCCCCAACAGCCCAAATCCGATACAGCTTCCCTGGGTATCTATGTGATCTCCAGAACACTGCTGATCAATCTGCTGGATCAGGCGATCCCCGAAGGCAGATATGATCTGGTAAAGGATATCATCATCCCCTTCATCAAAACACTGAAGATCTATGGTTATGAATACAACGGCTACTGGAGTGCCATCGGCGCAGGCACAGCGGCATATTTTGCTACCAACATGGATTTCCTGAAAAAAGAGATCAGAGATTCTTTTGTTACAGAATATCCTTACATTGAAACAAAACCCAAGGATGAACCTCCTGCGAAATATAATGCAGGGGCAGATGTAACAGATTCTATTGTGGGCAGCGGCACGATCTTCGACGGTAAGGTGGAACATTCCGTCATCTTCCGCAAGGTTCGTGTTGGCACAGGGGCAGTTGTAAAAAATTCCATCCTGATGGAAGGCTGCCAGATCGGCAAAAACTGTGTGGTTGAAAATGCGATCCTGGATAAGGAAGTTGTTCTTTCCGATGGTCAGCGCATCATCGGTGTTTCTTCCGAAGCACCTGCAGTTCTGAAAAAAGGCACAGTATTATAATGAAATTAAGAAAGAACGGGAATTTTCCCGTTCTTTTTTTGTGATTTTTTGATTTTTTTATGTTATAGGGGAATTTCTATCTCAGAAGCATTTGTGGCACATAGTCTTAGACCAAAGGCCTAAGGCTTTTTTTCATGGAACAAGTAATTTTTTAGTAAAAGAGTATATTGAATTTTATGGGGAAAAATGAGATACTTGAAAAGTATGTATACAACATTCGAAAATATTCGCCTTTTTTGGCGGAGGAGGAAAAATAAATGAAAAATCTGAAAGCGATCATTCTGGCAGCCGGCGAAGGCTCCCGTATGAAATCCAAAAAACCCAAAGTGCTCCATGAGATTCTGAATAAGAGCATGGTAGACTATGTGATCGAAACAGCAAAGAACTGCGGCGCAGAAGAAGTTTGCGTTGTGGTGGGTCATAAGGCAGAACAGGTCAAGGAAGGCATCCAGGCAGAAAGCGTTTCCTTTGCCCTGCAGGCAGAACAGAAGGGCACAGGTCATGCTGTTATGATGGCAGGCGATTTTATCGATGAAAACAGCGATATGCTGATCCTTTACGGTGATACGCCCCTGATCACAGGGGAAACCTTGCTGAAGCTGGTGGAAGTTCACCGTGCCGATGACCATAGCGTAACCGTCGTTTCTTCCAAAGTGGATGACCCCACAGGCTATGGCCGCATTATGAGAGATGATAAGGGCGGTTTTCAGCGCATTGTGGAACATAAGGATGCTTCCGAAACAGAACGCCTGATCAACGAGATCAATACAGGTATCTACATTTTTAATGGCAAAGCCCTGAAAGAATCTCTGGGCAAGCTGGATAATAACAATGCCCAGGGGGAATATTACTTAACAGATTGCCTGGAACTGATCCTGAAAGCCGGCGGCAAGGTGGAAGCTGTGGTTGCCAAGGATGCCGATGAATTCTTCGGTGTAAACAGCCGCGTACAGCTGGCAGAGGCAGCTAAGATTATGAAAAATCGCATCAATCGCAAACATATGGAAAATGGTGTTACCATCGTTGATCCTGAAAATACCTATATCGGTAGCGATGTAAAGATCGGTATGGATACCATCGTTCTGCCCGGCTGCGTGCTGGAAGGTAATACAGAGATCGGCGAGGACTGCGAGATCGGTCCCAATTCCAGACTGACAGATACCAAACTGGGCAATGGCGTGAAATTCCAGACTTCTACAGCCATCGAATCTGAGATCGGCAATGAAACAACCGTAGGCCCCTATGCTTATATCCGCCCCAACTGTCATATCGGCAACAAGGTCAAAGTGGGCGATTTCGTTGAAGTGAAAAATTCTACCATCGGCGATGGTACAAAGATCCCCCACCTGTCCTATGTGGGCGATACCGATGCCGGTGAAAAGATCAACTTCGGCTGCGGCAGCATCATGGTCAACTACGATGGTAAGAAAAAACATCGCACTACCATCGAGGACAATGTTTTCGTTGGCTGCAATGTAAATCTGGTGGCTCCCGTGACTGTGAAAAAAGGCTCTTATATCGCTGCAGGCTCTACCATCACAAAGGATGTACCTGAAGATGTACTGGCGGTTGCCAGAGCAAGACAACAGGTCATCGAGGGGTGGACAAAAAAGAGAATCGACGGATAAAATGAAAAAATTGTCGAATTGCTGTTGAAATTGGCGGTTTTTCGTTGTAACATAGTATTGTATGGGCTTATATTACCTAATGATAATTTTTATAGGGGGACAGACACATGCTTAATTCCGGCATCAGCAACATCAAAGTTTTTGCCTGCAATTCCAACAAAGCACTGGCAGAATCTATCGCCAGCAAACTTGGCCTGAAACTGGGCGATTGCGAAGTGGAAAAATTCAGCGACGGCGAAATTTCCGTAAAGATCAATGAAACAATCCGTGGTGCGGATGTATTTATCATCCAGTCCACATCCTATCCCGTAAATGACAACCTGATGGAACTGCTTATCATGATCGATGCCATGAAACGTGCATCTGCAGCTAGAATCACAGCAGTTATGCCTTACTATGGCTATGCTCGTCAGGACAGAAAAGCAAGAGCAAGAGATCCCATCAGTGCAAAACTTGTTGCAAATATCCTGACAAGCGCAGGTGCAAGCCGTGTGCTGACAATGGATCTGCACTGTGCACAGATTCAGGGCTTCTTCGATATTCCCGTAGATAACCTGGTTGGCAGCCCTCTGCTGACAGATTTCTATATCAAAAAATTCGGCGATGATCTGGAAAAGGACTTCGTGGCAGTTTCTCCTGACCTGGGCAGCGTAACAAGAGTTAGAAAATTCGCTGAAAAACTGAACATTCCCATTGCCATCATCGACAAACGCAGACCCAAAGCAAACGTAAGCGAGATCATGAACATCATCGGTGAAGTAAAAGGCAAAAAGGTTATCCTGGTGGATGATATGATCGACACTGCAGGTACTATCACAAACGCAGCGAATGCGCTGAAGGAAAGAGGCGCTATCGAAGTTGACGCTTGCTGTACTCATGGCGTTCTGAGCGGCCCCGCTTTGGAAAGAATCGAAAAATCTGCAATCAACGAACTGCTGGTTCTGGATACGATCGAACTGCCTGAAGAAAAGAAAATCGACAAGATCACAATGGTTTCTGTTGCTGATATTTTCGCAGATGCCATCAACTGCATCCACAAAGGTGAATCTATTTCCCAGTTGTTTGACTGATTTGGAAAAACACTTTTCTAACAAAATTCCAGAAAAAAAACTCCCAATCCTTCGGATGGGAGTTTTTCTTTTTATTTACTGAAAAATAGTGCAGTCTCGAGGCTGTTTTTTGGGAATTTTGAGCAAAAAAAATAATATCCAAAAACCAGAGAAGGAAGTCCTCCGGAAACTGGTGTTTTTTTATTGTTCCGGGAAAAAAGGCTTCGGCAAAACTTACAATTTTATGGGAACATGGTTGACAAAAACGGTGAAATAGATTATATTGTTAAAAGTAAAACAAACAGAGAAAGACAATATTCCTATACGCAGTCTGGGAGTTGCTCTGTTTGCTATAAAGTTTTTACTATCCACTTATCAAAATTTTTTCATTTTTAGGAGGAAGATACCGATGAAAATTGCATTCTTTGACACAAAATCTTACTGGGTAGACTCTTTTAAACCTGTAGCAGAAAAATATGGCTATGAAATCACATTCTTCAACGAAAGACTGACACCTGCAACAGCACACCTGGCAGCTGGTCACGACGCTACATGCTCTTTCGTTAACGACGAAGTTCCCGCAGAAGTTATCCGTGAACTGAAAAACCTGGGTATCAAAGTTCTGCTGCTGCGTTGCGCAGGCTTCGACAGCGTTGATCTGGACGTTGCAAAAGAATGTGGTCTGCCCGTTCTGAGAGTACCCGCTTACTCTCCCGAATCCGTAGCTGAACAGGGCGCTGCTCTGCTGATGGCAGTTAACAGAAAACCTCACCTGTCCTACGAAAGAACAACAAAATTCAACTTCGATATCGCTGGTCTGACAGGTATCGCTCTGGTTGGCAAAACAGCTGGTATCATCGGTACAGGTAAAATCGGTCAGTGCATGATCAACATCCTGAAAGGTTTCGGCATGAACATCATCGCTTACGATGCATTCCCCAACCCCAACCTGGGTCTGGAATATGTAACACTGGACGAACTGTACGCTCGTGCTGATGTTATCTCCATCCACTGCCCTCTGATGCCCGCTACAAGACACATGATCGACAAAGATGCTATCGCTAAGATGAAAGACGGCGTTATCTTCATCAACGTTGCTCGTGGTGCTCTGGTTGACTCCGAAGCTCTGGCTGACGCAGTTGAAGCTGGCAAATTCCGCGGCGTAGGTATGGACGTTTGCGAAGTTGAACATGAATACTTCTTCGAAGACAGAAGCAACCTGGAAAAACATGACGCTACACTGTCCAGACTGCTGGCTAGCGATAAAGTAGTTATCTCCGGTCACCAGGCATTCCTGACAGAAGAAGCTCTGGGTCAGATGGCACTGATTACAATGGAAAATGCAAAAGCATTCCTGGAAGGTGCTGAACTGGTTAACGAAGTAAAATAATCTAATTACATAGATTCTTTTCGAACGGGTACAATTGTACCCGTTCTTTTTTTGTGCTATAGCGGAGAAAAACTTTTCAACAGAATAGACTTCGTGACTGCTTGCAGTTACACGAAACCTATTCTGTTGAAAAAATTTGCGGAGCAAACCATTCGTAAGCCGTTAGGCTTATGAATGGCTTTTCTAGGAGTTGTATTTTCTATTCCATTTGTGGTATACTCCTAGAAAATAAGATATTGTTTGGAACAGCTCTAATTTAGAAAAATTAGGGCTTTCCGTTGTGTTTATAGATAGGAGGAAAGAAAATGGGTCTTTTTGATCGATTCAAAAACCAGGAAAGCAAGGGGCAGGAATTTTTCTGCATTGTCGGCTTGGGCAACCCCGGCAGACAGTATGAAGAAACCAAGCATAATGTTGGTTTTCATGTCATCGACAAGCTGGCGAAAAAATATGATATTGAAGTAAATAAATTCAAAAATAAAGCCTTTGTGGGGGATGGCACCATCAAAGGCAAACGGGTGCTTTTGGTGAAACCTCAGACGTATATGAACCTGAGCGGCGAAAGTGTGCGGGAGATCGTGAATTTCTATAAGATCCCCCAGGAACGCTTTGTGGTGATTTTTGATGATACCAGCCTGCCCTGCGGCAGCGTGCGTATCCGGGAAAAGGGCAGCCATGGCGGTCATAATGGCATCCGCAATATCATCGATCAGATGGGCACGGACGAGTTTAACCGTATCAAAGTTGGCATCGGTGAAAAGCCCAGCGGCTGGGACTTGGCAGATTATGTGCTGGCGAAATTCAATCCCGATGATCTGCCCATGATGGAGCAGGGCATGGACAAAGCGGTGCAGGGCGTGGAACTGATGCTCTCCCGTGGCATCAAGGAAGCGGCAAATCGCGTGAACCAGAAAGCGAAAACCGCCAAAAAACAGAAGGAAAAAGAAGAAGCGGCAAAGTCCGAAGCAGAAAAAAAGGAAAACGAAGTGAAACCCAATGAGGTGAATGCGGAATGAAAGCCTTGACAGGACCCCTGCTGGAGCTGGGGAGCTTTCGGCAGGTTTTGGAAGGAATTGAAAAAGGAAATACCCCTGTTTTTGCCACAGGGGTCATTGATGCTGCAAAAAATCATCTGGCCTACAGTTTGAAGGAGCAGACCAAACGCCCCCTGCTGTTTTTGACCTACAGCGAGCTGCGGGCAAAGGAAATCCTGGAGGATTTGACCTTCTTCGAAAAGGACTGCGTGTATTATCCTGCCAAGGATATCCTGTTTTACAGTGCCGATGTCCATAGTATGGAAATGAACCGTCAGCGTTTTTTGGTGCTGGAACGGTTGTTGCAGGGAGAATGTCCCGTTATCGTGGCATCTATGGAAGCCTTGCTGGATAAATACCCTAAGAAGGAAGTGTTTGCATCTTTTCTGCTGAAGCTGAAGGTGGGGGAGATCGCGGAGATTTCTGATCTGACGAAACGGCTGGTGCTGATGGGCTATGAACGGGCAGAGCTGGTGGAAAGCCCGGGACAGTTTACCCTGCGGGGCGGGATTCTGGATATCTGGTCTTTGACGGCGGAGGATGCTGTCCGTATCGAATTTTGGGATGACGAGATCGACTCTATCCGCAGTATGGATGCCCAGAGCCAGCGTTCCGTGGATAAATTGGAGGAAACAGTCATCTTCCCTATGCGAGAAGTGGTCTATGAAGAGGAACAGGCCGTGGCGGCAGCCGATAAGATCGTCAAGGAATTTGTGAAAGCCCTGAAAAACTTTGAGAAAAAGGGCGAAGAAGAAGCGGCGGAACGCCTGCGGGAGCATATCGGCGAGGATGCGGAGCGGCTCCGGGCGGAAAAGACCCTGCCTGCGGTGGGCGCTTATGTGGATTATTTTTATGACGAGACCGTCAGCCTGCTTTCCTATTTGCAGGAGGATACCCTCCTAATTTTCGATGAACCGGAACGGATTCGGGAACACATGGATATCCTCATGGAAGAATATCAGGAAAGTGTGAAGGGGCGTATTGCTCAGGGTTATCTGCTGTCGGGGCAGAGCCGTATGCTCTATGATTATACGGCGATTTTGCGGCAGGCGGAAGCCTTTGCCACTGTTCTTTTCGCCGGGCTGAGCCAGAGAACGGTAGATTTCCACCCCAAGGTCACGGCGGATTTTGCTGTCCGTTCCACCCCGTCCTTTCAGCAGCGGGCAGACCTTTTCTGCGAAGAACTGGAATATTTGAAAAAAAGCGGTTTCCGCACCCTGATCTTAGCAGGTACTGGCACCAGAGCCCAGCGCATGGCAAAGGAACTGGTGGAAATGGGGCTGGAAGCAGTCTATATCGAAGATTTGGAACGAGATGTGCCCAAAGGCTCTGTTTGGGTGGCAAGAGGGGCTCTTTCCAAAGGGTTTCGCTATGATTTCATTGATTTTGCTGTTTTCTGTGACAGCGAGCTATTCGGCGGAAAAGAAAAGAAGAAAAAGAAAAAACGAAAGAAAAACAGTGCAGCCATCGAAAGCTTTACTGACCTGCGCATCGGTGATTATGTGGTACACGATAACCACGGTATCGGCGTGTTCCGTGGGTTGGAAAAAATTTCTGTAGATGGTGTCCAGAAGGATTATATGAAGATTTCCTATCGGGATGGGGGCAGCCTCTTTGTTCCTGTTAACCAGATGGATATGGTGCAGAAATATATCGGTACCGGCTCCGCTGCCCCGAAACTCAATAAGCTGGGCGGGCAGGACTGGGCAAAAGCTAAGGCCAAAGCCAGAAAAGCTGTGCAGATCATGGCAGAGGACTTGGTTGCGCTCTATGCAAAGCGAGCGGCAGCCCAGGGCTTTGTCTATGGTGCGGATACCGTTTGGCAGAGGGAATTTGAAGAAAATTTCCCCTATGAAGAGACAGATGACCAGTTGAACGCCATTGAAGATGTGAAAAAGGATATGGAAAGCAGCAAGGTCATGGACAGACTCATCTGCGGCGATGTTGGCTATGGCAAGACGGAGGTTGCCATCCGTGCGGCTTTCAAGGCGGCTCAGGAAGGCAAGCAGGTGGCATTTTTGGTGCCCACCACCATCCTTGCCCAGCAGCATTATAATACTTTTACCCAGAGAATGGCGGGCTACCCCATCAAAATCGAACTGCTTTCCCGTTTCCGTACGCCGAAGCAGCAGAAGGAAAGCCTGCATAATATCGAAAGGGGCTATTCCGATATCCTCATCGGCACCCATCGTATTTTGTCGAAAGATGTAAAATTCAACGATTTGGGATTGATCATTGTGGATGAAGAACAGCGGTTCGGGGTTGCCCACAAGGAAAAACTGAAAGCATTGCGGGAAAATGTAGATGTGCTGACCCTTTCCGCAACGCCTATCCCCAGAACCTTGCACATGAGCCTGGCGGGCATCCGTGATATGAGCCTGCTGGAGGAACCCCCTCAGGAACGACACCCTATCCAGACCTACGTCATGGAAAATAACCCGGAATTTATTCGGGAAGCCATCCATAGGGAAATCAGCCGGGGCGGTCAGGTATATTATCTATATAATCGTGTGGAAACCATCAGCGAAGAAGCCTTCCGCATCCAGAATCTTGTGCCCGATGCCAATGTAACTTATGCCCACGGGCAGATGTCCGAACGGGAACTAGAACGCATTATGGGGGATTTCATCAGCGGCGAGATTGATGTGCTGGTTTGTACTACCATCATCGAAACGGGCATGGATATTTCCAATGCCAACACCATCATCATTCAGGATGCCGACCGCATGGGGCTTTCTCAGCTTTATCAGCTGCGGGGACGGGTAGGCAGAAGTAACCGCATCGCCTACGCCTATCTGATGTATAAGCGAGACAAAATGCTGAAAGAAGCGGCAGAAAAACGCCTGCAGACCATTCGGGAATTTACGGAATTTGGTTCCGGCTTCAAGATTGCCATGCGAGACTTGGAGATTCGCGGGGCGGGCAACCTGCTGGGCGCAGAACAGCATGGACATATGGAAGCCGTTGGTTACGATATGTACTGCCGTTTACTGGAAGAAGAAGTCCAGAACCTGAAGGGCGGCACAGCGAAAGAGGAACAGTTCGAAACCTCTATCGATTTGAATATCAGTGCCTTTATCCCCGATTTTTATATCAAAAATCAGGAACAGCGGATGGAGCTGTATAAAAAGATCGCAGGCATCCGCACCATGGAAGAATATTACGATATGCAGGAGGAACTGGAAGATCGTTTTGGCGACCTGCCCAAGAGCGTACAGCTTTTGCTGGAAGTGGTTCTGGTGAAGAGCGAAGCCCACTATATGGGCATTACCGCTATCAGCCAGAAGCATGGCAATCTGCTCCTGGAATTCCGCCCCCAGCCTAATATCGACCCTGTGAAACTGACGGAACTGATCGCCAAGGAAAAGGGCAAATATCTCTTTACTGCCGGTGCAACGCCCTATCTGACCATCAAACCCGGACGGGACGAAGCAGATAAGCCTTTGCTGCTCATTAAAAATTTCTTTGCAGCATTAAAGGGCTAGTCAGAGGTTTCTAAAGTATGATATAATCAAAGACAACCCTGTTGGGGCGAGAAAATGATGGAAAGAAGGTTTGATAGATGAAAAAGAAGATAAGAAGTCTGCTTTGCCTGCTGCTGATTGCAGCCCTCAGCCTGACAGCCTGCGGCAGCAGCACTGCGGAATTTACAGACGAAGCAGTTTTGAAGATCGACGGACAGGAAATCATGAAGTCCGAATATATGGTGTATCTCTATACCACTACCCAGAGCTTTGTTGCGGCAGCGGGGGAAGATGTATGGAATATGGATTTTGATGGACAGACAGCTGATGAACTGGTGGAAGAACGCACCATCAGCACCCTGCAAAGCGTGAAAGCTGCGGAGGAATACGCAGCAGCCAATGGCATTGCCCTGACAGACGAGCAGAAGGAAGAAGCCAAGGCCTCAGCGGAACAGTTCATTTCCACGGTGGACGAGGCTGATTTGGCAAAAATGGGCATGGATACAGAAAAACTGATCCCTTTGATGGAAGCATCCTATCTCTATTCTTTGGTATACGAATCCATTGCAGGGGAATGTGCTGTAGACGAAGCTGATATGGCGGCCTATTACGAAGAACAGAAAGACCAGATCAAAGAGGATTACACCACTTTGAAGGTGGCAACGATCCTGTTGGATGATGGGGAAAAAGCCGAAGAAGCGGCAGACCGTGCCAAAGCAGGAGAGGATTTTACGGCCCTTTTCCAAGAATATGATGTGGACCCTGCAGTTCAGAACGGTGAAGAAAACGGTGAGACAACCATGTATCAGAGCTATATGCTGGCAAACTTCGGTCTGGCTGAACCTCTGGAAGTGGGCGAGATCGCAGGCCCCATTCAGGTGGAAGAAGGCAGATATTTCATCCTGAAGGCATTGGAAAAAACAGTGCCTACGGAAGAAGAAGTCAAGCAGATGGCGGAAACAGGCTATCAGGATAAGATCCAGACAGAATATACAGAAGCCCGCATCGATGAAATGGTGAAGGCCCAGAAGGTGGAAAAGATAGAATCTGTTTGGGCAACATTGGAAAAATTCCATTAAAGAAGCGTAGACGTTCAGAGTTTCTGGACGTCTTTTTCTATCTGTGCCTTCTATGACTTATAGGTTGAAAAAAAAGAGTATATAAGGTATGATGAAAAAAAGCTTATTTTTGTATCAGGGAAAAGGAGGAGAAAGTATGGAGTTGAAGAAGATCTGGGCCATGTATTTCAGCCCTACTGGGGGAACGGAAAAGGTGGTAAAGGGGACAGCGGAAGCCTTGGCGGCAAAGCTGGGCTTGCCTGTGGAAGTCTATGATTTTACTCTGCCCGGCATCAGAGAAACGGATGCCGTATTTGGTGAAGGGGATCTCGTTGTATGCGGTACACCTGTCATCGCAGGCCGTGTGCCCAATGTATTGCTGCCCTATCTGACAGGGAAGGTGAAGGGCAATGGTGCCTTGGCGGTGCCTATGGTTTCCTTTGGCAACCGCAACTTCGATGACGCTCTCATCGAACTGCGGAATATTTTGGAAGAAGATGGTTTCAAAACTGTGGCAGGCGGCGCTTTCATCAGTGAACATTCCTTCTCCAAAACCTTGGCGGCAGGCAGACCTGATGAAAAGGATATGGCTATTGTGAAGGAATTTGGCGAAGCCATCGCGGAAAAACTGCAGAGCGGCTGGGAATACACGGGGCCTGCCTATGTGAAGGGCTGCGACCCCATTCGCCCTTATTTCAAACCGCAGGACCGGAACGGGGAACATATCGATATCCGCAAGGTAAAACCCAAGGTAAGCGATGCTTGCTGCGGCTGCGGCCTTTGCGCCGAAGTCTGCCCCATGGGCTCTATCAGCAGAGAAAATGTCAAAGAATATGTGGGCATCTGCATCAAATGCTGTGCCTGCGTGAAGAAATGTCCTGCAGGGGCAAGATATTACGATGACCCCGGTTATATCTATCATAAGGAAGAACTGGAAGAGCTCTACGCAAGAAGAGCCGAACCGGAATGGTTTGTATAAAAAGCAAGTGCAGCCGCCTAAGGGGCAACGGACAGTTGCTTGCCGAAACGGATATCATGACCTATACTGAAAGCAGGAGGCGATGATATGGAAACAAAGGAATTTTTACTGGAACTCAGAAAAAAACATAGCCTTTCTCAGCAGGAGATGGCGGAAAAATGTCTGGTGACCAGACAGGCAGTGTCCCGTTGGGAATGCGGCGAGACGATACCCAATACGGAGACATTGAAACTGATCTCTAAAGAGTTTAGTATCTCCATCAATACCCTTTTGGGTGCACCCCAAAATCTGATCTGCCAAAGCTGCGGCATGCCCTTGGCAGATGACAGCCTGATCAGCAAGGAGCCCGATGGTTCCTTCAATGAGAAATACTGTAAGTGGTGCTATGCCGATGGTGATTTTGTTCGTGTATGCACCATGGAGGAAATGGTTGAGGAATGTATTCCCCATATGGGTTGGGAGGATGAGAATGCCGCAAGGGCGTTCATGCAGAATCTGCTGCCCCAGCTGGAACGGTGGAAATAAGGATAGAAAACGCAAAGAGTATTCTTTGCGTTTTTTGTTATGTAAAAATTGGGAACTGTTGTTCCCTTTTTTTATTTCCTATGCTATACTAAAAAGAAAAGAAAAGGCTGCGAAAGGAGGTGAAGGCATGGAAGATTTGAAAATCGTTGGGGAAGTGGAGGATATCATCTACCAAAACAAGGACAATGGCTATACGGTTTTTTCTTTGACAACAGAGGATGACGAGGTGACCTGTGTCGGCGTCGTTCCCCAGATCCACAGCGGAGAAACCTTGGAAATCCGCGGCAACTGGACGATGCACCCCCTTTACGGCAGGCAGGTGCAGGTGCAGTATTATGAAAAATCCATGCCCACCACCACCGTAGGCATGGAAAAATACCTTTCCTCAGGCCTGATCAAGGGCATCGGGGCAAAGACCGCCAAGCGCATCGTGGAACGGTTCGGCGAAGCGGCATTTTATGTGATCGAAGAAAAGCCTGATATGCTGACGGAAATCAAGGGCATCAGCTATGACAAAGCCCAGAAGATTTCCGCAGCCTTCTGCGAACAGCATGAACTGCGAAGAGCCATGATGTTCCTGCAGGGCTTCGATATTTCCCCTGCCTATGCCATGCGTATCTATAAAAAATATAAGGCACGCACCTTTGATATTGTGAAAAATAACCCTTATCGGCTGGCGGATGATGTGGCAGGCATCGGCTTCAAAATGGCGGATAAAATGGCGGCAAACGCAGGCATTGTTGCCGATGATCCCAACCGGGTGAAGGCGGCGGTGAAATACGTTTTGAATAATGCGGCGGCCAACGGGGATTGCTATTTGCCCAAGCAGAAGCTCATCGATCAGTCTGTGGAACTTCTGGATCTGCATCCTCTTGCTATCGAAAATGCCATTCGGGAATTGCAGGTGGACAGCCAGATCTGGCAGGAAAAGCTGGACGGGGAAGACTGTGTTTATCTGAATTATTATTTTTATGCGGAAATGTCCGTGGCAAAGCGGCTGCTGGAGTTGGCTGCCGATTATGAGTCTGCGGACATGGAATATATTGCGAAAGAAATCGCCCGGGTGGAAAAGGAAACGGGTGTCATTCTGGCGGAGGAACAGCGGCTTGCTGTGCTGGAAGCCATGAGCAGTGGTGTCCTTATCATCACCGGCGGTCCCGGTACGGGGAAAACCACCACCATCAATACAATCCTGCGTATTTTGAAGCGGGAGGAGCTGGATGTGGTGCTGGCGGCACCTACAGGCCGGGCAGCAAAGCGGATGACGGAAGCCACCGGCATGGAAGCCCAGACCATTCATCGTTTACTGGGCATCAATTTCATCGGTGAGGATAACCGCCGACAGACCTTCGATAAAAATGAGGACGACCCCATCGAAGCAGACGTTATCATCATTGATGAAAGCTCCATGGTGGATATTGCGTTGATGCAGGCCCTTTTGCGGGCGGTGGAAAGCGGTTCCCGCATCATTTTTGTGGGGGACGTGGATCAGCTGCCTTCCGTTGGGGCGGGGAATGTTTTGAAAGATATGATCCGCAGCGAACGTCTGAAAGTGGTGCGTTTGCAGCACGTATTCCGACAGGCCCAGGAAAGTGCCATCATCATGAATGCCCACCGCATCAATCAGGGGGAAGATCCCATTTTGAATGAGGAGGGGACGGATTTCTTCTTTATGCGCCGCGCTTATGCGGAGGACGTGGCGGCGACCATACAGGAATTGGTGACGAAACGGCTGCCGAAATTTACAGGCTGTGATGGCCTGCAGGATATGCAGGTCTTAACACCTATGCGAAAGGGTACCCTCGGCGTACAAAATCTGAATCAGGTGTTGCAGCAGACCTTGAATCCCCCTGCCTTTGATAAGCGGGAGGTGCAGTTCCGCCAGACCGTTTTTCGGGAGGGCGACAAGGTCATGCAGATCAAAAATAATTACAACATCGTCTGGCGGATGTTCAACAGCCTTGGCAAGCGGGAGGATGAAGGCCTTGGCGTTTACAACGGCGATGGGGGCATCATCCTTTCCATTGATAAGGATGCGGAACAGATGCGGGTGGCCTTCGACGATGGGAAAATCGTGGATTATGATTTCAGCCAGCTGGAAGAACTGGAGCTTGCCTATGCTATCACCATCCATAAATCTCAGGGCAGCGAATATCCTGTGGTCATCCTGCCTGTTTATAGTGGCCCGCCCATGCTGATGACGAGGAACCTCCTTTATACGGCGGTGACCCGTGCGAAACAGCTGGTGGTTATCGTTGGCCTGCGGGAGACCGTTTCTGCCATGATCCGCAACGATAAAGAAGTGGGCAGATACACGGGACTTGCCCAGCGGATCCAGAATCTATATGATTTCATCCATGGGGGTGAGATCGTATGAAAGAAAAATTGATGGAATGGATTTTTCCGCCTCGCTGTGCCGTCTGCGGGGAAGTTCTTGCATTGGGGGAGCGAAAGGGTTTTCTCTGTCACAAATGTGAGGAGAATATTCCATTTATTCCAAAGAATATCTGCCCCCATTGCGGCGGCGAAACGGATACGTCAGGCTTTTGCGATTTCTGCCTGAAACCTTTTGCTTTTGAAACGGCCTGTGCCGCCTTTCCCTATGAAAAGGTGCGTCAGGTGATTCACTTGTTTAAATATGAGGGCGGAAAGCAGCTGGGGGAAGGATTAGGTGAGCTGTTGGCAGATTATCTGCTGCAATATCATGAAGAATTGCTGGTAAAAACGGATATTATCCTGTCTGTTCCCTTGCATCCGAAAAAGGAAAAACGCCGCGGCTTCAATCAGACCCATATCTTTTGCCAGAAGATATCTGAAAAAACAGGACTTGTTTTCCGGAAGGATGGTCTGCGGAGAAAAAGGGATACCGCTGCCCAAAGTACATTACGTACCCCGGAGAAACGGCGGCAGAACCTGAAGGATGCTTTCGAGGCCACGTTGGATGTTTCGGGCAAGGACGTACTTCTGGTGGATGATATTTTTACTACAGGCAGCACCTGCAACGAATGTGCAAAGGCATTGTATCGTGCCGGCGCAAAGGAAGTGCATATCCTTTGCCTTTCTGCAGCAGGGCTGTGATTTGTTTACAAGGGAGAAAAGGAAAATATGGCGGAGAAAAAACCTTTGCCGTATTCTTTTTTGTGGAAAACAACAGGTCATACATTGCATGGTGTATGCATAAAAACAGTATACATAAGGACAAAAGTGAATATATATTCAATATATTCGAATTTTTATTCCGATAGATTTGTATGTATTGAAAAAAATACAAAACGAAATTTCTATTTTTTGTAAAGATTGTATAGAAAATGAAGAACATTCTCTTTTTTTTAAAAGAAAAAAAGATTTCAAAAGCATTTCTATACAAAAATCAAACTATTGTCATACAACATAAAGGGGCTTCTCCGAAAAAATGATGGATTTTTACAGGAGAGCCCCTTTTTTGTGGCAAAAAATTAGGATGTCTGATATTGACTTTATGTCTAAAAACGAGTAAATTTTTACAAAAGCTATTTTGTACGAAAATAAATACAATCGCAAAAGGGCTTATACGAAATTATTTTATACTATGTAAAAGCTGCAGCGGAAGGGCTGCAGGAAAAAACAGAAGAATTGCTTCATCGCATCCAACGATGAGCAGACTTTACGAAAGAGGGGAATCTTTATGGAAAAGAAAAAAAATTTTTTTGAAGGTGGTTTTGGTAAGTTCGTCCTGCCTGGTATCATCCTTCAGTCCGTAATGATCGGCGGCGGTTATGCAACTGGTCGTGAAATCGTAGAATACGGCGGCAAATTCGGTGCATTGGGCTGGCTGTCCGGTCTGGGCACATTGCTGGGCTTTGCTGTCATCGCGGCATTGTCCTATGAACTGATTCGTTTGACAAAGGCGTACGATTTTAAATCCTTCATGCAGACCATCGGTGGTCCTCTGTGGATAGTATTCGACGTTGTATATCTGCTTTTCATGGTTGTAATCATTGCCGTTATGGCTTCTGCTACCGGTAATATCGTAGAGCAGACATTGGGTCTCAATTACTGGGTCGGCGTAGTTGCCATCACAGTTATCGTAGCGATCCTGAACTTCTATGGTTCCAGATTGATCGAACGTTTTGAAACATTGGGTACGATCGCACTGTATGTTGGCTATATTATTTTTGCTGTACTGGTTATTGGTACATTCGGTGATAATATTTCTACTGTATTTGCAAACCACGACACAAGCTATATGGAAGGCACTGTAACAGCAGGCGCAGCTCTTTGGAGCGGTATCCTGTACTGTGGCTATAACCTAGTTGTACTGCCTGCTTCTTTCTTTACCATTGAAAGACAGACATGCAGAAAAGAATCTGTAGTTTCCGGTATCATCGGTGGTGTTCTGGCTACAATCCCTTGGTTCCTGACATATTTCGCAGTAATGTGCTTCTATCCTAATCCCGACGTTCTGGGTGCATCCGTTCCCTGGCTGGCAATGATGCAGGGCACTGCAGGTCCCGTTGTTATTGCGATCTTCGGTATCGTAATGGGCTGGACACTGATCGAAACCTCCACAGGTATCATCCATGCTGCTATCGAACGTGTAAACAATGGTCTGAAAGAAGCAAACAGATCTGCAATGACAAGCAAACAGCAGGCAGTCCTGACTATCATCGTTCTGGTTGGTTCCATGATTCTGTCCAAGGTTGGTATCATCGACCTGATCGCAACTGTTTACAATGCACTGTCTTATGTATTCCTGGCAATCTATGTACTGCCTCTGTTCACAGTTGGTATCTACAAGATCTGCAAACTGCGTAAAGCAGAATTGGCTGCAAAGAAATAAGACCTTTCCATACCTGCAAAAGCAGGCATGCCATAAAAATACAAAAGAAAACATACATCCAAATTACATCCAAAAATTATTAAAAAAACATCCAGAAAAAGAGCAATGGGGTATCTGTAACAGCAGATACCTCTTTCTCTTTTTACCAAAAAGAATCAAAATAGGGAAAATGAGAAATACTTTCTGTATCCCTTATAGAGGGTATTTCATATTTTGATGGAGAACCGTGGTTTTTTGTCAAGTTTTGTTTGTAAATAGGATAAAAAACGAGTATAATTTTATGTTGTATAATTTTTGATCAAGATACATCGGGGAGAGTTAAAATATGTTACGTTTAGGATTTGATAATGAAAAATATCTGCAGATGCAGTCGAAGCGGATCAAAGAACGCATCAGCCAGTTTGGCGGCAAGCTGTATCTGGAATTTGGCGGCAAATTGTTTGATGATTACCATGCATCCCGGGTATTGCCCGGCTTCAAGCCAGACAGTAAGATCAATATGCTGGTGCAGCTGAAGGAGGATGCGGAGATCGTCATTGTCATTAGCGCTGGGGATATCGAAAAGAATAAGGTCCGCGGCGACCTGGGCATCACTTATGATGCGGATGTGCTGCGCCTCATCGATGCTTTCCACGGCTATGGCCTTTATGTTGGCAGTGTTGTGCTGACCCAGTTCAACGGGCAGGCCAGTGCCATCGCCTATGAAAAGAAGCTGGAAGGCCTTGGTATCAAAGTGTATAAGCATTATCCCATCGAAGGTTACCCTGCCAATATCCCTCACATCGTCAGCGAAGAGGGCTTCGGCAAGAATGACTATATCGAAACTCAGCGTTCTCTGGTGGTTATCACAGCACCCGGCCCCGGCAGCGGCAAAATGGCTACTTGCCTTTCTCAGCTCTACCATGAAAATAAACGGGGGGTGAAGGCAGGCTATGCGAAATTTGAAACCTTCCCCATCTGGAATATCCCTCTGCGCCATCCTGTCAATCTGGCCTATGAGGCAGCCACAGCTGATCTGAACGATGTAAATATGATCGACCCCTTCCATCTGGAAGCCTATGGTGAAACCACCATCAACTATAACCGTGACGTGGAAGTGTTCCCTGTGCTGAATGCCATGTTTGAACAGATCTACGGCAAATCTCCCTATAAATCCCCTACGGATATGGGTGTGAATATGGTGGGCAACTGCATCTTCGATGATGAAGCTGTTTGCGCGGCAGCAAGAACAGAGATCGTCAGACGGTATTATAAAGCCCTCTGCGACCATAGAAAGGGCGGCCTGGCAGATGATGTGATCTATAAACTGGAACTGCTGATGAAACAGGCAGGCACCAGCATCGAGGATCGGGTCGTTGCCACAGCGGCTAATGCAAGAGCCGAAGAAACAGGCGACCCTGCGGCAGCCATCGAATTGTCCGACGGTACCATTGTAACAGGCAAAACCAGTGCCCTTCTGGGTGCATCCTCTGCGATGCTGCTGAATGCCCTGAAAACCCTGGCAGGCATCCCCAAAAGTGTGAAACTGATCGCTCCCGAGATCATCGAACCTATCCAGAGATTGAAGATCGGTCATTTGGGCAACCAGAACCCTCGTCTGCATACGGATGAAGTGCTGATCGCCCTGAGCATCTGCGCTGTCAATGATCCTCAGGCGGCATTGGCATTGAAACAGCTGGAAAAACTGAAATGCTGCGAGGTACATTCTACAGTCATCCTGTCCTCCGTAGATGAAAACGTATTCAAAAAGCTGGGTGTGAACCTGACTTGCGAACCTAAATATGAAACAAAAAAACTATTCCACAGATAATCAGTGAAATAAAAGCGTATCCCTTTTTGGGATACGCTTTTTTGATATGCAGGCTTTTATATGCTAAAGAATTGAAGGATGGCAAGGCAGATGAGGATGCCGCCGGAAAGGAGTGACCATAGGCTTTCCTTTGGTTCCGATCGTAAAAAGAGCCTTGCGCCGCCCATTGCCCCCAGTGCAAGAAAAATGGTTTGGAACAGAGCGGCAAAAACCGGCAGCAGAACCACATCCATCCCCCCTGCGGCGGCACTTACCCCGATGGCAAAGGAATCCATGGAAAGAAGAAAGCCCAGCAGGAGGGCCTCTTTCGGCTCGATGGAGGAAGAAGCATCCTTGTCGCAAAGGGAAGGAGACTGCAGGGGCGAATCCTCCTTCTTGTTTTTTTGCCCCGTTCCTTGCAGACAAAGCCAGATGCCAAATAACAGCAGAAAGCCTGTGGAGATTCCCTCTGCCAGTCTGGCGGGAAAACAGGCTGCCAATAGCCGTCCCATCCCCAAAAAAATCTCCATCATCAAAAAGGTCTCCCCAGTCAGGAGCAAGAGGGAGGAGGGCGAAAAGGTGATGCGTCTGAGACCATAGGAAAGACCGATTCCCAGGGCATCCACACTGAGGGAAAGAGCCAGAAGCAGAGAAAAAAGCATGGGGAACACCTCCTGCTATCCATCCTATGCAGGTGGTCTTTTTTTGCGCTTGTCCGCATAAAGTGGAAAAAAAGGCAAGCAGAAAAACAAAAGATGGAGTGTGAGGATATGGATTGGTGGAGCATGCAGCTTTCGGCAGTGATAAAGAACCTGCGGACGGATGAGGCAAAAGGCCTTTCTGCGGGGGAAGCAGCCAAACGGTTGGCGGCAGATGGGAAAAATAAACTGGAACAGGGAGAAGGCTGGAAGGGCTTTTTCTGGCAGTTTCTTGCCCAGTTCAATGATTTTATGATATTGCTGCTTATCGGGGCAGCGGCGGTCTCCTTCGGGGTGTCTTATTGGAATGGGGAAGGGGATTTTGTGGATTCTGCCATCATCATTGCCATTGTGGTGCTGAATGCCCTGCTGGGGGTATTGCAGGAAAGCAAGGCGGAAAAAGCACTGGAAGCCTTGAAGGAGCTTTCTGCCCCTAAGGCGAAGGTGCGGCGGAACGGGGAAGAAAAGGAGATCCCTGCGGAGTATGTGGTGCAGGGGGATATCCTGCTTCTTTCCGCCGGAGATTATATCTGTGCCGATGGTCGGATTTTGGAAAATCATGGATTAAAAACAGAAGAGAGTGCCATCACAGGGGAATCCCTTGCCATTGAGAAGGAAGGGGGCGTTTTGCCGAAAAAGACCCAGCTGGGGGATAGAAAAAATATGGTTCTTTCCGGCAGCTACGTTTTGGCAGGAAAAGGCACAGCAGTGGTCACGGCAACGGGCATGCACACGGAAATCGGGCATATCGCTTCCCTTTTGGCGGAGCAGGAGGACAGCGAAACCCCTTTGCAGAAAAAACTGGGGGAAACGGGAAAGATGCTGGGCATCGGTGCTTTGGTCATCTGCGGCATTATTTTCATCATGGGGATTTTACGGAAACAGGAGCCCTTCCATATGTTTATGACTTCCATCAGTTTAGCGGTGGCAGCGATCCCCGAAGGGCTGCCTGCCATCGTGACCATCGTTCTTGCCATTGGGATGCAGCGGATGTCTCAAAAAAATACTATCATTCGCCGTTTGCCGGCGGTGGAGACCTTGGGCGGGGCGGAGATCATCTGCTCCGATAAAACGGGTACATTGACCCAAAACCGCATGAAAGTGACCCAATTGGCGGCGATTGGGAAGGATTTGGAGAAAAACGAAGAAAAACGGCGGTTCCTTCTGACCCTTTTCACCCTCTGCAACGATTGCAAGAGAAAGGGGACGAAAATCATTGGCGAGCCTACGGAAAAAGCCCTTGCGGAAGCGGCGGAGGAAGGGGGCGTTTCCCTGAAAGCCCTGTGGCAGGAGATGCCCAGGATCGGGGGGATTCCCTTTTCTTCGGAACGAAAGCTGATGACGACAGTACATCCCAGCGGCGATAAGTGGATCTCCGTAACGAAGGGTGCGCCGGATATCTTGTTTGAAAAATGCACCCGCTGTCTGGACGGGGCAGGGCAGGCACCTTTTGATGGCAGGAGAAAAAGCGAAGCCCGCCTGAAAAACGGCGAAATGGCGGCAAACGCTCTGCGGGTGGTGGCGGTGGCCTTTCGGGAATGGGAAGAAGAACCGCTGTTTTTTACGCCGGAAAGCCTGGAACAGGATCTGGTTTTCGCAGGCATGGCGGGCATGATCGATCCGCCCCGACCGGAAGCGGCAGAAGCAGTTCGTATCTGTAAAAAGGCAGGCATTCGCCCTGTGATGATCACCGGTGACCATGCTTTGACAGCCCAGGCCATTGGGGCGAAATTGGGCATTTTTGAAAAGGGCGATCGGGTCATTACCGGGCAGGAATTGATGCAGATGGATGATGGAGAGCTGGAACAGGCGGCGGAGCATTGTACCGTTTTTGCCCGTGTTTCCCCGGAACATAAAGTCCGTATCGTGAGAGCCTTCCAGAAAGACGGTCGGGTGGTGGCCATGACGGGGGATGGGGTCAACGATGCCCCTGCCCTGAAAGCGGCAGATATCGGCTGTGCCATGGGGAAAAACGGCACGGAGGTGGCAAAGGGCGCCGCAGATATGGTCTTGATGGATGATAATTTTGCGACCATTGTGGAAGCGGTACGGGAAGGTCGCAGCATTTATGATAATATCCGCAAGGCGGTGCATTTCCTGCTTTCCAGTAATATTGGGGAGATCATCACCATTTTTGTTGCCATGTGCTTCGGCTGGGCAACGCCCCTCTTGCCCATTCAGCTTCTCTGGGTCAATCTGGTGACGGATTCCCTGCCTGCCATTGCCCTGGGGGTAGACCCTGCCGATGAGGATATCATGGAACGACCGCCCCGACGGGAATCTTCTTTGTTCAGCGGCGGCATGGGCAGCCGCATTGCCCTGGAAGGCATGATGATCGGCATGTTGGCGCTTTTGGCCTTTGGCATCGGGCATATCTATTTTGACGGAGAGAAAACCTATACCATTGGGCGAACCATGGCCTTTGCGGTGCTTTCCCTTTCTCAGCTGGTGCATGCCTTCAATATGCGGACAGAACATTCCCTGTTCCATATTTCCCTTGGCAGCAATCCTGTGCTTCTGGGTGCCTTTTTCATCGGCTGTGTCCTGCAGGCAGGGGTCATCATGGTGGAACCCTTGGCGGCGATATTCAAGGTTTGCCCTTTGGACAAAATAGAATGGCTGATCGTGGCGGCATTGGCTTTGGTGCCTTTGCCCGTGGTGGAACTGGAAAAGTGGAAGGACCGCCGATTGGAAAAACGGATGGAGAAAAAATAAAAGAATTTTGATGAAATTTCGGCTATCATTTTTATTTATCATTCTTGCGAGAGTTCTTTGATTTTTGTATAATAAAGAAAACAAAAGAAAAGGATGACAGATATGAAAGTTGATGTTTCTTTAGATCTTTATCGTATTTTTTGTGCCGTTGTCCGCACGGGCAATATGTCCGCCGCGGCAAGGGAATTGTATATTTCGCAGCCTGCGGTCAGCATGTCCATCCGCCAGCTGGAGGACCGTATGGGCAGCCCCCTTCTGGTGCGTACCGCCAAGGGCGTATACCCCACAGCGGAAGGCAAGCTCCTCTATACCTATCTGGAACAGGCCCTGGGGCTGATTCAGGCGGCGGAGGAAAAATATTATCAGATGGTTCACATGGAAATGGGCGAGCTGAAGATCGGCGCCAGTGACACGGTCATTGCCAATTTTCTGCTGCATTATCTGGAGCAGTACCATAAGCTCTATCCCGATATCAATATCAAGGTCACCAATAAGACCACCTATGAATCCCTGCGCCTGCTGCGGAACGGCAGTGTAGACGTCTGCTTCATCAATCTGCCTATTGCGGAGGATGAAGATTTGGAAGTGACCCCCTGCATCGAGATCCACGATGTATTGGTGGGCGGGGAAAGATATCGCATGTTGGCGGAAATGGGGATGCAGGTGAAGGATCTGCCGAAGTATCCCCTGCTGCTGCTGGAAGATCTCAGCAATTCCCGCCGCTATATCGACCGCTATGCGGAGGAAAACGGCGTGGTGCTGAATCCGATTCTGGAACTGGGCAGCAGCGATCTGCTGGTCAGCTTCGCGGAGATCAATCTGGGGCTGACCTATGTCATCAAGGAATTTACCCAGAAGGATTTGGAAAACAAACGCCTGTATGAAATTCCAGTAGACCCTCCCGTGCCTAAGCGCAGTATTGGTATGGTGCGCCTGAAAAACGTTGCCATGCCCCATGCCCTGAAAGGGTTCATCGAACTGATTGATTTTCCAAATAAAGGAGATTGACAGTGTACGCATGATATGTTAATATATGAACAGATATTCATATGAGAAAGGAAGCAAAGCCTATGAAGGAAACTCTGATGCAGGAAGAATTTGATATGGAAAAGGAACTGCAGAAGGAGTTCATTCAGGAATTGGCGGAATTCTTCAAGATTTTTGGCGACGGCACCCGTATCTGCATCCTGCATATTTTGCTGGAAGGGGAGCGGAACGTGGGCGAATTGGCAGAGGCCTTGGAAATGAGCCAGTCTGCTGTTTCTCATCAGCTGCGTGTTCTGCGGCAGAACGACCTTGTGAAATATCGCAAGGAGGGGAAAACGGTGTTCTATTCTTTGGATGATGAACATGTCCGCATGGTTCTGGAACAGGGCATGACTCATATCCGCCACAAACGTGGATATCATGAATAAGAAAGCATTAGGCTGTATATACCATTTACAGCCTAAAATTTGAATCGATATATGAATGATTGTTCATGCGAACAAATAAGAAGAGGTGAACCGAATGTCTGAAATGAAGGTATATTTAAAGGGGCTGACCTGTGCCAACTGTGCGGGCAAGATTGAGGCTGCCCTTTCCAAGCTGGCGGAAACGGAGGAAGTTTCCATCAACCTGATGCGGCAGGAAATGACGCTGGAGCTGAAAAAGGATGTTTCTTTGGAGAAGATGCAGGAGACCATCAGAAAAACAGTTCATACATTTGAGCCGGATGTGGAGGTGGCGTTCCATAAAGAAAATCCCTCTGCAGCAGCGGCATGTGAGGATAGCTGTTGCCATGAGCACGACCATGACGATGCCTGCGGCTGTGGGCACGACCATGAGCATGGGGACGAAGAAGCCTTTGGCAAGCAATTTTTCCTGCGGTTTGGCTTGGGGCTGGCGCTGTTTTTGAGTGCTGTTTTTTTGCGGGAGGGCAGTGCCGGCGCGCCGCTGTTTTTGGCCGCCTATCTGGTTTTTGGCTATGATGTGCTGCTGCGGGCAGGAAAGAACATCGTCCGTGGGCAGGTCTTTGATGAAAACTTCCTGATGTCCCTTTCCACTATTGGTGCCCTTGCCATTGGTGAAATGGCAGAAGCGGTTTTCGTTATGCTGTTCTATCAGGTGGGGGAAGCCTTTCAGGATTACGCCGTGGCCCGTTCCAGAAAATCCATTACGGCATTGTTGGATATCCGCCCCGATTTTGCTCGCCTGGTGGCAGAGGGGGGGACGAAGGAAGTCCCTCCCGAAACGGTGCAGATTGGGGATTGCATCCTGGTAAAGGCCGGGGAACGTATTCCCTTGGACGGTATCATCGAAGAAGGACATGCTATGCTGGATACGGCGGCTTTGACAGGGGAATCTCTCCCCAGAAATGCGGAAGCAGGCGAGCGTGTTCTCAGCGGCTGCATCAATATGGATGGCACCTTACGGATTCGTGTGGAAAAGCCCTTTGGCGAATCCACTGTGATGAAGATTTTGGAAATGGTGGAAAATGCTGCCGGGAAAAAATCCAAAACGGAACGCTTTATCACCCGTTTTGCCAGAATCTATACCCCTGTGGTGGTTTTGCTGGCGGTATTGGTAGCGGTTCTGCCTCCTGTGCTGGGCGTTGGTGCCTTTTCCCTGTGGTTTGGACGGGCATTGGTATTTTTGGTAGTATCCTGCCCCTGTGCATTGGTGTTGTCTGTACCTTTGAGCTATTTTGCGGGCATCGGTGCGGCATCTAAGCGAGGGATCCTCGTCAAAGGCGGCGGAGATATGGATACTCTTTGCCATCTGGAGAAGGTGGTTTTCGATAAGACCGGCACGCTGACCAAGGGCAAATTTTCTGTGACGGAAGTGGAAGGAGATGTGCTGCGGCTGGCGGCTATCGGCGAAGCCATGAGCAATCACCCCATCGCGAAGGCTATTGTGGAAAGCTACGAGGGAGAGCTGCCTGCTGCGGAGCAGTATCAGGAATTAGGCGGCTATGGCATTTCCTATGAACTGGAGGGAGAAACTGTCCTGTTGGGCAACAGCCGCCTGATGGAAAGAGAAAATATCCCTTATGCAAAAGCCAATGGCATTGGCACAGTGATTTATGTGGCGAAGGGCGGCAAGTTCCTTGGCCATATCCTTGTGGCAGATACTTTGAAGGGCAATATCGCGGAATCTCTGGGGGCTTTGCGGAAGCAGGGCGTGAAAGAGATGGTCATGCTGACTGGCGACCGGAAAGAAACGGCGGAAGCTGTGGCAAAGGAACTGCGGCTGGATGGGGTCTACAGCGAATTGCTGCCGGAAAATAAGGTGGAATGGATGGAAAAATTGAAGGGCAATGGCGCAGGCAAGACGGCTTTCGTCGGCGACGGCATCAACGATGCCCCTGTTTTGGCAGGAGCGGATCTGGGTGTTGCCATGGGCGGTATCGGTTCCGATGCGGCCATTGAAGCGGCGGATGTGGTGCTGATGGATGACGATATCGGTAAGTTGGCGGTGGGTATCAAAATCGCTAAGAATACACGGAAGATCGTCAACCAGAATATTGCCTTTGCACTGGGCTTCAAGATATTGGTACTGATTCTCTCTGTCCCCGGTATCGCTACCATGTGGATGGCGGTATTTGCCGATGTAGGCGTATGCGTACTGGCGATATTGAACGCCATGCGGAAGAAAGGCTAAGACCTTGGGGCTCTGCCCCAATTCCTCGCTGGGGTATGATACCCCAGACCCCCAATGGCCTCAAACTGCGTTTGAGGCAGAGATAAAATGATAGATTGGCAAAGAAAAACGGCACCGTTTGGGTGCCGTTTTTGTATAAAAGTTTTTGATCCAACTTTTTTCAAAAAGTTGGCGGGGTTCAGGGCAGAGCCCTGAGGTCTTATTCCCCTTGCGGGGTCTGGGACGGAGTCCCGGAAGAAATGATTTTCTTTACGTTTTTTTCAAATTTTACTCTGGGCAGCATGACCATGTGTCCGCAGCCGCAGCATTTGATCCGAAAATCAATGCCCGTTCTCAAAATTTCCCACTGGGCAGAGCCGCAGGGGTGGCTTTTTTTCATCTGTACAATATCTCCAACGGAAAAATCCATAAATCATGCCTCCTTTACCAGATGTACGACCTGCTGAGGGAAAGGGATTTCGATTCCCTCTGCGTCGAAGCGGTTTTTGATACGGCGTCGCAGCTCTGCTTCCACGCCAAGGTTTGTTTTCACTTTACATTTTGCAACGATCTTGATGGTCACTGCGGAATCATCCAAACCAATGACGCCTGCCACGGTAGGGGTTTCCAGCAGTTCTTCCATGTCTGTTGTTTTCGCCATTTCATCCTTCAGCACTGCAATGGCATGGTCGATGTTTTCTCCGTAAGCGATACCCACGGTCACCACCGCATTGATAAAGTCACGGCAAAGGTTTGTTACAGTGCCTACGGAGCCATTGGGAATGATATGGACGCAGCCCATAGGGTCACGGAGCTTCGTGGAGCGCAGAGTCACGCTTTCCACGGTACCTGTGATGCCCTGAATGGTGACGATATCGCCCACAGCATAGTGGTCTTCAAAGAGGATGAAAAAGCCCTCCATCATATCGGTGACAACGCTCTGGGCACCTAAGCCGATGGCAACGGAGCCGGCAGAAGCAACTACCACCAGAGAGCTGTCGGGAACGCCCAGCTGCTTCAAAATGGAAAAGATACCGATAAAATAGATTACATATTTCAGTACACTGCTGGTGATGGAATTCAAAGTTTTTGCTTTTCGTTCCGACATGGAAAGACGGTCCCTCTGGGCCTGTGTCTGGAAGAATTTTTTTGCCACGGCACTGGAAACCTTGATGAGGATCCAGCAAAGCAGCAATGTGCCGATGATCTGCAAAATCTTGATGCCTGCAGCCATCAGACCGCTCCATGCAACGGGGCTGAACAGGCTGCCGATGCTTTCGCTGATGGCATTGCCGTTTGTGATAGTTTCCATTTTCCATTACCTCCTGTTCTGTTTATAGGTAGCTGCTGCTTTCAGAAAAGCGGTGAACAGCAGACCCATTTCTTCTGTTTTCATGGCTTCGGGATGCCACTGTACGCCAACGGCAAAAAGGCAGTCCTTCTGCTCAATGGCTTCGATGAGACCATCGGCGCTGCGGGCAGAAGCGATGAAGCCTTCCCCCAGGGTGGAGCAGGACTGATGATGCAGGGAATTGACCACAGTGCGTTTGTTTTCCCAAAGGTCTGTCAAAAGGGTATTGTCCTCTACGAAGATGCTGTGGGTGCCATAGGAACGGGGGGCCTGCTGGATATGCTTCAGGGTGGTGCCTGCCTGCACGCCGATATCCTGATAGATGCCGCCGCCTTTGACGATATTCATGACCTGCATGCCCCGGCAGATGCCCAGCATGGGCAGGTTTTTTTCCAGTGCTTCATGGCAGATCCGCATTTCGTAGGCATCCCTGAGGGGGTTGATCTCGCCGCTCTGGTGCAGGGGTTCTTCTCCGAAGAGCAGCGGGTCGATATCGCCGCCGCCGGTCAGCAGCAGACCATCCAGAAAATCGGGCAGTTCCTGATGGGGCAGCAGCACGATGGGGCAGCCCCCAGCTTTTTCGATGGCCAGTACATAATCCTCATGGAGAGAGTATTCCTTTTTTTCGTAAGAATAGTTCGGCGCAATGCCGATGACAGGTTTCAGATTCATAGCTAACACCTCTAATTTGATTTTCCTTACCAGTATACAAAAGTTGCTGTTTTTTTGCAACGAAACCGCAAAAACTTAAGAAAACGTTACGGAAAAGAGGGTGACTTGCGGGACATGGAGGGATTGTGTTATAATCAATGTGTATGAGCCGAAAACAAACGGCTGATTGGGGCGGATATTGGAAAAATATCGCCGGAATTGACAGAACAGGAGATGAAACGAGTATGAAAACAATCGGCATCATCGGCGCGATGGAAGAAGAGATCGCGTATTTGAAAGAGAAAATCGAGATCGTGACCACGAAAAGCGTCATTGGGTTACAGTTCCATGTGGGGAAATATTGCGGCAACAGTATCGTGCTGGTCATCAGCGGCATCGGCAAGGTCAATGCGGCGGTCTGCACACAGGTATTGATCGACCATTTTGGTGTGGATTATGTGATCAATACAGGCGTAGCCGGGGCAGTAAGCCCGGAACTGCATATTGGGGATATCCTGATCTCCACCGATGCAGTGCAGCATGATATGGATGTTTCCGCTTTGGGCGACCCCATCGGCACCATTCCCCGTCTGGCGGAAAGCTATTTCAAGGCCGATGAAATGATGGTGAGACTGGCTCAGGAAGCAGCGGCAGAAACGGCAGAGGATTATCAGATCATGCTGGGCAGAGTTGCCAGCGGTGACCAGTTCATCGGCACAAAAGAAGGAAAAGAACGCATCAAAAAATATGTGCAGGGAGACTGTGCGGAAATGGAAGGGGCAGCCATTGCCCATGCCTGCTGGCTGAATCGGATCCCCTTCGTGATCATCCGTGCTATCAGCGACAGTGCCGATGAGGAGGCAAATATGTCCTATGAACAGTTTGTTGTGCTGGCGGCAAAACGCAGCAGCGGCCTGGTAGAAAAAATGCTGGAAAAGATGTGAAAAACTGCCTAAAAATCGGCGGTGAAATTCTCTGTTCCATGTGAGGGATTGCTCTTGTAAAGGCAATTTTCTTACTGTATAATGCAATCAGAATAAGAGATGATTTGCACGCAAAATATTTATTGGCATAAAAGTAGTAGGAAAAAGGAGGCTTTTCAAATGACAGCAAAGACTCATGGGTATATCACAAAGGAAATCGAACTGGAACAGATCTATCAGTTCGTTCTGAAATATTTTGACCCTGAAGCAAAGGTAAACCGTTATGAAAACCGTTTTGGCGAAAGCAACGAAATGGCTGTTTACTTCACATACAAAGGGGAAGAAAGACGACTGTTCACAATGGTATATAAGAGCCGCAAATATTCCAAAACAGGCGACAAGGCAAGACTGGTGTTCCTGGATCTGGACTATTGGGGCCACAGTGTAGAGATTATGCGCTCTATCCTGTCTTATTTCAGCGGCTGGCTGGATGAAAACGACTGCGATAAGGAAGAAGCATACTTCATCGAAGAACAGCCCGATGGCGTAACACCTAATATCATCAAGATCACTAGAAAAGAACTGAACAGAAGAATGGGCGGCATGGTCGTTATCATTGACGACGACGAGGAATAATAAGCCCCAAGGCATAGGAAAAGCCATACCTTTTTGGTATGGCTTTTTTGTGTCTTTTTTTATTCGGGGCGGAGAGAGGTGCTGCACGCCATCAGATAATATTGATTGCCGTTAAAGGGAAAGGTGCCGCAGGTATCCATAGGCACTTTTTGGGTATGGGCCCGATAGGAACGGGGGTTGACCTGATTGATGAAGGTTGCCATGATGGGAAAGCGATGCGCCATGCTTTCCAGAGAGGCATAAAACAGCTTCTGGAACAGTCCGGTGCCCCGAAAGGCTCTGTCTACGCAGACGGGGCCGTATTGATAGCAGTTTTCCACGGTCAGAGTCTTTCCCTGGAAGGTATATTCTTCTAAATGATCGATCATATAGGTGAACAGAGGCCACTGTGTCCAGAAATCCCAGGGAGCGGCGGTGGCAAATCCAACGACTCTCCCGTTTTCTTTGGCGATGACAACGCCTTTTTCCTGCACGATGAGGGTCTCCATTTGTTCTCTGGTGAAGTTGGTGGTGACAAAGCCCTCTGTTTTTTCTTCCGGTGTCAGATTGTCTGCGTGGTTTGCCTTCAGCAGGGCGAGGATGCCGTCAAAATCATCCATAGTTGCCAATAAAATTTCCATAGGATAACCTCCTTTTTCTGTTATGCTTTTAATGAGAGAAGAACCTGATAGAAAGCAGGATGTTCCTTTTGCAGTCGGAGCAGTTTGCCATCTGCGTTCAGGAAGCAATGCTCGGAATAGGCTTCACAGGCCAATTTCCCATCGGCATTTTTCATTTCATATTTCAGCTTGAGGGTCACCCCCTGAAATTCCGCCACAGAAACGGTGATGGTGAGAATATCCGGGAAGGTGGTGCTGATCTTGTATTTGCACGTTACGGCAGTCACGGGAGAAAAGATACCGGCTTTCTCCAGCTTTTCATAATTCCAGCCCAGTTGCTCCAAAAAGTCGATGCGGGCTTCTTCCATCCAGCGGATATAGTTGGAATGATGGGTGATGCCCATTTTATCTGTTTCGTAATATTGCACTTTATGCTGATATGCTTTCATTGGCAGGAACTCCTTTCGGAAAAGTATCTTGTACTGATGATAGCACAGGCAGGTGCTTTTTTCAAATTTCCCTGAAAGGAAAGAGAAAAGGTATGGATTCTTGCCACAACGATGATTTTTATGTTATACTAAAAGATAATCCGAATGCAGAAGGGACGGTGGAGGATATGACAGAAGATAAAGATATTCGTACCATGATCGATGAAGATATTGCCCACGTGGAAACCGTCTGGGAAGCATCCTCTTATGACAGCGAAGCCATGGAGGGGCTGTTCCGGCTGCTTTTGGAGCATTATGCAGAAAAGATCGAAGGCTTCACCAAAGGGCTTCGGGTCATCCAGCCCTATGAAGATACGGCCAATATGGCGAAGATCTATCGGGAAAACGTGCAGACTCTGCTGGAACGGATGAAGGGCTTTCGGGAAAATCACTACAGCAACGAAGGTCTGCTGGAATATTATATATCCAAAGAACATCAGGAATTGGATTTTGAAGCGGATTTTACGACAGTCCGCCTGGATATTGGCATGATGGAATGTCTTTCCCGCAGTGAACGGGAGGATATCATGGGTCATTTGGATGCCATGGAAAATATCTGTGCCCAGGTGATGACAAAAAAAGAAAAATGGGAAGCCTTACGGGAGCATCTGGTCTGGCTTTCCGGGAAAGATGTAACAGTGGCAATGAAACTGTTGCCCTTATTTTTCCGCATCAATTAAGAAATCATAAGGTGATATAGATGATTAAACTGATCGTGTCTGATATGGACGGCACACTGGTGAATGATGAAAAGAAAATCGATGAGGAGATCTATCAGATCCTGCCCAAACTGAAGGAAATGGGCACACGCTTTGTGGTTGCCAGCGGCAGGCAGTATCCCAGCCTGTGCAGCGATTTCAAGGAGCATGTGAAGGATGTCGTCATCGTTTCGGAAAACGGTGCTTTTATCATGGATAATGGAAAAGAGCTGTATGCCCGCTGTATGGCGAAAAAAGAGGTGAAAGCCTGCTTGGATGCGGTGGGGCAGTTTCCGGGGCTGAGCCCGCTGCTGTGTGCAAAGCACTGCAGCTATACCACCAGTCAGGAAATGCTGGAATTTCTGGCATCCCCCAAATTCAATTATGCTATGGCACTGGCGGATGATCTGTATGCAGTAGAGGATGATATCATCAAAGTCTCCATCATCGTGCTGGATGGAAAACCGGCGGAGGAATATTATCGTTTGCTGCGGCCGATTCTGGCGGATGGCTTGAGTTTGGTGACCTCCGGGCCGGATTGTCTGGATACGGGCATCTGTGGGGTCAATAAGGGCACTGCCGTGGAAGCCCTGCAGCAGCTGTGGAACATCACTCCGGAGGAAACCATGGTCTTTGGGGATCAGTATAACGATATCGAAATGTTTGAAAAAGCTTACTACAGCTTTGCCATGCAGGATGCTGTGGAGGGCGTGAAGAAAAAAGCCCGTTTTCAGGCGGGCAGCAATAACGAGGGCGGCGTGGTGCAGGCGATTCGCCAGATCACGGGAATCTGAGCCCCGAAGGAGAGAAGGATTATGAAGAAAGCAGCAAGTTTTGCACTGGGCTGTAAAGTAAATCAATATGAAAGTGAAGCCATTGCGGAGCTGTTCGCAGAAAAAGGCTATGAGATCGTCGGCATCGATGAAGAAGCGGATGTATATGTCATCAATACTTGTACGGTAACAAATTTTGGGGATAAAAAATCCCGCCAGCTCATCCGAAAGGTGAAACGGCAGAATGAAAACGCCATCGTAGCTGTGGTGGGCTGCTATGCCCAGACTGCTCCCCAGGAACTGATGAAAGTAGAAGGTGTGAACCTCGTCATCGGCACCAAGGACAGAGCCCAGATCGTAGAAATGGTGGAGAATTATGATGTAAGCCGCGGCGTGGAAAACCATGTAACGGATATCATGAAGGAACGGGTTTTCGAACCCCTGTCTATCCAGAAACTGGCAAACAGAACCAGAGCATACCTGAAAATTCAGGATGGATGCAGCCAGTATTGTTCCTACTGCATCATCCCCTATGCCAGAGGGCCTATCCGCAGCAGAGAGCCTCAGGAGGTCCTGGCAGAGGTGAAACGTCTGGCAGACAACGGCTTCAAGGAAGTGGTGCTGACAGGCATCCATGTGGCAAGCTACGGCAAGGACAGGAGAGATACCTCCCTGTTGGAAATTTTGCAGCAGGTTCATGAGGTGGAAGGCATCGAACGTATCCGTTTTAGCTCCATCGAGCCCAATGTAGTGACGGAGGAATTTGCCAAGGCTATGTCAGAGCTGCCCAAGGTCTGTGACCATTTCCATCTTTCCCTGCAGAGCGGCTGCGATAAGACCTTGAAGGAAATGAACCGGAAATATGATACGGAAAAATATCGTCAGGCAGCGGCGACCCTGCGGAAATATCTGCCCCATGTGGCATTGACAACGGATATCATCGTTGGTTTCCCCGGGGAAACGGAAGAGGATTTTCAGGCAAGCTATGATTTTGCAAAGGAGATCGGCTTTGCGAAGATCCACGTATTCCCTTATTCCCCCAAGAGGGGCACCCCTGCGGCGGCAAGAAAGGATCAGCTGCCCAATGCAGTCAAATCCGAACGGAGCCATAAGCTCATTGCGCTGAGCGACCAGATGGCGGCGGATTTCCTGAGGGAATATGTAGGGCAGGATGTGGAAGTCCTCTATGAAAGAATGGTAGAGGATGGTGTTTATGAAGGCCATACCACAAACTATATCAAGGTTCGCGGCAGAAGTGAAAAAGACCTGACCAATCAGATCTGCAAGACCCATATCACCAAGGCGGAAGGAGAAGAACTTTTTGGCGAAGTGGATGCATAATCGGGTTAAATTGTAATAATTATGTAAGGATTATATAGTTGCAATCGGCTAGGGTTTCAGGTATCATAGACATAAGTATTTTTTGGAAGAAGCAGGGCTTGCCCTGTGAAAATATAAGCTGTTTTATTTGGGGTGCGGCAAAGCCGCAGAACGGAGAGTGAGAAGTATGGGCAATATTCATGAAACACAATATTTCGGCAGACTGGAAAAAGAACCTGAAAACGAAGCGAAAAGAATCCTGATGGCTGTCAGCAGTGCGCTGAGAGAAAAAGGCTACAACCCTGTCAACCAGATCGTAGGCTATATCCTTTCCGGCGACCCCACTTATATCACAAGCCACCAGAACGCACGTGTCCTCATCCGCAAACTGGAAAGAGACGAACTGCTGGAAGAACTGGTGAAAGACTATTTGGACCGTAACGAGTAAGAAAGAGGAACATCATTGCGAATTTTAGGCTTAGACTTTGGAGATAAGACCATCGGCGTTGCAGTCAGCGACCCCTTCGGCTGGACAGCCCAGGGGGTGGAGATCATCCGCAGAGATAATCCTGCGGAGTTCAAGAAAAGCATGCGCAGACTGGCGGAGCTGGTGGAACAATATCAGGCAGAGGTCATCGTTTTGGGCTACCCGAAGAACCTGGATGGTTCGGAAGGGGACAGATGCATCAAGACTAACGATTTCTGTGAACGGATCAAAAAACGTTTCCCGAAGGTGGAAGTTATCCTCTGGGATGAAAGATTCAGCACCATTGCGGCAGAACGATCTCTGCGAGAAGTGGGGCTGAACCATGATAAAAGAAAAAGTGTCATTGATAAGATGGCGGCAGTCCATATCCTGCAGGGATATTTGGATAGTAAGAGCAAGTAAAAACAGGAATGATATTCCTTTGAACGGATAAAAATATCGTATCCTCTGCAAAAACGATAGTTTTTGCCAATGAGGGTGCAGGGGGATCATTCCCCTGCCAGGGTTTGGGACAGAGTCCCAAGAGAAAGGAAGGAGCTAATAACAATGGCTGATATTTATGATGAAGTAAACGAAATGGAATTCGAAACCGTTACCATGACAGATGAAAACGGCGAAGAAATCGAGTTTTCCATTATTGATAATGTTGCCTGCGGCGGCGAACGTTACCTGCTGGTAGTGGAAACAGAACTGATGGATGATGATGAAACAGACGCGATCATCCTGAAAGAAGTTTCTATCAATACAGACGATGTGACCTATGAACTGGTAGAAGACGACGCAGAATTCGACCGTGTGGCAGACCTGTTCGCACAGAAGGGCGAAGATTATACCGTAGAGATCGACTGATCCTGAAACAAAATTCGAATGGACTAGGGCGGCATATTTCCTGAGGCTTTCGTCTTTAGAAATATGCCTTATTTCCCTTTTCATAATAAATGAGCGGAAAAAAGGCAAAGAGCATAGGGAACCAAAACAGCAGCACTCATATCGTTTCAGAAAAAACGGGGCGGAATGTTTTTTCGGCGAGTGAGCATCGACTGCTCTTTTTTCGGTGCGTTCTTTTTGGGAAAAGAAGAAATTTTTGCAGTTTAAAGAGAACTTTTTTACGCCATACTATAAAAACGAGAAAGAAAGAGAAAACGAGAAAAGGAGGTGTGTTTTTTGGCAGAGAATAAGATCGTAAAGGAGACCATGGGAAAGAGCTCCAAAGCGAAAAACACGAAGGCGAAGGCTGCTGCAAAGGCGGATACTGTGAAGGCAGCGGTAAAAACGGCGGCAAAAACAGCAGCGAAAACTGCAGCAAAAACAGCCGAAAAAACAGCGGCGAAGCCCGCAGCAAAAACGGCTGCAAAGCTCCGTGCCAGAAGCAAAGCCAAGGCAAAACCCAAGATGAACCTGAAGGTCATCGCCCTGGGTGGCCTGGAAGAGATCGGTAAAAACATGACAGTGCTGGAATATGGCGATGATATCATCATCATCGACTGCGGTCTGGCCTTCCCCGAGGATGATATGCTGGGTATCGACCTGGTCATCCCCGATGTGACATATTTGACAAAAAACATGGACAAAATCAGAGGTATCGTGCTGACCCACGGTCACGAGGACCATATCGGCGCACTGCCTTATATCCTGAAACAGCTGAATGTGCCTGTATTCGGCACACTGCTGACACTGGGGCTGTTGGAAAACAAGCTGAGAGAGCATAAAATGCTGGATTCCACCACAAGACATACGGTAGTGCCCGGGGAAAAGGTGAAACTGGGACAGATGGTAGTGGAATTCATCCACACCAACCATTCCATCGCCGATGCGGTGGCACTGGCGATCCACACCCCTGTTGGTGTGGTGGTGCACACCGGCGACTTTAAGGTGGACTATACCCCTATCGATGGCGAAATCATCGACCTGCAGCGTTTTGCAGAGTTGGGCAAGGAAGGCGTACTGCTCTTGATGAGCGACAGTACCAATGCGGAAAGAAAAGGCTTCACTATGTCTGAAAAGAACGTGGGCAAGGTGTTTGAAAAGATTTTCGAGGAGACACCCAAGAACCGTATCATGGTGGCGACCTTTTCCTCCAATATCCACCGCATCCAGCAGGTCATCAATGCTGCCTATATGTATGGCAGA
Source organism: [Eubacterium] saphenum (assembly GCA_945912105.1). Taxonomy (GTDB): domain Bacteria; phylum Bacillota; class Clostridia; order Lachnospirales; family Anaerotignaceae; genus Anaerotignum_A. Next base: position 66,649 of record CAMEBC010000001.1, on the reverse strand, counting down.
AAGGTTGCCATTATCGGCCGCAGCATGGTCAATGCCGTGAAAACGGCTTCCGAGCTGGATTACCTTTGGGTGCCCCCCAGAACCTTGATCGACATCAACGAAACAAAGAATTACAGAGACGACCAGCTGGTCATCATTACCACAGGCAGCCAAGGCGAAACTATGTCTGCCCTGTCCAGAATCGCTTCCGGCGAGCATAAGCAGATCAGTGTAAAGCCCGATGATAAGATCATCATCAGTGCATCTGCCATCCCCGGCAACGAAAAGAACGTATTCCGTGTGGTAAATGAACTGCTGAAAAAAGGCGCAAAGGTGGTTTACGGCGATATCGAAGATATCCACGTTTCCGGTCACGCCCGTCAGGAAGAACTGAAACTGATGCTGGCGCTGACAAAGCCTAAATTCTTCATGCCCGTCCATGGGGAATTCATGCACCTTTCCTGCCACAGAGATCTGGCGATCTCCATGGGCATGGATAAGAATGATATTTTCGTGATGAAACTGGGTGAAGTGCTGGAAGTCAATAAAAACGAAGCCAAGGTCACAGGCAATGTGCCAGTGGGGCAGATCATGGTCGATGGTCTGGGTGTTGGCGATGTGGGCAATATCGTTCTGCGGGACAGAAAGCATCTGTCTCAGGATGGTCTGATGGTCGTTGTGGTTTCCATGGACAGAGAAATGGGTACTATCGTTTCCGGCCCCGATATCATTTCCCGTGGTTTTGTGTATGTCCGCGAGGCGGAAAACCTGATGGACGAAGCCCGTGCAGTGGTTCTGGATGCACTTTTGAAATGCGAAGAAAAGAACATCACAAGCTGGAACTATATCAAAGGTGTCATCAAGGATACCCTGAAAAACTATATCTGGCAAAAAACAAAGAGAAGTCCCATGATTCTTCCTATTATTATGGAAGTATAAAAGCACAAAACCCCGATAGTGCCGAGAAATCAGCATATTTCGGGGTTATTTTTATTTGAGCGTACCAAAAACGTACTATTTAGAAAATACTTCCTGCAGCTTGGCTGCCAGCTCTCCTTGCTGTGTGGGGTAAAGGTGGCTGTATGTGTTCAGGGTGGTTTCTATGTTTTCATGCCCTAAACGCTCCTGAATCAACAGCGGAGAAAAGCCTAGATGGATCAGTAAAGAAGCATGGGAATGCCGGATATCATGTATCCTAATTTGGGGCAATCCTAACGCCTGTGCGCCTGTTTTCATTCTGTAGGTAAGAATATCCTTGGACACTGGAAAGAGCCGCTCAGATGGCTTGTAATCGTATAATTTGGCGGTGTATTCTTTTATTTCTTCTTCAATGAACGATGAAAGAGTAATGACCCTGTTACTGCGCTCTGTTTTTGGTGGCAAGATCAAATCTTCTTTATGCAGGCGGTGATATGTCTTGCTGATCCTGACCGTGTGCTTATCAAAGTCGAAATCATCCAGAGTTAAGGCCAGCAGCTCCCCGACACGCATACCAGTCCAGAACAGCAGAAGAAACATTGTGTGCGCTGGGTAGTCCATTTCAACCGTTTCCATAAAGGCATTGAACTGGTCGAGCGTCCAGAACTGCAGCTCAGGGCGCTTCTCTTGTATTTTACCACACTCTTTGGATGGGTTCTTAGGTAAGCCATAGAACTTTACAGCATGGTTGAAAATGGCCGACAGATAGCCGTTTACGGTGTGGAGGAAGTTGTGGCTGTATTTGTCCCCATCTAATAGCTGGTTCTGCCATTGGCGCACATGGGCTACTGTAACGGCGTTTACGGGCATATCCTTGAAGTAAGGGAGAATATGCTTATTGATGGAGTTTTCCTTTACATAGTAGCTTGTGGGCTTCTGCCTGATCTTACAGTCTGCCAGATACAGCTCTGTCATTTTGGAGAATGGCATTTCACATGATCCAGACTGCTGCAGCTTGAAGTTGCGCTCATATTCCTGTGCGTCCTTCTTCCTGGCAAAGCCTTCTTTCTTTTTACGTTTGCGGGTGCCCTGCCAGTCCTGATAATAGAAACTGGCGTACCAGGTGTTTTTATCTTCGTTCTTATAAACGGGCATAAAAATAAGACCTCCTTTATTTTGGGTATAGAAAATTAAGGGTAGGTCTGATATAATAACCTTGTTGAGGCGGTATTCATCAGAGTACCCATATATTAAAGTCCATTCCTGTTGGCGCAGGAGTGGGCTTTTTTATTCAGTTTGCTATAAATTTGTGTAATGGAAAAACCATAAACAAAACCGTTGTATATACCGCTGAAAATGCCCCGAATCATTGAATTTTCAAGGGATTTTGGGTATAATATAGATGGTTGCTATGTGGAGCAATCGCATAATCTAGCCGTCCTTGGATGTCCACCTGGGGCGGCTGTCCCCTTAATAGGGGTAAATTTTGTGTGAACCAGGCACACAAAGAAGTAACTATCATGTGTTGAACGTGTTACCTTTCGCATTGTTCAGGATGAATACATCATCGTAGGATTTTATTTCGTGTTAAGTCCTTCTTTTTATGTTTGTTCTCAGAATAGCCGTTCCGGGTTGGATCACCCCGGGGCGGTTATTTTTTTTGTGTCTGAAATCCGCAGACAATTTCGGTTTTGAACATTTTTGTCCAAAACTCAACTCAACGACATTTTGTCTATGAGCTGCCAGACCTCGGACAATTTGTCCATGGTTTTCCAAGAAGCTGGGAAAGGCAATGTGCTCAATTTTGAGCGGTTTCGCTCCCTCGTCTTTTTGGCGCGGTTCGTGAAATTCCAGATTCGCAAATCCGCAATTTTCGGATTTGCCACCACATACCCACTTGTGGGTACGGTCTGGCCTAGGTTATTCTTCTTCTTTCTTGGTGTATTCCTCAATCCGTGTCAGGTCGTTTGTATATTCGACTGCTTTTTGTCTACCCTTTTCATTTAGCTTTTTGTAATCAGATAACATATCAATAACTTTCCGAGTTTCCTCGTTTGAAAAGTCATATATAGCACTACCTATATCAGGTATGTGCAAATTATCCTCAAACCCTAAAAGGCTCACAGTAGGAACACAAAGAGCTTCTGCTATTCTTTCCAATGTTTCGTGCTTAGGTGTTTTTTTGCTGTTTTCAAACTGTGCAATCATTTGTTGTGTAACACCAAGCTCTTTTCCAAGTTTTGCTTGAGACCAGCCTTTTTTCTTTCGTTCTGCTTTAATTCTTTCACCAACGGTAGTCATTCGCTTCACCTCAACGAAAATATACCACAGATAGGCGGAAAATAAAAGTATTTTCTTGTTGACACAACTATAACACAATGATATACTTGTGTCAATAACAAGTTAAAACTTGTAAAATGGAGGTGAAACGAATGAGGATTGACAGAAAGAAACTCGCTTTTCTGATGTTTGAAAAGGAATTGTCTACCAAAGACCTTTCCGACAAGTGCGGCGTATCTCGCCAGACACTTTGCTATATCAGAAACGGCAAGAGCTGTTCCAGTGCTACTGGCAAAAAGATTGCTGCGGCCCTGGAAGTACCTGTAACATCCATTCTTGAAGATTGAAAGGAGGAAATCTATGGAAAGCAAATACTACAAAGTAACGGACGTTATGGCCTTGCTTGAGTGTTCTTCTTCTTTTGCTTATAAGGTTATTAAGCAACTGAATGAGGAATTGAAAGCGGAAGGATACATAACAGTACCGGGCAAGGTACCGAAGGGGTACTTTGAGAAAAAGTTGTGTCTGGGGTGATGAAATGCAGAGCATGAAAGAATGGGCGTTGTATTACGCCAAAAAGGGGCTTGCAGTTTTCCCGCTGCATCCTAGAGACAAAAACCCGGTTCCAATACACGGCTTTAAGGATGCCACAACGGACGTCAATAAGATAAATAACTGGTGGGAGCAAAACCCTAATTATAATATCGGTATTGCTACCGGTCAGGCATCCGGCGGGCTTGTGGTAATCGACTTGGACATTGACGAGGACAAAGGCAAAAATGGCTATGAAGTCCTAAAGGAATGGCAGCGGGAATACGGAGAACTGCCCGAAACCTGGCAGAGCATTACAGGCCGTGGAGGATACCATCTGATTTATAAATCTTCTGAAAAGGAAAGTTGTAGCTCCGGAATTTATGAGGGCGTAGATGTTCGGGGGGATGGCGGCTATATTGTAGCCCCTCCAAGCGTACACCCGAACGGAAATAGGTACAAGTGGAAGAAGTCCCTTGACGAGTACCCATTGGCAGAGGTCAATGATCTTGTGCTGTCATTCCTGCATCCTGTGAAAGAACAGCAATCACATGCAATAAAGCCTATTTCTGATACCATACCGGAAGGGACAAGGGTAGATACTCTTGTAAAGCTGGTATGCAGTCAGGTAGCAAAAGGGCTATCTGATGAAGCCATACGGGCGGCGGTAAAGGCAGAAAATGAAATCAAGTGTGTTCCTCCTCTTACTGATGAAGAACTCGAAAAGACGGTATTCCCTGCCTTGAAACGGTACCAGAGGGGGACAAGCCCATACGCTGGGAAGCCTGATTCCGCAGAAAAAGCAGTATTAAAAGTTGATTGTCTTGCGGATGTAGAAGCCACAAAAACAGAGTGGCTTTGGTATCCTTATATTCCTCTTGGGAAAGTAACGTTGCTCCAAGGTGATCCTGGCATGGGCAAGACACAACTTAGCTTGCATATTGTAAAGGTTGTTTCTGTTGGTGGAGAATTTTATAATGAAGATTTATTTACACCACCAAGAGAACCTGCAAACGTTATTTACCAGACCGCAGAGGACGGCATAGCAGACACGATAAAGCCCCGTCTTGCAAAAATGAATCCGGACTTCGACCGCATTTTTTATATTGATGATAAAGATATGCCTCTTTCTATGATGGATGAGAGAATAGAGCAGGCGTTACAGCAGTACAAACCAAAGCTATTGATCCTTGACCCGTTGCAGGCTTTCCTTGGTGCTGGCGTGGATATGCACAGGGCGAATGAAGTCCGCCCGATTTTGTCACATATTGGTAATTTAGCTGAGAAATACAACTGTGCAATTCTTATTGTAATGCATATGTCCAAAATGACGCAGGCAACGGCGTTACATAGGGGGTTGGGTTCAATCGATATCCCCGCAGCGGCTCGATCTGTCCTTGTTGTTGGATCTGATCCGGCTGATCCAGATGTTAAAATCCTTGCTCATGTGAAGTCAAGCCTTGCACCTCATGGCGACAGTTTGAAATGGCACTATGACAGCAAGAAAGGCGTTGTATTTGATGGCGTTTCTGATCTGCAAGCGGATGATATTCTAAACCCTGCCAGAGTGAGGAAAAAGTCAGAAAAAACAAAGACGGATATTGCAAAGGACTTAATACTGGATGCACTCAATAGAACAGGTTATGCAACCAAAGAGACCATTGAAAAAATTGCTAAGGATGCAGAAATATCAAAAAGCACACTTTACGATGCTAAAAAATCAATGGGGATTCAAAACTATTCCCCTGGTTTTTCTAAGAATAAAAAAACATGGTGGTTTATGCCGGAACTAACAAAAGATGATCTGCCGCTCGATGGAGAACAGACCAAATTTGCAGATCCCTAAGAACAATATTATTTTTTGCAAAGATGGAAGAAATGCTTAAATATCAAGGTTTATACATATTTCCAGACTTGGAAAGATGGATATATAAATCTTAGTATATTTCCAGACTTGGAAAGATGGATAAAGCCCGAAATATCAACATTTTCTCCATATTTGCAGAAATAATATATAGCCCTTATGTACTTTGGAATTATGCAAAAATGAAAAGGAGGAAACGAAATGAACAAATACGGAGATTATGCAATTATTGAAAAAGTGAAAGCTCGGGCCGAAGCTGAGGGGACACCCCTTAGCAATGAGATTATCCAGCTTCTGCGGGTAGTTATTGACATTGAGGCAAAGGCCTACATGGACGGATACAATAAAGGCCACGCTGATGGCTGGGACGAAGGCTATGACGAGGGCTATAATTATGGAAAGGCGGCGAGAGTATGAATATGGACAAAATTAAAGACATTGCAGATATGATTGATAATCTACACATGGATGCATTGGTTCTGGAAGGAGTTTCTAATATCCTTTGGGATTCTATGGCAAATGGCGGTGCTTTTGGTTCAATGGATATTTACGCTAATTCTGCTTTTTGTATTGCGAATATGACATCTAAACTCCAACGTGATTTATCTGTAGTTTTGGAACTGTTATATGATTATGCAAAAAATAAAGCCCCTGCGACCGACCAAAGTACACAAGGGGCAAAAGAATAAACTTTTAATCAATTATAACGCCGGAGGTGCATAAATGTCAATAAAAGTGAACATTAGCTATACATACGAATATGAACGGGAATATGTCATGGGGCTGTTAAAGCCCCTCCTGGCTACCGGCTGCGGCAGTAAGACGCTGGACGGTGCCGAATACAGTCATGTTTATATCCCCAGAAAGGGTAGCTTAACCCTGCCGAACAGACCCGAAAACAATACATAAGAACAGCGGAAAACCTTGATATTTCAAGGAATTTATGGTATAATACCCCCTGTAAATGAATAGCGTAGGGAGTACCGCAGCCAGGCTGTAAGTCAATATTAAGACGTGGGAAAGGTTTCTATAACCGTCCTGCGTCTTTTTGTTTTATATAAATCATTGAGCCATACCCTAGGCGTAAAAAGGAGGAAAAACAAATGAGCGATAACGCAGCGGAAAACAACAACATGAATACAGGCGCAAATAACGCCGCAGGTGCGAACGCTGGCACCGAGAAAACATTTACCCAAGAAGAAGTAAACAACATTGTACAGGAACGCTTGGCAAGGGAACGGGCAAAGAATGAGCCTACCCCTGCAGAGGTAAGGGAAAGGGAGCTTGCAGCCCGTGAGAGTGCAATGACCTGTAAGGAATATATTGCAGAGAAGAACTACCCCAAAGAACTTCTTGATCTGTTCGATACTGCAGATCATGAACAGTTTAAGAAGAAGGTCGAAAAGATGGCGGAGTTATTTCCCGATATTTTCACAGACCCCAGCAAAAAGCCTTTTATCTTTTCCAGAGGTACAAACGGCGGTGCTGGCCTGGGTGGCTCTGATCCCATTGCTGAGGCGTTCAAGCTGAAGTAAAAAGGAGTTGAATGATTATGGCTATTGAATTAGCAACAAAATTTGCACCCTATACAGATGAAGTATTCAAAGCAGAAAGTAAAAAGTCTCTGCTGACAAATACAGATTTTGATTGGACAGGTGCCCATACAATCAAAGTTTATAAAGTGTCCACTTCCGCCATGAACGATTATAACAGAACCGGAGCAAATAACGGGAACTGGTCCCGCTATGGTGCCGTTGACGGTCTGGATGCTACTACAGAAGAAATGACGCTAAAAAAGGATAGATCCTTTACATTCGCCGTTGATAAGCTGGGCACAGACGAAACAGCCCAGCAGTTGGCGGCAGCTTCCGCTCTGGCAAGACAGCAGAGAGAAGTTGTTATTCCCGAAGTGGATGCATATACCTATGGCGTTATGTGTTCCAAGGCAGGCCATAAGCCCGCAGCGGTGATGCTGACGAAAGATAATATCTATGTGGAAATCCTGAAAGCAAGTGAAGCTCTGGACGATGCGGAAGTACCCGAGACAGGCCGTGTACTGACGGTAATACCTGCCGTATATGCTCTGATGAAGAAGTGCCCAGATATCACAATGGATACGGATATTGGCAACGATATGCGCTTGAAGGGCGTTATCGCACAGTTGGACGGCGCACAGATCGTGAAAGTGCCTGCAAAGAGACTGCCTACAAACTTCGGCTTTATGCTGGCTCATCCTGTGGCAACAGTTGCACCTACCAAGCTGGAGGATTATAAAATCCATCAGGATCCCCCCGGCATTAGCGGCGCACTGGTAGAGGGTCGTATCTGCTATGATGCCTTTGTACTGGATAACAAAGCGAAAGCAATCTATTACCAGGAGCAGACAACAGAATAAATTGTGATGGGGATGCCGTTTGGTGTCCCCTCTTTTGTATAATTGGCGGTTTATGATAGGAGGCAGCAGCATGACAAATGAAGAACTTGCGGATTTAATAAAAGCTGGCGCAGATGAGTTGATTCCGGCACTCTGGGAGCAAGTGGATAAGTTCTTTTATCTGATGGCTAGAAAATGGTTTAATTATTCGCCTGAGGCCTGCACCAGAGCAGGGGTAGAGCTGCAGGATTTGGAACAGGAAGCCTACTTTGCTTTTCTGGATGCCCTGGAAGCATGGAAGCCAGACTCAGGTTATAATTTTCTGACATACGCAAATTATCCGCTGCGGAACCGCTTCAATGCTATGCTTGGACGGCGCACCGTGGCACAGAAAAACAATATTCTGAACAGTTGTAAAAGCCTGCATCAGCCTGTAGGAGAAGAAGATACCGAGATTATGGACCTTATCGAGGACGAAAGCGCAGAGCAGGAATTTCTTTCTTTAGAGGCTCGTCTAGACAATGAGCGGCTCCATAATGTTCTTGAAAAGTGCCTGGATACCATAAAGCCGATTGAAGCGGACACTGTTCGGATGCGGTTCTATGAAGGGCTTACTCTGGACGAAACAGGGAAGCGGCTGGGTGTTAGCAGGAACATGGCTAGAAGCAGAGAGTTTGACGGCCTGCGCAGTCTGCGGGGAGGGGAGAGCAGGAGCATGTTAAACCCTTGGAGAGAGGATATTATATCCAGACACGCCTATCACAGCAGCTTTTCCCTGTGGAGGAATACCGGCACAAGCTCAACAGAATACACCGCCATGAAGCTATTAGGGGAGGCATAACATGAGAAGAATTGATAAAATGATGCAGGATGCCTTGGTTATCAGTGAATCATTGAGAGATACGATTTTTTTAATCTTATTTGATTTATTTCAGTGTGAAACAGAAATTCACTTACAAACTGTGTACGGTGTTGAAATTGTCAGAAAAACACACCCGAACCAAGAAGCGGCGGAAAGATATATTGAGGAAATGAAAGAAAAATACCGAGTTGATCCAGATATGGCTATGCTTGAAGATGATTATCTGATTAGCGGAAAAGGCGTAATCATTGACAACATACCGGAAGGGGGATAATATGGAGAAAGAGAAACGGCTGCGGCTGAAGCTCACCTCTGCCACAGAAGTCCGGCGGGCCCTGACGAGGGTGTCCAATATGGTCTTAAATGGCGAACTTGACCCCAAGAGAGCCAATACCATTATCCTTGCCTGCAACGCTATTTTAGGCAGCATCAGGACGGACGATCAGGCCAAGAAGATGGCAGAGTTGGAGGAATTGCTTGCAGATTTGAAGCGTACTAAAAACGTACCATGAATATTGGAAACTGTGTAAAATAGACAGTGAAAAAGGAAAATGAAGTGCTGAAAATGCTGAAAACAAAGCAAAATACCGCATGAAAATGTCTTTAGCATAATGGAAGTCTGAGATTATTGAATGAAAATAGGAGAACCCCCTGAGAAATCAGGGGGTTCTTTTTGTAAACTTTCCGCAGTAAGGAGGAACGGAAAGAATGAGGGAGCTTATTCTTCAACATACAGCTCTGCAATGGAATACAGCACAGCAGAGCCTGCCATAGTCAGTCTGTCGCCCTGCATTTCACAATACAGTGTACCGCCCCGCTTGGAAGCCTGACGGGCAATGATTTTTTCTTTGCACAGTTTCTGTGCCCACAGGGGAACGATATGGCAATGACCGCTGCCGCAGACGGGGTCCTCCGCAACGGCCAGCTTAGGTGCGAAGGTACGGGATACGGAATCATATTCTGTGCCTTTTGCGGTGATATGCTGCAGCAGACCGTCCAATTCAGCCAGTTTTGCCTGATCGGGTGTCAGAGCGGGAATCGCCGCCGCATCTTCTGTGACACAAAGCAGGTCGCGGCCCAGCCATGCTTCTGTGATAGGTAAGCCGAAGGCTTCTTCCATGGCAGGCGTTACGGGAACTTCCCTCAGTTCATAAGCAGGGAAGTCCATTTCCAGCAGATCGCCTTTTTTCAAGACGGTCAGAGGACCGCTCATGGTGTGGAAGGTGATGGATTTTGCTTCTTTTTCAAAGAATGTAAATAAAACAAAAGCGGTGCCCAGTGTGGCATGACCGCACAGGTCGATCTCGCCGCCGGGGGTGAACCAGCGCAAATGGTAATTTTCCCCTTCTTTGACTGCAAAAGCAGTTTCGGACAGGTTGTTTTCGATGGCAATCTTCAACATCAGTGCATCGGAAGGGTATTTGTCCAGTACACAAACAGCTGCGGGGTTGCCTTCAAAGGGTTTTTCTGCAAAAGCGTCAACATGATAACATTTCATATTCAAAAACCTCCTTTAAATGAATCGTTTTTTTGCATTTAGCATAGCACACAGAGAAACTGCGTACAATTTGAAAATTGTATGGCATACGTTTTTATATGCTTTCTAAGATTTCTTTCAGGATGCAAAGCCCCCGTTCCAGTTCTTCCATGGTCTGAGGAGCGCAGATGGCAAGCCTTGCGGTGGCAACAGGCGGCTCCTTGCCAACGGCGAAGCGCTCACTGCCGTAAACGGAAACGCCCTTCTCCTTTGCCAAGCGTTCAAATTCTGCCCCGGTGATGCCATTTGGCAGAAGAAGCCAACGGCTGAGACAGCTTTCGTTGCCCAAAGCGGTATATCCCGATAGGAGACTATCTAAAACCTGATTGCGGGCGGCAATGCCCTTTCTTCTGGCTTGGAAAAGGGGTTCCAGCTTGCCGGAAACGATGAGCCTGCTTGCCAGCTCCAGCAAAAGGGGGGACTGGGAAAGGTTCAGATGGCAGAGGGCATTATGCAAGGGTTCGGCACAGTGGGACGGTACATGGAGATAAGCCAGACGCAGGGCGGGCAGGATGGTTTTGGAAAGGCTCAGCATATAGATGGTATGCTCCGGCGCCAGGGAAGCGATGGGGCAGGATGGCTTTTCCAAAAGCAGGCTGTTGATGCCGTCCTCTAAGATGAGCAGATCTAATTCCTTCGCTTTATGGGCGATCATCCGTCGGCAATCCTCACTCATGGTGTGGTTGGTGGGGTTATGCAGATCGGGCATGACATACAGCCCCTTGATGCCTTCGTTTTTATAAGCTGCCATCAGCCCTTCTTCAGAAATTTCTCCCTTTTCCTGTCGGAGGGGAACAAGCTGGATACCGAATAATTTGGCAGACCCTTTTACGCCGGGATAGATCAGCGGGTCGATGCCGATGCGGTCGCCGGGGCAGAACAGCCCGCAGAAGATGGCGGAGATGGCGTTTTGCCCGCCGGCGGCAAAAAGCAGCTGATCTGGTGCTGTGACAGGCAGACCAACCTTTTGTAACAAGTGAGCCGCTGCTTCCTTGTAGCGGTGTTCTTCCTGAAAGCTATACTGGAAAAGATGCTTGCAGTTTTCTTCTGTCAGCATTTTCTGCAGCAGTTCTGTGGCTTCTTTCTGGGGCAGGGTTTCGGGCATCATGGAGCCCAGCTCGATGATGGGAGAATCGGGCCGTTCGGGTATGATGAGGGTGCTGGTATTCACATCATAGGAAACAAAGGTGCCGCTGCCCACGGCACTGCTCAAAAGCCCCTTATTGGAACAGATCTTAAAGGCACGGGTGACGGTGCTGACATTGATATCCAGAAAATCCGCCAGTTCCCGCTGAGGCGGCAGCTTTGTGCCGGGCAGCAGGAGACCGCAGTGGATATCGGCTTCCAGCTGCTCCGCAAAGGCGAGATACAGGGGCTTTTTTGTATGTTTCAAGGTCGGCTTCCACGACATGGGATAATTTTCGAATGAATTGATGGGCATAACCATCCCTCCTTTCGTACAATTGTAAAATTGTGTGGTTTTGATTGCAAGCAGAAAATTGTCTGCCATACACTTTCATTGCAAGAAAACGAAAAATATAGTATGATACGGGGGACGAATGATAGAAAAGAGGGAGAATATGCAGTCGATCAATGAGATCAAAGAAATTTTGAGCAGCTGCTCCATGGAAGCACTGCCGGAACAACTGGAAAAGTTTGAAGCAGACAGCCGAAAGGGTGTCCAGAATCTGCTGACCTCTTTTCGGAAAAAATACGACAAGCATCTGCAGGAACTGGCGCGATTGGAAGAAATTCTGACCTATGAAAGAGGCTGTTGGGAAGCAGGCTATGAGCTGGTTGCCGGCATCGATGAAGTGGGCAGAGGTCCGCTGGCGGGGCCTGTGGTAGCGGCGGCGGTGATCCTGCCCAAGGAATGTAAGATTGAAGGGGTCAACGATTCCAAGAAGCTTTCCGCAAAAAAGAGAGAAGAGCTATATGATATCATTTTGGAAAAAGCCCTTTCCTATGGCATCGGCATCGTTTCCAATGAACGCATCGACGAGATCAATATCTTGCAGGCGACTTACGAGGCCATGCGTGAGGCTCTTTCTCAGCTTTCTCCCAAGGCGGACTATATCCTCGCCGATGCTGTGACCATTCCAATGGTTTCCACACCCCAGCGGGGCATCATCAAAGGGGACGCCAAAAGTATGTCCATCGGGGCGGCAAGCATTGTGGCCAAGGTTTATCGTGACCGCCTGATGGAAGCTTTCGATGAGGTTTACCCAGGATATGGTTTTGGTGCAAACAAGGGCTATGGCTCTGCGGAGCATATCGAGGGCATCAAAAAGCTGGGCATCACCCCCATCCATCGCAAGACCTTCGTGAAGAATTTCCTGCCACAGGATGGCGATACCACCACCGATAAGGGGAATCGGGGAGAAGCTTTGGCGGCAAAGCAGATGGAAAAAATGGGCTATGAAATTTTGGAACGAAATTTCCATGCTTTGAAGGGCGAAATCGATATCATCGCGAAAAAGGATAGCTATATCGTTTTTACGGAAGTAAAATACAGAAAAAACGAAGCCATGGGCAGCCCTGCCGAGGCGGTGAACCAATGGAAACAGCAGCATATCATTCGGGCGGCAAAGGCCTATATGGCACAAAATTGTCTGGAGGAGATGGGCTATGATTTCCGCTTTGATGTGGCGGAAGTTTTGAGTAATGAAGGCAAGACCTATTTCCGCTACACGGAGGATGCCTTTCAGATGAAGTAAGGAGAAGAGAATGAAGATCGAGAAAAAAGATAAATTGGAATATATTACATTTGATAATCTGACGGAAACGGGAATGGTGCGCCATTGTTTCACTACCCGTCACGGCGGTGTCAGCACAGAGCATTGGGCCTCCATGAATATGGGTCTTTCCCGTGGGGAAGCCAAGGAGCCTGTGTGGGAAAACTATCGCATCCTTGCCGATGCCGTTGGCTTTTCCGTGGATAATTATGTCACCTCTCAGCAGACCCATACGACCAATGTGCGCCGGGTGACAGCGGCGGATAAAGGTAAGGGCGTATGGACAGATAGAGGCTATACAGATGTGGATGGTCTCATCACCGATGAAAAAAACATCCCTCTGGTGATTTTTGGGGCGGACTGTGTGCCGGTGTTCCTGCTGGATAAAAAGAATAAAGCCATCGGTATGGCCCATTGCGGCTGGATGGGGACAGGCAAGCGCATGGCGGAAAAGACATTGCAGGCCATGATGGAAGCCTTTGGGACAGACCCTGCCCATGTGACGGCTGCCATTGGCCCTTCCATCGGCAAATGCTGTTTTCAGGTGGATGCCCCTGTGGTAAATTTATTCAAAGAGAACATTGCATGGGCGGATGATATTATTTTTGATGACCCTTCCGAAGAGGGCAAATTTAAGATAGACCTTTGGGAAACCAACCGCCGTCTTCTGGCGGAAATGGGTGTGAAGGATATTGAAATCAGCGGCCTTTGTACCAAATGCGATCAGGTAAGATTCTATTCCCATAGAGGCATGGGCGAGCAGCGGGGCGTGATGGCTGGTATCATGGAATTAGTATAATGAAAATCAAGGGAAGTGCAAAAATTCTTGGCACTTCCTTTCTTTTTGTGGTATACTAAACAGAATGGAAAATTGGGCTTTTCTGCCCATTTGAAAATCAGTAAAAATAACTGCAAAGCAGGTTGGAGGTATAAAACTATGAGCAAACCTATCGTAGCTGTGGTAGGCCGCCCCAATGTTGGGAAATCCACTCTGTTCAACAGACTGGCAGGGGAAAGAATTTCCATCGTGCAGGATACCCCCGGGGTAACCCGTGACCGTATCTATGCCGATGTGGAATGGCTGGACCGCAAATTTACATTGATTGATACCGGCGGTATGGAAATCGGTTCCGAAGAAGTCATCCAGAAGCAGATCGTCCAGCAGGCACAGATCGCCATCGAAACAGCGGATGTTATCCTGTTCGTGACAGACGTAAAAACAGGTGTAACGGATGATGATGTGAAGGTGGCAAATATGCTGCGCCGCACAAAGAAGCCCGTAGTGCTGTGTGTCAACAAGGTTGACAGCGTAAAGCGGGATACCATGGCGATTTATGAATTTTATGAACTGGGCATCGGCGATCCCTTGCCCGTTTCCGCAGGACAGGCTCTGGGTCTGGGGGATATGCTGGATCAGGTCATTTCCTATTTCCCTGAGAAAGACGCTTCCGAAGAGGAGGACGATGCCATCAAGGTTGCCATCATCGGCAAACCCAATGTAGGGAAATCTTCCCTTATCAATAAGATTTTGGGCGAGGACAGACTGATCGTCAGCAACATTGCCGGCACCACAAGAGATGCCGTAGATACCCCCATCGAAATCGATGGACAGAAATATGTATTCATCGATACGGCAGGCATGCGCCGCAAAAGTAAAATTAAAGAGGAAATCGAGCGTTTCAGTATCATCCGTGCCGTTGCGGCGGTGGAACGCTGTGACGTTGCCATTCTGGTGATCGATGCCAACGAAGGCATCACCGATCAGGATACAAAGATTGCCGGTATTGCCCATGAAAGAGGAAAAGCAGCCATCATCGCTGTCAATAAATGGGACTCCATTGAAAAGAACGACAAGACCATGAACCAGTATCTGAAGGATATCGGCATGGAACTGAAATATATGGATTATGCACCCCGTGTGTTCATTTCTGCCATGACAGGGCAGCGCATCAACCGTATGCTGGAAATGATCCAGACCGTACATCAGAACCATGCCCTGCGCATCAGCACAGGCGTTCTGAACGAAGTGCTGATCGAAGCGACAGCCATGCAGCAGCCCCCTGCAGACAAGGGCCGCCAGCTGAGACTGTACTATATGACTCAGGTGTCTGTAAAACCCCCTACTTTCGTCATTTTTGTAAACGAAAGAGAACTGTTCCATTTCTCTTACCGCAGATATATTGAAAACCAGCTGCGGGAAGCCTTTGGCTTTGTAGGTACACCGATTCATTTCATTGTAAGAGAAAAAGGGGAAAAAGATTGATATGTTTCGATTGATTTGTTTATGTATCGGCTACTGCATCGGCTGTATCGAAACAGCCCATGTGGTAGGGAAGATCTGGAAAGTAGACCTGCGCCAGCATGGCAGCGGCAATCTGGGTACCACCAATGCCCTTCGTGTTTTGGGCAAAAAGGCGGGCGCATTGGTATTCATTGGCGATATCCTGAAATCCGTTATCGCTTTCCTGATCTGCCGTGGGATTTTTAAGGATCATGCTACCATCGCTGGTCTGTTCGGCAGTGTAGGCGCTGTTTTGGGTCATAACTACCCCTTCTACCTGCATTTCAAAGGCGGCAAGGGGATCGCTGTCATGATTGGCATGACAGCGGCATTGGCCTTTACCACAGATATCCGCCTGGCCTTTCCCAATGCCATCATCGGCTTTGGCATGGCCTTTGCCACACGCTATGTTTCCGTGGGTTCTCTGCTGTTTGCACTGACCCTGCCCATCAGCTGCTATCTCTTGGGCTATGAACAGGAGATCGTTCTGGTGACAGCCTGTGTCAGCGCACTGGCCTTCTGGCGGCACAGAACGAATATCAAGAAGCTTTTGAACGGCACAGAAAATAAATTCGGTTCCAAAAAGAAGTAAGACTGGGGGTCATAGATATGAAGAAAGTAACGGTCATTGGTTCCGGCAGCTGGGGCACAGCCCTTGCAGTGATGCTGGCGGAAAATGGACACGAAGTCGTGATCTGGTCCAGAAGACAGGATGCAGTGGATGAACTGCTGCAGGAAAGAAAAAATGAAAAATATCTGCCCGGCGTGGCAATCCCTGAAAGTATTCAGGCCACCACAGACCATAAGGCTGCAGTGCAGGGGGCAGAGATCATCATTCTGGCAGTACCTTCCCGGGCGGTGGGCGATACCGTAAGGGACTTTGCCCCTTATCTGAAAACATGGCAGATTTTGGTGAATGTAGCAAAGGGGTTGGAACCGGGTACACTGCTGCGTCTTTCTGAGGTCATCCAGAGAGAAGCACCCCAGTGCGAGGTCTGTGTGCTTTCCGGCCCCAGCCATGCGGAAGAGGTGGCAAGAAAGGTGCCTACGGCCTGCCTGATCGCCTGCGAAAATGAAGCGGCGGCAAAGCTGGTGCAGCAGGAATTTGCCAACCCCCGCTTCCGTCTGTATACCAATACGGATATGATCGGCGTAGAGATCGGCGCAGCCTTGAAAAATGTTATGGCGCTGGCGGCAGGTATGTCCGATGGTCTTGGCTTTGGGGATAATACGAAAGCGGCCCTGATGACAAGAGGTATGGCGGAAATGAAACGACTGGGGATGGCCATGGGCGGCAAGGCAGATACTTTTGCAGGCCTTTCCGGCATCGGCGACCTGATCGTAACCTGTACCAGTATGCATTCCAGAAACCGCAGAGCCGGTATTCTATTAGGGCAGGGGAAGAACTTGCAGGAAACCCTGGATGAAGTGAAAATGGTGGTGGAAGGTGTGAATACCGTACAAGCTGCATGTCAGCTGGCGGAAAAGTATGACGTTTCCATGCCCATCACAGAGATCATCAGCGAAGTGCTTTTTGCAGATAAAAATGTAGAAGATGCAGTTCTGGAACTGATGACAAGAGATTATAAGGCGGAATGATCGAGATTTGATGGGAATCAAATAAAAGGGGAGTCTTTATGTTAAAAGGAATGAAACGATTTTTGGGCGTTTTTATGACAGCAGTGATTTGCATTTCTGCCTGTCCTGTGGCAGTTTCGGCGGCACCGACGGTGAATCAGCAGCAGGTTCAGGCAAAAATTGCTGAGATCGCGAAGCAGTATCCTCATGGCAGCTTTTTTTCTAAAAATGGGCAGGCTTGCGGGCATGGCCAAAATAAAAGCTGTTCAAACTGCAATAGTGTAAACATTGCCAAACAGAATGGAAAAGCATGGGCATCCAAAGAAGGTTCTTCGTGGACATGCCTGGGTTTTACGAAATATGTATACCATGAGGTATTTGGCGAACAGCTCAGGTCTAGTGTTACGGCATCCGTCGTTGGGAATGGCCCCAGTACTTCCTATGAAACTTATAAAAATGCAAAACTCGGGGATGTCATTTATTTCAGAAATGTAGAAAATGAGACATATTTGGATAGTAAAGGAAATAAAGTAAGCAACACCGGTCATTACGGGATTTTTATCAGTGCGGATGAAACTGGTGTGACGATCTATCATTCCAACGTTTCCAAAGCAAACAGAGTTGAATACAGAAAATATGATTATAAAAAAGATGCCAGTTATCTTTGGAAATATGTAACGATCAGACATGCGAACAACTACATTTCTCATGTCTGCAGTCAGTTTACAGATCTGGGGGTTTGTACGGAATGCCACCAGCAGTATACACTGACCAATGTACAGACCGGCATGACAATTCCTGCAACAGCAGCAAAAGCAGATGGCGCAATGCACAGCAGCCCCTATGGTGCAGCAGCTGTAACGGGCAGACTGAAAGCCGGAAAGACTTATACCGTTGTGCAGCGTGCCACCAATGCCTTTGGATACACATGGTATCAGGTGAAAGATGTAAACGATAAAAACAATCTGAAATGGGTCGTTGGCGAATATCTGAATGTGCATAAATGTACGGAATTTGATAAGGACGGCAAATGCAAGACCTGTAAAACGCAATTCCAGCTGAAGGATCAGAAAACGCTGAATGTCATTATGATGGCAACGAAAAATGACGGTGCTATGCATAAAACACCCTATGGTGAAGGGGAGATCAACGGCAGATTGATTGGACAGCAGTACTATCTGGTGACCGGCAGTGCAGTCAATGGGTATGGCAATCTGTGGTATCTGGTGAGGGATACAGATGGTACGGATAAATGGGTCGTAGCGGATTATCTGAAATCCGTATCCGGCAGCCCCACAGCTGTTACCATGATCAAAAATGTGAAGGTAAAAAATATTACAACGAATGAGGCAAGGGTGACAGGTCAGATCAAATATGCCGGCACAAAACCTGCACAGGTCGGTCTGAGAGTCGGCACATCCAAGAACAATCTTGCGGTTGTTGCCATCGAAAATCTGAACCATAGCAAGAATCCTTTTGATATTTGGTATGATGTTTCTGCAGATACAAAAATCAATCTGAAGCAGGATACAAGATATTATTATCAATTCTTTGTAATGGCGAATGGCAAACTTGTTCCCGGCCCCATCGATACATTCAAAACAGAAAGCTATGAAAATAATTATGGTGCAGTGAAACAGGTGACAGCGCCTGCACAGACAACACCAAAGCCCACAACACTGGAAAATAAAACTACCACAACAACGAAGCCTGTGACAACAATACCGAACAATTCTGCTGCATCTGCCACACAGAGTTCTTCTGTCAACATCAAGGCTACATCTGCCAAAAATGTGACACAGACGAACGCAGTGGTTTATGGGAATGCAAGCTATACCGGCACAAAGCCTACAGAGGTCGGTCTGTATATCGGCACAAGCCAGTCCAATATGAAATTGGTCGCAAGTGATCCGATCAATCACAGCAAGAATCCTTTTGATATCTGGTATGACCTGAATCAGGAGGCAGGTATGAAGCTGCAGCCCGGCACCACATACTACTATAAGTTTTATGCAACAGTGAACGGCACAAAGCAGTTCAGCAATACGGTAAGTTTCACCACAACAGCGGCAGCGGCACCTGTAACTGCAAAAACCACAGGAGTGAAAAATGTAACAGCTACCAATGCAGTAGTTTGTGGCAGCGTAAGTTATACCGGCGCAAGACCTACAAAGGCAGGGCTTTACTTTGGCACTAACAGGAATGCCATGAGGGCGGTTGCCAGCGATACGATCAGCCACAACAAGAACCCCTTCGATATCTGGTATGACCTGAATCAAGAAGCAAACCAGAAGCTGACTTCCGGTACAACATATTACTATCAGTTCTATGTAGTCCAGAATGGTGTGACTTATACCAGCAATATCGCTTCTTTCAATGCAAAATAAGATTAAAAAAACAAGGCGTAGAATGTTCTATGCCTTGTTTTTTTGCGGAAAATTAACATAAAATTCTATTTACAAATTACACGTGTCACTCTATAATGTGGTAATGGAAACTATCTCATGCAAAAAACTGTACGGGGCTTTAGGAGGCATAGTATGGAAAATTTTGTTCTGAGCTGTTGTTCAACAGCAGATCTGTCCAAGGAACACTTTATCAATAGAAAGATTGAATACATCTGTTTTCATTACGAACTGGATGGGAAACCCTATCGGGATGATCTGGGGGAGACTATGTCTTTGGAGGCCTTTTATCAGGCCATGACAAATGGCGCAGAAACCAAAACATCTCAGATCAATGCGGCAGAATTTGAAGAATACTTTGAAGGCTTTTTGCAGCAGGGAAAGGATATCCTACACGTGACCCTTTCCTCCGGCATTTCCGGTACACTCAACTCTGCAAATCTGGCAAAGGATATGCTGCAGGAAAAATATCCCGACAGAAAAATTTATATTGTAGATTCTCTGTCTGCTTCTTCCGGCTATGGCCTTTTGATGGATCGGCTGGCAGACCTGCGGGATGCGGGTAAGTCCATCGATGAAGTGCATGAATGGGCAGAGGCAAACAAGCGGAATCTGCAGCATTGGTTTTTCTCCACAGACCTGACGTTCTTTATCAAAGGCGGCAGAGTTACAAAAACAGCAGGCTTTGTGGGGACGATGCTGAATATCTGCCCGCTGCTCCATGTGGACAGGGAAGGGAAGCTGATTCCTCGTCAGAAGGTAAGAACGAAAAAGAAGGTCATCGAAGCCATCGTCAAAAAGATGGAAGAACTGGCGGAGGATGGAACGGAATATGGCGGCAAATGCTATATCTCCCATTCTGCCTGCAGGGAAGATGCAGAGGCTGTGGCGAAGCTGGTTGAAAGCCGATTCCCTAATCTGGATGGGAAAGTGCTGATCAACGATATTGGCACCACCATTGGCAGCCATACCGGCCCCGGCACAGTGGCATTGTTCTTCTGGGGTGCGGAAAGATAATCATGGAAAAATCAAAGTCTCGGACAAAACGTTCGGGACTTTTTTATGTTTTCTTTCGTTTTTTCGAACTACCAGATTTTCACATGGGAAAGGGCGGCGTATATTTCAAATCTTCCTGCAAATACTACATTTACAATAAATTTGGCAGGAGGAATATACAATGAAGGCAACCGGCATTGTCAGAAGAATAGACGACCTTGGGCGTGTGGTCATCCCAAAAGAAATCAGAAGAACGCTCCGTATCAGAGAAGGTGACCCTCTGGAGATCTTTACCGACAGAGAAGGGGAGATCATCCTGAAAAAGTATTCTCCTATTGGGGAATTGGGGGCCTTTGCAAAGGAATACGCGGAATCTTTGGCCCAGACAGCAGGTCATATCACCTGTATCGTGGATAAAGACCAGATCATCGCTGTTTCCGGCGGCGGCAAGAAGGAATTTTTCGAAAAGCATATCAGCCCAGAAATGGAAAACTGCATCAATAAGCGTATGTCTTTGATCGCGGAACGGAATGATTCCAATTTCGTCCCCGTTTTGGAGGATGATTCCGCGGAAAGCTATAACCATCAGCTGATCGTTCCCATCATTGCCGAAGGGGACGCCATGGGGGCGATCATTTTCCTTTCCAAGGATCAGAAAATGGGTGAAGTGGAAGGGAAGCTGGCCCAGACAGCGGCAGGCTTTTTAGGCAAGCAGATGGAACAATGATATGGGCCAAGGGGCAGATCGACCGAAGGAGCCTTTGAGATTCTATATTTCAAGGGCTTTTCTTCTGTCGAAAATTGTGGTATCCTGTAGAAAGTTTGAAGAGGATAGATTCGGGGAGAAATCGGATGGAACATATTTTTATCATAAACCCCTCTGCGGGTCAGGGCAAGGCAAAGAAGCTCATTCCTGCCATCGAATCCACATTGGAAGAAGCAGGATACGCATATCGTATCTATACGACGAAGGCTGCGGGCGATGCAGAACGTTTTGTCAGAGAAAGCTGTGAAGAAGGAAAAGCGGTGAGATTCTATGTCTGCGGCGGGGATGGCAGTTTCCATGAAGCAGTCAATGGTGCCAAGGGCTTCCCCCAGGCAGAGATCGGTCTGATCCCCGTGGGGACAGGCAATGATTTTATCCGCAATTTTGGCAGGAAAAATGACTTTATGGATATTCTTTCCCAGGTGGAGGGGGAAAGTATGCCCTGCGATGTCATCGATATCAATGGCAGATATGTGGTGAACATGGCGAATATCGGTTTTGACTGCGAAGTGGTGGTGAAAGCGGGAGAATGGAAGAAAAAGCCCCTCATCAGCGGCCCCGTGGCATATCTGATGGGCATTGCTGCCATGTTTGCAAAGCCTATGGGCAGCCGTATGGCCTTTCGCTGGATGGACGGCACCACCATGACAGGAAAATTCCTCCTTTGTACCATCGCCAACGGCAGCTTTTGCGGAGGCGGCTTCTGCTCCTCTCCCCAGGCGGCGCTGGATGATGGCAGGATGGACGTGGGCATCGTCAATATGATCTCCAAAAGAAAATTCGTCCGTCTCCTGCCCAAGTATAAAGCAGGTACCTATCTGGATACGAAGGTGGGGCAGGAAAAGGTCATCTATGAAAAGTGCAGAAAGCTGGAGCTGGCAGTTTCCCAGCCGACGAATATCAGCATCGACGGTGAGATTTCCCAATTTACATATTTGAAGGCGGAAATGGTGCCGCGGGCATTTCGTTTCATCCTTCCCAAAGGACTGGAATTCAGAACATAAAGAAAGAGCATATCTCATGGGGATATGCTCTTTTTTAATGCTATGAGATCAGATACGGCAAAAGACCGAATACGGCATAAATGGCAAAGATGGTAATGATGGTGGGGGTCAGAAACCGTTCCTGATAGGGCTTGCCGGTTTCGTCCATCAGTGTAAACTCCCCTTTGGGCGGATTGATCCGCAGGAAGAGATACAGCAGCACAGCCAGCCAGGGGATGGAAAGCAGTACCATCAGCGTAAGGGAAACCAGGATCATGGTTTCGCTCAACTCTACAGATGCCGCCGTTTCTGCGGCTGTTTCAGAGAAGATGCTGAAAACGGTGGTGCCGTTGATGACCATATGGGGCAGGATGGATGCGTAAAGGGAATCTGTCCGTTCCACCAGAAAGCAGAAGAGAAACCCTACCACGAAGGCATAGGGCAGCTGCTGGGGATTCAGATGCAGCAGGCCAAACAGCAAAGCGCTGGCAAAGGCAGCCTTCCATTTTCCCAGGAAGGTGTAGCCGGAAAGCAGGATGCCTCGGGAGAAAACCTCCTCAAAAAGGGCAGGCAGGATCGCCACCGAAAGCAGGGAAAGCAGGAATCCGGAGCTGTGGATGCCGCTGATGGATTGTTCCACGGGATTGGGGAAAAACAGTGCCGCTGCGTAAGAAAGCAGGCTCATCAAAGGCTGTATGGAAATGCCGAAAGAAATGATGATGAGGGCATTTTTCCAACCCAGAGGATTCAGACGAAGGGTCTGCTTGATATTTTTTTTCGTAAGGACAAAATAAAGTGTCAGTGGCGGCAGGAAGCAGAGCAGCTGTGCCAGCAGCATATACGTTCCATCGGAAAGGCTTGCCATTGCCGGGAGAAAGGCCAGGGCAAAGGATACCACGATGAAATAGATAAAAAACAATAGGGCGAAAAGATTGGTTCTTCTTGTTTCAGTCATAAAAGACCTCCGTTCGTAATATAAAAACAGAAAATCTCAAGCCGTTTTCAGACTTGAGATTTTTTTGTCAGGAAATCTCATCAGAGTCTTTTTGTTTGGAAGGTTCTGGAAAATCCATGGGGCCGTCCATGGGATATTTTTTTTCATACCTGCGGTTGATATATTCACCGCCAAAGGTTTTGATCGTTGCAAAGATAGGGACGCCGATGAACATACCCAGAGGACCCATGACGCCGCCGCCTACCAGAACGGCAAGGATGATCCACAGCGGGCTCAGATCCAGAGAGTTGCTCAGGATCTTGGGACCAAGGAAATTGCCGTCAAACTGCTGCAGGATCAGGATGAAGATACCCACCCAGATAGCCAGAACAGGATCAATCAGCAGGGTGATGCAGATAGCAGGGATTGCACCGATAAAAGGACCAAAGTAAGGGATCATATTGGTTACACCAAGGATCAGGCTCAGGATCAAAGGAAAAGGAGCCTGCATGAAGGTGAGTCCGATGAAAGCCAGAATCCCGATGATCAGAGAATCGATAGCTTTGCCCACAATGAAATCCTGAAAAATATGATGTACACGGTTGACGTTGATGAAAAAGCGCTCTGCTTTTTCCTTGGTAGAAAATGCGTATACACCTTTCCGGATTTTTCTGCCGAAGCGTTCTTTGTCATAAAGCATATAAAAAGAGATAAAGATGGCCATGATAAACTGAACTGTGACTCGACCGAATACATAGATGTTGCCGGCAATGGTTTCCAATACCTCTGGTGCATTTTCTGATGCGTGCTGGATAGGAGCTAAAATATGGTTAATGACATTATTTACATCTTTACTGTCGATAAAGGTGATCTGATCGAAGATATTCTGGATACGGATGTTCATGGTTTCGGAATAAACGGTGATGTTTGTTGCGAAAGCAATGATGGATTCCTTCACTTCAGGAACCAGGTAGATGACGATCCAGATCGTACCGCCGATGATGATGGTGTAGTTGATCAGGATGGCAAGAATTCTGGTGGTTTTTTCATGCTGTACAAAATATTTGCCGCTTTTTTTCAACATCCTGTCAAAAAAATTCATGAAGGGATTCATGACATAGGCAATGGCAAAACCCATCAGGAAAGGAGCTGCCAGGGCTTTCAGATAGCTGGATGCCGTAGCGATATTGCTGCCGATGCCGGATAGATTGCCGATGACTTTTTCAAATAAGATCAGTGCTGCTGCTACCAGAAAGATGTAAATGCTGATCTTAGCCAATAGCTTATCCTGATCGTTCCTGTTGCGTCTAAAATAATCAAATTTTTTCATTTTGACACCTCGAATCAAATGTAGGATGCCCAAAAGAAATGGCATCATATCCATGATACTATGAATTTACAAGGAATGCTATAGGATTTCCGTTAAAATTTTTTCGACAATGGTTTTACAATCAATCTATTATTTTGCGCCACCAGACGGCAAGGGGGGGCAGGCCGAGGGAAAGGCATTTTTATTATTGAGTCGTTTTCTTTTTTATGCTATACTGTATAATTAGCAAAGAAGGTTTGAAGGGATAAACGATAAGAAACAAGAGCTTTTCTGTTATGGAGGTCTTTTTATGGACGATAGGAGCGAGAAGCGCAACAATAAGAAGAAAAAAGGGGAAAGCAATATGGTAGGTGCGGCAGCGGTAGTGCTGTGTATCTGCGTTTGCTTCATCATCGACACCAGGTTGGGCATTGGTGCAATCGCCGGTGCAGTGGCAGGCTTTTTTGCATGGTCTCTTTTGGGGGACAGCGGTTCCGGAAACGAGGAAAATGAGGAAGGCAGAACCACATTCCTGGATACAGCGGTGCTGCAGCGGAATTTCCCTATGCCTCAACAAATGCCTATCCCCTATGCGGTGCTGGATATCCGCGGGCATATCCTGATGGTCAATGAAACCTTTGCCAAGGAATTCCCCGATATCAAAAAGGTCGTACCTGTGGTAGAACAACTGAAAAAAACAGGTGTGGGAAAACACAGCAGGGTGGAAGTAGAAGGCAAATGCTACGATGCCATGCTGAACCAGTGTGAAGTGGTGGAAGAAAACGGTGCTGTGGGTGCCGTATTGAATCTGACCATGGTCGATATTTCCAGACAGCATGAGCTGGAGCAGAAGCTGGACAGCAGCGAAACGGTTATCGGTTTGCTTTTTCTGGATAACTATGAGGACGTTGTGGATTCCCTTGCGGAGGACAGACAGCCCTTGCTTTCTGCAGTGGTAGACAGAAAACTGACCCAGTTTGCTGCGGATGCCAACGGCGTTATGAAGAAGCTGGAAAAAGACAGATATATCTTCCTGCTTTCCAAGGGAGATCTGGAAGCCCTGAAGGAAAAGAAATTTGATATTATGAATACCATACGGGAAATCTGTGTCGGGGAGCATATCCCTGTGACCATGAGTATGGGTATTGGCGTAGGCGGCGGTTCCTTGGATGATGCCATGCAGAGCGCAAAGGCAGCCCTGGATTTGGCATTGGGCCGCGGCGGCGACCAGATTTTGATTAAAGAAGGGGAAAAATATCTGTTCTATGGTGCCAAAGCCGGCGAAATGGGCAGAAATTCCCGTATCCGTGCCCGGGTCAAGGCGGATGCCCTTTGGGAATTGATGGGCGAAGCTTCCAGTATCTTTGTCATGGGCCATCGAAATGCTGACCTGGACAGCTTGGGTTCCTGTATGGGGATCTGCGCCATCGCAAGGGCTATGGATAAAAAATGCTATATCATGATGAATGAGATCGGCATTGGCATCAAGCATCTGTATGCCAATATGGCGGAAAACGGGCATTACGAGACAGCCCTCATCAAGGATGCAGATGCCCTCAAGATGATGGATGACAAGAGCCTTATCATCGTGGTGGATACCCACCGCAGCAGCATGGTGGAAAGCCCTCAGGTATTGGCGGCGGCAAAGAAGATCGTGATCTTCGACCATCACAGAAAGAGTACAGACTTCATCGATCAGGCAGTACTCATTTATCACGAACCTTATGCATCTTCTACGGCAGAGCTGATCACGGAAATGATCCAGCATATCGGGAAGAAGATCAAATTGAAATCCATCGAAGCCGATGCCCTTCTGGCAGGCATTACAGTGGATACCAAAAATTTTGCAGTGAAAACAGGTGCTATTACCTTTGAAACAGCAGGCTTCCTGCGCCGCAACGGTGCGGACAGCATCAGGGTAAGAATGCTGTTCCAGAATGATATGGATTCTTATAAAGCGAAGGCAACAGCGATCCGCGATGCGGAATTGTTCCATGAATGTATGGCGATTTCTGTATGTCCTTCCGATGTGGAAAATTCCATGCTGACAGCAGCCCAGGCCGCCGATGACCTGATGAATGTGGTAGGCATCAAGGCTTCCTTCGTCTGCAGCAAGGTAGGGGATACGATCTATGTCAGTGCCCGCAGCTTTGGGGATATCAATGTACAAAGAATTATGGAAAAATTGGGCGGCGGCGGTCATTTCACCGTTTCCGGTGCACAGCTCAAGGGTTGCACCACCGAGGAAGCAAAGGAACAGATCCGCAATGCCATTGAGGAATATTTGAAGGAGGAAACCGTATGAAACTGATTTTATTACAGGACGTGAAGAGCGTCGGCAAAAAAGGAGATTTGATCAATGCCAGTGAAGGGTATGCAAAGAACTTCCTGCTGCCCAAAAAGCTGGCAGTGGAAGCAACAAAATCCAACCTGAACGACTATGAACTGAAACAGAAAGCAGATGCAAAGCGCAAACAGGAAGAACTGGAAAAAGCCCAGGAAACTGCAAAAGCACTGGAAGATAAAGTGGTAACTGTTAAAGTGAAAACAGGTGGCAACGGCAAGCTATTCGGTTCTGTAACCAATAAAGAAGTGGCAGAGGCCATCGTGGAACAGACAAAGCTGGATATCGATAAAAAGAAAGTATCCATCGGTGACCCCATCAAAATGGTGGGCGAACGGACTGCTGTGGTAAAGCTGCATCCTAAGGTAACAGCAGAAGTGAAGATCAAGATCGTAGAAGCGTAAGACTGCTTTTTTGACCCCCAGGAGGAAAACATGGAACAACAGGAAAAACAAAATGAATATACCCGTGGCGTGCCGCCCCATGATGAAACGGCGGAACAGGCGGTGCTGGGCTCCATGTTTTTGGACAGGGAGGCAGCCTCTGTGGCGCTGGAAGTGCTGACGGGGGAAGATTTTTATCGCCCTGACCACCGTATGGTCTTTGAAGCAGCGGAGGAACTCTATCGTTCCGGTGCGCCTATCGATATCATTACAGTAAAAAATAAACTGGAAGAAAAGGGGCAGTTCGAACAGATCGGCGGTCTGCCTTTTCTTGCCAATATTTCTGCAGCTGTGGGCAGCTCTGTCAATGTGCGCCATTATGCCGCTATCGTGGAAGAAAAATCCGTTTTGCGCCGTCTGATCCGTACGGCGGGGAACATTTCCCAGATGAGCTATGAAGGAAAAGAGGATGTCAACAGCATCATGGACACGGCGGAAAAGGGCATTTTTGATATTATGCAGAAACGCCATTCCGAGCAGTTCCATCATATCAGGGATATTGCCGTAAGCTCTATCGAAAAGATCGAGGATATCTACCGTTCCAAAGGCAAGCTGACCGGTGTGCCCACGGGCTTTGTGGATTTTGATGCCAAAACGGCAGGTCTGCAGAAATCCGACCTGATCTTGTTGGCGGCTCGTCCTTCCATGGGGAAAACAGCCTTTGCCCTGAATATCATCCAGAATGCAGCCATCCGTGCCAATGTGCCCACGGCGGTGTTTTCTCTGGAAATGAGCCGGGAACAGCTGGTAAACCGTATGCTTTGTTCTGAAGCCATGCTGGATGCCCAGAAACTGCGTACCGGTGAATTGGAGGATAACGACTGGACAGAGCTGATCCGTGCCATGGGACCTTTGTCTCAGGCGCCTATCTATATCGACGATACCCCCGGTGTGACCCCTATGGAGGTACGCTCCAAGTGCCGCCGTTTGAAGGTGGAAAAGGGTCTGGGGCTTATCGTCATCGACTATTTGCAGCTGATGAGCGGCAATGGCAGAACCGATTCCCGTCAGCAGGAAATTTCCGAGATTTCCCGTTCCCTGAAAGCCATTGCCCGTGAAATGGAAGCCCCTGTTATCGCCCTGAGCCAGTTGAGCCGTGCCTGCGAACAGCGTGCCGACCATCGCCCTATGCTTTCCGACCTGCGTGAATCCGGTGCCATCGAGCAGGATGCTGACGTGGTGGCTTTCCTGTATCGAGATGAATATTATTTCCCAGATACGGAAAAGAAGAACCAGGCAGAACTGATTATCGCAAAACAGAGAAATGGCCCGACAGGTACCGTAGACCTAACCTGGATGGGTCAGTATACAAAGTTCGGGAACTTCCTGAAGAAATTTTAAGAAAACATAGCCTCAAGCCCTTTGGTTTGGGGCTTTTTGTTGTAAAAGCGGAGAAAAGTATTTCAGCTCCTGCATTGACTGGCTTTGCTCGCAAGGTGCAGTCAATACAGGGAATGAAGGAGATTTGCGGAGCAAATCAATGAGTAAGGTAAAGCCTTACGAATGCTTTTTTAAGTTGACCATAATTGCTTACGAAATTCTTACGATTTGCTGTCGGAAATTGTGACAGGATAGCCCCTATGCTATCATAAAGAAAATGAAGAAGCTGGAAAAGGGAGTAGAGAGATGAAGGAAAAGCGGATCAAACGATGGAAAAGCGGCGGAGATTTGCAGAAGGCGGCATATCTGCGGGAAATGGCAGAACAGGGTCTGCTTTTGGAGGATATGAGCTATTTGATGTATATCTTCCGAGAGGGGGAACCCCAGTATCTGCAGTATCGGATGGAGGAACGGAAAAGCACCCTGACGGAGGAGGAAAAAGAGGCTTATGCCAAAGAGGGCTGGCAGGAAGTCTGCCATTATGAACTGGAGTATATTTTTGTAAGGGAACGAGACCCCTTTACGGAAGATGCTGCTGCAAATGCGGCAGAGATCGCTGCAAAACTGGATGAAGAGATAAAATTAGAAAAGAAAAATGAGCGGACGAATCGCTATGGACAGTTGGTTGTGCTTGGTATTGGTTTGATTGCTGCTTTCCTGATATTGGGCTTTTCTGACAGAACGTTGTATTTGGCGGTTCGTATGGTGGTTCGATTCCTGCCTTGGATTCTGCTTGCTTTTGTGCTGAGCCGCCGCCGTATGAAAAAATTACAGAAAGAAAAAGAAGAGGTGTTAGACGGTAATATTTCCGATGACTATACCGACTGGCGGAAGGGACGTATGGCAACCTTTCTTTTGATCGCACTGCTTGTGATTGGCTTGGCAGTATGGGTATATTACACTTCGGATTTCAATGAAAAGACCTTCGATCTGCCGCAGGAAATTTCTTATGAAGAAATTCCCGCTGTGCGCCTGGAAATGCTGCCGGAGGAGCCTTTGACACGAATTGGGGAAAGCATTGACCCGCAAAAGGAAGGCGTGTATTTATCGGGAGCGCCTTGGGAAGGAAATGTATATCGGATACAGAAAAAAATGGGCGGTTTTGAGAATTACGGTGTAGAGTACAGGTATCTTTTAAAAACAGAAGAAAAAGTGGAAACGAAGCAGTGTATGCAGACAGGGGATGGCATGGAACTGAATTTGGATACGATGTATTATCGTTTTCGCAGCGAAAGAGATGCAGTGACGCAGTATGATCGCAGTGTCCGTAATGAAGAGGAGATGGAAGATGTATGGAAGGAACTAGGCATAGAAGCGCCTTCTCCAAATCTGGTTTTCGTGGATACGGATGCCTTTTTCAGGAGACATATCTGCAAAACAGAATATTCGGATGAAACCGTATATCATATCGTATGTCAAGGGGAAGATGGTCAAATCATCGAGCTGCGGTATCATGGCGGCAACGTGACAGTAGAGCAGCTGATGTCAGAAATCGATCAGGTGTTCCAAGCACAAATGAATTGAGAAAAAGAAAAGGAGAGACGAAAATCTCTCCTTTTTCATACTCAAATGATAGTTTTCTTTCCACAAAACGCAGTTTTGTGGTGTATCAGGGTGCTAGGGAAATGATTTCCCTAGCGGGGTCTGGGGCTGGCCCCAGAAAATCAAAGCTGGGATGTGCAGTGAGGGCATCTGGTTGCCTCGATGGCGATCTCAGATTTGCAGAAAGGGCAAACCTTTGTGGTGGGTTCTGCTTCGGGTTCCGGTGCCGCGGGCTTTTTCAGCTTCATCAGCATTTTCAGCGTGCAGAAAATCACCACTGCAATGATCAGGAAATCCAGCACCTGTGTGAGGAAGGAACCGTAAGCGATGGTAGCTGTTGCCGCCTGGGCTTCTTCCAGGGTTGCGTATGTATTGCCGTCCAAAGGCAGGAACATCTGTGTGAAATCTGTACCCCCTGTGATCTTCCCAATGATAGGCATGATCAGATCGTTTACAAAGGATGTTACGATCTTGCTGAAAGCACCGCCGACGATAACGCCGACTGCCATATCTACCACATTACCTTTTACAGCAAATTCTTTAAATTCCTTTATTGTATCTTTCAAAGCCATAGGAAACGCCTCCTTTAAAAATGCAAAAATCAACATATTTTTTCTAGTATAGCAAAAAAATTTATTTCTTCCAACAGAATCGAAAAACTTTTTATGATTTTTTAGAAATGGTGTTGACGCAAGAATTTTGTAGGAATATACTGAAAGTGTTGAGCTTAAAGGAATGCAGCAAAAATGGAGGTGAAATGGAATGGACGGCAGTCATACTAAGGATGGTATCCCTTTAGAACCCGAGGGCTATCGACGATCTGAAAAAAATATTGCCGTGCGTTTCAGTCAGCGTTCTTTTGTGCGAAATCAAGCCTGACTCTGGTTTTTATGCCCTTTTTTGAATAAATGCACGGTGTGTAGGAAAAATTTCCGAAAAGCATACAGTGCTTTTTTTATTTGGAATTGAGGTGGAAAACATGGATGAAGAAATGATGATCTTGTTTGAAAACTATACAGCTTTGATGGAAAGCGGACAATATCTTCAGCTGAAACAGGAATTGAACGAAGAACAGCCTGCCAATATCGCGGAATATTTTGAAGAACTGACGGCGGAAAAACAGTTGTTCATCTTCCGACTGCTGTCCAAGGATGTGGCGGCGGAAGTGTTTTCTTATATGGATAATGATACACAGGAGCATATCGTGCAGTCTATCACAGACCGAGAAGTCCGTAATATCGTAGATGAAATGTTCCTGGATGATACTGTCGACTTTCTGGAGGAAGCACCTGCTAATCTGGTCAAAAAGGTGCTTCGCAACACCGATGCAGAAACCAGACAGCTCATCAATCGTTTTTTGAACTACCCTGAAAACTCCGCAGGCAGCCTGATGACCATTGAATTTGTGCGCCTGCGTGCCAATATGACGGTTTCTTTTGCCCTTTCTGAAATCAAAAAGGTAGGGATGGATAAGGAAACCATTTATACCTGTTACGTTATTGATGCCCAGCGAAAGCTGATCGGCGTTGTGCCTTTGCGTACGCTAATCTGTGCTGATGATGAAAGCACCATTGGCGACCTGATGCAGGATGATGTGGTTTCCGTACACACACTGGATGACCAGGAAGAAGTCGCAAATATTTTCAAGAAATATAACTGGATGGCACTGCCTGTAACGGATAAGGAGGGCCGCCTGGTAGGCATTATCACCGTCGATGATATCGTGGACGTTATCGAACAGGAAACCACGGAAGATATGGAACTGATGAATGCGGTCCTGCCTTCCGATGATGAATATTTGAAAATGAGCGTTGTGGCATTGGCAAAGAACAGAATTCCATGGCTTTGCGTGCTGATGATCTCCGGTACCTTGAGTGCCTTTGTCATTGGGATGTATCAGGATCTGCTGGATTCTGTCGTCGTCCTTTCCAGCTTTATGACTATTATCACCGGTACGGGCGGTAACGCCGGTTCCCAGGCTTCTGCCATGATCATTCGTGGTCTGGCGCTGGGGGATATCCAGATGCGGGATACCTTTAAGGTCGTATTCAAGGAACTGCGGGTTGGTTTCATCTGCGGGCTGATTCTGGCACTGGTCAACATGGTTCGTATGACCTTTTTTGATAAAGCAACGCCCTTCAATATCGACCTGACCGTTTCCCTCAGCATGGGTGTTGCGGTCATTCTGGCAAAGACCTTGGGCTGCATCCTGCCTATCCTGGCAAAGGCAGTCAGACTGGACCCTGCGATGATGGCAGGCCCTCTGATCTCTACTGTTGTGGATGCCATTGCCTTGGTGGTATATTTCAGCATTGCCACAGCATTGATTTTGTGATAGAGCGGAGAAAATAGGATAAAAAGAAGGCTGACTGGAGTCTGTTGACAGAAACCAGGCAGCCTTTTTTATATGATTCGTTTATGCCCTCTGCAAATGTTGCTGCAGCTTTCTGCCCAGCCAGCAGGCAAAGAGCATCTTTACCGTATCCAAAGGCAGGAATACCAGGGCACCGGCAGGAAGGGTCGCCAAAAAAGGCGCATTTGTTACCTTTGCCAGCCAGAAGGTGCCAATGCAGTAGGTGATGCAGGTGGCAAGGAACATCCCGCCGATCTGGGGCAGGGGATGGGAGAAGCGATGGATGAAAGCAGAGCTGATGCCTGCCAGGAAAAGGTAGCCCACCAGATAGCCGCCGCCGGGAGCAGCAAACCGGCTGATGCCTGCCATATAGCCGGAAAAGACGGGCAGACCGATGGCACCTAATAAGAGATACAGCCCTACGGCTGCCAGTGCCTGTTTTGGCTCCAGCACGTAGGCAATCAGATAAATTGCCAGAGTTGCCAGAGTCAGGGCGATGGAGCTAACAGGGATGGGGATACTGATGGGTGCCAGGATACAGAGGATCGCCGCCATCAGGGCAATATAGACGATGTTTTTGGTGTTTGTGTGCATGAAATATCCTTCTTTCCTTTTTCTTTGGTGATAGGAGCATTGTAAACGGAGAAAGGATGATTGTCAACCATTTAATTCAATAAGTTTACAATAGAAAAAGAAAGACAAAAGCCAAGGGATATGGTATGATATCATGCAGAGAGAAAAAAATAGAAAGGAGAGATATCATGTCGAGAACCTGTAAAAAATGCGGCGGCCCAGTGGGACAGGAGGATTTCTACTGTATCCATTGCGGTATGCCTTTGGAAAAAGAGCCTCCCCGGGAGGAAAGGGAAGAAGAAAAGGAACAGAATTTGGCAGAACCTCTAAGCATGGGTGCCTATCTGCTGATCGGGCTGATCTTATGTATCCCCATTGTCAATCTCATTGTGCCTATTCTCTGGATACTCAATCAAAACAGCAATCCCAACCGTCGTAATCTTGCCAAGGCGTGGCTGATTTTTGCTGTGGCAGGAACGGTCCTGATGGGTCTTTTTTCCTATGGATTGTTTCGGTTTTTCACAGTGGCTCCTTCTATGCCCTACGAGTATCATCATTTTGAATATACCATCCCGGGCGATATGATTCCGGAGGATTTTCCTTTGGATCTAAATGAGATTTAAGGCGGAAAACACAGTTCACCAAGAGAGGGCAAATTTGTAGATCAAATTTGGTCTCTCTTTTTTGTGGGATAATTCTGCCCTTTCGAGAGATACTATTTCCAAGAATGGAAAAAGGAGATGGGAGTTTGAAAGGGAATCTATTGTTGTGGGCGCAGCTGCTGTTTTTTTGCCTGGGCGCATGGTATTTTTTCAAAAGCAGCCGTAAAAAAGGCGCCGGCGAAGGTTTGAAATGCGAAGATAACATCATCCAGATGGATAAACTGATGGAAATGTGGGAGACGGGGCTGACAGAACCTCTGGCAGAGCAGACACGCCCCAAAAAGCTGGAGGAGATCATTGGACAGGAGAAAGCCATCAAAGCCCTCAGAGCAGCCCTCTGCGGCCCCAACCCCCAGCATATTTTGATCTATGGCCCGCCGGGGGTAGGAAAAACGGCGGCGGCACGGCTGATCTTGGAGGAAGCCAAGCAGAAAAAGGAATCTCCCTTTGGGGAAAAGGCAAAATTTGTGGAAATCGATGCCACTACCCTGCAGTTTGATGAACGGAATATTGCCGATCCGCTGATGGGCTCTGTCCATGACCCTATCTATCAGGGGGCAGGCTCCTTTGGGCAGGCGGGCATCCCCAGACCCCGCCCCGGGGCAGTCTGCGAAGCCCATGGCGGCGTGCTTTTCATCGACGAGATTGGGGAACTGCATCCCATACAGATGAATAAGCTGCTGAAGGTGCTGGAGGACAGGGTGGCTCGGTTCCAGAGCAGCTATTACAGCCGCAGCAACAAAAGCATTCCCCCCTATATCCATCAGATTTTTCAGAAGGGCATCCCTGCGGATTTTCGCCTCATTGGGGCGACTACCCGCAGCCCCAATGAGATTCCGGATGCGCTCCGTTCTCGTTGTACGGAGATTTTCTTTGACCGATTGGACAGGACTTCCGTAGAAAAAATCGCAGAAAACAGCCTCCATCGGGCGGGATTGGACTATGAAGAAGGTCTTTGCGGAAAGATTGCAGCCTATGCCAGAGGAGGCAGGGATACAGTCAATCTGGTGCAGTCTCTGACTTCTTTGGCATGGATGGAAGGGAACCGCACCATCACGGCGGCGGATTTGGAATGGGTGGCGGAAGCAGGAAAATATCAGCCTGTTTACCAGCGGAAGATTCCCGAAAAGCCTATGGTGGGCATAGCCAATGGACTTGGTGTGCAGTCAAGCGGCGGTGGGATGCTCCTTTCTGTGGAAGCAATTGTGCAGAAGGGAAAGGGCGACCTGACGGTGACAGGCATCATGGAAGAGGAGGAATTCAAAAATCGACAGGGTTCTGCCAAGCGGAAAAGCAATGCCCGTTCTGCGGCAGAAAACGTGCTGACATTGATGGAGCAGTTCGGGTTTTCCAAAGAGGATTACAGCGTCCATCTGAATTTCCCCGGCGGCATCCCTGTGGATGGGCCTTCTGCGGGGACGGCTATGTTTCTGGCAGTCTATTCTGCCTTCACAGAAGCCCCTGTGCCAAACGATATCGCCCTGACGGGGGAAATCAGCCTCCATGGGCAGGTATTGCCTGTGGGCGGCGTGGAGGAAAAGCTGGAGGCGGCAAAGGAAGCAGGGGCTACCCGTGCCTTTATTCCCCGGGAAAATTGGAAGGATGCCTATGGGAAGCTGGAAATCCAAGTCATCCCCGTAGGGGATGTGCAGGAATTGCTGAATGAGATTTTCCTTTCGGAAGGGGCAGCCCTTTCCGAGGGAATGGAGTTTTTGAAGGAAAAAGAAATCGGATGAAAAAAGCTCCGCCCTTTGGGCGGAGTTAGCTTTTCATCAAGTGGATAAATCGGAATTTGACGAATAAAACCAATCTCCTGGCGCTTTCTACCATAGACATGACGGTATAATCGTCCCCAGTGGTGAATTTCAGGTAATGTATTTCTTTATGGTGATACTCAACAAGAAATGAAAAAATATCAATGAAAAAATGACTATAATTCAACTACTCATTGTAGATTAAATCTTTGCAAAAGTGAAATATTTATAACTTTATTATTGACATGATTGAAATATGTGATATATTTATAACATAACAAGTGAGAAATATATCACATATTTTAATTATGGAGGTAATTTATGAACAAAAAAGTGACAATGAGAGAACTGGTTGGAGCACGAATAGTATTAGCGGTGTGTATTGCAGTTTACTATTGGTGTTGGGCAAGAAATGATTGGCATAACTATTACACTACAATCACAAATGCAGTGGCAGCATTTGCAATTTGTTTCTTTGTTTTTTTGGCTTCGCGTGAAAGAAAATACAAAAAAGAGGTTACTGATGAATTGGCAATTGTGAACCTTAGAAGATGCGACTCTATCTGCCTGAAAATAGCATTGACCGTAATCGTGTGCATCGGCTTTTTATGTGCAATTCTGAGACTTACAGTGACTACTGAAGTGATTGGATATATGTTAATGGGGTTGCTTGTCTGTATTTCTGTTATCAGGACGATCCTATTCTGTATTATGGATACGAAAGGAGTATAACATGGCTTTCGTTACCAAAGTAAAAGAGTATCGTGAAAAAGCTGGGATGAAGCAATCGGAGTTAGCAGAAAAAGTGAATGCTCGTCGAGAAACCATAGTCCATCTGGAGAATGGCAGGTATAATCCGTCTCTTAAGCTTGCAATGGACATCGCCAAAGTTTTTGGCGTTTCCGTTGAAGAACTGTTTGCGTTTACAGAAGAATAGTATGACAGATTCCAGTTTATCATGCGGTTTCTTTTACTGCATCCGTTCCGCCAGCCATTCCCCATAAGCTGTTTCGGTGGCGATATAGTTGCCGTCGGCTGTTCCCCAGACGATTTCTGTCATGTCTTTGTTTAGAACATTTATGCCGTAGTTGCCATTTGTGTCGAGAAATTGCAGACCCGTATGGTCAGGGTTTCTATCAAGATAGCGAATACTTGGAAATACGCCATATCTATCTTCAGACCAATGGATATGGGCAACGGCATACTCGGTCATCGTTTCCGGCAGACAGGATACGGCAAATCTGCCTTCGTAGGTATCCCGTTGGAAGAAATAGTTCCGGAAGGTACCTTCCACTTCAATCGTTACGTCCTCCAGTTTTTCTTCCCCTTCGTAAAGCCCTGCTTGGATGGTATGGTTCATCTCTACATCATAGCCTAGGTTGACGACATAGATTCCCCAGAGAAGATAGAGTACAAATGCGAAAAAAAGAATCTTTATGATGCTCTCTAAAACCCGCTTTGCTTTGATACTTGCCACAAGAAATTACCCCCTTTTGCTTAGTGTATCAAAGAAATTCTTATTTGACAATATTTGACCGAACCTCGTATTTATTGTATACTATTTAGTTAGGGCGAAGGATTGCCTTTTTCGGACATTTTTCGCCAAATGGATACAGAAATGAGCGTTTTGAGACAAACATTGCATATATGAGGTGAAAACGATGGAGAAGAAACAACCGATCATCGTGCCGATGATCGCTTTGCGTGGCCTGACCATATTCCCCGGCATGGCCATCAGCTTCCCCGCCGGCAGACAGAAATCTTTGGATGCTCTGCAGGCGGCGGAAGAAAACGGGAAGGAAATCTTTTTGGTGACCCAGAAAGACCCTGCCACACCGGACCCCGGCAGAAACGACCTGTATGATATCGGCGTTTTGGCAGAGGTGAAGCAGGTTTTGAAGCTGCCCGGAAACCTGACCCATGTGATCGTGGAAGGAAAATGCCGCGGCAGACTGAGCAATATCCATGTCAGAAACTGCGATTATGGGGAGATTATGACCATTCCCCAGGATTTTGATGAGGAACCCAGCGAATATGTACAGGCAGTTATGCGGATCGCTGTGGAGCAATATGATGAATATATCAAGCTGGCACCCAATACCGCAGCCATGGACCTGATGGGAAATGTGGTCTCTGCCACAAAACCCGGTCAGCTGGCAGATATCATGGCAGCAGGCATGGAGCTGGCCTTTAATAAAAAGCAGGAATTGCTGGATATCCTCAATCCCTTTGAAAGACTGGAAGCCATCATCGCTCTGATGCAGAAGGAACGTCAGGTGCTGGATATCAAAAAAGAGATTGAAAGCAAAACAAAACAGAATATCGATCAGAACCAGAGAGAATATTATCTGCGGGAAGAATTGAAGGTTATTCAGGAAGAACTGGGCGATAAGGACGGCGTGGGAGCCGATGCGGCAAAATACCGCAAACAGCTGGATGAAAAGAACCCTCCTGCCTATGTGCGCGAAACCATTGAAAAAGAGATCGACCGTATGCTGAAGATTCCCGTGACTTCCCCCGAATCCAATGTTTCCAGAAACTATATCGAAACGCTGCTTTCCCTGCCTTGGACAGAAACAACGGAAGAAGCCTTCGATCTGCCCGAAGCGGAGCGGATTCTGGATGAGGACCACTATGGGCTGAAAAAGGTGAAGGAACGTATTCTGGAGTACTTGGCTGTCCGCAAAAATGCCCCTGAAGAAAGCGCTACCATCCTTTGTTTGGTGGGCCCTCCCGGTGTGGGGAAAACCTCCATTGCCCGTTCTGTGGCAAAGGCGCTGAACAGGAAATATGTGCGGATGTCTTTGGGCGGTGTGAAGGATGAAGCGGAGATCCGCGGTCACAGAAAAACATATATCGGCGCTATGCCCGGTCGTATCATCAACGCCATGAAACAGGTGGGCACCATCAATCCCCTGATGCTGCTGGACGAAGTGGATAAGCTGGGGGTTTCCCATAATGGTGACCCTGCGGCAGCCTTGCTGGAAGTATTGGATGGGGAACAGAACAATACCTTCCGTGACCATTTCGTTGAACTGCCCTACGACCTTTCCAAGGTGCTGTTCATGTGTACGGCAAATAGCTTGGATACCATCCCCGGCCCCCTGAGAGACCGTATGGAGATCATTGAACTGGGCAGCTATACCGCCCAGGAAAAGCTTCATATTGCGGAAGAACATCTGGTAAATAAGCAGAGAAAACGCCATGGACTGACAGCAAAACAGCTGAAGATCAAGACAGATGTGATCGAAGACATCATTGATGGATATACGAGAGAAGCCGGCGTGCGCCAGCTGGAACGTACCATTGGCGAAGTTTGTCGCAAGGCAGTAAAATCCATTCTGGCAGGAGAAAGAAAATCCCTGACGGTGACAAAGAAAAATCTGGAAGAGATTTTGGGTACCAAAAAATTTATGCCCGAAACCATTTATCAAGAACCTCAGGTTGGCATCGTCCGTGGTCTGGCGTGGACCAGAGTGGGCGGCACGACCCTTTCTGTAGAGGTGAATTGCATGCCCGGTGACGGCAAATTCAAGGTGACAGGCAATCTGGGCAAGGTGATGCAGGAATCCGCTGATGCGGCCATCAGCTATATCCGTTCCCAGAGTGCAAATTTCAAACTGGAACCTGATTTCTATAAAAAGAATGATATACATATCCACATCCCCGAAGGGGCAACCCCCAAGGATGGCCCTTCTGCTGGCGTGACCATGGCTACAGCTATGCTTTCTGCGCTGACAGGGGCAAAGGTACGCAATGATGTTGCCATGACAGGGGAAATCACCATCCGCGGCAGAGTGCTGCCCATCGGCGGCCTGCAGGAAAAGGTGCTGGCAGCGAAAAAAGTAGGCATCCAAACAGTTGTCCTGCCCAGGGAAAATGAAAAAGACCTGAACGAAATTCCCGATGAAGTGAAAGAAGGTCTGGAATTTGTTCTGGCGGAAACCATGGAAGATGTGCTGAAAGCAGCACTGGCGAAGGGAGAAAGCGTATGCAAGTAAAAACAAGTTCTCTGAAATATATTGGCACAAATTTTTCCCATTACCCGATGGATGGCAAGCCTGAAATCGCTTTTGCAGGCAAATCAAACGTAGGGAAATCTACCCTCATCAATGCCATTCTGGGCAGACGGGCATTGGCCCGCACCAGTTCTCAGCCCGGCAAGACAAGAACCATCAATTTCTATGATGTGAACGATATGATGTATGTGGTGGACCTGCCCGGCTATGGCTATGCGAAAGCCCCCAAATCCGAAATCGCCAAATGGGGCGAAATGATCGAAACCTATCTGGAAAGAAGAGAAGAACTGAGAGCTATCATCCTGCTCATTGATATCCGCCACGAACCCGGCAAAAACGATATCATGATGTATGACTGGCTGAAGCATTATGGCTATGACATCATCATTGCCGCAACCAAATCCGATAAGATCAACCGCAGCCAGATCCAGAAGCAGCTTTCCATCATCAAAAAGACCTTGAAGCTGCAGCCCGGCGATGTGCTGATCCCCTTCTCCGGTGAAAAGAAAACCGGCGTGGAAGAACTGTGGGCGGAGATTGAAAAATTCCTGCCCGGCGGCGAAAAGGCTGCTGCTTTCGAGGAAGAAACGGAAGAATAATGATTGCAAAGACCACCTTATGGTGGTCTTTTGTAATATTTAGAAAATCTTAAAGAACGCTGAAAAAAAGCCTAAAACTCTTTTGCTATGATGATTGCAGGAAATTATTTCATACTTCATACAAGGAGGAGTTTTTATGACAAATCAAAAAAATCGCTTTTTCACATTAGTGTTTTCCTGCTGCCCCGGTGCAGGGGAAATGTATATGGGACTGTATAAGCAGGGCATCAGCTTGATGGGGCTGTTTTTCGGCGCAGCGGCATTGACTGCATGGCTCAGATGGGAGGAATTGATTCTTTTCATTTGTCCCATTGTTTGGTGCTATAGCTTTTTCCACACCCATAATCTGCGTCGGATGAGTGAAGAGGAATTTGCCACAGTGGAGGACAAATTTTTCTTTGAGGATTATGTGAATTGGGAAAGAGATTGGCAGTTTACAGCAAAGCACCGCCGTATCTTCGGTATTGTGCTGCTGCTGCTGGGGATTTCCGTTCTTTGGAGAACGGCTCTGAATCTGGCAGGCTATTATTTCAATCTACCCGGGATTTTCTGGGAACTGAGCCGCTGCCTGCCCCAGATTGTGATGGCAGTTGTTGTGTTGTATGGGGCTCTGCGCCTGATGAAAGAACCAAAGGAAGAAGTGGAAGAGATGGAAGAAGAGATCATCGAAGAAAAAACAGAGGAAATGGAAGCGGTCTGAAAGTCATAACGAAAAACTGTGTTAAAATCAAAAATAAGTGCTGGATCTGTTTGTGGGATCCGGCACTTATTTTTATGCAAATGGATGTATTTTTGTACAGCGGATGTATAAAAGTTGATTTCATAACTGCGGTTTGAACAGTGGACAAAAAATTTTTTTGTCCGCAGCGGAAGGGGCGGAATGTACAAAAAAAGCCGTAATTTAAGTATTTTTATATTGCAACTCAGATATTGAAATTGTGATTTTTTGGAATAATTGTTTGAAATTTTCAAAAACCTATTGATTTATTACCATTTTTTGGATATTATAGATGTGAGTTCCAATGGAATGATTGTGTGAGTATTTTTGCAAAACAGGAACCGCGGCCTGATAAGATACTGATACAAGGAATTATTTCATCTTTTCTCTAAGGGAGGGAATTTTATGGAAGCTTTTAACAACTTTGTAAGTGCAATCAATGGCGTAGTATGGGGTCCCATCATGCTGGTTCTGCTGATCGGTACACACGTACTGCTGACAATCAGAACAAAATGTATCCAGAGAAAAACCTTTACTGGTGTCAAATTGTCCATTACACCCGATAAAGAAGCATCCGGTGATATCGGCGGTTTCGCAGCGCTGGCAACAGCTCTGGCTGCTACAATCGGTACAGGTAACATCGTAGGTGTTGCTACAGCGGTTGGTACAGGTGGTCCCGGTGCCGTATTCTGGATGTGGTTCACAGGTCTGCTGGGTATGGCTACAAAATATAGTGAAGCTACTCTGGCGGTTAAATATCGTGTAAAAGCAGCTGACGGTTCCTACATTGGTGGTCCTATGTACGCTCTGGAAAGAGGTCTGGGTCAGAAATGGCTGGGCGTATTGTTCGCTCTGTTCACAGGTATCGCTTGCTTCGGTATCGGTAACATGACACAGGGTAACTCCATCGCTGAATCTGTACAGGGCACATTTGGCGTTCCCAAGGTTGTAACTGGTGTTGTTCTGATGGTTCTGACAGGTCTGGTTATCCTGGGCGGCGTTAAATCCATCTCCAAAGTATGTGAAAAACTGATCCCTCTGATGGCTGGTCTGTACATCGTTGGTTGTGTAATCATTCTGGTTATCAACGGCGCTTATGTTCCTGCAGCTTTCGCTACAATCATCAAAGGCGCATTCAATCCTCAGGCAGTAGGCGGCGGTTTCGTTGGTGCTACAATCGTTATGTGTATCCGTGCCGGCGTATCCCGTGGTCTGTTCACAAATGAATCCGGTCTGGGTTCTGCTCCTATCGTAGACGCATGTGCTGCTACAAGAAACCCCGCTAGACAGGCTCTGATCTCCATGTCTGGTGTATTCTGGGATACAATCGTTGTATGTCTGCTGACAGGTCTGGTACTGGTAACTTCAATCCTGAAAGACCCCGTAGGTATGGACGGTCTGGTAGGCGCGAAGCTGACTGCAGGTGCATTCAATGCTATCCCCGTAATCGGTCCTGCCGTTCTGACATTTGGTCTGATCACATTCGCATGGTCCACAATCCTGGGCTGGTCTTACTACGGCGAACGTGCATGGGTTTACCTGGTAGGCGTAAAGGCAATCAAACCTTATCGTATTGCTTGGACTGTAGTCGTACTGATTGGCTGTGTAGCTGCTCTGGACGTAGTTTGGAACGTAGCTGATACACTGAACGCTTGTATGGCATTCCCCAACATGGTTGCTCTGATCGGTCTGTCCGGCGTTATCGCATCCGAAACAAAGAAATATGTTTGGGATAAAGACGCTGAAATGGGCGGTCTGATGAAATGGATGGACGACGAAGCTCCTCAGCTGGATAAATAATCAGCTTGGCTTTGTTTGAAATCAAATAATCTTATAAGATAAAATTAAGCGGTATGCTTCCCGGAGGCATACCGCTTTCTTATTTGTTATGATATAATACCCCTATGAAATGCAAGAAACGGAGGAAATATCATGACCGAAAAATTATATTATCAGGATGCTTACGCAACAAAATTTACAGCAAAGGTGCTGGAATGCACCGAGGACAAACAGGGCTACAAAGTGGTTCTGGACAGAACCTTATTTTATCCCGAAGGCGGCGGACAGCCTGCGGATATGGGCACATTGGGCGGCGTAAACGTTTTGGATGTCCATGAAAAAAACGATATCATCACCCATACGACAGATAAACCCCTGGAAGTGGGGGCAGAAGTGGAAGGCGAGATCGACTGGGAACGCCGCTTCGACCTGATGCAGAACCATTCCGGCGAGCATATCCTCAGCGGTGTCATCTGCGGGAAATATGGCTGCGATAACGTTGGTTTCCATATGGGTAAGGAGATCATTACCA
Organism: [Eubacterium] saphenum; assembly: GCA_945912105.1. GTDB lineage: Bacteria > Bacillota > Clostridia > Lachnospirales > Anaerotignaceae > Anaerotignum_A. The sequence goes on along the minus strand of CAMEBC010000001.1, from coordinate 23,619 downwards.
TCGACCTGAATACAAAGATCCCCGATGAAGATTTGCCTTGGCTGGAGGAAAAAGTCAACGAAGCCATTTGGACCAATGCACCTGTGGGCATCCGCTATCCTTCCAAGGAAGAATTGGATGCACTGGAATATCGCAGCAAAAAGGAACTGGAGGGACAGGTGCGTATCGTCAATGTAGGCGAATATGACTGCTGCGCCTGCTGCGGCACCCATGTAAAACTGGCAGGCGAAATTGGGCAGATTAAGATCATCGGTGCCCAGAATTATAAAGGCGGCACAAGATTGGAGCTCCTTTGCGGTAAGCGTGCCCTTCAGGATTATCGGAAGAAAAACGACGTGGCAAATGAAGCAGGACGGCTGCTTTCTGTGCCCGGGGTGAAGGCAGACAGCGCGGTGAAAAACCTGTTGGCGGAAAGAGATGAATTGATCCAGACATTGAATCAGCTGAAATGGAAATATTTCACACAGAAAGCGGAACAGGTGGCAGAGGGTACAGAAAATATCCTCTTTTTCGGCGATGGCCTGAACAGCAAGGACATGACCCATTTTGCAGACCTGCTGCTGAAAAAAGGCGCGAAACGCACAGCGGTATTCTCCAAAAACGGGGAAGGCTTTGCTTTTGTGCTATTGAGTACAGAGAAGGACGCCCGTACCTTTGCCGATGAAATGAAAGAGCCCTTTGGCTGCAAGGGCGGCGGCAAGCCCGATGCGGTACAGGGAAGAGTCAGCGCAGAGAAAAAAGAACTGATGGCATTCTTTGAAGGCAAAGGATTCCTGATCGAAGAATAAAAACAGGAAAAAAATAAGAAAATCGTAAGAAAGTATTTAGAAAAAAGAAAAACATCTTTCTTTAAAATATGGTATCTTTGTGGCGAAAGGCAGTGAAGAGATGAAAGAAGCATTCAAAAAGAACAGAGAAAAGCTGCTGAACCGGATCGAAATGTTTTCGGCGGCGGTGTTATTTGCGGGAAAGGCGCCTTTCAAAAGAGGGGATGAGAAGTACCCTTTTTCTCCTGATCGTAGTTTTTACTATGCAACGGGTATCGACAGGGAGGATTGTATCCTGTTTCTGGCGAAAACCAGAACCGGTGTAGAGGAGACCTTGTATATTCCCAGAGATAATGGCGTGATGGCAAAATGGGTCGGCGCCAACATGACGGCGGAAGAAGCAAGAGAAGCCAGTGGTATTGAAAACATCGGCTGGATCGACGAATTTGAAGGCGATTTTGCGGCATATATTTTCAAAAATGGTATCAAAAAGCTGTGGCTGGATATGGAAAACCGGGAATGGAGCGATGCCCTTTCCCCTGCGCTGGAATTTGCGGCGAAGGTACGACGCAATGCCCCCCAGATGGTCTTTGGCGATTTATATCAGGCCTTCAGCGAAATGCGTCTCATCAAAGAGGACTGGGAACTGGAACGGATGCGGAAAGCCATGGACATCACCCGTTTGGGCATCGAAGCCATGATGAAGACAGCTAAGGCGGGCATGAAGGAATACGAAGTGGAAGCCGCCTATGACTATACGCTGATGAAAAACGGCGTGCGGGAAAAGGCCTTCCAGACCATCGCCGCCGGCGGCAAGCGGGGTACGATTCTGCATTATGTGGCAAATAATCAGCCTGTGGCAGATGGAGAGTTGCTCCTCATTGATGCAGGGGCCCAGTGGGAGTGGTATAACGGGGATATTTCCCGTACCTTCCCCATCAACGGTAAATTCACAGAACGGCAGAAGCTGGTCTACAACATCATTTTGGAAGGACAGCAGAAGGTCATTGATGCCATCAAACCTGGGGTACCTTTTGCCGATTTGAATGAACTGCTGAAAGATCATTATTTCGAAGCGTTAAAGAAAATTGGCTTGGTTGACACAAAAGAGGATGTGGCGAAATACTATTACCATAGCGTGAGCCACTACCTTGGGGCGGAGACCCACGACGTAGGAAGATATGGCGACCGTATTTTGGAGCCTGGTATGGTTCTGACGGTGGAACCAGGTCTGTATATTGAAGAATGGGAGATTGGTATCCGCATTGAGGATGATGTACTGGTAACAGAAGAAGGCAATGAAGTGATGACTGCTTCTATGATAAAAACGGTAGAAGAAATCGAAGCCTTTATGGCAGGTGAGCCCCATGACAGAGTTTAAGGAAACAGACTTATATGAGCCCATCCGCGCCTTTCTGGAAGAGGAAGGCTATCAGGTGCAGGCAGAAGTGAAGCACTGCGATATTGCTGCGGTGAAAGACGGACAGTTGGTAGTTGTGGAGCTGAAAAAAGCCTTCAACCTGAAGTTGGTCTATCAGGCATTGGAACGGCAAAGCCTGACGGACCAGGTATTCGTTGCCATTCCCCGTCCGAAAAAGGGACAGCGGGAAAAGCCATGGAAGGATATGCTGCGGCTGCTGAAACGGCTGGAGTTGGGCTTGCTGACGGTGGCGTTGAATAGCCCCCTGCAGACGGTGGATGTGGTGCTGGAGCCTTCTGACAGTCTGGCATGGAAGAATCGCAAAAAACGGGAACAGGTGCAGGCGGAAATGGAAAACCGCCAGATGGATGTGAACGTGGGCGGTATGACCAGAAGAAAGATTATCACAGCCTTTCGGGAAAAAAGCATCCGATTGGCCTGTATTCTGGAACGGGAAGGACAGATTTCCACGGCAGCCCTGCGGGAAAGAGGCATGGAGGATTGCGTCGGCGTCCTCAGCAGAAATTACGATAAATGGTTCCGGCGGGTGGAAAAGGGCGTGTATACCCTTTCAGAAAAAGGAAGAGAAGCCCTGGAAATGGAAGATTATGCAAAAACCGTAGCCTTTTATCGAAAGGAAGAGTAAGGAGGAATGGTTATGTCCATACTTCAGGTTTTAGGAAATGTATTGTGGGTGATTTTTGGCGGTCTGATTTCTGCCATCGGCTGGCTTTTGGCAGGGTGCCTTTGCTGCATCACCATCATTGGCATCCCCATTGGGACCCAATGCTTCAAATTTGCAAGGATGGCCCTTTGCCCCTTTGGCAAAAAAATCTATTACGGCAATATGGGCTCCGGCTCTATTCTTTTGAATGTGATCTGGGTGCTGCTTTGCGGCGTGGAGCTGGCGTTGGCTTCTGTGGCAATGGGCATCACCTGCTGTCTGACTATCGTGGGGATTCCCTTCGGGCTGCAGCATTTTAAATTTGCTGCGCTGGCATTGACCCCCTTTGGCGCAGAGATTCGAGAGATGTAAGCGATATGAGAAGAATGGGAATTTGGGTGAAACGGGTGAGCATATGTCTGTTTTGCCTTGGTACTGTTGGGATTTTGACAGTATTTGGTCTGAGTTCCTACATGAAAAATCATACAGCGGAGCGTATCCTTTCGGCAGAAGAAGCGGCAGAGCTAGATGCAGATTGTATCCTGATTTTGGGCTGCGGGGTACGAGAGGATGGTACGCCAAGCCTGATGCTGGAGGACAGGCTGGAAACAGGCATTGCATTGTATGAAGCGGGGGCTGCGGAGAAGCTTTTGATGAGCGGCGACCATGGGCGAAAGGAATATGATGAAGTGAATACCATGAAGGATTTCGCCATGGAACGGGGTATCCCTTCCGAAGATATCTTCATGGATCATGCAGGTTTTTCCACTTATGACAGTATGTATCGGGCAAGGGATGTGTTCTGTGCGGAGAAGATCATCATCGTGACCCAGGCATATCACCTGCCCAGGGCATTGTATGTGGCGGAAAAACTAGGCTTGGAGGCTTATGGTGTGGCTGCTTTGGATGTGAATTATCACGGGCAAATGTATCGGGAATTGCGGGAAATGCTGGCGAGAGCCAAGGATTTCTGCAGCGCATGGCTGCAGCCGGCACCGAAATATTTGGGAGAAGCTATCCCCGTCAGTGGAAATGGAGATTTGACCAACGATTAGGAGGAATGAAAAATGATCGTAACGACAACAAACGGCATTGAAGGCAAGAAAATCGTAGAATATAAAGGAATTGTATTTGGCGAAGTGATCTCCGGCGTCAATATGGTAAAGGACATCATGGCAGGGCTGACGAATATTTTCGGCGGCCGTTCCAATACATACGAAACGGAACTGATCGATGCCAGACAAAACGCCATCCGTGAAATGCAGGAAAGAGCGGCCCAGATGGGCGCAAACGCAGTTGTGGGCGTAGATATTGATTATGAAGTGCTGGGTGCGGATAACGGTATGCTGATGGTAACGGCTTCTGGTACAGCAGTCAGATATGAATAAATGCGGAAAAGGCATCTGCTCATAAAAACAAAAAACCTCAGCTCCCATTGGAGTTGAGGTTCTTTTTTTATTCTTCGCCGAGATAATCTCTGGGGTTCTGGTAAACGCCGTTCAGCTGAATTTCATAGTGGCAATGGATACCGCTGGACATACCTGTGGTACCTGTGGTGCCGATGATATCGCCTCGTTTCACTTTGTCGCCAACGTTTACGTTCAATTCCGTACAATGGGCATACAAGGTTGTGAAGCCGTTATAGTGATCGATCACCACATAGAAGCCGAATTCGGGATGGAATGTAGCCGTTGTGACTGTGCCTGCGGCAGTGGCATAGATGGGGATGATCTGGCTTTTGGTGGAGATATCTATACCATAATGCTTTCTGCCGTCGCTGATGGAAGCATCTGCAGTGGGGTTGAATTCTGTGGAAACGATTCTGCTTTCCACGGGCCAGCCGGTGGGGATGTTGTTCTGGCAAGCCAGAGCGTATGTGACATCTGCCGCTACGGAAGTGAAGGAAATGCCTGTTTCATCCATCATAGCGTTCATTTTATCCAGCTGTGCGGAAAGGGTAGATGCCTTGTTATAGGATGTGCTGATGATGTTTGTAAAAGTTGGGGTCACATCAGAGGTTTCCAGAGCGGTGGTCACTGCTGTAAGGGCGGCAGAAGAGGAATCGGAAGAGCTCATGCTGTTAATCTGATCATAAAGGTCATCCTTTACAGTCTGAATCTCGTTCATCTTCTGCTCCAGTTCTGTGGTTTTGTTCTGGATGGCATCGATGTTTTCTGTGTATTCATTATTTTCATTCTGCAGCAGTTCCGCTCTTTGTTCCAGTTTACGGTTTTCCCGTTCCGTTTCCAAGAGCTGTTCTTCGGAAGCCTGCAGGTCTGTTTTCGTTTTTTGATAAGCGCCAACGGAGAAAACTGCGCCGCCTACCAGAACCGCTGCTGCTGCACAAATGGCTGCGGCATGGCGAATGCGGAAATGCAGTGTTTTCTGCTGACCTTTATGAGAAATATGAAGCGTCAGGAAATGCTTCTGGTGTTCTTCATGATTTTGATTTTCACTCATACGTGGGGTCTCTCACCTTTCTTTTTTTCTGTCCAAAAAGTATTATAATGGAAGAATACGGATTTGTAAACTTAAATTTCATGAAAAATTCAAATATTGTAACAATTCGTTAACAATTGTGAGAGTGGACTTTGTGGGTATCATTTGTTATACTATATAGATGTATAAAACTCTCATAAGGAAGGGGGCTTTTCATGGATCCAAAGGTGAAAACAGGCATCAGCGCAGCCCAGGTAGGGCTGAAAGCAGTCAAGACTGGCAAACAAGCACTGGATCTGAAGAAAAAACTGCCCGGCGAAAAGAAAAAGGCGACCCGGAAAGCCTTGCAAAGGGCGGCGAAAAAAGCAGCTAAACAGGCTTTGAAAGCGGAAAAGAAACAAACCCGTAAAAAACGGAACCGAAAGGCTGTGAAGAACACCAAAAGCATAGGGCGTGTTGCTTTGGCGATCTGGAACAGATATTTTTAATCATAAATCATAATGAATGAGGAGGACGCCACAAATGGACGAACTGGAAAAGAAAGAAGAACTGGAAACGGAATTGGAACAGGAAACTGTGGGAACAGAACCGGCTTCGGAAGAAATAGAAGAGGAAGCACAGGCGGAAGAACAGCCCGTGGAAGCGGAAGAAGAGCCTGCGGCGGCAGAAGAGACAGCTGAACCGGCTTCTGAAGAAAAGAAGAAAACGGAGAAGGAAGGCAGCAATATCGTTGGCATCATCGTGGGGCTGGCAGTATTTATTGCGGTTCTGGCATATTGCTGGATGCTTCCCGGCGGTGGCAGTGTGCAGGATACGGGGGTTTTGTATGCCAAGGACAATGACCTGTATTTCTATGACCTGAAAAATGACCCTTATCTGCTGCAGGAAGGCATCAGCGAAGGAGGTTCTTACCACTACTTCTATACAGCCTGGGGCGCAAGCTGCACAGAAGAAGGCCATTGGGCATATTATGCCGATAATATCGATGAAACAGGCGCCTTTGACCTGTACCGCAAGGATACAAAGAACGCTTCTGCAGAAGCAGAGCAGATCGACAGCAATGTATATGATTATATAGCAAGCAAAAACGGTGAAGTGGTGGCTTATCTGAAAGGAAAGGGCGAAGCCATGGAACTGAATACCTTTGATGGCACAGAGGTGCGCGCCATTGCAGATGGCATTCATCTGGAAAATGAAGTGTATGCCCTCAGCGGCGATGGCAAATATCTGGCATTTATCGATGCCTATGGCATGCTGAATGCCACAGTGGTAAAGGAAGGCAATGCAGCCCCTTTGACGGATGCAGCGGAAACATACGCTATGGCAGAGGAAAGCGGCATCCTGTATTTCGTGGCAAAAGCCGGGGAAAGCTATAGCCTTTACAGCTATGCCTTTGATGGAAAGGAACCTGTGCAGGTGGCAGAAAATATTTACACCATGGAAATGATGCCCAACGGCAAGGATGTCCTTTACTGCAAAACACCCGATGAGCCTGTTTTGTACAGCGATATCATCGTGGACGACATGGCAGAATCTGACGCAGCCCTGACAGAAGCCGATGGCGAAGCCTATGAAAAGAAGCTGCAGAGAGATGCCATCCGTGAAGCTGTTGCCAATGGGGAAGGCTTTGCGCCCTTGCTGCAGGAATGTTATGTGCTGACAGGCGGCAAGAGCGTATTGGTAGCAGAAAACGTAGTCTCCGCCATTGGGGTGGAACACGACAGACCCTATGTAATTGGCTATAAAGCAAAAGAATTTACACCTTTAAGACTGTCTGTCATCGATGGCGGTCTGGATATGGTGGAGTATATTTACTATATGTCCCTGTCCTACGGCGGCGCGGAAACTTTCCTGACAGATACAGCAGGCAATCTGGAAGCGCTGGAAGGCTACAAGGTGCAGCCCGATACCATGAAGATCTCTGCCGATGGCAAAAAGGCAGCTTACCTGACAAGCGACCCCAACACAGGGGGCAATATCCTGATGGAAATGGAGATCGGCAAAGCGGCAGAAGCTCAAGCTGTGGCAACGGATGTAGAAAATTTTGCTTTTGTGGGCGGCGACCTGTTCTATTACTATGATTATGCCGACGGCGAAGGCACACTGGCTATGGCAGGCAGCGAAACAACGATCCCCGGTGCCTGCGGTGTGCAGTATGCCGATGATGCTGTATACTATGTTGCCGATGCGGACAGCGCAACAGGCAATGGTCAGCTGAGATATTGGGATGGCAAGAAAGAAACTGTGATTGACGAAAATGCCTTTGCTTTCCAGTATAAGGGCAACGGCAAGCTGGCTTATATCAGCGGCTATGATGTGAACGAAGGTCTGGGCGATCTGTGTTATTTCGACGGCAAGAATGCACGGGTTTTGGATACAGATGTGACAGCACTCTTTATTTATTGAGGATGAGACTATGAAGGAAAGAATCGAAACATACGACCCCAGGGAAACAGAAGCTCTGGGGGAAAAAATGGGACGGGAAGCAAAAGCAGGGCAGATCTTCTGCCTGAGCGGCGATCTGGGTGTTGGCAAGACTGTTTTTACAAAGGGTTTTGCCAAGGGCCTGGGCATCACAGAGCATGTGACAAGCCCCACCTTTGCCATCGTGAATGAATACGAAGGCAGACTGCCCCTGTACCATTTCGATGTGTACCGCATTTCCTGTGAAGAGGAAATGGAGGACACAGGCTATGAAGAATATTTTTACGGCGAAGGCGTTTGTCTGGTGGAATGGGCGGAACTGGTGAAAGACCTGATCCCCGAAGATGCCATTTGGATCACTGTGGAAAAAGATTATACCAAGGATGACGATTATCGCTGTATCACTATCAGACAGGAGGGGTGAGCATGAAAATTTTAGGTATCGATACCACCGGGCAGACAGCCAGTGCCGCTCTGGTGGAGGATGATAAACTGATCGCAGAATTTACATTGAATTATAAGCTGACCCACAGCCAGACCATCATGCCCATGATCGCAGATATCATTGAGCGGACGGAAACAGATAAGTCCACCATCGACTGCATTGCCTGTGCGTCCGGCCCCGGCTCTTTTACAGGACTGAGAATTGGCGCGGCTACGGCAAAGGGCTTTGCCCTGGCCTTGGACAAGCCTTTGGTGGCCGTTCCCACATTGGATGCGTTGGCATATAATGTGTTTGAAACAAATAAATTTATCTGCCCCATCATGGATGCCAGAAGAAATCAGGTCTATGCCGCTTTCTATATGTGGGAGGACGGCAAGCTGATCCGCCTGACAGACCATATGGCAGAATCGATCGACCGCATCATTGAAATTGCGGAAATGTTCGAAAGTGAAGTCATTTTCCTGGGAGACGGTGTGCCTGTCCACAGAGAAAAACTGGCCCAGAACCCCGATTTTCTCTTTGCTCCTGCCTACTGCAATATGCAGAGAGCAGCAACGGTGGCGGCCTTAGGCCGCATTCTGGCGGAAGAAGGCATGGCGAAGCCGGGAGACCAGTTCGAACTGATCTATTTGAGAAAATCCCAGGCGGAAAGAGAAAGAGAAGAACGCCTGGCGAAGGAGGAACAGGGACAATGATCGAGATTATCCCCATGACAGAAGAACATATCGACGGCGTGATGGAACTGGAGGAGGCTACCTTTTCCATTCCCTGGACTCGCGCCGATTTTGAAAGAGAAGTCAAAGAAAATTTCATGGCTATCTATTATGTAGCTGTGATGGATGGAAAGATCGTGGGCTATGCCGGTATGTGGCATGTCATCACGGAAGGCCATATCACCAACGTGGGCGTATTGGAAGAGGTGCGCGGCAAGGGGATCGGCAGTATGTTGATGGAAAAGCTCATCGAAGTGGCTTTGGAAAAAGAAATGATCGGCATTACCCTGGAGGTGCGCATGGGCAATGCCCCTGCACAGGCGCTGTATCATAAATACGGCTTCAAGGCAGAAGGCATCCGCAAGAATTATTATCCGGATACCAAGGAAGATGCCATCATTATGTGGAAATATTTTCCTTTCTATGAAAACTACGAAGAAACGTTGAAAGAACAATAAATGATATCAAATCGGGGCGCTGAGATGTTGGATGGCATTTCAGCGCTTTCTGCAAAGGAGATGAAAAAATTGGCGAAACCTTTTGAATTGGACTATACACAGCTGAAAAAAGACTGTTTCCCCCATGAATTGAATTTTCAGACCACAGCGGAGCTGACTCCTTTGGAAGGGGTAATCGGGCAGGACAGGGCAGTGAAGGCCTTCGATTTTGGCCTGGCGGTGAAGATGAAGGGATACAACATTTATATGGCAGGCCCTTCCGGTACAGGCAAGACCACCTACGCCCGCAGCAGCACGGAAAAGCTGGCGGAAACAGAAGATGTGCCCTACGACTGGTGCTATGTTTACAACTTTCAGAACCCCAGAAGCCCCCTTGCCCTGCGCTTTGAAGCGGGCATGGGCAAGCAGTTTAAGGAAGATATGGCGGAGCTGGTGCAGCTGTTCAAAACAGAACTGCAGAAGGCCTTCCGTACCGATGATTACGATGCCCAGAAAAATATCCTGCTCCGTTCCTTTGATGAAAAACGGGATGCCCTTATGGATGAAATGAGCAAAATGGCGGCGGAATATGATTTTCAGGTGAAAACCACCAATTCCGGCATTTTCTTTATGCCTGTGGTGGAGGGCAAGCCTGTGGGCGAAGAGGATTATGATGAACTTTCCGAAGAGGCCAAAGAGATCGTGGAAAAAAATTCTCAGATGGTGCAGGAAAAGGCTGGTACCATCATGCGGGAATTGCGGGATTTGGATAAGGAATCCAAACGGCAGATGGACCAGCTGGATTATAAAACAGGCATGTTTGCCATTGGGCATCATGTGAACGCGGTGCAGGAAAAATACCAGGCTTACGAAAGAGTCATTTCTTATATCAATGATGTGCAGGAGGATGTGCTGGAAAATATCGACCAGTTCTTCGAAGATGAAGAGGAGGGCGAGGAAGGTCTGGCATCTTTGCTGCCTATGCTGGGGAAAAAGCCTGCGGAGGATGTGACCCTGAAATATAAGGTCAACCTGATCGTAGACCATAGCAAGAGCAAGGGCGCACCTGTGGTAGTGACCTTCAATCCTACCTACAGCAATCTGGTGGGGGAAGTGGAATATGACAGCGAGTTCGGCAATCTGACCACAGACTTTATGAAGATCAAAAGCGGTCTGTTCCATAAGGCCAACGGCGGCTATCTGATCGTGCAGGCGCAGGATATTTTGACCACCCCTCAGGCATGGGAAGCATTGCGCCGTGTCATCAAGACAAAAGAAATCATGATGGATTCCATTCGGGAGCAGATGGGGGCAGTGGTGGCACCCACCCTGAAGCCGGAGCCCATTCCTGCGAAGATCAAAGTCATCATGATCGGCAGCGGCTATTATTATGATGTGCTGAACAGCTACGATGAGGAATTTGATAAATTCTTCAAGATACGGGCAGATTTCGATTATGAAATGCCCCGTACCCATGAAAATATCCAGAAGATTGCCCAGTTCATCAAGCGATTTGTGGATAGGGAAAAGAGCATGGAATTCGATGTCAGTGCTGTTTGCGCCATTGTGGAATATTCCTCCCGCACGGCAGAACGTCAGGATAAGCTCTCCACTCGCTTCAACCATCTGGCGGAGATCCTTTGTGAAGCAGTCACATGGGCGAAGCTGGAAGGGGCGGAGCTGGTAACGGCGGAGCATATCAAAAAGACCATTTACGAAAAAGAACAGCGGATGAAGCTGTATGAAGAAAAACTGGACGAAATGCTGGAAGAAAACGTCATTATGATTGATACAGAAGGGGCAGAGGTGGGTCAGATCAATGGGCTGGCGGTGCTGGATATGGGCAGCTATGCCTTCGGCAATCCTTCCCGCATCACAGCCACTACCTATGTGGGTAAATCCGGTATCGTCAATATCGAAAAGGAAGCCCGTATGAGCGGACAGACCCACGATAAGGGCGTGCAGATCATCACCGGCTTCTTGGGGCAGACCTATGCCCAGAATTTCCCCCTGTCCTTGAGCTGCCGTGTCTGCTTCGAGCAGAATTATAACGGCATCGATGGGGACAGTGCCTCTAGTACGGAGCTGTACTGCATCCTGTCCTCCCTTTCTGAACTGCCCATCCGTCAGGACTTGGCGGTGACCGGTTCCGTGAACCAGAAAGGGGAGATTCAGGCCATCGGCGGCGTGACCCACAAAATCGAAGGTTTCTTCGACCTTTGCAAAAAACGGGGCTTGACAGGCACCCAGGGGGTCATCATCCCTGTTTCCAATGTGAAGGACTTGGTGCTGAAGGAGGAAGTGGTGGAAGCGGTGAAGGAAGGCATGTTCCATATCTATCCCATTTCCCATATTGACGAAGGCATCGAACTGCTGATGAGCACCCCTGCGGGCAAGAAGAATAAGGCAGGCAATTTCCCTGCAAACAGCGTCCATGGCAAGGTCATGAAAAAGCTGAAGGCCTTTGACAAAAGAGCCCAGGGTCAGGAAGAGTAAAGATTAAAATTTGATTGGAAAATCCATCTGTTGGGAACAACAGATGGATTTTTTCGACTAAAAATTAAGATTTTCTTTCAAAATGGGAAAGTCTCTTTTCATTTCGACAAAATTTGTTATACTAATAAACTAGGATAAAATGTGTCGAAACATACTTTACATACGAATGAAGCAGGAGGAATACACGATGAGAAGTAAGTGGAAACGGCTCCTGCTGACAACAATGGCTGTGGGGATGTTATCATCTGCCACGGCTTATGCAGCCAATGTCAGCATGAACCTATTTTATAACGGAAAAAATCATACATACAATGCCAAGGAGATCGTTGTGCAGATCGATGGAAAAAAGATGACGCCAAAGGATATGCCTGCGGTAGCCATCGATGGCAGAACCATGCTGCCCATGCGCCAGATCGCCCAGGAACTGGGGTGTGAAGTGGTCTGGAATGAAGCGGCCCAGCAGGTGTATGTGGTGAATGATGACTATACGCTGGTGTTTGAGATCAATAAAACCACGGGCATTAAAAACGGGAAAACATTTGCCATGGACGTCCCTCCCATGATCGTCAACGACAGAACCATGCTGCCTGTTCGGGCACTGGCTACGGCGTTGGATTTGAATATCACATGGGATGACCCCAGCCGAACCGTTTCTATTTCCACAAAGGCGGAAACGACAAAGCCGCCTACGACACCTACGACACCTACAACGCCTACGGCACCAACCATCAATTATGTAACCTTGAATAAGGTGGAAGTACCTGCCAGCAAAACAGCGGGACAGACTTTTACCATTCAGGCAAATGGTGCCATCCCTTCCTATGAGGAAATCCTTGTGGCGGATAACAAGATCGTTCTGGATTTCTATGGGGCGAAGAGCGGTCTGGCAAGCAATATCACAACGACAAACAGCTCCATCGTTTCCGCGGTGAGAACAGCGCAGCATACGGCGGAGGATGGCTCTGTCTATACCCGTGTGGTGCTGGATTTGAACAGCAAAAAGAAATATGAAGTGACCCAGAGCGCAGATAAAACAAAGGTTTATATCACTTTCAGCAAGGTGACGGTGGACAGCATTTCCATGAAACATAACAAAAATACAGATAAGGATGTCATCGAGATCGAAGGGGACAGCGCATTGGGCGCCAGTGTATCTACTCTGGCAAATCCAAACCGTATTGTGGTGGATATCCCCAATGCTATCTCCGAATTGGACAGCACCCTGGATGTGAAGACCCTGGATTTTGTAACAGCGGGCAGAACAGCTATGTTCAACGAAACCACCCTGCGTATCGTATTCGAGGTGGGCGATCTGACGGAATACAGCTATACCACCGATAGCGACAGTATGACTTTGCAGATCTATCGTTCCACGATGAAAAATATGGTCTATGATGCAAATAAAGATGTGCTGTATCTGCAGAAGAAAGAAAAGATCAATACAGGCAGCGTGAAGATCAACGACCATTATCTGAATGGATATGTAGATGTGGTGCTGCCGGGGGACTATGAAGACGTTTATGGTTGTGGTACATACGAGATCGGTGATGATGTGATCAAAAATATCCAGATCTCCACCAACGGCGGAAAGACGACCCTGCGCTTCAACCAGAACCGCATCAGCTGTTACAGCATCAAGGATGATGGGGACAGATATATCATTTCTGTGAAAAATCCTCAGAATGTCTATGATAAAGTCCTCCTGCTGGATGCAGGCCACGGCGGCAGCGACCCCGGTGCCAATGCCAACGGCATTGTTGAAAAGAACATGAACTTGACTATCATGCAGAAGGTGGCACAGCAGTTGGAAGGCAGCGGCATTAAAGTTTATGTGACCAGAGACAGCGATGTTTACCCCTCCAACACCAGCAGAGCGCAGACCGCCAATGCTATTGCCGATGCCATGGTTTCCATCCATATGAATTCCGGTTCTGCAACGGCAAACGGTACAGAGGTATTGTATAAGGTGCATTCCAATGATACCGGTTCCGGCTTGACCAGTCAGAAGCTGGCAGAACTGATCCAGAGCAGTATCGTTCAAGCAACAGGAAACAATAACCGCGGCACGAAGCACCGTACAGACCTGCTGATCCTGAACGGGACCACAGTGCCTGCGGTCATCGTGGAAACGGTATTTATCAGCAATCCCGGTGATGCCCTGAAGATCACCCAGACGGCATATCAGAATACCATTGCGAAAGCCATCGCCGATGCCATCGAAGAAGCATTTGAATATGGATTAAGATAAAAATAAAACCACGGCTTTGCCGTGGTTTTTCTATATATTCGGGAAATTTTATGATATACTATTCTTCAAGGAAAATGTAAGGAGGAAAGAATATGGCGATCAATCGTTTTGACGGCAGAAAGGTAGACGAACTGCGTCCTGTGAAGATCATCAAGGATTTCACCCGCTACGCAGAGGGTTCTGTTTTGATAGAATGGGGCAATACAAAGGTGCTGTGCAATGCTTCTGTAGAAGAGAGCGTGCCTCCCTTCAAAAAAGGCAGCGGCGAAGGCTGGGTAACAGCGGAATATGCCATGCTGCCCCGGGCAACAGCTACCAGAAATAAAAGAGATATCAATAAGCTGAAACTGAATCAGCGTTCCACAGAAATTCAGCGTCTCATCGGTAGAGCATTACGGGCGGCAGTGGATTTCACAGAACTGGGGGAGAGAAGCATTACTGTGGACTGCGATGTGCTCCAGGCGGACGGCGGCACAAGAACGGCTTCCATTACCGGGGGCTTTGTGGCACTGGCTATGGCCTGCCAGAAGCTTTTGGACGAAGGACTCATCGAAAAAATGCCTTTGCATAGATATATTTCCGCTGTAAGCGTTGGCGTGGTGGATGGTGTGGCAATGGCAGACCTTTGCTATGAAGAAGATTCCACGGCGGAAGTGGATATGAATATCATTATGACCGATGAAGGCAATTTTGTAGAAGTACAGGGCACCGGCGAGCATGGTACTTTCACTCAGGAACAGCTGCTGGAATTGCTGGCTCTGGGCAGAAAGGCTACAGGGGAACTGAAGGAGCTTCAGAAAGAAGCCCTGGGCGGTTTGGAATTGAACTGAGGAGGAAAAAATGGAAACGATCATTTTTGCAACAAAAAATAAAGGCAAGATCAGGGAGATCAATGCCATTCTGGCAGATATGGATGTAGAAGTGATTTCTATGGAGGATGCAGACATTCATATCGATGTGGTGGAAGATGGCACGACCTTTGAAGAAAATGCCATGAAAAAAGCGGTACAGATCATGGAGGTTTGCGGCAAGATCACATTGAGCGATGATTCCGGTCTGGAAATCGACTATATGGATAAGGCCCCCGGCATCTACTCTGCCCGCTTCATGGGGGAAGATACCCCTTATCCCGAACGCTTTAAAGCCATTTTTGAAAAATTGGAGGGTGTGCCGGAAGAACAGAGAACGGCTCGTTTTGTCAGCTGCATCGCGGCAGCATTCCCCGATGGCAGAAGATTGGTCAGCTATGATACCGTAGAAGGCATCATCGGCTACGGAGCCAAGGGGGAAAACGGTTTTGGCTATGACCCAATCTTCTTTGTGCCGGAAAAAGGCAAATATATGGCGGAGCTTTCTTCCGAAGAAAAAAATGCCATCAGCCACAGGGGCAAGGCTCTGCGGAAAATGAAAGAAATGCTGAAAAAGGAACTGTGATTTTATGAAAATCTTAGTGTTGAGCGATACCCATTCCTATCTGGACAATGCCAGAAATGTGCTGAAGCGGATCGGCGGAAAAATGGATATGGTGTTCCATTTGGGGGACCATGATGGGGACGCGCTGGAATTGCAGAAGGAATTTCCCAACCTGCCCTTCCATTTTGTGAAGGGGAACAATGATTATGGGATAGATACCCCTTCCAAGAAACTGGTGCGGGTCGGCGGCAAGGCATTGCTATTGACCCATGGCCATAAGCAGCGGGTTCATTGGAATCCCGATACCATCTGCTATTGGGCGGAGGAACAGGGAGCGGATGTGGTTTTATTCGGGCATACTCATATGCCTGTTTGGGATACTGGCGGTAGAGTGGCTATGTTTAACCCCGGAAGCATTTCCCTGCCCAGAGGCGGCGGCCTGCCTACCTTTGGCATCCTGATCATTGAAAATGGCAGAGTGGAAGGCGCCATTATGGAATATTGGAACGCAGAACATTTCAAACGGATCAATTAAAGAAAAAGAGGCGGGGCAAAGGTGCATTTCGCTCCGCTTTTTCTTTTTTGAAAAAAATTCAAAAAGTTTGAAAAAACCTGTTGACAAATGAAAGACGTTATGGCATAATATCTCTTGCGTTAAGCGTGAATCAGTAGCTCAGCTGGATAGAGCAACGGCCTTCTAAGCCGTGGGTCGGGGGTTCGAATCCCTCCTGGTTCATTTTTTTTGTGCGGGTGTAGTTCAATGGTAGAACGTCAGCCTTCCAAGCTGAACACGTGAGTTCGATTCTCATCACCCGCTTGCGTAAGTATGAATCAGTAGCTCAGCTGGATAGAGCAACGGCCTTCTAAGCCGTGGGTCGGGGGTTCGAATCCCTCCTGGTTCAGTGAAAAAGCCTGTCGGATTTGGCAGGCTTTTTTTATTCTTAAAATCTTTCCTTTATATTGACTTTTGCAAAGGGGAGGTCTAAAATATTTTTATTCATGCGGATATGGCGAAACTGGCAGACGCGCTGGATTTAGGTTCCAGTGGGGTGACCCGTGCAGGTTCAAGTCCTGTTATCCGCAGAAAAAAACTCCGAATCAATGTAGTGGCGGCTTAAGAAAAAATTATTTCAATTTTTTATTGATTTCTTAAGCCGCACTGCGAGGATGTCCCGAAATAAGAAAACATTTTGCAAACAAGAAAAATCGAAAGAAACCTTGATTTCAAGCATTTCTTTCGATTTTTTGTTTTCTTATCGGGACTCCTCTAAGGGATTCGGGGCTTTTTTGTTTTTTTATTAAAGTGTTTCAAATTCATCCAACAGTTCTTTGAACAGCTGCATTGCGTTTTCGATGGGCTCTGCAGTGGAAAGGTCAACACCGGCACCCTTCAGCAGATCAATAGAATATTCGCTGTCGCCTTTGGACAGGAAATCCAGATAAGCATCGATGGCGGGCTGTCCTTCATTCAAAATCTTTCTGGAAAGGGCAATGGCTGCGCTGTAGCCTGTGGCATACTGGTATACATAGAAAGCGTTGTAGAAATGGGGGATACGCGCCCATTCGATATCGATTTCGGGATCGATCACGATATCTTCCCCGAAATATTTCACGTTCAGGTCGTGATAGATCTGGTTCATGCCTTCCCATGTGAGGGGTTCGCCCTTTTCTGCCATGCTGTGGGTGATCTTTTCAAATTCTGCAAACATGGTCTGGCGGAACAGCGTGCCGCGGAACTGCTCCAGGAAATAGTTGATGAGATATTTCCGCATGGTCTTATCCTCGGTGGTTTTCAGTAGATGTTCCATCAGCAGGGCTTCGTTGCAGGTGGAAGCTACTTCTGCTACAAAAATCTTATGGTCTGCGTAGAGGTAAGGCTGCTTTTTCCAGGTGAAGAAGCTGTGGAGGGCATGACCCATTTCGTGGGCCAACGTGAACATACTGTTGATGGTGTCGTTGTGGTTCAACAGTACGAAGGGATGCACCCCATAGCTGCCCCAGGAATAGGCACCGCCCCGCTTGCCTTTGTTTTCGTAAACATCGATCCAGCCGCTTTCCATGCCGTGTTCCAAAGCTGCGCTGTATTCCTCGCCCATGACGGACAGGGCTTCTTTGACGGTTTTCTTCGCTTCTTCATAAGGGATTTTTACATCTGCATCGGGTACCAGAGGTACATACAGATCATACATGTGCAGTTCTTCTACGCCCAGTTCCTTTTTGCGAAGGGAAACATAGCGGTGCAGCAGAGGCAGATTTTGATTGACCGTATCGATCAGATTATCGTAAACGGACAGGGGGATATTATCATCGGAGAGAGCCATTTCCATGGCGGAATCATATTTTCTTGCTTCTGCAAAGAAAACATCGCTTTTTACAGAGGAAGCATAGGTTGCCGCGATGGTGTTTTTCTGACCGGAATATATGGAATACAGGTTTTTGAAAGCCTGTTCCCGGATAGAACGGTCGGGGCTTTCCAGGAAAGTCACATATCTGCCCTTTGTCAGCTCCAATTCTTCGCCATCGGCTGTTTGGATGGAAGGGAAGCGAATATCCGCATCATTCAGCATGGTAAAGATCTGCTGCGGTGCGCCCCCCAGTTCTGCGGTTTTTGCCAGAAGGTTTTCTTCGGCGGGAGAAAGGGTATGGGCTTTCTGACGCAGCAGAGTATGAAAGAAATGGTCATAAATGGCGAAATCTGCGGATTTTTCTTTTCGGAATGCCGCAAGTTTTTCCTCGGGAATGGCAATAATCTCGGGAGTCAGGAAGGAAATGGCTGCGGAATAGCGGATCAGCAGCATTTCTGCCCGGGATGCCATGCCCTGATAAAAGGCATTGGCACTGTCCTCGTGCATACGCATGGAAGCGTAGGTGTAGACATGATCCAATTGTAAGGACAGGGCTTCATTTTTCTGCAGGCAGGAAAGCAGAGTTTCTGCGGAATTTGCCAGTTTGCCGGAAAAAGCTGTCAGTTCGGGGATGCTTTCCTCCAGAGCGGCATAGGCAGCTTCCCAATCGGCGTCTGTTTTAAAATAATCCTCGATATGCCAATGAAAACGAGGGTCGGTATCCTTTCTTTCGGGAATAGAATGGTTCATGGTTCATACCTCTTTTCTATATGGATATTGTATGCTATATTTTTCAATTCAAATCATAGTATAACACTTTTAGAAAAAGATATAAAGTCGGGAAAAATTCTATATATTTAAAAAATCGTTGATTTTTATAGAAAATTGAACGGATTTTTCTTGCTGTTGGGCAATTTTCATTGTATGATAAGAATGAGGTGATAAATTATGGAAAAAGGTTTGAAGGTACTTCTGGTTGCCTCCGAATCGGCGCCTTTTATCAAAAGCGGCGGCTTGGGCGACGTTGTTGGTTCTTTGCCAAAGGCACTCCGTGCAAAAGGCGTGGATGTCCGCGTGGTGATCCCTCGACATAGAGCAATCAAAAACGAAACAATGTATGACGTGGAACTGGCTGGGGAATTCGATGTCCATCTGCAGTGGCGTAAGCAGAGGGCAAAGGTTTTGGTAAAACCCGGCGATGTGCCCGTATATTTTATTGAAAACGATTATTATTTTGGCCGTGGCGGTCTGTATGGCTTCGGGGATGATGACGAACGCTTTGCGTTCTTTGGCAAGGCGGTGCTGGATATGCTGGCAATGCTGGATTTCTATCCCGATATTATCCATTGCAATGACTGGCAGACAGGCCCTCTTTGTATGTATCTGAAGGAAATTTACAGCAAGGTTGTGCAGTATTCCAAGATCAAAACATTGTTTACCATCCACAACCTGCAGTATCAGGGCAGATTTGCTCCTGAAACTATGGGGATGCTGGGTGTGCCCGGCTGGGTATACAACAATGTGGAATTCTATGATTCTGTCAGCTATATGAAAATGGGGCTGGTCTATGCAGATTATATCAGCACCGTCAGCGAGACCTACGCACAGGAAATTCAGACACCGGAATATGGCTATGGGATGGATGGTATTTTAAGAAGCAGAAACCATCAGCTCTGCGGTATCATCAATGGGATTGATTTTGTGGCAAATAATCCTGAAACAGATAAGCATATCGTAAAGCATTTCAGCGCAGAGCATCCCGAAGGCAAAGCCGAAAACAAACGTGCCCTGCAGGAAAGACTGGGCTTGGAACAGAGAGACGTTCCTATGATCGCCATGATCACCCGCTTGGCAGATCAGAAGGGCGTGGATATCCTGGCACCTGTTCTGGATGAAATCATGAGAAGAGATGTGCAGTTCGTAGTGCTGGGCACAGGGGAAGGTCATTATGAACATGCTTTCCGCAATATGCAGAACAGCTATCCCGGCAGAGTTTCTTCCAATATCTTCTTTGATGAAGCACTGGCACAGCAGATCTATGCATCCGCAGATATGTTCCTGATGCCTTCCAAATTTGAGCCCTGCGGTCTGGGGCAGATGTTCAGCCTGCGCTTCGGCACAGTGCCCATCGTTCGAAGGACTGGCGGCTTGGCAGATACGATCCAGCATTACAATCCTGAAACAAAACAGGGGAATGGCTTCCTGTTTGAGCATTACGATGGCTGGGGTCTGCTTTGGGCAGTAGATGAAGCCCTGCGTACCTATCACATGGGCAAGGAAGAATGGGGCCATGTAGTGAAAAACGCCATGCTGTGCGATTATTCCTGGGAAAGCTCCGCAGAAAAATATATCGCATTGTATGAACATTTAAAAGAAATGTAAGAATGTCCATGAAACACCTTGGAAACCGCAGAAAAGCGGATTTTCAGGGTGTTTTTTTCACATATTTTTTATGAAAATGCGGTGGGGGAGATTTGCAAAAGAAACGGGAGTATAGTATGATAGGAAAAAGGATTCTAATGAAAAATCAGGAGGGATCACCATGATTACAGTATGGAACAGAAAAGAACTGCTTTGCACATTCGATATGAAAAAACAGGCGGAGGTGCGGGATATCCTGTGGAAATTCGATATCTCCTATGAAGTGCGTGTTTCTGACCGTGCAGACTTTTTCGTGGGAGGCAGAATGACTTCCGACAATACGGAAGATGTGATCGATCATCAGACAGAATATCTGATTTATGTGAAAAAAGAAGATTACGACAGAGCAATGTTTCTGGTACAGAGAAACTTGCAGGAATAAGCGGAGGCGGCAATGGGCAGAAAGAAACCCAGAATGAAACTGAATATTAGCAATAAAAGCCTGACGGTGCTGGTCTGCATCTTGGCGGTGGCCTGCCTGGTGGCAGGGGGCATCTATATCGATACCTTCTATGGGAAGGGGATGTTCCAGTCTTTTATGAGCCAGATGGGGCAGAAAGAAACTGCCCAGTCAGAGGAAACAGCCCCTGCGGAAAGCATGGCGGTGGATATCAGCAGCAAGGCGACAATGGCGGTTTTTGGGAAGGAATTTCTGCTTTGTACAAAAGACGGTGTGAAATATTATACTTCCATGGGTGACCAGAAATGGAGTGATACCTTCAATATGTCCTCTCCTGCCCTGATACAGGAAGGGGAATATATCGCTGTAGGGGATATGGGCGGCAAGGTGGTTCGTGTCTATAACAGAAACGGCATGCTCTATGATCTGCAGGCGGAAGGCTCCCCTGTACAGTTTGCCCTGAATGAAAGTGGATATCTTTCTTTGATCACAAAAAGCGGTAATGCTTATCGCATCCGTATTTACAATGCCAAGGGAACGCTTTTGAAGGAACGGGTGGAAGAAAGCAGCGGGATCTATCCTCTTTCTTCTGATATTTCCGATGACAGCCGTGTATTTGCGGTCAGCTATCTGGATACCACAGATATTTCTCCTGTTGGTCGTGTGCTACTGTTCTATATCAAGGCAGAGGACAGCGAGGATTTTACAGACAGTATGTTTGCGGCAGTGGAAAAACCAGATGAGATCATTCCCGTGGTAAGCTATCGCAAAAATGGCGCCCTGGCAACTATCTCTGATAAAGGGGTTTATGGCATTGGCAGTGATGGCTCAGAATTGTGGAGCTACCCTCTGGAAAATACCATTGACCAGGCAGCTATAGGAAATAAGGAATATATCGTTCTGGCTCTGGGCGATAGTGTGGCAGATAAAGACGGCAGAGCGAAGGGGACAGTCTGCTGGCTGGATGGCAGCGGCAAAGAAAAGGCTTCTTTTGAAACGGGGGAAAGCGTAACGTATCTGCTTTCTTCTGAAAAAGGAGTTGTCGTCGGCAATGAGCGCAGCTACACCGGTGTGACTCATAGCGGCAATGAAAGCTGGAATTATACTGCAACGGCGGATATGAGCGATCTGATCCCTATGGAAAAACTGAACAGAGTCATGGCAGTAAGCAAGGAACAGGTTTCTATTTATGATATGACAAAGGTGCAGAGCGGGGAAACAACGGCAAAACCTGCTGAAAATTTCCAGGGAGAGAATGCTTCGGAAGAGAAAACTGCGGAAAACAGTCCAGAAGATGCACAGGGGAAAAACGTATCTGAGGAAACCCAGAAAGAGACCGGAGATGGGGATAGTGCTGAACCATCTGCGGAAAAGGAAGAATAAGAAGAATAAAATGGGCGGCAAAAAATCTAGTATGCCGCCTTTCTTCTTTCTATATTATTATAGAAGAAAAAGGAGGGAAACGGATGAGTTTGATTTTAGATGCCATTGTAGTGGCGGTGATTTTGGGGTGTGCCGTGGCGGCATGGCGCAAAGGATTTATTCGGGCCGCACTGGGTTTTTTGCCTATGCTGGCGGCGTTGATCGGGTCCAAGTTCATCAGTCCTTATGTGGGACGGTTTTTGCGGGAGACCTTTTTATTCGAAAAAATGTCCGGTTCTATTCAGAACTCTATGGGGCTGGATGCGGCGATCCAGGAGGGGGCAATGGCTACCCAGACGGAGATCATCGAAGGGATGCCCCTGCCGGATTTTCTGAAGGAGGCTTTGCTGGAAAATAACAATCCTGTGATCTATCAGCTGCTGGATGTGGATAGCCTGAAGGAATATATCGCCGGATTTCTGGCCAATGTCTGCATGAATGTGCTGAGTGTTGTGCTGGCCTTCGTCCTGATTTATATTGGGGTGACCGTGGTGCTGAACGCGCTGCACCTGTTCAGCAAACTGCCCGTACTTAATTTTTTCAATCGGTTCAGTGGTTTTTTGGTGGGCGGCACCAAAGGACTGTTCTTTGTTTGGATCGGCTGTATGGTGCTGACCTTCTTCCAATGCAGTGCGAAAATGAATGGGGTTTTCGAAGCTATGGAACAAACTTATGTAGCAAATACTTTATATGAAAACAACATTTTGCTGTATCTGATCCTGACGATATTTACTTGAAAGCCTGATAAAATCAGGCTTTTTTCATGTTTGTAAAGAAATTTTGAAAAAAAGATAAAAAGTTGTTGACAATAGGTTGTTCCCGTGATAATATATCTAAGCGGTCGCAAAAAGGGCCGCAAAAAAAATAAAACTTGCACCTTGAAAACTGAATACAAGTAAAGCAATATAGAGTCAATCGAGAAAACAAATTTTCTATTTTCTTAAATGAACTAGCAACGAAAGTTGCAAATTGTAGTATCGCTACTACAAACATTCCAGAGAAATAGCTATATTGAACTGGTCAAGCAAGAAAGAGCACAAGGAGAATGCCTTGGCACTAGGAGCCGATGAAAGACGTGGTAAGCTGCGAAAAGCTTCGGGGAGGTGCAAACAACCTTCGATCCGGAGATATCTGAATGGGGAAACCTACTTGAGCAAACCTCAAGTATCCATGCGTGAATCCATAGCGTATGGAAGGGAACGCTGTGAACTGAAACATCTAAGTAGCAGTAGGAGGAGAAAGAAAACTCGATTTCCTAAGTAGCGGCGAGCGAACGGGAAAGAGGCCAAACCGAAGGACCTGGTTCTTCGGGGTTGCGGACTGCATTTAGCATTGCTGATCGATAGTCGAATGGTTTTGGGAAAGCCAGCCAGAGACGGTGAAAGCCCGGTAGACGAAATTGAGAAGCAGCGAGCAGGATCCAGAGTACCACGGGACACGAGAAACCCTGTGGGAAGCCGGGGGGACCACCCCCCAAGCCTAAATACTCCCTAGTGACCGATAGTGAAGCAGTACTGTGAAGGAAAGGTGAAAAGGACCCCGGGAGGGGAGTGAAAGAGAACCTG